>NZ_JAESJL010000002.1:0-900207 GCF_016756945.1 Pseudomonas sp. MWU318
GGCTGTCGAAAACTGCTTAACTCATTGAATCTCAAGGAGTTTTCCGTTTCGACTGCGCCGGAAGTGGGGCGAATTATAGACCTCCTGAATCTGCCGTCAACTGTTAATTTCAGTTTTCTATCAATGCACCGAAAAAGCCTGCTTATATATAGACGCAACGTCAGCGAATGCGCAGTATATTGCCCAACACCTAAATCAACACCCTGCTCTCACCTTCGGATGATGCCTCGCAATGACTGACCAACCTCGCTCACTGGCCTCAATGCTGTTCCCGGTTGGCCTGTTATTAATCGCCATGGCTTCCATCCAGTCCGGCGCCTCTCTGGCCAAGAGCATGTTCCCGGTGGTTGGCGCCCAAGGGACGACCACCCTGCGCCTGGTCTTCGCCAGCGTGATCATGCTGTTACTGCTGCGTCCGTGGCGCGCCAGGCTGACCGCTCAATCCTTGCGCACGGTGATCGTTTACGGAATGGCGCTGGGCGGAATGAACTTCCTCTTCTATATGTCACTGCGCACCGTGCCACTGGGGATCGCAGTCGCACTCGAATTCACTGGCCCGCTGGCCGTCGCCATTTATGCCTCGCGCCGCGCAATCGACTTTCTCTGGATTGCCCTGGCAGCGGTCGGCCTGCTGCTGTTGATCCCCACCGGAGCGACATCCACGGGAATTGATCTGGTTGGTGCCGGTTATGCCTTGGGCGCCGGCGTGTGCTGGGCGTTGTACATTCTGTTCGGCCAAAAGGCCGGTGCCGACAACGGCGTAACGACTGCGGCCCTGGGCGTGATGATTGCCGCACTGTTTGTCGCCCCGATCGGCATCGTGCATGCCGGTGCGGCATTACTCACCCCGTCGCTGATCCCGGTGGCCATCGGAGTCGCCATCCTCTCGACTGCTTTGCCCTACACGCTGGAGATGGTCGCCCTCACCCGCATACCAGCCCGCACCTTTGGGACGTTGATGAGCATCGAACCAGCCTTCGGCGCGTTGTCCGGGCTGCTATTCCTGCAGGAGTACCTCACGCTGTCACAATGGATGGCGATCCTGTGCATTATTCTGGCCTCCGTCGGGGCAACCATGACCATGGGCAGTAGCGCCAAACCCGTTGTAGCGGCAGATTGAAACAGGATTTGACGAAGGTCTGGCAATTGGCGTTCATTTAGGCCATGTTTAGGCCCCTTAACTCAGTGCCAGGCATGGATTTTTTCGGACAGGGATATCGAACCGCTTAAAGCGCAGGCGAATACAGGCAGACCCGAGCGCCAGACTCGTGGCTACCATAAGGACGGTAATGAAACGAATTTTGATACTGATCGCTGTATTGGCAGTAGCGGGGTGCGCAGCCACCTCCAAGACCCAAGTGAAGCACGGTAAAAAAGGGCTGCACATTAACTGTTCCGGGCTGTCGTCCTCTTGGGACAAGTGCTACACCAGTGCCGCCAATGCTTGCGCCCCAAAGGGCTACAAAGTCATCGCCAAATCAGGGGACGCCGTGGAAGAGCCCGGCGACTATCCGTTCGGACTCAATCCGGCCGGCTACACAAGCCGTAGCATGATCGTCATCTGCAAATGAATCATGCTGGCTGCTCGCCTTGTCGAGCAGCCAGTTGACGCCCGATTTCCGCATGACTGGACTTCAATACCGTCCGTTGAATCTCCGGCGTCACCAGCATCCGCGCCACCACCAACGCTCCGACGCATTGCGACAAAATCGCCCACGCCAGGCTGTCGCTTTCCAGGATCTGCGCCCAACTGGCGTGCAACCGACAAATCCACAACTCTGCCTGCTCGCGAACCTGATCATCTGAACGGGCAATTTCCGCGCCCAGTGTCGGCAAGGCGCAGCCCGATTCAGGTTGCTCCACATGAGCCATGCTCAGGTACTGTTTCAGACAGCGTTCCAGCCGCTCACGATCCTGCGTCCCCTGCCCCCCCAGTCGCTCTAGGCTCTGACACAGTTCGCGCTCGACGATCGCCGTGAACAGCTCGTTTTTCGACGAGAAGTGGCTATAAAACGCTGCGCCACTGAGGCCGATGGCCTTCATCAAACCATCGACACCAACTGTGGAAAAGCCTGAACGCTTGGCTGACAGCGCGCTGCTGCTCAGCAGTTTTTCTCGGGTTTCCAGCTTATGACCAGCGGAATACCGCATGCGCTTACCCTCTTGATCGACCACCTTGACGTTGTCCGGATCCTAGCATAACGTTCGTTCACTTAACGATCGTTTACTAAAGGGATTCACCCATGAATAACAAGAAGGTCGTATTAGTGGTTGGTGCCGGTGATGCCACGGGCGGAGCGATTGCCAAGCGCTTTGCCAAGGAAGGTTTTATCGCTTGCGTCACGCGGCGCAGTGCCGACAAATTGCAGCCGCTGGTCGAGGCGATTCAGGCCGAGGGCGGCGAAGCTCACGGCTTTGCCTGCGATGCGCGCAAGGAAGA
The DNA here is from genome assembly GCF_016756945.1 of Pseudomonas sp. MWU318. NCBI lineage: Bacteria > Pseudomonadati > Pseudomonadota > Gammaproteobacteria > Pseudomonadales > Pseudomonadaceae > Pseudomonas > Pseudomonas sp. MWU318. The sequence continues at coordinate 2,441 of NZ_JAESJL010000002.1, forward strand.
AGACGTCATTGCGCTGATTGAAGAGATTGAAACCCGCCTCGGCCCGATCGAGGCGTTTGTCTTCAACATTGGCGCCAACGTGCCTTGCAGCATTCTCGAAGAAACTGCGCGCAAGTATTTCAAGATCTGGGAAATGGCCTGTTTCTCGGGCTTTCTCAATGCCCGCGAAGTGGCCAAGCGCATGGTCACCCGCAAACGCGGCACCATTCTGTTCACTGGCGCCACCGCCGGTCTGCGCGGTGCTTCCGGATTTGCCGCGTTTGCCGGCGCCAAACACGGTATCCGTGCACTGGCGCAAAGCATGGCGCGCGAGTTGGGGCCGATGAACATCCACGTCGCCCATGTAGTGGTCGATGGCGCGATCGATACCGACTTCATTCGCAACAGTTTCCCGGAGAAGTACGCGACCAAGGATCAGGACGGTATTCTCAATCCCGAACACATCGCCGAAAACTATTGGTACCTGCACAGTCAGCCACGGGATGCCTGGACCTTCGAGCTGGATCTGCGCCCATGGAACGAACGCTGGTAAGCCCCGCCTCCTCCATAACAATAATCAGAGAGCAGCGAAGATGACGAAAACCGTGGAGTTCTATTTCGACCTCGGCAGCCCTGCCACATACCTGGCCTACACCCAGTTGCCGAAGATCTGTGCCGAGAACGGCAGCCGGCTGATCTACATCCCGATGCTGCTGGGCGGCGTGTTCAAGGCGACCGGCAACGCATCGCCGGCAATGATTCCGGCAAAGGGCCGCTACATGTTTCAGGATCTGGATCGCTACGCCAAACGTTACGGCGTGCCGCTGAAATTTAATCCGCATTTTCCGATCAATACACTGATGCTGATGCGCGCGGTCACCGGCATACAACTGCGCCAACCGGAACGCTTTCACGCATTTATCGATTGTCTGTTCAAGGCATTGTGGGTGGAGGGACGCCCTCTCGATGAGCCGGCAACTGTCGCTGCGGTATTGAGCGAGCACGGCTTCAATCCCAATGAAGTCCTGACCCTGACCAACGACGAGACGGTCAAGGCAGCCCTTAAGGACAACACTGAAACAGCCATTAAACGCGGGGTGTTTGGCGCGCCGAGCATGTTTATCGGCAAACAGATGTTCTTTGGACAGGACCGCCTCGACTTCGTCGAAGAAGCCCTGCGCCAAACTTAGAAAAACCACGGAACCCGGGTGCTGCCAACAGCGCCCGGGTTTCAGCCATTCAAATCGCCGCTGTGCGCGTGTTCAGCCACTCCAGCGCGGCCCCATCGAGCAACGGACTCAGACGCTCACGCACTTCAGCATGGTAGGCGTTGAACCACTGCCTCTCTTCCTGCGTCAACAAGGATGGCTCCAGGCAGCGCGTATCGATCGGGCACAGGGTCAAGGTTTCAAACTTGAGGAACTCACCGAACTCGCTGCTCCCCGCCTCGCGGTTCATCGCCAGGTTCTCGATGCGCACGCCCCAACGCCCCGGGCGATAGGTGCCTGGTTCGATCGAGGTGATCATCCCCGGTTGCATCGCCGTTTGCGGAGCCGCTGCGGCCTGATAGGCGATCACCTGCGGGCCTTCGTGCACGTTGAGGAAATAGCCGACGCCATGACCGGTGCCGTGACCGTAATCCACGTTTTCAGCCCAGATCGGTGCGCGGGCGATGGCATCGAGCAACGGCGACAGAATGCCTTTCGGGAACTGCGCCCGCGACAGCGCGATCACGCCTTTGAGTACGCGAGTGCAATCACGCTTCTGCTCAGCCGTCGGCGTACCGACCGGCACCATTCGGGTGATGTCGGTGGTGCCACCCAGGTACTGGCCGCCCGAGTCGATCAGCAGCAAACCGTCGCCCTCGATCACCGCGTGCTCTTCTTCGGTGGCGTGATAGTGCGGCATCGCGCCATTGGCGTTAAACGCGGCAATCGTGTTGAAGCTCAACGACACGTAATCCGGACGGCGCTCACGGGCAGCGGTGAGTTTTTCGTCGATGGTCAGTTCGGTGATGCGTTCACGGCCCCAGGCCGATTCCAGCCAGGCGAAGAATTCGCACAAGGCCGCGCCATCCTGTTCCATGGCCTTGCGAATGTGCTGTGCATCGGCCTCGCTCTTCTGCGATTTGGCGAGAGTGGTCGGGTTCAGGCCTTCAACCAGTTTCACTGCACTGTCGAGATTATCCAGCAAACCGCTGGTCACTCGCGCCGGATCCACCAGCAGACTCGCACCACCCGGTACGGCGCGCAAGGCGTCGGCGACCTCGCGGTAATCGCGCAGAGTCACGCCGTCCTGCTCCAGCACCGCGCGCAGCTCGGCATCGACTTTGCTCAAGGCCACAAACAGCGTGGCTTGCTGTTGATTGATCAACGCAAAAGAAACAAACACCGGGTTGAACGACACGTCGCCGCCGCGCAGGTTGAACAGCCAGGCGATGTCATCGAGAGTGGCGATGAAATGCCAATCGGCGCCACGTTCCTGCAGGGTCTCGCGCAGTTTGGCGAGTTTTTCGCCACGGCTGACCGTCGCTTGCGGTGGCAGATGCTGATAGATCGGCGCGTTCGGCAGGCTCGGACGATCAGCCCAGACTTCATTCAACAGGTCGATGTCAGTGCGCAGACGCGCGCCGCGGGCTTCAAGCTTGCTGCTCAGAGTACGTGCCGAAGCCACGGCCATCACCGCACCGTCGACCGCCACCACACCACCTTCAGGTGTCTGCTCCGCCAGCCAGTCCAGCGGACTCGGCTGCCCCGGTTGCAGCTTGACCAGCTCGATGCCGCTGCCCTTGAGTTCCTTGGTCGCCTGTTCCCAGTAACGACTGTCGGCCCAGACTCCGGCGAAATCAGCAGTCACGATCAAAGTGCCGACCGAACCGTGAAAGCCCGACAGCCATTGCCGCCCCTGCCAATAACCCGGCAGGTATTCCGAGAGGTGCGGGTCGGCCGATGGCACCAGCAACGCATGAATGCCTTCGCGGCGCATCAATTCACGGGTGTGCGCCAGGCGCTGGGGAACCGTTCCTTCGGTCAAAGTCTGGGTACTCATCATGTCTCCTGCCAATCACTTCATCGTTATTGTTCGTAGCCGTGCAAACGGCTGGTTAAAGCCCTGTGGCCCAGAATGCCGGGGCACTGGCGCAGGCGCCTTTGATCAGTGCTGCCGCCTGATCGACATCGGCGGCGGTGGTGAAACGGCCGAGGCTCAGGCGAATGGTGCGACCGGCCAACCGGGCGTCGTGTCCCAGTGCCAGCAACACGTGAGAAGGCGTGTTGCTCGCCGAGTTACAGGCCGAGGTCGCGGAAAAGGCGATCGACTGGCTCAAGGCCGCACTGTTGAATTCACCTTCGCTGAAGGTCAGGCTCAACGTGTGCGCGATGCGCTGGCTGGCGCTGCCGTTGAGGCGCACGCCCGGCAGGCTCAGCAACTGTTCAAGCAACCGCTCACGCAGCGCCACGATGGACTTTTTCTCGGCATCGAATTCGGCTGCCGCCAAGGCGAATGCCGCGCCCATGCCGGCGATCTGATGCGTCGCCAGAGTCCCGGAGCGCAGCCCGCCTTCGTGGCCGCCGCCATGAATCTGCGCCTGCAAGCGCTGCTGCGCGCGTGGGCCGACATACAACGCGCCGATCCCCTTGGGGCCGTAGAGCTTGTGCGCCGAAAACGACATCAAGTCCACTGGCCACTGCTGCAGATCGATCGCCACTTTGCCGGCGCCCTGCGCGGCATCGACATGGAACAACGCGCCACGGCCGCGCACGACTTCACCGATCGCCGGGATATCGTTGAGGGTGCCGAGTTCGTTGTTGACCAGCATCAGCGACACCAGAAAGGTGTCGTCGCGCATGGCTTCGCTGACTGCCTGCGGGGTGATCAGGCCTTCGGCGTCCGGTACCAGATAGGTCACCGCGACGCCGGCATCCTGCAATTGCCGGGCAGTATCGAGAATGGCTTTGTGTTCGATCTGACTGGTAATGATGTGGCCGCCGGCAACGCCGCGCGCCTGGGCCACGCCCTTGAGGGCGAGGTTGTTGGATTCGGTGGCGCCGGAGGTCCAGACGATCTGCGCAGCCTCGGCGCCGACCAGTTCGGCGACTTGCCGACGGGCCTGCTCGACCGTGTGCCGGGCCTGCTGGCCGAAGGCATGGGAGCTGGACGCCGGGTTGCCGAAGTTACCGTGAAAACCCAGACAATCGATCATCACCTGGATGACCCGCTCGTCCACCGGGGTGGTGGCGGCGTAATCGAAATACAACGGACGTTTATTCATAAAAGACTCGCAGAGCGTGTTCCGGGATCAGGAGGCTCGTGTCTGCAAACGGCACAGCGCAGCCTTGTGAGCTGCGCCTGGGTTCGAGACCGTCATCAATACCTGATCGGATGCCGTTAAAGAAGAACAACTTCATTTAAAAGTGCGTAGGAACGCTCCTGAAGCCGAGCTTAACAGGCATCGGGCCGGCGGTTGAAGCAATGCGTCAGTGAAAGCTTTCGAGAAGTAACGGGTACAGCGAAATCACCAACAGCGCCGCCATGCCCCAGTTGAACGCGCGCAACCAGCGCGGGTCCTTCAGCACGTTACGCAGCAGCGTGCCGCACGCTGCCCAGACGCCGACGCTGGGCAGGTTGATGATGGCGAACACCGCGGCGATCACCACCACATTGGTGAAATAACCCTGCATCGGCGTGTAGGTGCTGATGGCACCGATGGCCATGATCCAGGCCTTGGGATTGACCCACTGAAACGCGGCGGCACCGAGATAACTGATCGGCTTGGCCTCACCTTCGACGCCCTCGCCGACCGGGCCCGAGTGGGCGATTTTCCACGCCAGGTACAACAGATATGCAGCGCCGAGATAGCGCAGCACCGTGTAGAGAATCGGGTAAGTCTGGAACACCGCGCCCAGGCCAAAGCCCACCGCGACCACCAATACGAAGAAACCGCAGGTGATGCCGAGCATGTGAGGAATGGTGCGGTTGAAGCCGAAGTTCACGCCCGACGCCAGCAACATGGTGTTGTTCGGCCCCGGTGTGATCGAGGTGACAAGGGCAAACAGGGCAAAGCCCAACAGCAGATCAAGCGAGAGGGTCATGGGAGCAATCCGTCGGGGTCATTCAGGTGTTGACCCTATCGCACGGCAGCCCGCAAACCCACGGACAGTTACGCGAAAATACGAGCAGTACAGTTTTCGATTAACTTGGACGACCGTGCAGCTGTATCGCACGTCCGGCGCTCATTTCAGCTTTCTTGTCGAATTGCGATTCGCCCAGCAGTGCCGCTTTCTTCGCGTGATATTCGTCGAAGGACAAGCCGCTGCGGTTCAGCGCTTCCATTGCCAGTTCGCGGGTTTCTTCGGCGGTGTACGGCCGTTGTTCGGGGGAAACGTGGCTCGCGCAACCGGCGAGTACGGAGACAGCGAGCAGCAGCGAAACAGTCAGTAAACGATTCATGGGGAGCGTCCTGGCGAGCGGTGGTAGTCGATGGACAAAGGCTACGCCCGCGCCTCTCCGGGCAAAAATCAACGCTCTCAATAGTGGCTATCAGGATTTCAGCTTGATCGGCGACATATCTCTTAACGATCTATAAATATCGATTAACGTTCTTTTACGGAATAAACAGCAGCCGCTATAAATCCCTGCACACGGCGAACAACTGTTGCTCCAGCAACTGTTGCCCAGGCAACAGCAGATCAGCAAACCCGCCTGATATCTGCACAACCGACTCACGCCAGAGCGCTAAGACCCAAGTAAACCGGGGCTCTCAGGAATTGGTACAGCGCTTGCTCAAGCCTTGGCACTTACTCACTGCTCGCTGAGCAACTGTTGATAAAAAGGAACTGATCATGTCGCGTCCCCTGAAAGTCGTCGCCCTCTCCGGCGGCACCTGGCGTCCATCGCGCACGCTGGTGCTGACCCAAGCGCTGTTGGCCGAACTGGCCGGACACTTGCCGATCGAGAGTCATCTGATCGAACTCGGTGACATCGCCCGCCCGTTGGGTGGTGCCCTGTCGCGTCAGGAGCTGAGCGCCGAGGTCGAGGCCGAACTGCAAGCCATCGAACAGGCCGATCTGCTGATCGTCGCCGCGCCGGTGTATCGCGGTTCCTACCCGGGCCTGCTCAAGCATCTGTTCGACCTGATTGACCTCAACGCGCTGATCGACACCCCGGTGCTGCTTGCCGCCACCGGCGGCAGCGAGCGCCATGCGCTGGTGCTCGATCATCAGTTGCGGCCGCTGTTCAGTTTCTTCCAGGCCGTGACCCTGCCCATTGGCGTGTACGCCACCGAGGCCGATTTCGCCAACTACCAGATCACCAGCGAACCGCTGAAAGCGCGGATCCGCCTGGCCGCCGAACGCGCCGCGCCGCTGTTCGGCACGCAAATCAAACCGTTGCTGAAAATCGCTTAAGGAGCTGTTCATGGATGTTTTCTGGTTCCTGCCGACCCACGGCGACGGCCATTACCTCGGCACCACCCAAGGCGCGCGCCCGGTCACCCTGAATTATCTGAAACAAGTGGCGCAAGCCGCCGACAGTCTCGGTTACCACGGCGTGCTGATTCCCACCGGGCGCTCCTGCGAAGACTCGTGGGTGATCGCTTCGGCGCTGGTGCCGTTGACCGAACGCCTGCGTTATCTGGTAGCGATCCGCCCGGGGATCATTTCGCCAACCGTTTCGGCGCGCATGGCGGCGACGCTCGATCGACTGTCCAACGGTCGTCTGCTGATCAACGTGGTGACCGGCGGCGACCCCGACGAAAACCGTGGCGACGGCAGCTTCCTCAGCCACAGCGAACGCTACGAAGTCACCGACGAATTCCTCAGGATCTGGCGCCGGGTGTTGCAAGGCGAATCGGTGGATTTCGAAGGCAAACACCTGAAAGTACAGAACGCCAAGGCCCTCTATCCGCCCGTGCAGAAACCGTATCCGCCGCTGTATTTCGGCGGCTCGTCCGACGCCGCGCATGATCTGGCTGCCGAGCAAGTCGACGTGTACCTGACCTGGGGCGAACCGCCCGCCGCCGTCGCCGAAAAACTCGCCGATGTCCGCGAACGTGCGGCGCGGCACGGGCGCAAGGTGAAGTTCGGTATTCGCCTGCACGTCATCGTTCGCGAGACCGCCGAAGAAGCGTGGAAAGCCGCAGACAAACTGATCGAGCACATCAGCGACGAGACCATCGAGGCCGCGCAGAAATCCTTCTCGCGTTTCGATTCCGAAGGCCAGCGGCGCATGGCGGCGTTGCATGACGGGCGTCGCGACAACCTGGAAATCGCCCCCAACCTGTGGGCCGGCGTCGGTCTGGTACGTGGCGGTGCCGGTACCGCGCTGGTGGGCGATCCGCAGCAAGTAGCCGCGCGAATCAAGGAGTACGCCGACCTCGGCATCGAGAGCTTCATCTTTTCCGGCTATCCGCATCTGGAAGAAGCTTATCGCTTTGCCGAACTGGTGTTCCCACTGCTGCCCGAGCCGTATGCGAGCCTGGCCGGACGCGGCGTCACCAACCTGACCGGGCCGTTTGGCGAAATGATTGCCAACGATGTGTTGCCCACCCAGGCAAAGGCCTAAAACGTCCACTGTAGGAGCTGCCGAAGGCTGCGATCTGTTGATCTTGCTTGTAAAAATCAAAGTCAAAAGATCGCAGCCTGCGGCAGCTCCTACAGGAAAGCTGTAGAACATAGGAGATTTGGTGTGACCGCCAAACCACAAAGCACCCTGCTCTCCCCGCTGCAGACCGCCCGCCAACTGGCCGCTGAATTCGCCCTCACCGCCGTCGAGCGTGACGAGCGCGGCGGTACGCCGAAGGCCGAGCGCGATGCCCTGCGCGACAGCGGCCTGCTGGCCCTGAGCATTCCCACCCGCTACGGCGGCCTCGGCGCGACATGGAGCGCAACCCTGCAGATCGTGCGCGAGTTCGCCAAGGTCGACAGCTCCATCGCCCACGTCTTCGGCTTTCATCACCTGATGCTCGCCACCGTGCGTCTGTTCTCGCGGCCCGAACAATGGCAGCCGTGGTTCGAACAGACCGCGCGACAGAACTGGTTCTGGGGCAACGCCCTCAACCCGCTCGACACCCGCACCGTGGTCAAGGATTTCGGCGGTTGGCGCGAGTTTTCCGGGAAGAAAAGCTTCTGTTCCGGCGCCAGCGATTCACAGATGCTGATCGCTTCGGCCTTCGACGAAAGTGCCGGCGGCAAGTTGCTGATCGCGGCGATCCCCAGCGGTCGCAGCGGCATCACCCTGCACGACGACTGGAACAACATCGGCCAGCGCCAGACTGACAGTGGCAGCGCCACGTTCGAACGGGTGCGGGTCGAAGAATCCGAGTTGCTGCTTGACCCCGGGCCGTTGAGCACACCGTTCGCCTGCCTGCGTCCGCTGATCGCGCAACTGACCTTCACCCACATGTTTCTCGGCATCGCCGAAGGTGCGTTTGAGGAAGCGCGGCAATACACCCTGAGCGAAACCCGGCTCTGGCACAAATCCGCAGCCCGCAATGTGCGTGAAGACCCGTACGTGCTCGCCCATTACGGCGAGTTCTGGGTGGCGCTGGAAGGCATCCGCCTGCTGGTCGAACGGGCCGCCGCGCTGCTTGACGAGGCCTGGGCCCAAGGCCCGAACCTGACGGCAGAAGAACGTGGACATCTGGCCACGGCGATTGCCACCGCCAAGGTCGCCGCCAGTCGTCAGGGGCTGGAGATTTGCAGCCGTTTGTTCGAAGTCACCGGCGCGCGTTCGACCCACGCTTCGCTGCGTCTCGATCGGCACTGGCGCAACCTGCGCACGCAGACCCTGCACGACCCGCTCGATTACAAACTCCACGAGCTGGGCGACTGGGCGCTGAACCAGGCGCTGCCGGTGCCGACGTTCTATTCCTGATCCTGCCTTTAATGGAGCGAGCCCCATGCAACTGCTGACCCTTCCGCCCTCACCCGCTCTGGCGACGTCGATCCGTGCCACCGCACAGGTCTTCGAAGACCCCAAGTCCCAGGCCCTGCTGGCGCATCTGCAGCAGGTCGCGCCGAGCGAAGCCAGCGTGCTGATCATCGGCGAAACCGGCACCGGCAAGGAGCTGGTGGCGCGGCACATCCACAACCTGAGCAATCGCCGGCATCGGCCGTTTGTCGCGGTCAACTGCGGCGCGTTTTCCGAATCGCTGGTGGAAGCCGAGCTGTTCGGCCATGAAAAAGGCGCTTTCACCGGCGCGCTCAGCGCCAAGGCCGGCTGGTTCGAAGAGGCGGATGGCGGCACCTTGTTCCTCGACGAAATCGGCGATTTGCCAATGGCGATTCAGGTCAAGTTGCTGCGGGTGCTGCAGGAGCGCGAAGTGGTGCGCCTCGGCTCGCGCAAGAGCATTCCGATTGATGTGCGCGTGCTGGCCGCGACCAACGTGCAACTGGAGAAAGCGATCAACGCCGGCAACTTCCGCGAAGACCTGTTCTACCGGTTGAATGTGGTCAATCTGGAACTCAGTCCGCTGCGCGACCGCCCCGGCGATATCCTGCCGCTGACCCGGCATTTCATCGAGGCCTACAGCCAGCGCCTCGGTTACGGACGGGTCAGCATCAGCTCCGGTGCCGAACAGAAACTGCGCAGCTACAGTTGGCCGGGCAACATCCGTGAACTGGAAAACGTCATCCATCACACCCTGTTGATCTGCCGCAACGGCGTGATCGAGCGTGATGATTTGCGTCTGTCGAACCTGCGCATCGAGCGCCCGGACGACCAGCAGTCGAGCGCCGACGATTCACCGGAAGCGCTGCTGGAGCGAGCCTTCCAGAAGCTCTTCGAACAACAGGCCGGCGCCCTCCACGAAAAGGTCGAAGACGCCCTGCTGCGCGCCGCCTATCGCTTCTGCCATTACAACCAGGTGCACACCGCCGCGCTGCTCGGTCTGAGCCGCAACGTCACGCGCACGCGGCTGATCAAGATCGGCGAACTGGCGGTGAACAAGCGGCGACTCACGGAGAACCTGCACGGTGAACGCCTGATCCAGTTGTCGATCTAGCCGACCAGATTGCAGTGCAGCGCATCGTCATGACTGCGGGCGATGCTGCTCAATACCTGAAATGAATTGAAGGTCACGGTCTTCGCCTGATGGGCGCGGATCAGTTGCCAGAAATCTTGCTCGCCGCTCTCAAAACGGCTGAACGCCGCCTCCCCGGCTTCGCGGCTCTGCCATTGCAACAGGCTCAGCACCCGCCGACCGTCGTCGCTGACCTGGACGCTGGCGCTGACAAAACCTGCGTAGCGCTGCGCCAGATGTTCGCTCTGCTGCGCCAGCGCACTGACCAATGCCGGTTGCTGGCGCGGCTCGATCTCGAATTCGATCAATTGGGTAAAACTGCGATTTTTCGTCGAGGTTTGCATGAGAAGTCCCCACTCATCGTAAGCCGAGTCTTGCGACTCGAAGGCCTGCAGGGTAAAACCTCTAGTTAAGTCAAGGTCAAGAGTCCTTTTGCAAAATGATCACCCCGGAAAACCTGCACAAACAGCTCACCGTGGGCGAAGTCGCCGCGCGCAGCGGAGTCGCGGTCACTGCCCTGCATTTTTATGAAGCCAAAGGCCTGATCACCAGCCAGCGCAATGCCGGCAATCAGCGCCGTTATCCACGGGCAGTGTTGCGCCGGGTGGCGTTGATCAAGGTCGCGCAACGCCTGGGTATTCCGCTGGCGGAGATTGGCGAGGCGCTGAAGAGACTCCCCGACGACCGCGCTCCGACAGCGGCGGACTGGAAAGTCCTGTCCGAGCAATGGCGCCGCGAACTGGACGAGCGGATCAATCAACTGACCTTGTTGCGCGACCGGCTCACCGGTTGCATCGGTTGCGGGTGTCTGTCGATGGAGGCCTGCCCGTTGCGCAATCAGGGCGATGTGCTCGGTGATCAGGGGCCGGGGGCGCACTTTCTGGACTGACTGCTCGTCGGGGAAAAATCCTGGCCACGCAGACAGTTCTATAGTGAATCTTCCACAAATCCAGTGGAGCCATACCTCGCAGAACAAAAACAGGGAGAACGTCATGAGCGTCAAACCCATTCCCGAGGGGTATCACAGCATTACCCCGTACCTCGGCATCCTCAAGGCCGCCGAAGCCATCGAGTTCTACAAGAAAGCCTTCGGCGCCACGCAGGTCATGCGCCTGGACATGCCCGACGGGCGCGTCGGCCACGCCGAGCTGCGCATTGGCGACAGCGCGATCATGCTCGGCACACCGTGCGATCAAGGGCCGTTGAGTGGTCCGGACAATGCCGTGTCGGTCGGTCTGCATCTGTATGTCACTGATGTCGACAAGTCCTTTCAACGGGCGCTGGATGCCGGGGCGAAAGCGGTGTCGGAGGTCAAGGATCAGTTTTATGGCGATCGCAGTGGGACGCTGAAGGATCCCTATGGACACCTGTGGTTTCTCGCCACGCGCAAGGAGGATCTGACCGAGGAGCAGATCAAGCAGCGGGCGATGGAGATGTTCAGTCAGGGTTGAGATTTTCAGGGTTTGGGCTGGCCTCTTCGCGGGCAAGCCCGCTCCCACAGGGATCTCCGCTGTTTATACGATGGGTGTCACACAGTAAAAACTGTGGGAGCGGGCTTGCCCGCGAAGGGGCCAGCCCTGACGACACACATCACACTTCATGAACCACCACACCACGCTTCAACCCTTGCCCCGAATGCCGAACACTTTCAGGATGCATTCCACCCGCACCTGAACAAGGATCAGCCCGATGTTTGCCGGATTCGTCAAAGACCAGCGCCACGTCAACGGCGTCGACATCGCCTATCGCCTCGGCGGCAGCGGCCCGGGGTTATTGCTGTTGCACGGGCACCCGCAGACCCACGTGATCTGGCACAAGATTGCCGAACAACTGGCCGAGCACTTCACTGTGGTTGCCGCCGACCTGCGCGGCTATGGCGACAGCGCCCGACCGGCTGCCGATGAAATGCACCGCAACTATTCAAAACGCGAAATGGCCAAAGACAATCTCGAGTTGATGCAGACGCTGGGCTTCGAACAGTTCTCGATTCTGGCCCACGACCGTGGCGCGCGGGTCGGCCATCGCCTGGCCCTCGACCACCGCGCTGCGGTGCAGCGGATGCTGCTGCTGGACATCGCCCCGACCCTGGCCATGTACACGCAGACCAACGAAGCCTTTGCCCGCGCCTATTGGCACTGGTTCTTCCTGATCCGCCCGGCGCCGTTGCCGGAAACCCTGATCGAGGCCGATCCCGCAGCCTATCTGCGCAGCGTGATGGGCAGCCGCAGCGCCGGACTCGCGCCGTTCACCGAACCAGCGTTCAGCGAATACCTGCGTTGCCTGCAACGTCCCGGCAGCGCCCGGGGCATTTGCGAGGACTACCGCGCCAGTGCCAGCATCGACCTGGAACATGACCGGGCCGACATCGATGCCGGCCATCATCTTGACCTGCCGCTGCGGGTGCTGTGGGGTGCGCAAGGCACAGTCGGGCGCTGCTTTGACCCGCTCAAGGAATGGCAGCATGTGGCGAGCAACGTCAGTGGCAAGGCGCTGCCGGCCGGGCATTATCTGGCCGAAGAAGTGCCCGAACTGTTGCTCGCCGAAGCGCTGGATTTCCTGCGCTGAATCGAGCCCTGTACGGCCGATGCTATGCTGGCGACTTGTGCCGCCAGTGCTCGTTCCCACATGTCCCAGAACAAAGACCCCGTGCCCCAGCCCGAAGACCTGCGCGTGCTGCTGACCGTGATCCGCAAGAACGGTTTCGCCGCTGCCGCCGATGAACTGGGCCTGTCCCCGGCCTACGTCAGCAAACGCATCCAGATTCTCGAATCGACCCTCGGCACCCGGCTGCTGCACCGCACCAGTCGCCGGGTGTCGCTGACCGAGGACGGCGAGCGGGTGCAGCGCTGGGCCTTGCGCATCCTCGATGATTTCCAGCAACTGCATGACGACCTCGCCGACGCTCACGACAGCCCACGCGGGCGCTTGCACATCTGCAGCAGTTTCGGTTTCGGCCGCAACCATGTGGCGCCTGCGGTTTCGCGGCTGGCCAGGCTTCACCCGCAGTTGCAGATTCGCCTGGACCTGTTCGACCGCGCGGTGGACATCGTCAACGAGGGTTTCGATCTGGAAATCCGCGTCGGCGACGACCTGCCCGGCCAGCACATCGGCCGGCAACTGGTGAGTAACCACCGGGTGCTGTGCGCTGCGCCCGCATACCTTGAGCGCCGAGGTACACCGCAGACCCTGGACGATCTGCAACAGCATGACTGCCTGGTGATCAAGGAGCGCGACAACGCTTTCGGCGTCTGGCATCTGGATCGTGACGGCACACAGGAAAGCGTGCGGGTCAGTGGGCCGCTGTCTTCCAACAACGGCGAGATCGTCCTGCAATGGGCGCTCGACGGACGCGGCGTGTTGCTGCGTTCATTGTGGGATGTGAAACCGTTGCTGGAACAGGGCCGACTGCTGCCGGTGCTGGCCGCTTACAGCCAGAGCGCCAATGTCTGGGCGGTGTACCCGACGCGGCTGGCCAACTCCGGAAAGCTGCGGGCGTGTGTGGAGTTTTTGCAGGGGCATTTCAAGGATCTTTCTCTGTAGCCTAAACATCACAAAACCCTGTGGGAGCTGGCTTGCCAGCGAAGGCGTCAGTTCAGCCAATATAAATGTTGGATGTGCTGGCCTCATCGCTGGCAAGCCAGCTCCCACAGGGTCAAAGGGGTGTCAGGTCAGCCACGGGTTGGCGGCCAGGTGTTCGCGCTCGAACGCCTCGATCTGCTGACGCCGCTGCAAGGTACTGCCAATCGCATCCAGCCCCAGCAACAACGCGGTCTTGCGCAAGCCATCAATCTGGAAATCGATGATTTCACCGTCCGCCAGATGGATCTGCTGCGCCTCAAGATCCACATTGATCAGTGCCGTTTCAGGCTGACTCACCAACCGGCCAATGCGCTGCACCTGCGCTTCATCCAGCGTGATCAGCAACACCCCGTTGCGCTGGCAGTTGTCGTAGAAAATCCCGGCAAAACTGCTGCCGATCAGCGCGCGAATGCCCATTTGCTGCAACCCCCACACCGCGTGTTCGCGGCTGGAACCGCAGCCGAAATTCGCCCCGACCACCAAGAAACTCGCGCCCTGCCAGGCTGGCTGGTTCAACACGAAATCAGGGTTGGGCGTACCGTCGGCAAGAAAGCGCAGATCGAAAAACAGCCCACGATCCAGACCCTGACGATCGATACCCTTGAGAAACTGCTTGGGCATGATCACGTCGGTATCGACGTTGGCCGCGAGCAGCGGCGCGGCCCGGCCGCTGACTTGCGTGAAGGGTTGCAGACTCATGGGCGTTCTCCAAAGTGGCGGATGTCGGTGAGGTGGCCGCTGATGGCGGCAGCGGCAACCATGGCCGGGCTCATCAGGTGGGTGCGCGCCCCGGCACCCTGGCGGCCTTCGAAATTGCGGTTGGTGCTGGAGGCGCAACGGTCGCCGGGCGCGAGCACGTCATCGTTCATCGCCAGGCACATCGAGCAGCCGGACTGACGCCATTCGAAACCGGCGTCGATGAAGATCTGCGCCAGCCCTTCAGCCTCGGCCTGGGCCCGCACTGCGCTGGAACCGGGCACGATCATCGCCCGCACATGCCCGGCCACCTGCCGCCCACGCACCACGCTGGCGGCGTCACGCAAATCCTCGATCCGCGCGTTGGTGCAGGAGCCGATAAAAGCGTGGCTGATGACGATATCGCGCAGCGCCATCCCCGCCTCCAGGCCCATGTATTGAAGGGCGCGGCGCATGTCCTGTCGCAGAATCGGATCGTCGATAGCCTGCGGGTCAGGCACCTGCGCGCCAATCGCCGCCGCCTGATCGGGGCTGGTGCCCCAGGTGACCATCGGTTCCAGCAGAGTGGCGTCGAGGTGGATTTCGCGGTCAAACACCGCGCCGGGATCGCTGCGCAGTTCACGCCATCTTTCCACGCCGCGCGCTAACAGTTCGCCTTGCGGTGCGCGGGGTTTGCCGTTGAGATAAGCAAAGACTTTTTCGTCCGGCGCCATGAACGCACCGCGTGCGCCCGCTTCTACGGCCATGTTGCAAATGGTCATCCGCGCTTCGACGCTCAGCTCATCGATGGTCGATCCGCAGAACTCGATCGCATAGCCAGTGGCCCCCGACGCACCGATGCGGCCGATCAGCGCCATGATCACGTCCTTCGACGTCAGCCCCGGCACCAGTTCGCCATCCACCGTCACGCGCAGGCTTTTCAGGCGTTTGTAGACCAGCGTTTGCGAGGCCAGCAGGTGCTCGATTTCCGAGGTACCGATGCCAAACCCGAACGCGCCCAGCGCACCGTACGTGGTGGTGTGGCTGTCACCGGCAGCGATGACCATGCCCGGCAGAATGAAGCCCTGCTCCGGGGCGATCACATGCTCGATGCCCTGACGTTTATCGAGGATATCCAGCAGTTCGATGCCGAAATCCCGGCAGTTTTCCGCCAGATACGACACCTGCCGCGCTCCACCCGCATCAGGCATCGCCGCCACTCGTTTGGGGGTGGTCGGGTTGACGTGATCGACCACCGCCAACGCCGTACCCGGCCGCCAGACCTTGCGCCCGGCAACACGCAGACCGCTGAACGCCTGCGGGCTGGTGTATTCGTTGATCACCTGGCGATCGATATACAGCAGCACATGGCCCTGATCGTCGAGGCGGCACACGGTGTGCGAATCGATGTGTTTGTCGTAGAGGGTTCTGGGGTTCATCAGGGGGCTCACTAGGGGAATCCAGTGATTTCCATCATAAAGAGCGCGCACCGGCCATCAATTGCCTGACAGTGAGTGCGGCATTCATGAATCGTGTTTGATCGGCGAAGTGCGAAACATTTGCTTTCATATCACCTTTCGGGATTTGCCCGGCTCATCCGTCCTATAGAGATGCAGGCCGTTCGCACAGGCAACAGCCACGACCGCGCCTTTTGCGGACACCCGCGCTGCGAAGCCCGTAGCCGCGTGCCCTTTCATCGAAATCAAGACGCGCAATCATGTCGAAGAAATCCCGTTCCAAACTGTGGTTCCTGGTGCATAGCTGGCTCGCGCTGCCGATCTGGTTTTTTGTCCTGATCGTCTGTGTCACCGGCACGCTGGCGGTGGTCAGCCAGGAAATCGTCTGGCTGGCCAACCCGCAAATGCGCGCCAGCCAGCCATCGGATGACGCACCGCGGCTCAGTTACGATCAGGTGCTGGCCGCGATCAAACAGGCCGAACCGCAGACGCTGGTGGAAAGCATCAGCCGCCCCGACGAATCGCACTTCGCCCTCGACGTCGAGGTCAGCTACCCCGACGGCCGCTCGCAGACGGTCTACGTCAACCCGTACACCGGGGTGATCCAGGGCCCGGCGCCGGACTTCAACTTCAAGGCGTTCACCCGCGCCTTGCACGGCTGGTGGCTGGTGCCGTTCACCAATGGTTTCAGCTGGGGCTGGTACCTGGTGTCGTTCCTTGGCCTGCCGATGCTCGCTTCGCTGGTCACCGGGCTGGTGGTGTACAAGCGCTTCTGGAAAGGTTTCTTCAAACCCACCCTGCGTTTTCGCCACGGTGCGCGGATCTTCTGGGGCGACTTCCATCGACTGAGCGGCATCTGGTCGATCTGGTTCATCGCGGTGATCTCGATCACCGGCACCTGGTTTTTGATCCAGGCCATTCTGGCCGACAACCAGGTGTCGATCAGCAGCGAGCCGATCATTCCCGCCATGTCCCGGGAAAGCGTTCCGATGTCGAGCGACGCCAGTCCTCCCCCACGAATCAGCCTCGATCGCGCGGTACAGATCGCCGAACAGCACATCCCCGGGCTGGAAGTCAGCTTCGTCAGCCTGCCGGGCAATGCCTACAGTCACTTGAGCCTTGGCGGTCGCGGCTGGTACCCACTGATGTTCCAGACCGCCACGCTCAACCCGTACAACGGTGAGATGGCCGCCACGCGACTGCTGACTGACCGTTCCTCGCTGGAGTTTGTCACCGAGTCGATGCGCCCGCTGCACACCGGTGATTTCGGCGGTCTGTGGATCAAACTGATCTGGTTCTTCTTCGGCCTGCTGCTGAGCATGATGGTCCTCAGCGGCCTGTTGATCTGGACCAAGCGCACCGCGCTGGCCACCGCCAACGCCCTCAAGCGCGAAAATAAAAAGGCCCGCAGCCCTCGCGTCAGCCGTGAACCGGCGGAGGTCAGCCCATGAGCCCGTCCAACCGCACTGCCCAACCGTCCGCCCTGCGCCGCTTCTGGCACAAATGGCGCTTTCACCTGAACGCCCTGTTGCTGCTGATTCCGCTGGGTTTCATGCCCAAGTATTTCGCCGATGCCGCGCTGTTTCGCGGTGACGTCGGCCTCGGTGAGCATGAGGTCGGCGAAATCCAGGTCGGCCCGTGGAGC
Source organism: Pseudomonas sp. MWU318 (assembly GCF_016756945.1). Classification (NCBI taxonomy): domain Bacteria; kingdom Pseudomonadati; phylum Pseudomonadota; class Gammaproteobacteria; order Pseudomonadales; family Pseudomonadaceae; genus Pseudomonas; species Pseudomonas sp. MWU318. The sequence continues at coordinate 19,794 of NZ_JAESJL010000002.1, forward strand.
CTGCGCCTGGCCGAACTGCGCAACGAAGCGCCGCGTCTGAGTGGCCCCGCCGGCTACATGAAGGACTTCAATGCTGCCCTGTGCGACGCCTGTGTCGAACAGGTCAAGGCCACCTACCTGCGCATCGGCAAACCGCGCAGCCTGCGCGCCGCCGGGGTGATTTTCTTTGGCACGCCGTATCGCATGGGCGCGCAATTGCCGGTGGCGGAAAAGACCAAAGCCGATGCCGAACTGTGGATCACCATGGAAGGCTGGGACGGCAGCATGCATCAGGCCTCGATTCCCCTGAGCCAGGCCTCCCCCGCCACCCTCGCCTGGCTGAACCAACAAGGAGCCAAACCATGAACCGCGTTCAACGCCCTTCCCGCCTGCGGTTGCGTGCCGCGTTGCTGATGCTCTGCGCAGGTTTCAGCGCCGGCGCCCTGGCCCATAACCCGATGTGCGAATGCAAAGCCGTCGATGCCGAGCAGATCAAATGCACCGGCGGCTTTTCCGACGGCAGCGGCGCGCCGGGGGTGACCCTCGATGTGATCGGTTACGACGAAACCATTCTGCTGCCGGGCAAGCTCGGCGCCGATTCGACCGTGACGTTCAAGAAACCGGCGGCCGAGTTTTATGTGCTGTTCGACGCCGGCCCCGGCCACGTTGTGGAAATCGACCAAGCCGACATCGAGGCCCCATGAGCACGCCCACCACCCAAGTCGTCCGCCCGGCCGGTGCCGGGCATGAAACCCTCAATGTTCTGCTGTTGTGTTTACTGATCCTTGCCGTCGCCGGCTCGGTGGTGGCATGGCGCGGGGTGTCCCATGAACCGGAACCGGTCGCCAGCCATCAGCTCGATGCGCGGCGCGACCTCAGTGCCGCCGAGCAAGGCATCTACGCCGACCTGCGGGTGACCCTCGATGAAATCCGCCTGCTGCGTGAGGAACAGCAGAGCCTGCCGACGCCACAGACCCTGGCTGAAGAAGGTTTCGCCCCGTTCGCCCAGGACGCCAGTTCGGTCAGCCGTGGCGGGCATGCCTGGCAATTGCTGGCGGACACGGCCTATTTCGGTCACAGCCAAGCGCCCGCCGTTGCCGGTTCGTTCGTGATGCGGCTGAGCGCCGACGCCACTGCCGCACCGGACATCTGGCTCAACCGCGCCGCCGATCTGCGGACACCCGCCGAACTGACCGACGCCGCGCTTTCCGCCGCTGGCTGGAAACAGATCGTCGCGCAGTTCGATGCCGGTGTGACCCGCGAACATCGCCACTGAACCTTCGCCTTCACCCGAGAGAAGACCGCTAGCCCATGCTTATTTCCCTGACTCGCCGTCCCCTCCTGCGCACCCTGCTGTTAGGCCTGTGCGCGTGCCTGCTGAGCCCGCTGGCCAGCGCCGATCCGGGCAAACGCCTGCGCATCGGCATCACCCTGCACCCGTATTACAGCTATGTGGCGAATATCGTCGGCGACAAGGCCGAGGTGGTGCCGCTGATTCCCGCCGGCTTCAACCCGCACGCCTACGAGCCACGCGCCGAAGACATCAAGCGCATCAGCGGGCTGGATGTGATCGTGCTCAACGGGGTCGGCCATGACGACTTCGCCGACCGCATGATCGCCGCCAGCGAAACGCCGAACATCAAGACCATCGAAGCCAACGAAAACGTGCCGCTGCTGGCGGCCACCGGTACCGCTGCGCGCGGCGCCGGCAAAGTGGTCAACCCGCACACCTTCCTGTCGATCAGCGCCTCGATTGCCCAGGTCAACAACATCGCCCGCGAGCTGGGCAAACTCGACCCGGACAACGCCAAGACCTACACCCAGAACGCCCGCGCCTACGGCAAACGCCTGCGGCAGATGCGCGCCGATGCGCTGGCCAAACTGACTCAGGCACCGAACGCCGAACTGCGTGTGGCCACGGTGCATGCGGCCTACGACTATCTGCTGCGCGAATTCGGCTTGGAAGTGACGGCCGTGGTCGAACCGGCCCACGGCATCGAACCGAGCCCGAGCCAGTTGAAAAAGACCATCGACCAACTGCGCGAACTCGACGTGAAGGTGATTTTCTCGGAGATGGACTTCCCCTCGACCTACGTCGAAACCATCCAGCGTGAGTCGGGCGTGAAGCTGTACCCGCTGTCGCACATTTCCTATGGCGAATACAGCGCCGACAAGTACGAAAAGGAAATGACCGGCAACCTCGACACCGTGGTGCGGGCGATTCAGGAGTCCGGGGCATGACAGCAAAAGAAACCCTCTCTGACACCCCGCCATCCCCTGTGGGAGCGAGTTTGCTCGCGAAGGCGCCGGGTCAGCCAACATCTTTATCGAATGACACACCGCATTCGCGAGCAGGCTCGCTCCCACAAGGATTGGGACCGACTCTGGATTTTGCGGGAGTCTCTCTGACCCTCGGGCGCACCACGATCCTCGACAACGTGACCTTCCAGGTTCAGCCCGGTCACGTCCACGCCCTGGTCGGCCCCAACGGCGGCGGTAAGAGTTCGCTGATCAAGACCTTGCTCGGGCAAATGCCGCATCAGGGTCAACTGAGCCTGCACTGGCCCGGCCAACCCGGCACCATCGGCTACGTGCCGCAGGCGCTGGAGTTCGATCGCGGCCTGCCGATGACCGTCGACGATTTCATGGCAGCCATGTGCCAGCGCCGCCCGGCGTTTCTCGGCTTGAGCAAGCACTACGCCAACGCCATCGGTGAGGCGCTGGAACGGGTCGGCATGCAGGACAAACGCAAGCGGCGCATGGGCGCGTTGTCCGGTGGCGAACGGCAGCGCGTGTTGCTCGCTCAAGGCTTGATCCCGGCTCCGCAATTGCTGGTGCTGGATGAGCCGATGTCGGCCCTCGACGAAGCCGGGATCCAGGTGTTCGAACGCCTGCTCGGCGACTGGCGCGCCGCTGGCATCACCGTGCTGTGGATTGAGCACGATCTGGAAGCGGTCAAGCGTCTGGCCGACCGGGTCACCGGTCTCAACCGCCGCGTGCTGTTCGACGCCACGCCGCAACAGGCGCTGACTCCGGAACGGCTGCTGAGTCTGTTTTCCACCCATCCACGGAGCGCGGTCTAATGAGTTACGAAGCCTTTCGTTTGATGGTCCAGGGCTGGGCGTCGTCCGGTTACCTGCCGGAAGCGCTGGCCTACGGCTTTGTGGTCAACGCACTGCTCGCCGGCCTGTTGATCGGCCCGGTGCTCGGCGGCCTCGGCACGCTGGTGGTGGTCAAGCGCTTCGCGTTTTTCTCCGAAGCGGTCGGGCACGCGGCGCTGACCGGCGTGGCCATCGGCATTCTGCTCGGCGAACCCTATACCGGGCCGTACGGCAGTCTGTTCGGCTACTGCCTGCTGTTCGGCATCCTTCTCAACTACCTGCGCAACCGCACCGGCCTGGCGCCGGATACCCTGATCGGCGTGTTCCTCTCGGTGTCGCTGGCGCTCGGCGCGAGCCTGCTGCTGATTCTCGCCGGCAAGATCAATGTGCACATTCTGGAGAACGTGCTGTTCGGTTCGGTGCTCACCGTCAACGGCAATGACCTGCTGGTGCTGGCCATCGTCGGTTCGCTGGTCATGGCCCTGGCGCTGCCGCTGTACAACCGGATCATGCTCGCCAGTTTCAACCCGCAACTGGCGGCGGTGCGCGGCGTGGCGGTGAAGACTCTGGATTACCTGTTCGTGATTCTGGTGACGCTGATCACCGTCGCGGCGGTGAAGGTCATCGGCGCGATTCTGGTCGGCGCGTTGCTGGTGATTCCGGCGGCGGCCGCGCGCCTGCTCAGCCAGTCGCTCAAGGGCTTCTTCTGGTGTTCGGTGCTGATTGCCACCGTCAGCACGCTGTGCGGGATTCTCGCGCCGATCGTCTTCGATCTGCCGATCCCCTCCGGCGCCGCGATCATCCTGGTCGCCGGCATCGCCTTCGCCCTCGCCGCCATTGCGCGCGGGGTTGTCCCGAGTCTGAAAGGGAACCTTGGATAAATGACTTTCTCACTGCGAAAACTGACCCTGGCCATGGCCTTGTGCGGCGTGGTCGGCAACCCGTTGCTGGCGGCTGAAAACCCCAAACCATTGCGCGTACTGGCCTCACTGCCCATCACCTACGGCCTCGGCGAAGTGCTGCTCAAAGGTACCGACGTCAGCCTGGAGCGCGCGGCCCCGGCGAATTTGCCGGGCAGCCGTCAGACCGCGTACTTCACCGGTCGCGGTGCTCCGGCGCTGGGCAAACTGGCAACCGCTGCCGACGCGGTGATCGGCGTGCGCTCGCTGTGGGCGGATGATCCGCTGTACCCGATCGCACGGCGCAGCAACATTCGCATTGTCGAAGTCGACGCGGCGCGCCCGGTGGACGGCGCCCTGCCGGGGATTGCCGTGCAGCCGGGGCTGAAGGTCGATGGTTTGAACAGTCAGCCATGGCTGGCGAGCAACAACATGGGACGGATGGCCGACGTGATCTCGGCGGATCTGGTGCGCCTGGCGCCGTCGGCCAAACCGAAGATCGAGGCCAATCTGGCGGCGCTGAAACAGCGCCTGCTCAAGCTCAGTGCCGACAGCGAAGCGCGCCTGGCCGAGGCCGACAACCTCAGTGTGCTGAGCCTCAGTGATCATTTCGGTTACCTGATCGGCAGCCTGAATCTGGAGCTGATCGGCCAGGATCCACGGCCTGACAGCGAGTGGACAGCGCAAGAGCTGAAGCAACTCACGGCGACGCTTAAAGATAACGACGTGGCGCTGGTGTTGCATCATCGTCAGCCGTCGGAAGCGGTGAAAGCGGCGATTGCCGAATCGGGGAGTCAACTGCTGGTGTTGAGCACCGATGCAGAAGACCCGGTGGCGGAGCTGGAAGGCAATGTCGATTTGCTGCTCAAGGGGTTGAGCGGCGGGCCTTCGGCCTAAGATCAAAAGATCGCAGCCTTCGGCAGCTCCTACAGGGTGTGAGTATTCCCATGCAGGAGCTGCCGAAGGCTGCGATCTTTTGCAGGCCATGAAAAAACCCGCTGCCTGTCACCAGTCCAGCGGGTTTGTTTTTGGCCGACGAATTACTGAGCAGCCGCCTGCCCTTCCATCTTCTGCCGCAGGCTCAGCGGACGCATGTCGGTCCAGACTTCTTCGATATAGGCCAGGCATTCCTTCTTCAAGCCGCTCTTGCCCACGGTGCGCCAGCCTTCCGGCACGGCTTTGTAATCCGGCCAGATCGAGTATTGCTCTTCGTGGTTGACCACGACCTGAAAGAGGATGTCCTCGCGGTCGAATACTGACGTCATGCTGGTTCTCCATCGCTGTAAGGGTGGGCTGCACCGGGGGTGCAGCCGGGTATGTAGTAAGAACGTTCGGCGCTGCGAAAAATTTACACAGCGGCGGTGGCGGCGGCCAAGGCCCGGCCGAAGATCTCGGCGACGCGGTCGATTTCGGCGGCGGTGATCACCAGCGGCGGCAGGAAGCGCACCACCGAACCATGCCGGCCGCCCAGTTCGAGAATCAGCCCACGCTTGAGGCATTCGCGCTGCACCAGCGGTGCCAGACGCGCGAACGCGGGTGGGTGACCGAGCGCATCTGGCGCGCCGTTCGGGTCAACCAGTTCGACGCCGAGCATCAAGCCACGACCACGAATGTCGCCCAGTTGCGGGAAGTCGCGTTGCAGGATTCGCAGGTGTTCGCTCAGGCGCTCGCCCATCGCCGCAGCGTGTTCGCAGACCTTGTGTTCAAGCAGATAACGCATCACCGCGGAACCGGCGGCCATCGCCATCTGATTGCCGCGGAAGGTGCCGGCGTGGGCACCTGGTTGCCAGGTGTCGAGCCAGTCGCGATAGACCACCACCGCCAGCGGCAGGCTGCCGCCGATGGCTTTGGACAACACCACCACGTCGGGGACGATGTCGGCGTGTTCGAAGGCAAACATCTTGCCGGTGCGGGCGAAACCGCTTTGGATCTCGTCGACGATCAGCGCCACACCGGCCTTTTCGGTGATTCGACGCAAGCCGCGCAGCCACTCGATATCGGCCGGAATCACCCCGCCCTCGCCCTGCACCGCTTCGACGATCACCGCTGCCGGCAACTGCACGCCGGCTTCAGGATCGTTGAGCAGGTTTTCCAGATAACTCAGGTTGGCTTTGACCCCGGCCGCGCCGCCGAGACCGAACGGGCAACGGTAGTCGTAAGGGAACGGCATGAATTGCACACCGTTGCTGAGCAAGGCGCCCAGCGGCTTTTTCGGCCCCAGGCTGCCCATCAGGCTCAATGCGCCCTGGCTCATGCCGTGATAACCGCCGGAGAACGACAGCACCGTGCTGCGCCCGGTGGCGGTGCGCACCAGTTTCAGCGCGGCTTCCACCGCATCGGTGCCGGTCGGGCCGCAGAACTGGATTTTCGCCTCGGCCGCCAGTGCTGGCGGCAGCAAACCGAACAGGTCCTGGACAAACTGATCCTTGACCGGCGTGGTCAGGTCGAGGGTGTGCAGCGGCAATTCATCCGCCAGTACTTGCTGGATCGCCTCGATCACCACCGGATGGTTGTGCCCCAAGGCCAGAGTGCCGGCACCGGCCAGGCAATCGATGAAGGTGCGACCTTCGACATCTTCGACATACAGGCCCTTGGCGCGCTTGAGTGCCAGCGGAATGCGCCGCGGGTAGCTGCGGGCATTGGATTCCTGCTGACTCTGGCGGGCCAGCAGCGGCGATTCGTTGAACTGATACAGGGTTTCCGCCGGCACGGAGGTGATCCGGGCCGACGACTCTTCGATAAGGCTGGTGGCGACTGACATCTCTCGACCCTCAATACGCTATGGATGGTGACCAAAACAGCACACCGCACAGGTGCGCGTTCCGGTCGCGGGGCGCACATGCAGGTTTTCCTGTTCTGGAAACGCTTAAGCGGGGCGAGGATTTAGACCCTTGATCGAGATGTCAGTCGGACAATGGCAACAGCTTGTGCAGCGTAACGCGGTGCAAGCCCTGATCGCTGGCGCGTGGCACTGCGTCGCAGTAGCCCAGATGCCGATAAAAAGCCGCGCCGCTACGTGTGCTGGCGATGCGCGCCTGCGGCACACCACGAATCCGCAGCCAGCCTTCAAGGTCGGTCATCAGGGCGCGCCCTGCGCCACGGCGAAACCATTCCGGCTGCACATGACAAAAGCCTATCTCACCGCTGGCCGTGGCCATGCCGACACCCACCGGTTTGTCCTGCAACAAGGCGATATTCAGGTAGCAATGCGCGTCGGCAAGGTGCGCGCTGATGACGTCGGCAGATTGTCGGCCGATCCAGCGGCTGACCAGTTGCGGATCGTTGCGGTGTTCGAGCGCACAACCGACGCGAATCGAACGCTCGATGATGCGACTGATGATGCCGGCGTCGGCAGGTTTCGCCGGGCAGATGCAGATCGATGCTTCCATGGCGCGTTCCCTCAATCCATTGAGTCAGAGCAGCCCCAACCTTAACGCCGCGATTGCCAAATCACCAACGCACAGACGTTACATTTGATGTGCCACACCACAAATCCCCTGTAGGAGCTGCCGCAGGTTCGGGCCGCGTTCGGACGATCTTTTGATTTTGTTTTTCAAGATCAAGAGATCGCAGCCTGCGGCAGCCCCTACAGGGGGGGTGGTGTTTTCAGAGGGATTGCAGCGGCATGGTCAGCTCGACGCGCAGCCCGTCCGGCCGGCTGTCGAAATGCAGGGTGCAAGCGCAGCGCTGGACGATGGCCTGGACGATGGCCAAGCCCAGTCCGCAACCGGTGCTCTGACCGTTGCGCCAGAAGCGTTGGGTCAGGTGCTGCAAATCTTCAGCCGCAATTCCGGGTCCGTGGTCGCGCACCACAAAGCGGGCGCGCTGACCGACGGTTTCCAGACTCAGCTCCACCTCAGCGTCTGCCGGGGTATGGCGCAGGGCGTTGTCGAGCAGATTGCGCAACGCGGCAATCGACAGCACCGCCGGCATTTGTACCGGCGCACTGGAGAGCTGCTTGGGTAATTGCAGTTTGATCCGCTGACGCTCGCCACCGGCCGCATCCTGCATCGCCAGTTTCGCCACCTGTTCGGCGCTGCACTGCACGCCGTCATCGAACGACAGACTGCCCTCGACCCGCGCCAGCAACAGCAGTTGCTCAAGGGTGCGGTGCATGCGGTCGGCGCCCTCTTCGGCGCGTGCCAGCGACTGATCGCGGGCACTGCCTTCGGTCATGCGTGCCACTTGCAGGTGGGTCTTGATCGCGGTCAACGGGCTGCGCAGTTCGTGGGCGGCATCACCGGTCAGGCGGCGTTCACGCTCGATGGTCTTGCCGATGCGCTGGAACAGCTGGTTCTGGGTATCGAGCAACGGTTTCAGTTCGCTGGGAAACGATTGCAATTGCAGCGGCTCAAGCGAGTCGGCGTTACGCCGCATCAAGGCTTCGCGCAGGCGATTGAGCGGCGCCAGGCCCTGACCGATGCCCAGCCACAACAGGCACAGGCAACCGAGCAATGCCACGCCCACCGGCACCGAGGCCGCCAGCAGGATCGACATGTTCAGCGCTTCGCGTTCGATCTGCCGATCGGCGGTGGTGATCCGCACATCGCCCCTGGCCAGGGTGAAACTGCGCCACGGCGCGCCATCGATCAGCTGGTCATGGAAGCCCATCTTTTCCGCTTCCAGGGTTTGCTCGGGACTGCTGTGACTACGGGCCAGAATTTCCCCGCGCAACGAACTGACCTGACAGGCCATGCCGCCGGGAATGTTCAATTGTTCGGCACTGAAATGGGTGCCCTCGCCCTTGCTCGGCAGCGCCGGCAATTGCTCCAGCAGCCCGGCGACCATGCGCGCCGAGGCTACCAGCCGCTGGTCGAGGGAAAACATCATCTGATTGCGCAAGTCGCTGAGCATCCAGGCCGCGGCCAGCGCCCAGATCAGGGCGAACGCGGCGCCGAGGGTCAGACTCAGGCGCAGACGCAGACTCATCACTTCTGTTGTTCTCCACCATCGGCCGGCCCGAGGCGATAACCCAGACCGCGCACGGTTTCGACGATGCCCTTGCCGAGTTTGCTGCGCAGGTGATGGATATGCACGTTCAGCGCGTTGCTCTCCAATTCGTCATTGAAGCCGTAGACGCTGTCCTTCAACTGCTCGGTGGACAGCACTCGGCCACGATTGTGCAGCAGCGCCTGCAACAGCGATTGCTCGCGGCGCGACAAGTCCACCGGTTGCCCGGCCAACATGGTTTCGCGGCTGCTTGGATCGTAGGTCAATGCGCCGTGTTCGATCAGGTTGACGCTGCGCCCGGCGACCCGGCGCAGCAGGGTTTGCAGACGCGCGAACAGTTCACGCAGATCGAACGGTTTGAGCAGGTAATCGTCAGCCCCGGCCTGCAAACCATCGACCCGATCGGTCACCGAGTCGCGCGCAGTCAGGATCAGCACCGGAATTTCCAGGCCCTGCTGACGCAATTGTTGCAGCAACTTGAGGCCATCTTCGTCGGGCAGGCCGAGATCGAGCACCATCACGTCGAATTCGGCGACCTTGAGCATCGCCCGTGCTTTCGCGGCGGTGTTGACGTGCTCGACCGTCAGGCCCTGCGCCGTGAGACCGGCAACGATACCGCTGGCGATCAGTTCATCGTCTTCACAAACCAGTACGTGCATGGGGGCTCCATGAGCAAAAACGCCATTCAAGCAGCCGAAGATTAAGCCGCAGTTATGCCAAGTGTACCGTTTAACGAGAGAAACGCTGAGTAGCCGCCCCACCACCGCAGTACGTCAGGTAAACAGTCCGGTCATCTACCTGCTTTCCAATCTGATCGACAACCGCCAGGCGCAACTTTCAAATTGAAACATACCGGGCATATTAAAAATTAAGCTGTGCAACTAACATCGACCGTACACGATTAACAAAAACGCTTTTTTCAACAACCACTCAATGGACTAAACATGTCTCGATTAGGAAAGGCCGTCGCTGTTGACTGGCGCTCGGGCAAAGATCAGATTTATTTCTTCTTCACGCACTACAACTTATATTCACGCTTCAGCCTGGCAGAAAACAAAGTACCTGAAAAGTATCCTCTGGAGGTATCCGGAAATTGGGATGCCTTTCATGACGCCTATCAGTTGCGGTTTGGTTTTACGACCACTGGATTCGACACTGACAGAATAGACGGAGACTTCCTGTGGCTTTTTCATTATGGAGAAGACCGACTCACTCCCTATGTCACCAAATATGATCAGGACGATGAATGCTGCATCAGTACGGTTCCAGTTCAGGCATCACGCTGGCATAAACTTGTACCTTACTTCGACCGGATCATTGCAGGAACCTGGTGGCAAACCAGACCGGGACGCGCACATTTGTTCCGTTTCCTGATGGACAACGGCAAGGCACTCAGGCTTGATTTTGGTTATGAGACACTTGTCCAAGAAACCATTGACGATGAAACATGGCCTGGGCTGGCCAAGTATCAAGACCGAATCATGACGGGTGCGCAAAACGATCGTACGCTGGCGGACAGTTACTGGTATCTGTTTTTGGACAACGATAAATACATCCGCTACAACATTCAGGAAAACCAGGTTCAGTCCGGCCCCATCCCGATTAACGACGAAACCTGGCCAGGACTGCTGCGCGGCTGAAAACACTTTGTTTTAAGTAAATTGTTGTTGGCGATTAAGCATCGATTAATCGCCACCGACACTGCGCACCTTGTCCCTGCCAGCCAGAACATTCAAACCCGCACATCATCTCAATAAGCTTTATTCGGCGACCTTGAATAATTGGCAAACAGGAAGATGCCAGCGGCAACGAATTCCCCCGAGATTCGAAATCTTGCCTTTATGTTTATCTGAATGACAACCGGCCCGCAGATATGATCAAGACGCGAAAAAAACATGTGGCCCGTATACAATCTCCGAAATCCGCTGGCACGGGTTGCTGATAAACCGAGATCTCTTCGGGTCGCCCATCCGGCAGCGTGCGGGGCGGTTAATCATCGGTTAATCGCCATCCACCATTGTGCCCACACTTGCACAGGGACAAGGCTCCTCCATGCGTCATTTTTTTCTTTTGTTTGCACTGCTGATCTCCGGCCTGGCCCAGGCCGGGAACAATCCATTCGAGACCAAACCGGAGTTTCTGCCGGTCGACCAAGCCTTCGTGCTCACCTCCGAACGCCTTGAATCCGGGGAAACCCAGCTGTTCTGGCAAATCACCGACGGCTATTACCTGTACCAGAAACGCCTGAAATTCGACGGTTTGACGACCGACCAACAGCCGGCGCTGCCCGAGGGTGAGTCGCACAGTGACGAGTTCTTCGGTGAACAACCGGTGTATCGCCAAGGGCTGGAAGTAAAAATTCCGGCCTCGGCCAGCGGTCAGATCAAGGTCAGTTATCAGGGCTGCGCCGATGCCGGCCTGTGTTACCCGCCGCAGACCCGGGTCATCGATCTGGGCGGCAAAGCCACGCCAACGACCAGCGCTGAAGCACCGGATCAGGCCCTGGCCAGCAGCCTGCAACAACGGGCGCTGGGCTGGAGCCTGCTGGTGTTCTTCGGCCTCGGCCTGTTGCTGGCGTTTACCCCGTGTTCGTTGCCGATGCTGCCGATTCTGGCGGGCATGATTGTCGGCAGTGGTGCCACCCCGCGCCGTGGGTTCGCCCTGGCCAGCAGCTATGTGATCTGCATGGCGCTGGTGTATGCGGCGATGGGAGTGATCGCCGCGCTGCTCGGCGCCAACCTGCAGGCATGGCTGCAAAATCCGTGGCTTCTGGGTGCCTTCGCTGCAGTGTTCGTGGTGCTGGCATTGCCGATGTTCGGCTTCTTCGAATTGCAACTGCCGGTGGCCTTGCGTGATCGCCTCGAACACGCTTCGCGCAGCCGCAATGGCGGCAGCCTGATCGGTGCCGGGGTGCTCGGCGCATTGTCCGGTCTGCTGGTCGGCCCGTGCATGACCGCGCCGCTGGCCGGCGCTTTGCTGTACATCGCGCAGAGCGGCAATGCGCTGCACGGTGGATTGATTCTGTTTGCGTTGGGCATCGGTATCGGGGTGCCGCTGTTGCTGTTGGTGACCGTCGGCAATCGCTTCCTGCCAAAGCCAGGCGCGTGGATGAACCTGCTCAAGGGCATCTTCGGTTTCCTGTTCCTCGCGACCGCGCTGCTGATGTTGCGCCCGGTGCTGGACGCCTCATTGTGGCTGGGCCTGTGTGGCGCGCTGCTGCTGATCGCCGCGTTCTGTGCCTGGAAGCAATCGGAAGGCTTCGGCCGGGTCGCCCAGGTGTTCGGCGCCAGTTCGTTGCTGCTCGGTCTGTGGGGCAGCCTGCTGCTGATTGGTGCTGCCGGTGGCAGTGACGACCCGTATCAGCCGTTGCAGGTGTACAGCGCCGGCCGTGGCGCCAGCGCCCCGCCGAGCGGGCATGACGCGTTCACCACGATCAAGGATCCGGCAGCCCTGCAACGCGAACTGGATAGCGCCAAGGCTCAGGGCCAATGGGCGCTGCTCGATTACTACGCCGACTGGTGCGTGTCGTGCAAAGTCATGGAGAAACAGGTGTTCGGCAAGGACAAGGTCATGCAGGCACTCAGCGATGTTCGCCTGCTGCGCCTCGACGTCACCGCCGACAATGCCGCCAGTCGCGAACTGCTTGGCCGCTACAAAGTCCCGGGGCCACCGAGTTTTGTCTGGATTGGCGCCGACGGCGAAGAACGGCGTAGCCAGCGCATCACCGGCGAGGTCGATGCCGATACATTCCTGCAACGCTGGACCACCACTCGAGACGCCAACTGATGCTGACGTTCACCCTCGGCACCTTCGCCATCGCGCTTAACCACCTGCTGCTGATCAGTGCCTTGGCGCTGGCGACCTTTGTCGGCTGGCGGGTGGCCAAGCGTGGCGGCGATAATCCCGAGTCGGCGCTGTTCAGCCTGTTCCTGTTGGGCATGCTTGCGGCGCGCGTGGCGTTTGTCGCCCTGTATTGGGGGCACTATCGCAACGACCCGTGGCAGATCATCGACCTGCGCGACGGCGGTTTCCTCGCCTGGCCGGGGGTGATCGTACTGCTGCTGGCTGCACTTTATCGCGGCTGGCGTCGCCCGGGCCTGCGTCGGCCACTGGGTTTTGGTGTGGCCAGCGGCGTGCTGTTCTGGCTGCTGGCGACCCTGTCGCTGAACATCTACGAACAAGGCACGCGCCTGCCGGAAATCACCCTGCGTAACGCCGCCGGTGAGACCATCCAGCTCAGCGACTATCAGGGCGGCCCACTGGTGATCAACCTTTGGGCAACCTGGTGCCCGCCCTGCCGGCGTGAAATGCCGGTGCTGGAAAACGCTCAACAACAACGCCCGGACCTGACCTTTCTGTTCGTCAATCAGGCCGAAAGCATGCAAAGCGTTGCCACCTTCCTCGAAACCCAGGGCCTGAGCCTGAACAACGTACTGTTCGACCGCAGTGGCCGACTCGGTCAGGCCGTGGGTTCCATGGCGCTGCCGACTACGCTGTTCTATAGCCCTGACGGTCGCTTGCTGAGCAGCCACCTGGGCGAACTGTCGAATGCCAGCCTGGCCCGCGCCCTGGAAAATTTCGACATCCCGAATCCAACCGCCGCACCGGCCACCTCTGCAAGGAAACTGCCATGCCCCGCCTCCGCCACCTGCTGACGCTGACTCTGGGCACTGCCCTGCTGCACCTGACGTCGGTGCAGGCCGCCGAAGAATTGCCCGCCGCGATCAAGCAGATCGAAGCCAAGGGCGCAAAAATCGTCGGCCAGTTCGACGCCCCGGACGGCCTGCGCGGTTATGCGGCGCAGTACCAGAACCGTGGCATGGCCCTGTACCTGACGCCAGACGGGAAACACGTGCTGCTGGGCAATCTGTACGACGCCGACGGCAAAGACCTGAGCAGCGAGCCGTTGCAGAAACTGGTCTACGCGCCGATGGCCAAGGAAATCTGGGGCAAGTTCGAAGCCAGCAACTGGATTCAGGACGGCAACAAGGATGCCCCGCGCACCGTCTACCTGTTCAGCGATCCGAACTGCCCGTACTGCAACATGTTCTGGGAACAGGCGCGACCATGGGTCAAGGCCGGCAAAGTGCAGCTGCGGCACATCATGGTCGGGATCATCCGCGAAGACAGCCCGGCGAAATCCGCTGCGCTACTGGCGGCAAAAGATCCGGCCAAGGCCCTGGAAGATCACGAGAAGGCCGGCAAGGCCAGCACCCTCAAGCCATTGAAAGACATTCCAAAAGCGGTGCAGACCAAACTGGCCGCCAACATGCAGTTGATGGAAGACCTGGAACTGCAGGCGACGCCGGCGATTTTCTACATGGATGACAAGGGCGAGCTGCAACAGCAGCAAGGGGCGCCTTCACCGGAGAAACTGGCGAAGATTCTCGGGCCGAAATAAGCCAGATCAAGAGATCGCAGCCTGCGGCAGCTCCTACAGGGGAACGCGTTTTCTGTAGGCGCTGCCGCAGGCTGCGATCTTTTTCAATGGCGCTCAGCCAGGAAGGCGAACAACACCTCAGTGACAAACTCGGGGTTCTCCAGACTGGAGATATGCCCCGCTTCCGGCACCAGTACCCACGGGCAACCGATCAATTCAGCCATTTCCTGTGCCTCCGACGGCGGTCGCGGTTTGTCCTGATCGCCGCACAGCACCAGGGTGGTCGCGGCATTCAGTTCGCCCAGGCGCGACAACAGATCATCACGACTGAACGTGATACGTCCCATCGGCACAATGCTTTCGCGCAGGCGATCCGCCGTGTACGCCGCGAGTTTGGCGCGGAAGTCCTGATACAGCGCCGACTGCGGATCGATGCCCGGACGGAAGAAGATCGGCACCACGATGTCGAGCAACTGAGGCGCAATCTCGCCGTTTTCCTCGATCTGCTTGAACAGCGAGAAATAGTACTGACGGGTTGGCTCAGGCTCGACGCCGACATAGGTGTCGAGCAGCACCAGACCGTTGATCCGCTGCGGTGCCGACAACGCCAGACGCACGCCCCACATGCCGCCGACTGACAGTCCCGCCAGCGTTATCTGCTCGATCTGCAGGTGATCGAGCAAGGCCTCGACCTGCCGCGCGATGTCATCCAGCGAGGTGGTGCCTTGAGGCAAACGCCCGGATTCGCCGTGGCCCCACAGGTCCAGCGCAATCACCCGGTAGTGCGGCGACAGCGCAGCGATCTGTGGCGCCCACATGGCCGTGTCCC
This sequence comes from Pseudomonas sp. MWU318, assembly GCF_016756945.1. Lineage (NCBI taxonomy): Bacteria > Pseudomonadati > Pseudomonadota > Gammaproteobacteria > Pseudomonadales > Pseudomonadaceae > Pseudomonas > Pseudomonas sp. MWU318. The sequence continues at coordinate 34,932 of NZ_JAESJL010000002.1, forward strand.
ACAGATAGCTGCCCGCCAGCAACACGGCCGGGCCGGTGCCTTGATCAATGTAGTGCAGCGCTTGTCCGTCAACCGTGAAGAAAGGCATCGACCACCCCCGAGACAAAAAAGAGAACCGGCAGACTGAGCTGCCGGTTGTTGATCGTCAACCCTGGACATGTACGTGAATATGCCGGTTTATTTGTGTTGAATTCACTGACGCCTTCGCTGGCAAGCCAGCTCCCACAGGTTCTACGTTGAACACAAAATATGTGGACACATTGATCACTGTGGGAGCTGGCTTGCCAGCGATGAGGCCGCAACAGACGCCGAAGATTACAAGCCTTCAAGCTCCGCCATCAGATCATTCAAGCGATCCACCTTGTCTTCGGTCATGTCACTGGCCGCCAGGCCTTCGATGTACTCGGCCAGTTCCTGCACCGTGCTGCACTCGAACATCGCCCGCAGCGGCACATCGCGCTGCAGGGTTTTCTGCACCCGCGAGGCGATCTGCGTAGCCAGCAACGAATGCCCGCCCAACTCGAAGAAGTTGTCGCGCACACCGACCTTGTCGACCTTGAGCACCTCGGCCCAGATGTCGGCCAGGGTCTGCTCCAGCTCGTTGCGCGGGGCCAGGTAATCATCGCTCTGCAACTGACCGATCTCCAGCGCCGGCAAGGCCTTGCGGTCGAGCTTGCCGTTGGCGTTGTGCGGCAGCTGATCGAGCCACAACCAGTGCAGCGGCACCATGTATTCCGGCAGTTCGCTGCGCAGGCGCTGCTTGATTCGCTCCAGGCGTTCGCTTGGGTTGAGCGCCGAATCCGCCGCGACCAGATAACCGACCAAGTGCTTGCCATTCACGCCTTCCTGCACGCCGACCGCCGCATCGCGGACTTCCGGCTGTTCGTGCAGACGCGCTTCGATTTCACCCAGTTCAATCCGGAAACCGCGAATCTTCACCTGATGGTCAACCCGGCCGACGTACTCCAGTACCCCGTCACTGCGCCGCCGCGCGAGGTCACCGGTGCGATACAGACGCTCGCCCGGCGCGCCGAACGGGTTCGGCACAAATACCGGCGCGGTGCGCAGCGGATCGCTGACGTAACCGCGACCGACACCGGTCCCGGCCACGCACAACTCACCCACCGCGCCCAGCGGCACCAGTTCCAGCGCGCCATCGACCAGATACAGCAAGTTGTTGTCGGTCGGCGTACCGATCGGCAAATAGCTGCCGCGAGTCGAAGCCATGTCCACACGGAAGAACGCCACGTCATCGGAGCATTCCGCCGGGCCGTAAGCGTTGACCAGACCGATCTGCGGATAACGCAGCAGCCATTGGTGCGCGAGTTCCGGCGGCATCGCTTCACCGGTCGGCAGCATCCAGCGCAGACCGTCGAGGCTCAGGCGTTCCGAGGCGAGCATGCCCTGAATCAACGACGGCACGCTCTCCAGCACGGTAATGCCCTGCGCCTGCACATGCATCAGCAACCCCTGCGGATCGTGAGCGATAGTGTTCGGCACAATGTCCACCCGCGCACCGAACAGCGGCGCGGCGAGGAACTGCCAGACCGAAATATCGAAGCTTTGCGAAGCGGTCTGCGCGACCACATCGGCGTCCGTCAGTTTCAGGTACGGCACCTTGCTCAACTGGTTGTTGAGCATGCCGCGCTGCTCGACCATCACGCCTTTCGGCAGACCGGTCGACCCCGAGGTGTAGATCACGTAGGCCAGGTTGTCCGGGGCACTGTAGATTCCCGGGTTCTGCAGCGATGTCGCCAGCGCCTGCACTTCTTCCCAGACCAACAGCCGTGGACGGTTGGCGCAGCTGAACTCATCGAGCAAAGTCTGCGCCTGTTGGCGGCAGGCTTCGCTGCACACCAGCACTGGCGTGCGGCTCAGCTCGATGATCCGCTGCAGACGCTGGCTCGGCAGGCCCGGATCCAGCGGCAGGTAACCGGCACCGGCCTTGAAGCTGCCGATGATCATCCCCAGCAGATCGAGATTACGCTCGCCCAGCAGCGCCACCGGTTGATCCATCTGCACCCCGGCCGCGACCAGTGCATGGCCGAGGCGGTTGGCGTTCTGGTTCAGCTCGGCATAGCTCAGTTGCTGATCGAGGCAACTGGCGGCAATGCGTTGCGGATGTTGCGCGACCTGCGCTTCGAACAGTGCCACGTAGCTGTGCTCCAGCGGATAATCGTGCGCGCTCTGGTTGCAGCCGTGCAGCAGGAAGTCCTGTTCCTCGGCACCCAATAGCGGCAGGTCGGCCATGTCGCCATGGAAACCATCGACCAGCGCCAGCAGCAGGCGTTTGAACTCGCCGAGCATGCGCTCGATGGTCGATTCGTCGAAGTAACGCTGGTCATACGACAGATGCAGACCGAGGTCATCGCCCGGGTAGCACACCGCCGTCAGCGGGAAGTTGGTGTGGGTTCGACCGGAGTCAGAAGTCGCGTTGAGGCTCTGCGCACGGTCCAGCACCGAGACTTCCACTGGCGCGTTCTCGAACACGAACAGGCTGTCGAACAGCGGCTGGCCTTTCGGCAATTCGCTCTGCTCCTGGATGTTTACCAGCGGCAGGTATTCGTACTCTCGCAGTTGCATGTTGCTGTCGAGCAGCCCGCTCAACCACTGCCGCACGCTGCTGCGCTGATCGTCCTCAGGCATTTTCACCCGCAGCGCGATGCTGTTGATGAACAGGCCGACGGTGCGCTGCATTTCCGGCATTTCCACCGGGCGCCCGGCCACGGTGACGCCGAACAGCACGTCGCGATCACCGCTCAGGCGGCGCAGCACCAAGGCCCATGCCGCTTGAGCGAAGGTGTTGATGGTCAGTTGATGAGCCTGGGCCAGCTCGCGCAGCCGGACGCCATCTTCAACGTTGAGACGGGTGTAGCGGTCACCGACGATCATGCCACCGCTTTCGCCGGCGTGTTCGCGCAGGAACGGTCGGTCGCTCGGGATCGGCGTGGTGCGTTCGAAACCTTGCAGGTTCTGCTGCCACCACTGACGTGCCTCGGCCAGGCTCTGGCGTTGCAGCCAGCCAATGTAGTCGCGGTAACGCGGCGGCAGCGGCAACTGTGCTTCGCGACCTTCACCGAGGGCGGTGTAGATCTCGAAGAAATCGTTCATCAGCAGCGAACGGCACCAGGCATCGATCAGGATGTGGTGGTTGCTCATCATGAACCAGTAACGCGCCGCGCCGACCTTGATCAGGCGCAGGTGGAACGGTGCCTGATTGAGCAGATCGAACCCGGCCTCACGCTCGCTTTTCAGCAGCGCTTGCAGCTTTGGTTCTTGCTCGTCCTCGGCGATGGCGCTCCAGTCCAGGTACTCGATCGGCGTACGACCCGGGGTGTGGATCACTTGCAGCATGTCCTCGCCGACGTTCCAGCAGAACGACGCACGCAGCGCTTCATGACGGGCGACCACCGCTTGCCAGGCCTGGGCGAAACGCTCGGGATCGAGCTCGCTGTTGATCCGGTAGCGATCCTGCATGTAGTACAGACCGGTGCCCGGTTCGAGCAAGGTGTGCAGCAACATGCCTTCCTGCATCGGCGTCAGCGGGTAGACGTCTTCGATCTGCGCCGCCGGCACCGGCAGCGCATCGAGTTGCGCCTGGGTCAGCTTCGCCAGCGGGAAGTCCGACGGCGTCAGGCCACCGGCCTGGTCTTGCAGGCAATGTTCGATCAGGCTTTGCAGCTCACCGAGGTAGGCGTCGGCCAGATCGTTGATGGTTTGCGCCTCGTAGCGCTCGGCACTGAAAGTCCAGCGCAGCAGTAGTTCGCCGCCGTACACCTGACTGTCGATGCTCAATTCGTTGGGCAACGGCGCCTGCGGATCGTGGGCCGCACCGGCCGGCTCGTCCAACGGACGGAACAGCGCATCGCTGGCGAAACTCTGGTCGAACTGGCCGAGGTAGTTGAAGGTCACCGGAGCATTCGGCAACGCCGCCATGCTGCGCTGGCTGAGGTCATCGGCCAGATAGCGCAGCACGCCATAGCCGAGGCCTTTGTGCGGCACCGCGCGCAGTTGTTCCTTGATCGCCTTGATCGAAGCGCCCTGCCCGGCGGCCTCTTCGATGTTGTGCGGGGTCAGGCGTAATGGATAGGCGCTGGTGAACCAACCGACGGTGCGAGTCAGGTCGATCTCGTCGAACAGCGTTTCGCGGCCGTGGCCCTCCAGTTGAATCAACGCCGACGGCTGACCGCTCCAGCGGCACAAGACGCGGGCCAGCGCCGTCAACAACAGGTCATTGACCTGCGTGCGGTAGGCGCGCGGCGCCTGTTGCAGCAGTTGTTGAGTAAGCTCGGCATCCAGGCGCACGCTGACGGTTTGCGCGTGACGATTATGTTGTCCGCCCTGCGGGTTTTCGCACGGCAGATCGGCGTTCGATCCGGCCAGTTGGGTTTGCCACCAGTTCAGTTCTTCACGCAGTGATTCGCTGCCGGCGTAGGCCTGCAAACGTGCCGCCCAGTCCTTGAAGGCACTGGTTTTCGCCGGCAGTTTTACCGACTTTTCGGCTTCGAGCTGGCGATACACGGTTTGCAGATCGTCGAGCAAAACGCGCCACGACACACCGTCGACCACCAGGTGATGAATCGCAATGAACAGCCGTTGCTGACCTTCGGGACCATCGACCAGCAAGGCGCGCAGCAGCGGGCCGTTCTGCAGATCGAGACTGCGCTGGGCATCGGCGAACAGCGCTGCGCACTTGTCCATCGCCGTTACACGCACTTGCCACAAAACGGCGGCATCGGAGACCGGTTGATGAGTGGCGTGCCACTGATCGTTGGCCTCGGTGAAGCGCAGACGCAAGGCGTCGTGCTGCTCGATCACCGCCAGTAGCGCCTGCTCAAGACGATGCGGTTCCAGCGCCACTGTCGGCTCCAGCAGCAGCGTCTGGTTCCAGTGCTGACGCTCAGGAATATCAGTGTCGAAGAACCAGTGTTGAATCGGCGTCATGGCCGACTCACCGAGCACCAGTCCCTGCTCGGCAGTGACTTGCTCGCTACGGCTGGCGACAGCGGCCAGGGTCTGCACCGTCTGATGCTGGAACAGATCCCGTGGACTGAAATGAATGCCCTGCTGTCGCGCACGACTGACCACCTGAATCGACAGAATCGAGTCGCCGCCGAGTTCGAAGAAGTTATCGTTGAGCCCGACCTGCTCGACGTTGAGCACCTCGCACCAGATCTGCGCCAGGGTCTGCTCCAGCTCATTGCTCGGGGCGACATAGTGCTGACGGTTCAACTCAGGATCCGGCGCCGGCAAGGCGCGGCGGTCGAGTTTGCCGTTGGCGGTCAGCGGCATGCTCGCCAGCAGGATCAGATGCGTTGGCACCATGTAATCCGGCAGTTGCGCCTTGAGGTGTGACTTCAGTGCTTCACGCAGTTCGGCCTGTTGCGCTTCGCCTTGCTCGGCAACTTCGCTGACCAGGTAGCCCACCAGTTGCTTGCCGCTCGGCGCATCCAGCGCCAGCACCACCGCTTCGCGGATCGAGTGGTGATCGAGCAGACGGGTTTCGATTTCGCCCAACTCGATACGGAAACCGCGAATCTTCACCTGATGGTCGATCCGTCCCAGGTATTCCACCAGACCATCGGCACGCTGGCGTACCAGATCGCCGGTGCGGTACATGCGTCCGCCATCGGCGGCAAACGGGTCAGCGACAAAACGCTCGGCGCTGATGCCCGGACGGTCGTGATAGCCCTGCGCAAGACCGGCACCGCCGACGAACAATTCACCGGTCGCGCCTTGCGGGACCAACGCCAGATCGGCATCGAGAATGTACGCCACGCGGTCACCGATCACGCTGCCGATCGGCACGCTGCCGGCGCCTTCTTCCAGCACTTCCGGGGCGAGACTGGCGAGCGGCATGACCACGGTTTCAGTCGGGCCATAGGCGTTGAAGAATAGGCTCGGTTTGAACGCGGCGCGAATCCGTTGCAGATGTTCGCCGGTCAGCGCCTCGCCGCCGGTGATGATCATCCGCACCGACAGAACCTGGTTTTGCGTGGCGAGGAACTGCGCCAACTGGCTGCCGTAGCTCGGGGTGAAGCCGAGCACATTGATCCGATGGGTGCGGATCAAGTTGCAGATCTCTTCCGCGTCCCACTGCCCTTGCGCCCGCAGCACCACGTGCGCGCCGCTGAGCAGCGGCACCAGCAGACGCTCGGTGGCGGCGTCGAAGTTGATCGAATAGAAGTGCAGTTCGCAGTCGTCCGCACGCATGCCGAAACGCTCGATCACCGCCTGGCAATGCATGGCGATTTCGCCGTGGGACACCACCACGCCTTTCGGCTTGCCGGTCGAGCCCGAGGTGTAAATCAGATAGGCCTGATGCTGCGGCAGGCTGATAAAAGGCAACTCGCTGACCGGGTAATCCACCAGCGCCGCGCTGTCATCTTCCAGGCACCAGCGCGCCACGCTCGACGGCAAATCGCCGAGGGCGTTGAACATCGCGCGGTCACTGAGCAGCAGACCGATGCGGCTGTCTTCGATCATGTAGTGCAGGCGATCGAGCGGATATTCCGGGTCCAGCGGCACATAAGCGCCGCCGGCCTTGAGGATCGCCAGCAGGCCGACGACCATTTCCAGCGAGCGCTCCAGCGCCAGACCAACCCGCACTTGCGGGCCGACCCCACGCTCACGCAGGGCCCAGGCCAGGCGATTGGCGCGGGCATCGAGTTCGGCGTAGCTCAAAGTCTGTCCGGCGAAAGTCAGGGCCGGGGCATCTTTGCGCACCAGCGCCTGCTCGGCGAACAGATGATGGATGCACTGGTCGAGACGACGTTCGCCCGGTTCAACGCCGAGGCTGTCGAGCAACTGCTGTTGCTCAGTCGGGTCGAGCAGTGGCAAATGGCTCAGACGCTGTTGCGGATCGGCGATCAGCGCTTCCAGCAGGTTGCGCCAATGCTTGGCCATGCGCGCAATGGTCGGCTCGTCGAACAGATCGGTGCTGTAGGTCAGGCAGCAACCGAGGCGATGGTCGAGGTCGGTGACTTCCAGGTTGAGGTCGAACTTGGTCGCTCGCGCATCGTTGGCCAGGTACTCGACGGTCATCCCGGCGAGCATGCGGCTCTGCTGGAATTCCCAGCGCTGCACGTTGCACATCACCTGGAACAGCGGGTTGTACGCAGCGCTGCGCGGCGGTTGCAATGCTTCGACCAGATGATCGAACGGCAGGTCCTGATGCGACTGGCCTTCGATAACGGTGTGGCGCACTTGCTCGAACAGTTCGCCGACCGACATCTGGCCGTCGAGCTGGCAACGCAGCACCTGAGTGTTGAGGAATGCGCCGATCAGCCCTTCGCTTTCCGGACGGATCCGGTTGGCCACCGGTGCGCCGATGCGCAGGTCGGTCTGGCCGCTGTAGCGGTAGAGCAAGGTGGCGAGCGCGGCGGTCATGGTCATGAACAGGGTCAGACCGTTTTGCGCATTGAACGCACGCACGCGGGCGGCGAGATCATCACTGAGGTCGAAACGGAACAGCTCACCCTGGTGGCTTTGCACCGGTGGCCGCGGACGGTCGCCGGGCAGCTCCAGCAGCGGATGTTCGCGACCCAGTTGCGCAGTCCAGTAGTCGAGCTGGCGCTGACGTTCACCGGACTCCAGCCACTGCCGTTGCCAGACGCTGTAGTCGAGGTACTGCACCGGCAACGCTTCGAGCGGCGAGTCGCGGTCATCAACAAAGGCTTCGTACAGCGCGCTGAGTTCGCGGGCAAAAATATCCATCGCCCAGCCTTCGGTGACGATGTGGTGCAGGGTCAGCACGAAGTAATGCTCGTGCTCGGCGGTCTTCACCAGACAGGCGCGCAGCAGCGGGCCGCTTTCCAGATCGAACGGCAGATGCGCTTCTTCGTCGGCCAGTTGCTGGACCCTCTGCTCGCGCTGGTCCGCCGGCAGTTTCGAGAAATCTTTCCAGCCCATGCGCACGCCGGTCTCGGCATGCACCTGCTGACGGGCCACGCCATCGACGCTCGGGAATGTGGTGCGCAGGGTTTCGTGGCGCAGGATCAACGCCTGCAAGGCTGCCTCGAAATGCTCGACGTGCAACACGCCGCGCAGGCGCGCCATGCCGCCGACGTTGTACGCCGGGCTGTCCGGTTCCATCTGCCAGAGGAACCACATGCGTTGCTGCGAATAGGACAGCGGTACGGCTTGGCGGCGATCGACTTTGGCAATCGGCGGCTGTTGGTTGGTCTGGCCGCTGGCCTGGATCAGGCGGATCTGTTCGGCGAAATCGCCGAGTTCGCTGTGCTCGAACAAGGCACGCAACGGCAACTCGACGTCACAGGCCTGACGGCTGCGGGAGATGATTTGCGTGGCCAGCAACGAGTGCCCGCCGAGGGCGAAGAAGTCGTCACGCAGACCGATCCGTGGCAGACCCAGCACTTCACGCCAGATCGCGGCGATCTGTTGTTCCAGCTCGGTGGCCGGTTCGACGTGCTCACGCACTTGCCACTGCGGCTCGGGCAAGGCGCGACGGTCGAGCTTGCCGCTTGGGCTCAGGGGCATTGCGTCCAGACGCATCAGTTGCGCCGGGACCATGTATTCCGGCAGTTCGCCGGCCAGTGCGGTTTTCAGGCGGGCGATCTGCACGTGCTGATCTTCGCTCGCATCGACAGCGGTGAAGTAGCCGATCAGCTGCGCGCCCGCTGCGGTTTCCCGCACCAGTACCACGGCTTGAGCGACGCCGTCCTGGGCCAGCAGGCGCGCTTCGATTTCTTCCGGTTCAACGCGGAAGCCACGCAGTTTGACCTGCTGATCGAGACGCCCGAGGTATTCGATCACGCCGTCCGAGGTCCAACGGGCACGGTCGCCGGTGCGGTACAGACGTGCGCCCTGCTCGCCCAGTGGATCGACCACGAAACGCTCCGCAGTCAGCGCCGGGCGACCGAGGTAACCCCGGGCCAGACCGATGCCGCTGATGCACAGTTCACCCGGCACACCGGCCGGTACGGGATTGAGATCGGTGTCGAGCACGCGGCAGATCACATTGCCAAGCGGCCGGCCAATCGGCGAACGCTCGCCGTCGGCCATGGTGCAGTGCCAGTGGGTGACGTTGATCGCGGTTTCGGTCGGGCCGTAACGGTTGTGCAGTTGCACCGCCGGCAGCTGCGCCAGCACGCGGTTGCGCAGTTCCGCCGGCAGCGCTTCACCGCCGCAGAACAGCCGGCGCAGGCTGGTGCATTCGGCGCTCAGCGGCTCGTCGATGAACAGCGCGAGCAGCGGCGGCACGAAGTGCAGCGTAGTCACGCCGTACTGCTGAACCAACTGCGCGATGCGATGCGGATCGCGGTGTTCACCGGGGCCGGCGATCAACAGACGCGCGCCAGTGATCAGCGGCCAGAAGCACTCCCACACCGACACGTCGAAACTGATCGGCGCCTTTTGCATCAACACGTCGCTGTCGTTCAGGCGATAGCTGTTCTGCATCCATTGCAGCCGTTCGGCCAATGCAGCGTGGGTGTTGCCGACGCCCTTCGGTTGACCAGTGGAGCCGGAGGTGTAAATCACATAGGCGAGGTTGTCGCCGTGCAGGTGCAGACCCGGTGCCTGACTCGGCCAGTTTTCCAGGTGCAACGCGTCCATGGCGATGACGCTGACGCCGTCACTGGCTGGCAGACGGTCGAGCAATGCAGTCTGAGTCAGCAGCAGCTCGACACCGCTGTCGCTGAGCATGTAGGCCAGACGATCGGCCGGGTAATCCGGGTCCAGCGGCACATAAGCGCCACCGGCCTTGATGATCGCCAGCAGGCCGATCAACAGTTGTGGCGAACGCTCGGCTGCAATTGCCACGCACACATCTGGGCCGACGCCTTTATCGCGCAGATAGTGCGCTAGGCGATTAGCCTGGGCGTGCAATTCGGCAAAATCGAGACTGCCGCCGTCCCACACCAGCGCGGTGCGTTCCGGGGTCTGCCGCGCCTGTTCGTTGAGCAGTTCCGGCAGCCATTGTTGCGCCGGGGTGCAGGGCGCGATGCTCCACGCTTGTTGCTGTTCGTGCTCGCATGGAGTGAGCAATCGCAGGTCGCCAATCGCCTGTTGCGGTTGCTCGCAAACGGCGCGCAGCAGATTGCTGAAGTGCTCGGACAGACGCTCGATGGTCGCCGCGTCGAACAGTTCATCGGCGTAGTCGAAGGACAGGGTGAAGCGCCCGTTGCGATCTTCTTCGCTGTGCAGTTGCAGGTCGAACTTGGCTTCGCGGCTGTGCCACGGCAGTTCTTCGGCGAGCAGGCCCGGCAGGCGCTTGAGCGCACTCAAGTCGCGTTGCTGGTGGTTGAACATGACCTGGAACAGACCCTGTTCACGGGCCTGCGGGAACGCTTCGAGCAGTTGCTCGAACGGCAGATCCTGATGGACCTGAGCCCCCAGTGCAGCCTCGCGGGTCTGCGCCAGCAACTCGACAAACGACAGCCGCGAATCAACCTCGGCACGCAGCACCTGAGTGTTGATGAAGAAGCCGATCAAGCCCTGGGTTTCCAGGCGCGGACGGTTGGCGTTGGGGATGCCGATGCGGATATCGCGCTGACCGCTGTAGCGGTGCAGCAGGCTCTGGAACGCCGAGAGCAACAGCATGAACGGTGTCGATTGATGCGCCTGCGCAGTCTGCTTGATCGCGTCGCTGAGGCTGACGCCGAGGCGCACGCTGTGGCGCGCGGCGCTGTGCAATTGTCTGGCTGAACGCGGATGATCGGTGGCCAGTTCCAGCACCGGATGCTCGTCGCCCAGTCGGGCTTTCCAGTACGCCAGTTGTCGCTCGCCCTCGCCTTGCGTCAGCCATTGGCGCTGCCAACTGCCGTAGTCGGCGTATTGGGTGGGCAGCGGCGCGAGTTCGGCGCGCTGGCCTTGGGATGCCGCAGCGTACAGGCGCGAGAATTCGTCGATCAGCACGTTCAGCGACCAGCCGTCGGCGATGATGTGATGCAGCGTCACCAGAAGCTGATGATCTTCGTCGTCGAGACGCACCAGCGTCACCCACAGCAGCGGGCCTTTTTCCAGATCGAATTGAGTGCGCGCCTCGTCCTCGCGGATCTGTTGCGCGCGGGCTTCACGCTCGTGCGCCGGCAGGTCGCTGATGTCGATCAGTTGCAGGTTGAATTCAGGCGCGGCGTCGACTTGTTGCAGCGCCACACCGTCGCGTTCGAAGAAACGCGTGCGCAGCGATTCGTGGCGTTCGATCAGGTGCTGGAAGCTGGCGCGCAGCGCATCCTCGTCCAGTTCGCCACGCAGACGCAGGGCGCCGGGGATGTTGTAGGCGCTGCTGTGCGGGTCGAGTTGCCAGGTGATCCACAAACGGTTTTGTGCCAGCGATTGCGGCAGTGCTTCGCTGCGCGACAAGGCGTTGATTGCACCTTGGGCGTTACCGCCGTCCTGTTGCTGCTGCGCCACGGCAGCGGCGAATGCCGACAGGGTCGGTGCTTCGAACAACAGGCGCAGGTTCAGCTCCAGGCCCAGTTCTTCGCGCACCTTGGCGATCACCTGAGTTGCCGCAATCGAGTTGCCGCCGAGCAGGAAGAAATGATCGTCGGCGTTGACTTGTTTGACGCTCAGATGCTCGGCCCAGATCTTGCCGATCAGCGTTTCCAGCTCCGAAGCTGCCAGGGTCGATTCGCTACTTTGCACCTCGGCGGACGGGAACACCGCGTAGCTGTCGAGGCTGCCGTCGGCCAGACGATTGCGGCACGCCGAGCGTTGCAGCTTGCCGCTGGACGTCTTCGGCAGCGCGCCCGGGTTGAGCAGCACCACCACGCTTGGCGCTTGTTGATAGGCCTCGGCCACCGCTTGGCGAATGGCTTTGATCAGTGCTTCGGGCGGCAGGATTTTTTGCACGCTGCGGCTGATTTCTGCGGCGATGCCAATACCTTCTTCACCGTCCTGAGTGACCGCAAATGCCGCGACGCGACCTTTGCGCACCACTTCCACTTCGTTCTCGACAGTCTTTTCGATGTCCTGCGGATACAGGTTATGGCCACGCACGATCAGCATGTCTTTCAGGCGACCGGTGATGAACAGTTCACCCTCGCGGATAAAGCCCAGGTCGCCAGTGCGCAGCCAGGTGCGGCCGGCGTGCTGAACGAAGGTCTTGGCGCTGGCCTCGGGGTTGCGCCAGTAGCCGTGAGCGATGCTCGGGCCGGCGGCCCAGACTTCGCCGACCGCATTGTCATTGAGTTCTTGCAGACTGCTCGGCTCGACGATCAGCACCGCATGGGCCGGCTGGCTGATGCCGCAACTCATGATCGGGCTGCCGTTGCCCGGTTCAGCGCGATTTTGCGCCAGTGCCTGATCATCGACACGAAGAGCAGGAATGCCGGTGCCCCGTGGTGTGCCGGCGACGAACAGGGTCGCCTCGGCCAGACCATAGGAGGCCATGAAGCTGTCTTCGCTGAAGCCGCACGGAGTGAACTTCTCGGCGAAGCGCTCAAGGGTGTCGAGACGGATCGGTTCGGAGCCGGAATAGGCCACGCGCCAGCGACTCAGGTCGAGGCGCTCCAACGCCGATTCGCTGACCCGCTCGCTGCACAAACGATAGGCGAAATCCGGCCCGCCGCTGATGGTGCCGCCGTATTGGCTGATCGCGTCAAGCCAGCGCAACGGGCGACCGAGGAAGTACGCCGGCGACATCAAGATGCACGGCACACCGCTGAAAATCGGCTGCAGCAATCCGCCGATCAGCCCCATGTCGTGGTACAGCGGCAGCCAGCTGACGATCACATCGTCAGGGTTCATATCGATGCCAAAACCGTGGCGAATCAGCAGCTCGTTGGCCACCAGATTACCGTGGCTGACCTGCACGCCTTTGGGCAGCGCGGTGGAGCCGGAGGTGTATTGCAGGAAGGCGATGTGGTCTTGCGGCAAAGTCGGTTCGACCCAGCGCTCGGCCAGGGAGTTGTCGAGGGTATCGACGCACAGCAACGGCGGCGCGCCATCGATTTGCTGCAAGGCATCGCGCAGGTCGGCGCTGGTCAGCAGCAGACGCGGTTCGGCGTCGGCAATGATAGACAGCAGGCGCTCCTGGTGATGCCGACGGGCGGATTCCGGCGGATAGGCCGGCACCGCGATCACCCCGGCGTACAGGCAACCGAAAAACGCCGCGACGTAATCCGCGCCGCTGGGAAACAGCAGCACCGCGCGATCACCGAACTCAGCCTGGGCTTGCAACGCGGCAGCAATGGTACGCGCGCGTTGATCCAGTTCGCGGTAACTGAGCACCACGCCCTGCTCCTCGGTTTCGGCGAGAAAGCGCAGGGCCAGGCGATCCGGCGTCTGTGCTGCACGGCGCTGGAGGGCTTGGACCAGAGTGCTGGGGAGTTCGAACGCGTCGGTCATGAGGTTTCCTGCCTGAATTCGGCTTGCTAAGTGGAATCGGGTTGCTGCGTCACGCCGGTCGAGGGCGTGCAGGGCGCGGTCTGTGCCGACCGCGCAAGGCATCGGAATGCTGTCTGGCCGGGGCTCGGTACCCGGAACCATTCACCAATGAGAACGGATGACGTCTTGAAATAATTAGTCGGCAGGCTGGATCGCCAACGGGGGCTGGGGTGTGGCGGTGTGTCGCAGTTCTCGATTCGCACCTTTACGGAGCATTAGTTCTCTTTCTCAATTAACAATCATTATCATTCAACATAATTTGTCGCTCGATGTGTAGGACGGCCTCGTCCCCCGGCGTCCCACTAACCTATTGGCAGCAAGGTGATTTCCATGACGGAACAAGTATCCACAAGCAGGTGCGATTCACCGCTACTTCAGGCCTTCGTCGACAATCGACTGATTCTGGTGAAGATCGCAGCGCGCATTACCGGCTGCCGTTCGCGCGCCGAAGACGTGGTGCAGGATGCGTTCTTCCGCTTGCAGTCGGCCCCGCCGATCACGTCGTCGATCAAGGCGCAATTGAGTTACCTGTTCCAGATCGTGCGCAACCTCGCCATCGATCACTACCGCAAACAGGCGCTGGAGCAGAAGTACTCGGGCCCCGAAGAGGAAGGGTTGAACGTGGTCATTCAGGGCGCATCGCCGGAAACCTCGCACATCAATTTCTCGACGCTGGAACACATCGCCGACGCACTGACCGAACTGCCCAGCCGCACCCGCTACGCCTTCGAGATGTACCGTCTGCACGGGGTGCCGCAAAAGGACATCGCCAAGGAACTCGGCGTTTCGCCGACCCTGGTCAACTTCATGATTCGTGATGCGCTGGTGCACTGCCGCAAGGTCTCGGGCAGTCGTGGGGATGCGGCCTCGATGGGTCGGCGCTAAGCCCGGTTCATCTCAGTAAAAAGATCGCAGCCTTCGGCAGCTCCTACAGAGGAATATCTTTCATGTAGGAGCTGCCGAAGGCTGCGATCTTTTGCTTTTACGCCAGATTGCACCGATCAAAAAACCGCTCACGCCCCAGAATCATCAACGCCGCGCGCTTGTGCGGAAAGTCGAATTCCTTCTCACAGTGGAAGCACTGGTTCTGCATGTGGCCGATCATCTTCGCGTTGTCGGCACGCGGTTCGGCGACCACGCGCTGGGTACGCGGATCATCCAGAAACAGATAGTGCACCAGCGCCGACAACCAGCTCGCGACCTTGTGCGGGCCACGGTGATTCTCTTCCCCCACCAGCATGTGAATGCCACGGTCGTAATTGTCGACATCATAGAACGGCGCGATACGGTCTTCCTTGGCCCAGTAGGCCTCGAAATAAGCAAACGGTTGATCGTCGAAACAGCCGATCAACGTCAACGTGTGCGGATCGGCGTCGAGCTTGCTGAGGTATTCGCGATGCTGCTCAAGACTGCCCTCCTCCTGCCAGAAACTGGCGACTCGCGGACTGTTCTGCCAGCGATTGAATCGCGCCAGATCCTGCTCAATCTCCAAAGTGCGCAGGGAAATCCACGCCCCGAGGCGTGCATCGAAGCGTCGATAGACTTCACCGCGCGGCTTGACCGGACGCAGCGGATGGCGCTTGCCCTGGCTGATCACCATTTGTTGCGGGTAGCTGCCCGTCAGCGAGGTGCCCAGCCAGGGTTGTGGCAACTGCCAGAACAGGGTGCGTTCGCAGCGGTACTCGCCAGCCACGTCGGTGTTCACCAGCAGGCCGCTGAGCAACGCTTCGGTGGGTGGCTGATCGAGTTGCCAGATCAATTGTCGGCAGTCCGGATCACGGGCGAACAGCCAGTAACAAGCCGCCCACAGCGCCTGGCCCACAGGAAGCGCATAACGCTCGTCGAGCTGGATCGGGCCTTTGGCCAGGCGATCCAGGCGCAGGCGAATCAGCGGTTGCCCATCCAGGCTCAGGCACAGACGGCTTTCGGTTGCATCGGCTACCAATTGGCTGCCCGAAGGCAAGGCCAGGGCAGTCAGGTCATTCAGATTGGACATGGGTCGGGCTCACGATAATCGTCGACAGTTAACGATGGGACGTGAGCCGAGGGGAGAAATTTAGCTGCCGGGGTGAAAATCGCTCAGGGGTGCGGCACCGGCACTACGGCAATCTTGTACGGTTCGAAGATTTTCAGCATCTGGCCGTTGTCGCGCAAACCCTGCAGCAACTTGCTGAACGACTCGCCGGTGATCGGTGCGCTCGGGCGCAGTATCGCGTAATGGTGGTAGATCTGATCGATGCGCTGCGACACCAGCAGCTCATCTTTGACCTTTTCGTTGCGCTTCAGATAATCGAACAGGTATGAGCGCGTCACCAAGGCAATGTCGGCACGCCCGCGCAGGACCATCAGCAGGTTGCTGTCGTGGGAATAGGTCAGCGAGGCATTGAACGTATCAGCCAGGTATTTGGGATCGGCGTTGAAGTTGGCGAACTCATAGTGATAACCGCTGTACAGTGCCAGACGCTTGCCCTTCAGATCGGCGAAATAGTTCTCCTGGCGAGCTTCTTTGCGTTGCGCGACGAAAATCTCGGCATCTTCCAGCCCCATATCGACCGTGGTGTGTGGAATGTCCTTCCAGCCCCACTCCGGGTTTTCGAAAATCGCCATGTCGGTGCGACCCTCCTTCAGGTCGCCGAAGCGCCGGGGAATCGAGGTCGGTACCAGGACAAACTGGTACTCCGTCTGCAACGCATTCAGCGCTTCGACCAATTCCGGCAGCAGACCGGTGTCGGCACCGCTTTCCGGGCGGATGGTGTAAGGCGGAAAGTGCGCGGCGCCCACTCGAACCAGTTGCGCTGCCTGCGCGGGCAACACCCAAATTACCGCCAGCGCTACGAGCAAAAGCCCTGCGGTCGTCCGAATTGGCGAAGACTTCAAAACACCCCACTCCCCGAAAAAATATCGATCAATGCATTCAAGCTAGGCGGTTTCGCCCAGTTAGCCAGTTTCCTGACCTGTTGGAACGTGGGTTAACGCTCTTCGAGCACCAGAATCAGCGCTTCATCGGCCAACTGATCGAGGCTCAGGCTACCGTCGGCACGGAACCAGGTGGTGGTCCAGGACAACGCGCCGGTGAGAAAGCGTCGGGTAACAAATACATCGCCACGGATGAACCCGGCGTCCTTGGCTTCACCCAGCACCTGCAGCCAGATGTCTTCGTAGACATCGCGCAATGCCAGCACTTTGGCCTGACCGTCTTCGGACAACGAGCGCCATTCGTAGACCAGCACCGCCATGGCTTCGCCGCTGCCGCCCATGATCGACTGCAACTCGCAGCGAATCAGTGCCAGCACCCGCTCGCGCACGTTGCTGGCTTCGGCCAGCGCGGCGCGCATCAGCGCGGTGTTGTAGCGGATGGTTTCTTCCATCACCGCCCGGAGGATTTCATCCTTGCTCTTGAAGTGATGAAAAATGCTCCCGGACTGGATCCCCACCGCCCCCGCCAGGTCACGCACCGTGGTGCGCTCGTAGCCTTTGTTGCGGAACAGGTGAGCCGCCACTTGCAGCAGTTTGCCGCGGGCGCTGTCAGGGTCGGTCAACTGGCCCTGGTCGACCAGTTCGCGCATGACCCTCAGGGCTTTTTGCTCGTCCACCCGTTCTCTCCTACAGTCGATCAGTCTGTTGCCCCCTGAACACGCAGGGTTGCGCGCAATTTAAGCCGCGAGCCGCAACCAAGCAAGCGCTTGGGCAGAAGATATTTCAGCTGTTTACAAACCAAGCGCTTGCTTGGTAGCCTCCAGACACTTCTGTCGCAGGTTCCTGAGTCGGAGATAACCATGCCAACCACCGTTCGGATCGGATGCGCCAGCGCATTCTGGGGTGACACCAGTACCGCCGCCGCACAGCTCGTGGCCGGCGGGCAGCTGGATTATCTGGTGTTCGATTACCTCGCCGAAATCACCCTGTCGATCATGGCCGGCGCGCGCATGAAGGACCCGCAGGCCGGATTCGCCGGGGACTTCGTTGAGGTGCTCGCGCCGCTGCTGCCGCAACTGGCTGAACAGAAAATCCGCGTCATCAGCAATGCCGGCGGGATCAATCCAAAAGCCTGTGCCGCCGCCCTGCAGGCTGCCTGCGACAAGGCCGGGGTCAAGCTGAAAATCGCCGTGCTGCTCGGCGATGACCTGCAACCGCAATTCAAGCAACTTGCCGCCCAAGGCATCCACGAAATGTTCAACGGCACGCCGCTGCCGCCGATGTGCGTATCGACCAACGCCTACCTCGGCGCACCGGGCATCGTCGAAGCCCTGCGCCTGGGCGCCGACATCGTCATCACCGGGCGCGTGGTCGACAGCGCGGTGGTCAGTGCGGCGCTGGTGCATGAATTCGGCTGGGCGTGGCACGACTACGACAAACTGGCCCAGGCCGCGCTGGCCGGGCACATCATCGAATGCGGCGCGCAATGCACCGGGGGTAATTTTACCGACTGGCGCGACGTGCCGGACTACGAACACATCGGTTTTCCCATCGTTGAAGTCAGCGCCGACGGCCAGTTCATCGTCAGCAAACCCGAAGGCTCCGGCGGCCTGGTGACGCCGCTGACGGTTGGCGAGCAGATGCTCTATGAAATCGGTGATCCGCAGGCCTATCTGTTGCCGGATGTAGTCTGCGATTTCACTCAAGTGAAACTGCAGCAACAGGGTAAAAACGCCGTCCATGTCCACGGAGCCAAAGGCCTGCCGCCCAGCGATAAATACAAGGTCAGCGCGACCTGGCCGGACGGGTTCCGTTGCACCGCCAGTTGCCTGATCGCCGGCATCGATGCGGTGGACAAGGCGCGCCGCGTCAGTCAGGCAATCATCGACAAGACTGCAGAAATGTTCAGCCAGCGCGGCTGGCCACCCTACAGCGAAGTCAACATTGAACTGCTCGGCAGCGAAGCCACATACGGTCCTCACGGCCAGCGTCGTGACAGCCGCGAGGTGGTGATCAAACTTGCGGTGCGCCATCCACTGAAACCGGCGCTGATCCTGTTCTCCCGGGAAATCGCCCAGGCCGCCACCGGCATGGCGCCGGGACTGACCGGCATCGTCGGCGGACGGCCGACGGTGTATCCGCTGATCCGTCTGTTCTCGTTCCTGATCGATAAAACCGCCTGCAGCCTGCACATCGACATGGCCGGTGAACAACATCCCTGCGCCCTCCCCGCGCAGATGCCGCTCGACAGCCATGACCTGCCAACCCCCGACCAGCCCCCCAAACCCCAGGGCCGCGCCGACGCCAGTGTGCCGTTGGTGAAACTGGCCGTGGCGCGCTCCGGTGACAAGGGCAACCACAGCAACATCGGCGTCTTGCCGCGCCGCCCCGAGTACCTGCCGTGGATCGCCGAAGCGCTGACGCCAGCGGTGATTGTCGACTGGATGCGCCATGTGCTCGACCCGATCCATGGCCGGGTCGAACGCTGGTACCTGCCCGGCACCCACAGCCTGAATTTTCTGCTGGAGAACGCCCTCGGTGGCGGCGGTGTCGCGAGTCTGCGCATCGACCCCCAGGGCAAGGCCTTCGCCCAGCAGTTACTGGAAATCCAGATCCCGGTGCCGCAGAGCATCGCCGAACAACTCGACTAGAGGTTGGGCTTCATGGCTTACGCATCGATTTTCAAAGCCGATCTGTTCAGCGGTCAGACCATCATCGTCACCGGTGGCGGCAGTGGCATCGGCCGTTGCACCGCGCATGAACTGGCGGCGCTCGGCGCCACTGTGCTGCTGGTCGGGCGCAAGCCGGAGAAGCTGCAGAAGGTCGCCGCCGAAATCAGCGAAGACGGCGGCCGCGCCCACTGGCAAGCCTGCGACATCCGTGATGAGGACGCGGTGAAACAACTGGTCACCGAGTTGATCGCCGAACACGGGCCGATCCACGGTCTGGTCAACAATGCCGGCGGCCAGTACCCGTCACCACTGGCCTCGATCAATCAGAAAGGCTTCGAAACCGTGCTGCGCACCAATCTGGTCGGTGGTTTTCTGATGGCCCGGGAAGTGTTCAACCAGTCGATGAGCAAGCACGGCGGCAACATCGTCAACATGCTTGCCGACATGTGGGGCGGCATGCCCGGCATGGGCCACTCGGGCGCGGCACGTTCGGGGATGGACAACTTCACCAAAACCGCCGCGTTCGAGTGGGGCTACGCCGGGGTGCGGGTCAATGCGGTGGCGCCGGGCTGGATCGCGTCCAGCGGCATGGACACTTATGAAGGCGCGTTCAAAGCCGTGATCCCGACCCTGCGCGAACACGTACCGCTCAAGCGCATCGGCACCGAATCGGAAGTCAGTGCAGCGATCGTTTTTCTGCTCAGCCCGGCGGCGGCGTTCATCAGTGGCAGCACCTTGAAAATCGATGGCGCAGCCAGTCTCGGCAGCCGCGCATGGCCGCTACACAAGGCGAGCCACAGCAAGTCGTTCAACGGGTTCGATCGGGCGTACTTGCCCGACGTCCTCAAGGACAAGGAGTAAGCCATGCCGCAGATCCAGTCCCAACTCGATCCGCACAGTGACGCTTTCGCGCGCAACCGCGCGGCGATGCTCACGGCCATCGAGCACGTCCAGCAACTGGAACAGAACCTGCTGAACAAGGCTGCCGAAGCCAAGGGCAAATTCGACAAGCGCGGGCAACTGCTGCCCCGCGAACGCCTGAATCTGCTACTCGACCCCGGCGCGCCGTTCCTCGAACTGGCGAGTCTGGCCGGCTACAAGCTGCACGACGACAAGGACGGCAGCGCTGCCGGTGGCGGCCTGATCGCCGGCATCGGTTACGTGTCCGGCATACGCGCGATGGTGGTGGCCAACAACAGCGCGATCAAGGGCGGCACGATCTCCCCCACCGGCCTGAAAAAATCCCTGCGCCTGCAACAGATCGCCCTGGAAAACAAACTGCCGGTGATCACTCTGGCAGAGAGCGGCGGCGCCAACCTCAATTATGCGGCGGAGATATTCGTCGAAGGCGCACGCAGTTTTGCCAATCAGGCGCGGATGTCGGCCATGGGCCTGCCGCAGATCACCGTGGTGCACGGCTCGGCCACGGCCGGTGGCGCCTATCAACCGGGGCTGTCGGATTACGTGGTGGTGGTGCGCGGCAAAGCCAAGCTGTTTCTCGCCGGACCGCCACTGCTCAAGGCCGCGACTGGCGAGGTCGCCACCGATGAAGAGCTGGGCGGCGCCGAGATGCACGCGCAGGTCGCCGGCACCGCCGAGTATCTGGCCGAGAACGATGCGGATGGCGTGCGGCTGGTGCGCGAGATCTTGCGCATGCTGCCGTGGAACGAGCAACTGCCGTGGCTGCCGGAGCCGCAATACAAGGCACCGCTGTACCCGATCGACGAGCTGCTCGGGCTGATTCCCGACGACCCGAAGAAGCCCTACGACGTGCGCGAAATCATTGCGCGGATTGCCGATGAATCGGAATTTCTCGAATTCAAGGGCGAGTTCGATCAGCAAACCATCTGCGGCCAGTTGAAAATCCAGGGCCGCGCCTGCGGCTTGATCGGCAACAACGGCCCGATCACGCCGGCCGGGGCGAGCAAGGCTGCACAGTTCATTCAACTGTGCGATCAGAGCCAGACGCCGCTGCTGTTCTTCCACAACACCACCGGCTTCATGGTCGGCACCGAGTCCGAGCAGCAAGGCGTCATCAAACACGGCTCGAAACTGATTCAAGCGGTGGCCAATGCCCGAGTGCCTAAACTGACGATTGTCGTCGGTGGCTCCTACGGTGCCGGCAACTATGCGATGTGCGGACGAGGTCTCGATCCACGTTTCATCTTCGCCTGGCCCAACAGCCGCACCGCGGTGATGGGCGGCGCGCAGGCCGGCAAGGTGCTGCGCATCGTCACCGAGGCCAAACAGCTCAAGGAAGGCCTGGTGCCGGATCCGAAAATGCTCGACATGCTCGAACAGGTCACCGCGCAGAAACTCGACAGCCAGTCCACCGCGCTCTACGGCAGCGCCAACCTGTGGGACGACGGCCTGATCGACCCACGCGATACACGCACCCTGCTCGGTTACCTGCTGGATATCTGCCACGAAGCCGACATTCGCACGTTGCAACCCAACAGCTTCGGCGTCAGCCGCTTCTGACTGCCTCGGAAAACAAGGAGAACAATAAAAATGATCTTCACCCCGGAACACGAAGCACTGCGCCGCACCGTCCGCCAATTCGTCGAGCACGAAATCAACCCGCACGTCGATGAATGGGAAAAGGCCGGGCGCTTTCCGATCCACGAGATTTTCCGCAAGGCCGGCGACCTTGGTCTGCTGGGGATTTCCAAACCGGAAAAATTCGGCGGCATGGGCCTCGACTACAGCTATTCGATTGTCGCCGCCGAAGAGTTCGGCACCATTCATTGTGGCGGCATTCCGATGTCGATCGGCGTGCAGACCGACATGTGCACCCCGGCGCTGGCCCGCTTCGGCTCCGATGAATTGCGCGACGAATTCCTCCGCCCCGCGATTACCGGCGAGCAGGTCGGTTGCATCGGCGTCTCGGAAGTCGGTGCCGGCTCCGACGTCGCCGGGCTCAAGACCACCGCGCGCAAGGACGGCGACGACTACGTGATCAACGGCAGCAAGATGTGGATCACCAACTCGCCCAGCGCCGACTTCATCTGCCTGCTGGCCAATACCTCGGACGACAAGCCGCACATCAACAAGTCGCTGATCATGGTGCCGATGAACACCCCGGGGATCAGCCTCAGCTCGCACCTGGACAAGCTCGGCATGCGCAGCTCGGAAACCGCTCAGGTGTTTTTCGACAACGTGCGTGTGCCGCAGCGCAACCGCATCGGCCACGAAGGCGCCGGGTTCATGATGCAGATGCTGCAGTTCCAGGAAGAACGCCTGTTCGGCGCGGCGAACATGATCAAGGGTCTGGAATATTGCGTCGACAGCACCATCGAGTACTGCAAAGAGCGCAAGACCTTCGGCAACGCGCTGATCGACAATCAGGTGATCCACTTCCGCCTCGCTGAATTGCAGACCGAAATCGAATGCCTGCGGGCGCTGGTCTATCAGGCCACCGAGCAATATGTGAAAGGTCAGGACGTCACACGTCTGGCATCGATGGCCAAGCTCAAGGCCGGGCGCCTCGGCCGTGAAGTCAGCGACAGCTGCCTGCAATATTGGGGCGGCATGGGTTTCATGTGGGACAACCCGGTAGCCCGCGCCTATCGCGACGTGCGGCTGGTTTCGATCGGCGGCGGCGCCGACGAAATCATGCTGGGGATCATCTGCAAACTGATGGGCATCCTGCTGGGGAAAAAGAAATGAGCCCCCTGCCCGACTGCCAGACTCTGCTGCTGGAACTGCACGGCGGCGTGCTGCACATCACCCTCAATCGCCCCGACAGCCGCAATGCGATGAGCCTGCAGATGGTCGCCGAACTGCGCGCGGTATTGGCGGCGGTGCGCGATGACCGCGGGGTTCGCGCTCTGGTCCTCAGCGGTGCCGGTGGGCATTTCTGTGCGGGTGGCGACATCAAGGACATGGCCAATGCCCGTGCCCAAGGGGCCGACGCTTACCGCGAGTTGAACCGCGCCTTTGGAGCCCTGCTGCAAGAAGCACAGCACGCACCACAAGTGCTGATCACCGTTTTACAGGGCGCAGTGCTCGGTGGTGGTTTCGGGCTGGCATGTGTCAGCGATATCGCGATGGCCGATCATCAGGCGCAATTCGGTCTGCCGGAAACCAGCCTTGGCTTGCTACCGGCGCAGATCGCTCCGTTCGTGGTGCAGCGCATCGGCCTGACCGAGACCCGACGACTGGCGCTGACTGCGGCGCGTTTCGACGGCCATCAGGCGCGGCGGCTGGGACTGGTGCATTTTGTCGAGCAGGATCCGCAGGCACTGGCAGAACGACTCGACGAAGTGCTCGACCACGTTCTGTGCTGCGCGCCCGAGGCGAATGCGGCGACCAAAAAATTGCTGCTCGCCAGTGCCGGGCAGCCCTCGAATGAACTGCTGGATGAGGCAGCGCAATGGTTCAGCGAAGCGGTGACCGGGGCCGAAGGGATCGAGGGCACGATGGCTTTCGTGCAAAAGCGTAAACCTGGGTGGGCCCCTTAAAAGCTTGCTCGCGAAGAGGCCAGCACCGACAACGCAAATTCCGAGGGAACAGCCATGCCCGTCATCCACAAAATCCTGATCGCCAACCGCGGTGAAATCGCCTGCCGCATTCAGCGCACCGCCCAGGCCCTCGGCTATCGCACCGTCGCCGTATTCAGCGATGCCGACGCCGATGCCCTGCACGTGCAGATGGCCGATCAAGCGGTGAACATCGGCGCCGCACCGGTGCAGCAGTCCTACCTGAACATCTCGGCGATCCTTGACGCTGCGCGCCGCAGCGATGCCGACGCGATCCACCCAGGCTACGGCTTTCTCTCGGAAAACGCCGAATTCGCCCGCGCCTGCGCAGCGGCCAACCTGACCTTTATCGGCCCGAGCGCCGAGGCCATCGAGCTGATGGGCAGCAAGCGCCTGTCGAAAATCGCCATGCTCGACGCTGGTGTTCCCTGTATCGCCGGCTATCAAGGCGCCGCGCAGGATGACGCCACGTTGCTGCGCGAAGCCGAGCGCATCGGCTATCCACTGATGATCAAGGCCAGCGCTGGCGGCGGTGGACGCGGCATGCGTCTGGTGCACAACAGCGAAGAGTTGCCAGCGCAACTGCGCACCGCCCGCTCGGAGGCGCTGAACGGTTTCGGCAGTGATGAACTGATCCTCGAACAGGCGCTGATCGAACCACGACACGTCGAGGTGCAACTGTTCGGCGACTGCCACGGCAACCTGATCTACCTCGGCGAGCGCGACTGCTCGGTGCAGCGTCGCCATCAGAAAGTCATCGAGGAAGCGCCCTGCCCGGTGATGACCCGCGAGTTGCGCCAGGCCATGGGCGAAGCGGCATTGAAGGCTGGCCGCGCGGTGAATTACGTCGGTGCCGGCACCGTCGAGTTTCTGCTCGATGCCCGTGGGCAGTTCTACTTTCTGGAAATGAACACCCGTCTGCAGGTCGAGCATCCGGTGACCGAGTTAATCACCGGGCAGGATCTGGTCGCCTGGCAATTGGCCGTCGCCGAAGGCCAGCCGTTGCCGCTGACTCAGGATCAGCTCGCGCTGAACGGCCACGCCATGGAGGTGCGTCTGTATGCCGAAGATCCGACGCAGAATTTTCTGCCGCAGACCGGTCGTGTACAGGCCTGGGAACCGGCGTTGAGTACGGGGGCGCGGATCGATCATGGCTTGCGCGAAGGTCAGTCGATCAGCCCGTTTTATGATCCGATGCTCGGCAAACTGATCGCCCACGGCGCCACCCGCGAAGAGGCGCGCCGCAAGCTGTTGCGCGCGGTGCAGGACAGCGTGCTGCTCGGCGTTCAGAGCAACCAGACTTTGCTGGTCAGCCTGCTGCAGCATCCGCAGTTCATCAGCGGCGAGTTCAGCACCGCGTTCATTGCCCAGCATTTCACTGACCACCCATGCCTGCACACTTACGCCCCCACCGCCGAGGAACTGGCCATCGCCGCCGTGCTGTTTTATCAGTCTGGCGCGCAGGCACATCGTGCGCCGCTCAAGGGTTGGCGCAACAATGTCGGCGCGCCGCTCGATTACCGCCTCGGGCTTGAACAGCAGGACTGGACCGTGCAACTGCTTGCGGACGGGGATGACCGCTTCACCGTGAACGTGATGCAGCGCGCACTGGTACTGACCGTCATCAATTGCGACGAGCGCGCGGTGACACTGGAAGTCGACGGCCTGCGCCAGCGTCACGCCTACCGGATCGATGACGAAGAACTCTGGCTGTTCACCCACCCCGGCAACCTGCGCCTGGAGGATCGAACTCATGCGCTGATCAGCAGTCAGAGCAGCGTCAGCTCCGGCACCCTGAAGGCGCCGATGGACGGTGCCATCGTCGACGTGCTGGTCAGCGAAGGCAGCCCGGTCAGCAAGGGTCAGTTGCTGGTGGTGCTGGAGGCAATGAAAATGGAGCATCCGCTCAAGGCCGGCATCGACGGCGTGCTCAAGCGGGTGCAGGTCAAGGTCGGCGATCAGGTAAAAAATCGTCAGGTTCTGTTGCAGGTCGAGTGAGTCGCCAGGCGCAAATGCAAGGTTTGACTACGCTCTGATCTATCAGGACGCGTAAATCAGGAAACCTGCGATGCCCCATTGGCTGGTCATTGATCTGGAAGCCACCACAGATGAAGGTGGCTGGCCGGTTACGGAAATGGAAATCATCGAAATCGGCGCGACGCTGGTCGACCGTGCCGGTCGCGAGCAGGATCACTTTCAGCGGTTCGTCAAACCGACCCGGCGGCCGTTGCTGACGCCGTTCTGCCGTGAGCTCACGCACATCACCCAGGCCAACATCGACGCCGCGCAGCCGTTGAACGAGGTCTGGCCGGCCTTCGAACGCTGGCTCGGGCAACACCAGACGCGCCTCGAAGGCTGGGCCAGTTGGGGCGATTACGACCGCAAGCAGTTGCTCCAGGAATGGCAGCGCCTGCAACTCGACAGCCTGTTGAGCCGGGTGCCGCACATGAACCTCAAGCAGCGCTTCGCCAAGGCCCGGCGCCTGGAACGACCGCTGGGCTTGAACGGTGCGCTGCAACTGGCCGGCATGCAGTTCAGCGGTCAACAGCACCGAGCCCTGGAAGATGCGCGCAATACCGCGCGGTTGCTGCCGTTGGTCTTGCCACTCTGAAGTCAGGGCGAGAACTCGCCGGACACGCCCCGGGCAGGTGACGGCGCCGGGAGCCTTGTGCATACTGGCCAGCCTTTTTTAACCCTTTTTTGCCCTTTTCGAGAGGAATCGCCCATGTTCAAAGTCAACGAGTACTTCGACGGCACCGTCAAGTCGATCGCTTTTGGCACCGCTGAAGGTCCGGCGACCATCGGCGTCATGGCCCCGGGCGAATACGAATTCGGCACCGCTCAGCGCGAGATCATGCACGTGGTCTCTGGTGCGCTGACCGTCAAACTGCCGGACAGCAGCGACTGGGAAACCTTCGCCGCCGGAAGCCAGTTCAACGTTCCGGCCAACAGCAAGTTCCAGCTGAAAGTCACCGTTGACACCGCTTACCTGTGCGAATACCGCGGCTAAACCCACGGTTTTTCCCGGTGCAAAAAAATGCCCGTGTCCATGGACACGGGCATTTTTCATTTCTGGCCTCGGTTATTCGAGGATTTCCACGGGCATTCCTACCTCCAGACGACCATTGCCGTCGTTGACCAGGTTCTGCCCGAACATCGCACCATCGGCCTGCGCACGGTATTTCTGCAGGGTTGCCAGTGGTTCGCGATCGGCACTGCGCTCCCCGGTCTGCGGATCGATGGTGGTCAGAATGCAGCGCGAGCAAGGCTTGACCACCCGGAACTCGACATCGCCGATGCGAATGCGCTTCCAGCCATCTTCGGCGAACGCCGTACTGCCCTCGATCACCAGATTCGGTCGGAACCGCAACATCTCCAACGGTCGTCCGACCTTTTGCACCAGATCCTGCAGCGATGCCTCGCCGATCAGCAACAACGGGAAACCGTCGGCGAATGCCACCTGGTCATCCTCGCGGCCGTAACCGGCCTGCGTCATGCGCGCGCGATCAAGTGGCACCTGCACCAGACGGGTCGGCTTGCCGATGAAGTCGCTGACCCAGCGGGCCGCGGCATCACCGGCATCCGGCACGCGCAGGGTGTCACGCCAGATGGTCACGCCGCGCAAGTCGGAATCGCCCTCGGGCAATGGCACGTCCAGCGCGGCAAGCCCGGGGGCACTCAGGGTCAGACCGCCCTGCGCATTCCACAGCGCCGACAGCTGGCTCATTTTCGCCTCGGCCCTTTGTGTCAGGAAGCGGCCGCTGGCCTCGTCCACCAGCATCCAGCGTCGGTCACCTTCAAGGCCGAGTTTGTCCAGGCCAATCGATTGCAGAATCTCGGGCTTGCCGGATTTCAACGGGTAACGATAAAGCGCACTCAGACGCAGCATGTCCAGCTTCCTGATGGGCAAAAATGCCACCCTATACGAGCTTTATCGGCGAATCAAAGCCTGAGTTCGAGCACTGCACGACAAGGTAGGAGCTGCGGCACGCTGCGATCTTTTGACGTTGACTTTAAGGATCAAAAGATCGCAGCCTCGTTTCACTCGACAGCTCCTACAGGGGCGGTGTGGTTTTGTGGTCAGGCCGGCACTTCATCGAGCATCAGACGCTGGCGCACCACATCGACCAGTTTGTCCGGCTGGAACTTGGAGAGGAAGTTGTCGCAGCCGACCTTCTTCACCATCGAATCGTTGAAACTGCCGGACAGCGAGGTGTGCAGTACCACGTACAGGCCACGCAGGCGCGGGTCGTTGCGGATCTCGGTGGTCAGGCGATAGCCGTCCATTTCCGGCATCTCCGCGTCGGTGAACACCATCAGCAGCTTGTCGGTCATGTTCACGCCGGTATCGGCCCAGGCCTTGAGCATGTTCAGAGCCTTCAGGCCATCACTGGCGATGTGCATCTTCACCCCGAGCTGGCCGAGGGTGTCGCGCAGTTGCGAAAGCGCCACGTTGGAGTCGTCCACCAGCAGCACTTCGCGGCCACGGGCACGCTCCAGCACCGGATCGTCGAGCTTGTCGCGTGAAACCTTGGCGTTGTACGGGACGATTTCGGCAAGGACTTTCTCGACGTCGATGATTTCCACCAGTTGATCGTCGACCTTGCTGATCGCGGTCAGGTAATGCTGGCGTCCGGCACTGGTCGGCGGCGGCAGGATGGCTTCCCAGTTCATGTTGACGATGCGATCCACGCCACCGACGAGGAAAGCCTGCACCGAACGGTTGTACTCGGTGACGATGATGGTGCTGTTCGGACCCGGCACCAGCGGACGCATGCCGATCGCCTGAGACAAGTCGATCACCGGAAGCGTCTGCCCACGCAGGTTGACCACGCCGCAGACAAACGGGTGACGCTGCGGCATCAGGGTCAGCTTCGGCAACTGCAGAACTTCCTGAACCTTGAACACGTTGATCGCGAACAATTGGCGTCCGGCCAGGCGAAACATGAGAATTTCCAGGCGATTCTCACCCACCAGTTGCGTGCGTTGGTCTACCGTGTCGAGAATGCCGGCCATCAATGACTCCTGGGCTTGTTCTGATGAATTCACTACTAAGTGGGGTTATCGGCTGTTTATTGCGATTCTTGATCCCCGGAAAAATCACTATCAAAAATGCCATACACGGGCATTGATGTCACATTAACATCATGGTTTACTGGCCCGGTGTTTTCATCTGCTACATTCTCTTCTGGCGCGACCACGGTTTGCGCCACAGGTTCCCGCGTGTAAGGGAATCCCCTAGTAACAATCAGGCCTAACCTGATGTTCGCAATATCCAATAGCCATTAATGTGACGCCATTCTCATTGCATGAACGGAGTCAGGCTATTGTGTGCGATCGCAGTTCAGTGGAACCCCACCCTCTGGAAAACCTCAACCAGTGCACTTGCACGGTTGGGAGCGATCTGCCGACGGTTCATGATCGTCGACACACACGGCATTCCCTCATCAGACATGACGCTGTGGAGATAAGCATGCCAATCGACCGTAAAGACTGGGCAAAACGCTTTCCCGAATTTCTCGTCGAAGCTGAGACGCTCCTGGCCAAGTCTGAAGAATGCCTGAGCCACCTGCAATTGATCAGCAACGACAAGGACGCCATCGACTGCATGCGCAGTACCCTGCTCAAGCTTGCGAGTCGAGCTGAAGCACTGGCACTGGAGGCGATCTCCGAGTTTTCCCTGCACATTCACAGCCTGCTCGACCACGCGCCGGACCCTGTCGATCTGCATGCACAGGCCCTGGATGCGCTCAAAGACTGCTTCACCCTGATGGCCTGGCAGATCGAACTGGTCGATCAGAACACCGGTCAGTTGAGCCTGGATGCCAGCGAACAGACCTCCCTTATCCAAGCCCTCGCATTTCAGGTGGGTCAAAGCGAATTTCAGCCGCCACTGGCGACTCGAACGCTGCCACTCATGTCTTATTCGGAACGTCAGGCCTGATTCAGTGCTGACAGGCACACTTCGAGGTAACAAATCCGAAGCGCTGAACGTCGCAAATGAATAGTTCATACCTGCCAGCGACAATTCGAATTAAATAATTTCACCTGACACCAGCGGAAATTTTCTCGCGGCCTCAGGGTTTGCCTGTGTCCGAGTAACGATCAACTTCGAGTAGCATCGATATCTGCCGAACACAATAAAGCGTCTTTTTTCCATTATGGAACTCACGTCCAACATGGCGTCTTTCCTGACTCATTGGACATATATGGCGAACGCGACCAACGGTATCTTAAGTGGTATTATGCCGGCCATTAGTTGCTTTCAATTAATGGCACAGTGATTCACTGACAGTCATCCACCGAAGTTGGCAGTCAAACATCGTTCACTGAACCTGGTTAAAACCAATAACATAATTGACAGCATTTTCAGACAGAGATCCGCCCGCCACCGGCCGATCTACCCGCAGCGAACATCCATTGGCTCCATCCGTTATGTACGCCAGCCTCAAGTCAATCACCACATGGCCACCGTCCCGGGAAAATGCACGCCGGTTCACACTCGTATTGTGTGTCATCGCCACCGTCGGCTGCCTGCTGACCTATGGTTTTTCGGCACCACTTTCACTGGGGCTGTTGCTGGTAAATGTCGCCGCCACCAGTTGCGTCTGGGTGCAATATCGACTGTCGCGCAAATCGATCAAGTTCCAGCCCCAGGAACTCGCCGACCGTTTGCTGGAAGTCCAGGAAAACGAACGCCACCGTCTCAGCCGGGAACTGCACGACGACATCGGTCAGTTACTGACAGCGGCCAGGCTGCAAAGCGAATGGCTGAAAAAACGCCTGCCACCCGACTTGCAAGCGCAATGCTCGACGCTCTGCGAAACCCTTGAAGAAACCCTCAACAAGGTGCGCGACGTTTCCGCCATTCTCAATCCGCGCCAACTGACCAGCCTCGGGCTGGAGGCCAGTCTGCGAGCGCACCTGCTCAAGACCCTGGCGAACACGTCGGTGCACTGGAGCCTCGATTGCCAGCAGCGGCTCAACGGCATTCCGGAAGAAATGGCGGTCGCCGCTTTCCGCATTACTCAGGAAGCGGTGACCAACATTCTGCGTCACGCGCAAGCCAGCAACCTGTTGATCCGCGTGCAACGCCTGCCACAAGGGCTGACGTTGTTGATCAGCGACGACGGCCAGGGATTTGCGCCTGCTGCGGATCCGGGCCGGGAAGGACAACGCGGCATGGCCGGGATGGCCGAAAGGATCGAACAGTTGGGCGGTACGCTGAACGTCATCAGCGAACCGGGCAAAGGCACTCAAATCGAAGCACTGTTCCCCTGGGCGCCCCGTGCACTCGAACGGGCCAGTACGAATAAGGTTATGCGTTGACTTGTAACTTACTTCTGGTGGATGACCACTCGCTGATCAGGGCCGGCGTGCGCGCTCTGGTGCTCGACATTCCCGGCTACGCCGTCGTTGGCGAAGCCAACGACGGCTCGCAGCTGCTCGAAATGGTCGAGCAACTGGCGCCCGACATCGTGCTGCTGGATATCTCGATGAAGGAAACCGGTGGCCTGGAAGCCCTGCAACGGCTCAAGCGCGTAAGACCTCATAGCAAGGTGCTGATTCTGTCGATGCACACCGATCCGGCGCTGATCATGCAGGCGCTGGAGTCCGGCGCACATGGTTATCTGCTCAAGGACACCACGGCCACCGAGCTGGAACATGCCCTCGAAGCCCTGCGCAACAACGAGCGCTACCTGAGCCCGGCGATCGCCCACACCGTGATCAATCAGGCGCTGACCCGCACGCAGAAAAACCAGCCGGAAGTGGCCGACTCTCACAACCTGACGGCCCGTCAGCTGGAAATCCTGCGGTTGATCGTGCGCGGCAAATCCACCCGCGAGATCGCCAACGGCCTGGGCCTGAGCATCAAGACCGTCGAAACCCACCGCTCGCAGATCATGAAGCGCCTGCAGATCTACGATGTGGCGGGCCTGGTGCTGTTCGCGGTGCGCGAGCAGATCATCAGCCTGGACGATTGATCGAGCGGTTACCGCCCAACAGCGGCGAATGCTCGGGCAAGTGCACCCGCAAGGCTCCCGGACGCGCCTCGAAGCGCAGGCTGTCGCCCTCCAGCGGCTCGCCGTCAAGGTTGATGCTCAGCCCCTCGGCGACCTTGATTTCGACCCAGGGCAAACGAGCCCGGACAAACATGTTGTCGAGGCCGAAACCGTCGCTGAGCAGGGTCTTCAGTGTGCCCACCAACTCCTGCGGTGCCGGCAGGATGCTGATGTCCAGCAGGCCATCATCCGCCAGTGCCTGCGGACACAATTCATGTCCGCCACCCGCCTGACGGCCGTTGCCGATCCCCAGCGCCAGCAGCTCGCCACTCCAGTGAAAGTCCGGCCCCTGCAGTTCGCCGTAGGCCGCGTGCAACTCACTGAAGCGCGATAAACCGGTGAACAGATAGGCGGCCCCGCCCAGCACTTTTTTCAGATCCTCGGACGTATTGGCCGTGACCTGGCTACCGAAACCGCCGGTCGCCATGTTGAGGAAAATCTGCCCGCCGACGGCGCCCAGATCAATGTCACGCGGCGGCACATCGAGAAGCTCAAGCGCTTCGGCCGGCTCAAGCGGGATCCCCGCCGCACGGGAAAAGTCGTTGGCCGTGCCCAGTGGCAACAGCACCAGACTGGCCTTGTGCGCATGCGCGGAAAGGGCCTCAGCGATATCGCGCAAGGTGCCATCACCGCCCCCGGCGATGATCTGCCGGTAGCCACCCGCCAGTGCCTCTTCCACCAGACGCTGAGCGTCACCGGCCTCCCAGGTCAGCCGTACAGCCAACTCCCAGCCTTGCTCGCGTTTTGCTTCGACGGCGGCGCGAACCGCCTCATTGAGTGCCTGCTTGCCATGCAGAATCAACAGCGCCCTGCGCTCACTCATAACGGTTACTCCCCACGATTGAATCGGTATGAAACATCTTGACCACTGACGCACGCAAAAAAGTCGCAACAATTCCATTTAATTCAAGCCACCGATCTCTCGCGTCCTACACGGCGGTATTTTTTCTTACAACATGTGAGGAATCGGCTCAATTGACCGGGCCTGCTCATTGATTCACCGTGTGCAGGCTGTATCAATTTTCGATTCAACAACACAAGGATGTGCAGGTAATGATTGGATACACCCTCGGAGCTGGTGGCAGTCTGGATGACGGGAAGGCCGGTTCGCTTACATTTGAAACAGCCGATGGACATTTCCATGCAAAGCCATGAAGCCAGAATTGCAAATAGTCCGGTTGCCCCTCTGGACGAAAGTCGCGCCAGTCACAAATCCGATTTCAGGAAGAACGCCAGAAACGCTGGAGAAGTTGATATGGAACCGCGCGTGACCGAACTGGAAACCCACCTCAAATACATTCGTCGGGACATGGACGAAGTCCGCGGGGATGTAAAGACCATCAAGCACCGTCTCGCCTATTCAGCGGGTGCAACTGCAGTGGTGTTGGGACTGCTGGGGTGGGTTGCCAATAGCCGGTTCGATCAGTTGGTCACACTGATGAGCCATTGACAGAGGAATGCAGGCATCGACGCGGTATCGGTCGAGCCTGCAGTCACCCCGCGCGGATCAGCCGAGCAGGTCACTCAGTGGAATGAACCCAACCTCATCACCCTCTACCAGCGTACGACCCTCCAGCACTTCCACCAGGCCATCCGCCCACGCCGCGCTGCGCAGCACACCGGAGCTTTGATTGCGGTAGATGATCGCCCGCCCCTGCTCGAGACGACCGCGCAGGTATTCGCGCCGATTGCCGGCCGCAGGCCAGACAAAACCTGCCGGTACCGTAAACTTCAGGGGTTCGACATCCTGTACCCCCTGACGCCGCAACAAGTAGGGCCGCGTGAGCAGAGCAAAGGTCACCAGCGTCGAAGCGGGGTTGCCCGGCAGGCCGATGACCGGCACCTTGCGAAAATGACCGAATGTCAGCGGCTTGCCCGGTTTGATGGCCAGTTTCCACAGCGCCAGCTCGCCCTCTTCCCGCAATGCGATGCCAAGAAAATCCGCTTCACCGACCGACACGCCGCCGGTCGAGAGAATCAAGTCGACACCCTGCAAGTCGCCAAGGCGCGCCCGCGTGGTCGCCAGATCGTCCGGAAGAATACCGGCATCGATCACTTCACAACCCAGGCGCTGCAGCCAGCTGCACAACACCACCCGATTACTGTTGTAGATCTGCCCCGGCCCCAGCGGCTGGCCTGGCTCGACCAGTTCATCGCCGGTGGACAATACCGCCACTCGGACCTTGCGTACCACATTCAGCCCGGCACATCCCAGCGACGCAGCCAGACCTTGTTCGATCGGTCCCAGTCGCGTACCTGCCGCCAGAATCAACTCACCCACGGTGGTTTCCTGGCCCTGCGGACGAATGTTCTGGCCGACGCTCATGGTTTCGATGAAACGCACACTGCCGTCGGCTTGAACTTCGGCGTTCTCCTGCATTTCCACACAATCTGCCCCGGCAGGCACTGGCGCACCGGTGAAGATCCGCGCACAGGTACCGGGCTTCAACGGTTCAGGCGCCTGCCCGGCAAAGACTTTCTGGCTGACCGGCAGTGGTTCGCCGGTCCAGTCGGCCAGATTCAGGGCATAACCGTCCATGGCGCTGTTTGGCCAGGGCGGCAGGTCCAGGGTCGAAACCAGGTCTTCGGCGAGCACCCGGCCTTCCACCTCAGCCAATGGCAGAAACTCGCGCTCGACAATCGGCGAGGCTTCAGCCATTTCCAGCAGGCGGGCCAACGCTTGCTCGACAGGCATCAGGCTGCCGGTCTTGCCCGGCTTACCCACGGGATTCACAAGGCGCCGCCTGCTTCAGGTGAGGGACGAAGTTGCACGGACGGTGCCGCGAATCCAGTTGTTCGGCGAGAATGCCGTCCCAACCTGTGCGCACCGCATTGGTCGAACCTGGCAGGCAGCATACCAGCGTGCCATTGGCCAGACCGGCCAGTGCCCGCGACTGCACGGTCGAAGTACCGATATCGGCCACCGAAATCTGCCGGAACAGTTCGCCGAAGCCGTCAACCTGCTTGTCGAGCAGACAAGCCACGGCTTCAGGCGTGCTGTCACGCCCGGTGAAACCAGTGCCGCCGGTAATCAACACGACCTGCACTACGTCCTCGGCAATCCAGTGGGCAACTTGCGCGCGGATTTTGTACAAGTCATCTTTGAGCAGGACCCGTTCGGCCAAGCGGTGACCGGCAGCAGTCAGGCGGTCGACGAAGACCTGGCCTGAGGTGTCGGTTTCCAGGGTTCGGGTGTCGCTGACAGTCAGCACCGCAATGTTCAGCGGCGCAAAAGGTACATCGGCCTTGGCTTTCATTAGGCTCGTCCAGTTGTAGGAGAAACAGCCCGGTGTTATATCACAGCGCCTGAATTTTTCGCCGCCCCGCTGGAGAGCTGCCATGACCTCGAATACGCCATTGCCCCCCTGCTCCATTCTGCTCCTGGCAGGCGGACGCGGCCAGCGCATGGGCGGCCAGGACAAAGGGCTGGTCGAATGGCAGGGTGAGCCGCTGATTGCGCATTTGCAGCGCAAGGTGCGACCGCTGACTGACGATCTGATCATCTCCTGCAATCGCAATCACGAGCGTTATGCAGCCTACGCCGATCAATTGGTCAGCGATGAGCAAGGCGATTTTCCTGGCCCCCTGGCCGGCATCCTTGCCGGACTCAAGGCCGCCCGCCAGCCAAACCTGCTGGTCTTGCCCTGCGATGCGCCGCGAATCGACGCCGCGCTATTGCAGGACATGCGTGAAACCGCCGGCCAATTTCCTGAAAAACCTTTAATGTTGCGTCACGACGACCACTGGGAACCCCTGCTGTGCGTGATCCCGGCAGCCCTTCTGCCGGCGTTCGAAACCGCCTGGAACGCCGGCGAACGCAGCCCCGGCCGGATCATGCGCAATCTCGGCGCGACTGCCCTGCAATGCCCCGACAATGACCCGCGACTGGCCAACCTGAACACCCCCGAACTGTTAAATACGCACAACACTGTGTCAGACTGACAGCATTCAAGGAACTCTCACGCCTTGTATACGTCTCAAGTTCAGTAACCAAAAGTATTCCCATTCGGAGACACACCCATGACTCAACGGACCCTCGCCACTTTCATGCTCGCACTGGGCCTGGCTACCCTCGCTGGTTGCTCGTCGCCAACAGTGATCACCTTGAATGACGGTCGCGAAATCCAGGCCGTCGACACCCCGAAATACGATGACGATTCGGGCTTCTACGAGTTCAAGCAACTGGACGGCAAAGAGACCCGCATCAACAAGGATCAGGTTCGTACCGTTAAAGAGCTGTAAGCTTTACGTCGATACCGGATACAGAAAAGCCCGCATCAATGCGGGCTTTTTCATGGGCACGGGAAAGTGCCTGGCATCACCACTGCAGGGTGATCCGGCTCTCGAATTCACGATCCTCACCGGTCACCGGATCGACAAAGCGCAGCCCCTGCGCCAGCAGCTTGAGCGGATTGGCGTAATCATCCTCAACGTCTTTCAACACATCCGGGTAGAACGGATCGTTGCAGATACTCGCCCCCAGCGCGGTCATGTGTACACGTAGCTGATGCTTCTTGCCAGTCACCGGATACAGGCCGTAGCGCCACAGATCACCGTTCTTTTCCCGGACTTCCACAGCCGTTTCAGTATTGACGACGCCTGGCCCTTCCTGCATGCGGAAGAACGGTTCGCCATCGATCAGACGGCTTTTGTGTACAAGAGGAAATTCCAGCTCCGGCAGCGCACGGGCAATCGCCTCATAGCGTTTATCGATCTGCCGCGTAGGGAACAGCGACTGATAAGCGGAGCGGGTTTGTGGGTTAGCCGAAAAGATCACCAAGCCTGCCGTGTGCCGGTCAATGCGGTGCAGTGGCACCAGATGCGGATTATCGAGGCGGCGGATCAGACGACGCAGCAACGTCTGTTCGACGTACTCGCCGGCCGGCGTCACCGGCAGGAAGTGCGGCTTGTCCGCCACCACCAGATGTTCGTCCGCATACAGGATCGACTCGACCACCGGGATCGGTTTTTCATCCGGCACTTCACGGAAGTAGTGAATACGCAGGCCTTCCTTGTACGGCAGATCCAGCGCAATCGGCTGTCCCTGCCCATCCAGTACCCGGCCCCGGGCGATCCGGTCCAGCCATTGCTCTCGACTGATCGCACTGAAATGCTCACACAGGCAATCAAGGACGGTAGGCCAACTCCCCGGAGGAAGGTAAAGGGTGCTGGCCTGATTCTGCGCAGCGGAAAACGTTGGTGTGGACATACGGAAATTCGAACCCTCAATGCAGGTCGGCATTATCCAACACTGAGCGATACGAACCTAGCGCCGATTCCACCGCCCGCTTCAGGCCGGGATCGACTTGAGCGCGGCGGCTTCGGTGAATTCCTTGAGCCAGCGCAGCACGTCGACGGCCTCCCAGCGCCCCGGGTCATACAAGGCGTACAACAACCCCTGATAACCGACCACATCCAGTTGCCTGTGATAACCGGCACGCTGGAACAGCGCCTCGATCTCGGCAAAACAGGTGTTGAAATGCAATTTGTTGAAAGGCGTCTTGCCCTCCGTGACCAGCCCGTCCAGGCGCAACTCGAGGACGGCCTCGCGCACCACGTCAACCGACATCCGGTTCACGCTGTTCTTCAACTGTTCGACATTGACCACGGTTCGTCCCTCTGACTGCCGGATTCACCTGCTCAAGTCATCAAAAGCAGCAGGCCCACCCAATTACTGTATGCACATACAGTAACCGAATAATCGGCAAAGTGCCAAGGGAAGGATGCGCGTTCGCGACCGGTGGAAAGCAATGCCGCGTCACCGAAGAAACAGGCTCAACGCAGGAAGGCCACCACCTGTTCGGCACTGAAAGGCCAGCTCAGCTCCGCGCCGGTGTCAATTCGGCGCAGTACCGGAATTCGCAGGCTGTAAGCCTCGAACCAGGATTCATCGTCAGCAATATCCACCAGTTCGACCAGCAGACCATGCTCGACAAAAGGCATCAACTCGGCCTCTGCCACCTCACACAAATGGCATCCCAAGGTGCCGAACAACTGACATTCAGGAGGCATGATCGCTCAACCGGAAAAATGAGCATTCATTCTAGGCCTGCCTCGAAAACCCGTCGAGCCGCTGCCGCCCAAAGGCCCGAGCACGGCGACCATTACGCAAAACCCTGACGCAAATCAGTCCATAGAAAAGCCAATCGGGCCATGCTCCCGCGCTTTTTGCCTCTACGCTTGAGAAGCCTGAGCCTGACATCGGAGTGCCTTGTGTTTGCCAACCTGCTGATCATCCTCGCCTCATCCCTGGTGATGATTGCCCTGTTTCGCCGTCTGCGCTTGCCGCCGGTGCTGGGCTATCTCTGCGTAGGATTGTTGGTAGGGCCAACTGCATTCGACTGGATCAACGAGAGCGAGCACCTGCCGGACGTGGCCGAGTTGGGCGTAGTGTTTCTGCTGTTTTCGCTGGGCCTGGAGTTTTCCCTGTCGAAAATGATCGCGCTGCGCCAGGTGGTGTTTCGCCTGGGCAGTCAGCAGGTGTTGCTCAGCACGGCGTTACTGGGATTGGTGCTGATCCTGCTGGGCATGCCGGTGACCCCGGCCATGTTGCTTGGCGCCGGGCTGTCGCTGTCATCGACGGCGATTGTCACCAAGGAGTTGAGCAGCCTGGGCGAAGTGTTCAGCAGTCACGGGCAAAACGCTGTCGGGGTTCTGCTGTTTCAGGACGTAGTTGCGGTGTTGTTGCTGACCCTGGTGCCGGTGTTCGCCGGGAGCAGCGCGCAAGCCTGGTACTGGGCGCTGCCGCTGACGCTGGTGAAGACCGTGGTGCTGTTTTTCGGTCTGTTGCTGGCCAGCCGCTGGTTGCTGCCACGGCTGTTCCACGAAGTGGCGGCCTCGCGCTCGGCGGAATTGTTTGTGCTGCTGGCGCTGGTGATTGTGCTGCTGACCGCCTGGCTGACACACTTGCTGGGCCTGTCCCCTGCCCTCGGCGCATTTCTCGCCGGCATGCTGCTCGGCGAGAGCCACTATCGCCATCAGATCGAGGCCGACATCCGGCCGTTTCGCGACATCCTGCTCGGGGTGTTTTTCGTCAGCATCGGCATGCTGATCGACCTGCAACTGTTCGTCAGTCACAGCCTGTTGATTCTCGGCCTGACCCTCAGCCTGATGCTGATCAAAGGCACGGTCGTCGCGCTTTTGGTGAAGTGGCGCGGCAGCGATCACGAAACTGCCTGGCGCAGCGGCCTGGCCCTGGCGCAGGGCGGGGAATTCTGCTTTGCATTGATGGCGCAGATGCAGCAAAACCGCATGCTGCCTGACGAGCTGGGCGGCCTGCTGCTGGCGGCAACGTTCTGCTCGATGCTGCTGACCCCGCTGTTGTTGCGCGGGGCACCGAAAATTGCCCTGAGCCTGCATCGCAAGCCGAATCAGGAGGCGCAACTCGAGGAGATCAGTGCGCTCAACGCCGACCTCGACCAGCATGTGGTGATTTGCGGCTACGGGCGGGTTGGCCAGTCCATCGGCCGTTTCATGCGCAATGCAAATCAGCCTTATATCGCGTTGGACAACGATCCGGTGCGGATCCAGGAAGCCTCCGTCAGCGAAAGCAATGTGCATTACGGCGACTCGTCTCGCGCCGACCTGCTGATTGCCGTCGGATTGTTGCGCGCGCGGCTGGTTGTGATCGCAGTGGATCAAAGCGAGGTTACCCTGCGAATTCTTGAAGAGGCACGCCGCCACAATGATCAGGTGCCGATTCTGGTGCGCACCCGCGACGATAGCCAACTGACGGAACTCAAGGCTGCCGGCGCCACCGAAGTGGTGCCGGAGCTATTGGAATCGAGCCTGATGCTCGGCTCTCACGCCTTGATCATGCTCGGTCTGCCAGCACGTCAGGTACAAGAGCGAGTCGATCAGGTGCGCAGTGACCGTTATCGTCTACTGCACGGCTTGTACCGCGGCGCCGACGATGAGGAAACCTAATCCTGACTCACCGCGCCGATCTTGTGCAGCGACAGATCGGCGCCGTAATACTCCTGTTCCTGACTCAGGCGCAGGCCGTGCAAGGCCTTGATCACGCCGTAGACGACGAATCCGCCGATCAGCGCGACCAGCACACCCAGCGCGCTGCCGATCAGTTGACTGATCAGGCTGACACCGCCCAGGCCACCCAGCGCAGTCTGGCCGAAGATGCCGCAGGCGATCCCGCCCCACACCCCGCACAAACCGTGCAATGGCCACACGCCGAGCACATCGTCGATGCGCCATTTGACTTGCGCGGCGGTAAAGCACCAGACAAACAACGCACCGGCAATCGCGCCAGTCACCAGCGCACCGACCGGATGCATCAGGTCGGAACCGGCACAGATCGCCACCAGCCCGGCCAGCGGGCCGTTGTGCAGGAAGCCCGGGTCATTGCGCCCGACGATCAGCGCCGCCACCGTGCCGCCGACCATGGCCATCAGCGAGTTGACCGCCACCAGACCGCTGACGCCCTGCAAGGTCTGCGCGCTCATCACGTTGAAGCCGAACCAGCCGACAATCAGAATCCACGAACCCAGCGCCAGAAACGGAATGCTCGACGGCGCGAACGCCACCAGACGCCCGTCGCGATAACGGCCATTGCGCGGGCCAAGCAGCAATACCGCCGCCAATGCCAGCCAGCCGCCCATGGCGTGCACCACCACCGATCCGGCGAAATCATGGAACGCCGCGCCAAAACGTGCCGTCAGCCAGGCCTGCAGACCGAAGTTGCCGTTCCAGACCATGCCCTCGAAAAACGGGTAGATGAACGCCACGATCAGCGCCGTTGCACACAACTGCGGAACGAAGCGCGCACGCTCGGCAATCCCGCCGGAGATGATCGCCGGGATCGCCGCGGCGAAGGTCAGCAGGAAGAAAAACTTCACCAGACCGTAACCGTGATCGGCACTCAGCACCGCCGCCGGTTGCATGAAGGTCACCCCGTAGGAAATCCAATAGCCTATAAAGAAATAGGCCAGGGTCGAAACGGCAAAGTCGCTGAGGATCTTCGACAGTGCGTTGACCTGGTTTTTCTGGCGCACCGTGCCGACTTCAAGGAAGGCGAAACCGGCGTGCATCGCCAGCACCATCACCGCACCGATCAGAATGAACAACGTGTTGGAGCTGTGAACCAGTGTGTCCACAGCGCTTTGCAGATTTTCCATAAAGAGGCAGACCTGAAGGCTAAAAAGGCACCAAAGCGGTTCGCGCGGACAATTCATGCACCAAGTTGCGACCGGTCGGTCTGCGCAATGAAGCTGCGATGAACCGGTTTGGCGCACAAGGTCGATGTCCTGATACGAACCAGGATTATTTGAGTTAAGGTTTTGCTGCATGTACGCCCGCCAACAGCGCACGGCGGCAGTAGAACGCACCACGACATAGCAAAAGCTGTACCAGTCATTTGTACTGAACCTTCGCGCAAGGCTCATACTCGAACGCTTCAGACGTCACTTACGGAGATCCACCCATGGCCAGCATCAAGGCAAAGACTGCTCAAGAAATCCTGATGAACGACTTCCAGACTCTGGTCGCCGACACCGAGCGGTTGCTCGAACACACTGCGTCCCTGGCGGGCGATCAGGCCGATGAGTTGCGTGATCAGATCCACGACAGCCTGCTGCGCGCCCGGGAAACCCTGAAGCTGACCGAAGACACACTGCGTGATCGCGGCCAGGCAGCGGTAACCGCCACCGAAGATTACGTGTCGGCCAACCCTTGGCAATCAGTGGGCATCGCCGCCGGGGTGGGCTTCCTGATTGGCCTGCTGGCCACTCGGCGCTGATCATGTCGATCGGCGAATCCGGCCTGGGGTCGGGCACTACTTCCTCCACGCGGCGTCTGGGCGCCGCTGTTCTGGGCTTGCTGCACAGCCATGTCGAATTGTTCGGCATCGAATTGCAGGAGCAGAAAGCACGCACCGTCAGCCTGTTGCTGTTCGCGGGGCTGGCGCTGGTGTTTGCCCTGCTGTTGCTGGTGGGTCTGTCGACGCTGGTGCTGATCGTGTTCTGGGATACCTATCGTCTGGCAGCGATCATCGGCCTTTGCGTGTTCTACACCCTGGCCGCCGCTTTCTGCGGTTTACGCCTCAAGGCAGCAGTGTTCGATGAATCCTCGCCCTTCCACGGCACGCTGGAAGAATTGGCCAACGATCGGGAGCGCCTGCTGCCATGAGCTTGCCTGAACTGCCACACAACAGCTCGCGCCGGGAAATGCGCAAGGCGTTGATCCGTCTGCGCATGGAAATGCATCGTCAGGAAATCCGCCACGAAGCCGGGCAAGTGCTGCAACCCTTGCAGCGCATGCGCGGCATGACGCAAAACCTGCAAGGCGGCTTCGGCATCAAACACGCGCCGCTATGGGGCGTGGCCGCCGTCACCCTGCTGGGTTTCATCACCGGCAAAGGCGCAAAAAGCGGCGGTGTCGGCGGGCTGACGCGGCTGATTCGTCTGGGCACCAGCCTCGGGCCACTGATCAAACTGGTGATGCAGAGCTCAAGCAAACGCTGAGCTCACGCATCTGGCTGCATTCTTGCAATACCCGCGGGATTGAACCTCTTTACCAAGAGATTCAATCCCGCGTGCCTACCCGGTCGGCGGGTTCATCCAGAACAAGAACGACTAAGGAGGCCCCGTGATCGACGGGCAACCGCTCGCCTGCTTTCAACCTTTCATCGATACCGCCACCGGACGTATTGCAGGCGTCGAAGCACTGGGTCGCCTGCGCCAGCCCGACGGCCAACTGGCCTCGGTCGGGCCGTTGTTTGCCGACCCGCGCTCACCCGCCATCGCCCTGCGCCGCCTCGACCGACAGATCCGCGACAACGCCCTGAGCCGACTGCATGAAGCCCCCGCCGAGTGGTTTCTCAGCCTGAACATGTCGCCACGCTGGATCAGTCGCCTGCGCGCCGATCAGCCGCTGCCGAGCCTCAAGCAAATGCTGCGACACGGCGTCGACCCGCAACGTATCGTGTTCGAAATCACGGAACTGGGTGGCAACAGTCAGCGTCTGGCCGAGGTGGTGGCGCGCTATCGCGAGGCCGGAGCGCGGATCGCCATCGATGACTTCGGCGCCGGTTATTCGCAGCTCGATCGGGTGCTGGCGTTGCAGCCGGACATTCTCAAACTCGACATGCGCCTGTTTCAGGCCGCCGCGTTGGGCGGGCCGAGCAGCGATGTGGTCAAGGCACTGGCGCAAATGGCCGAGAAGACCGGTTGCTGGATCATTGCCGAAGGAGTGGAAACTGAGGCCCAGCTCAATTTCGCCCTGGAATGCGGCTCGCGCTACGTTCAGGGTTTCCTGTTCGCCCGGGCGCAGCAGGCGTTCTATCCAACCGATGCCTTCGTGCAACGCTTCGCTGAATTGCGCCAGCGTTACGTACGGCAGAAACTGGCCGAACGCGGGCGTTTGATGCAGATGCGCCAGCAACTCGGCGAACTGATGGCGATCCTCCAGGCCTGGGCTCAGGCCCATGCGCCGCTCAGTGCGCTGCCGCAACTTGAGGCTTTTCCGTGGTTGCTGCGGTTCTACCAGTGCGACCGTCACGGCACCCAACTCACGCCCAACCTTGAATGGCGGCACAACCGCTGGGTTGCCGACAACCGCTACCTGGGACACAACTGGTCATGGCGTCCGTACTTTTATCATTTGCTCGCCGAAGGCTGGGAAGAGCGACGCCTGACCCTGTCCAGCACCTACCGCGATGCCACCAGCAACCAGTATTGCCTGACCGCCGGGCAGTTCTTCGATAACGGCGAGCGCCTGCTGCTGATCGATATTGATGCCGCGGGCTTGTAGTTCCGCTTGCAGGTGCGTGGCTGAACCGGGAAGCTAGGGCAACAGTCATCCCAGTCACCGACGGAGAGAACCAGCCTTGGATTGGCAGACCCTGCTCAACCGCGAACGCCTTGGAAAACCGCTGCACAGCCCGCAAGAGCTGGGCCGCAGCCCGTTCCACAAAGACCACGACCGCATCATCTTCTCCGGCGCCTTCCGCCGGCTGGGCCGCAAGACCCAGGTGCATCCGGTATCGAGTAACGACCACATCCACACCCGTCTGACCCATTCGCTGGAAGTCAGCTGCGTCGGGCGCTCGCTGGGCATGCGCGTCGGGGAAACCTTGCGCAGCGCCCTGCCCGACTGGTGCGACCCGAGCGATCTGGGCATGGTCGTGCAATCGGCCTGCCTGGCCCATGACATCGGCAACCCGCCGTTCGGCCACTCCGGTGAAGATGCGATTCGGCACTGGTTCCAGCAGGCGGCCGGGCGCGGCTGGCTCGACGGCATGAGCGAAGCCGAGCGCGGCGACTTCCTCAATTTCGAAGGCAACGCGCAAGGCTTCCGGGTG
This sequence comes from Pseudomonas sp. MWU318, assembly GCF_016756945.1. Classification (NCBI taxonomy): domain Bacteria; kingdom Pseudomonadati; phylum Pseudomonadota; class Gammaproteobacteria; order Pseudomonadales; family Pseudomonadaceae; genus Pseudomonas; species Pseudomonas sp. MWU318. Next base: position 78,730 of record NZ_JAESJL010000002.1, read on the forward strand.
CTGACTCAGCTTGAGTATCACCAGTTCGACGGTGGCACCCGCCTCACCTACGCCACCCTCGGCACCTATCTGAAGTATCCGTGGACCGCACGTCACGCCGACTCGCTGGGCTACAAGAAACACAAATTCGGCTGCTATCAGAGCGAACTGCCGCTGCTGGAGCAGATCGCCCACAAGCTCGGTCTGCCGCAACTGGAAGACCAGCGCTGGGCGCGGCACCCATTGGTGTACCTGATGGAGGCGGCTGACGACATCTGCTATGCGCTGATCGACCTCGAAGACGGCCTGGAAATGGAGCTTCTGGAATACACGGAAGTCGAATCGCTGCTGCTCGGTCTGGTCGGTGACGATCTGCCGGAAACCTATCGCCAACTCGGCCCGCAGGATTCGCGTCGACGCAAACTGGCGATCCTGCGCGGCAAGGCCATCGAGCACCTGACCAATGCCGCCGCCCGGGCATTCGTCGAGCAACAGGATGCGCTGCTGGCCGGCACACTGCACGGCGACCTGGTGGAACACATGCACGGTCCGGCCAAACGCTGCGTGCTCAACGCCAAGGACATCGCCCGCAAGAAAATCTTCCAGGACAAGCGCAAGACGCTGCATGAAATCGGCGCCTATACCACGCTGGAAATCCTCCTCAACGCGTTCTGCGGCGCCGCGCTGGAGCAACATGGCGGCCGCACGCCGTCGTTCAAGAGCCGACGCATCCTCGATCTGCTGGGCAACAATGCGCCGGATCCCCACGGGCCGCTGCATACCTCGTTTCTGCGCATGATCGACTTCATCGCCGGGATGACCGACAGCTACGCCAGTGACATGGCGCTGGAAATGACCGGGCGCTCCAGCCACTGACAGTGGTACCTTTCAACCGGGTCAGTGCGACGCCCGGTTGAAGGATTGGTCCATTAAAGTGGCTCAGCGGTATTCGATAGGCGCGCAGACCAAACGTAATCCGTTTAACGACGACAGAACTCAAACAAACGCTGTTTTCTCAACAATCCAACAGCAACTTAAAACATCCAGATAAACAAATAACTTAAACACTTCCTTACGCGACACAGAGTTTTGTCGTAGTCAATTTCCCTTTAGTGTGTAGGACTTATCCTATATTGCTGCTAGAGCCCTGCGAGTTCATGCGATCGCTCTTTTATCTGAGCTAAGGTGCGCGCTTTATTCGCGCACGTATGGGATTTGATTATGAACTCCGTTTTTATTGTCGATGATCACCCTGTCATCCGACTTGCCGTTCGAATGCTCCTCGAGCATGAAGGTTACAAGGTCGTCGGCGAAACCGATAACGGGGTCGATGCCATGCAGATGGTCCGCGAATGCATGCCCGACCTGATCATCCTCGATATCAGCATTCCCAAACTCGACGGACTGGAAGTCCTCGCCCGCTTCAACGCCATGGGTACTCCGCTCAAGACCCTGGTACTGACGGCGCAATGCCCGACCCTGTTCGGCATTCGCTGCATGCAGTCCGGCGCATCCGGTTATGTGTGCAAGGAAGAAGACTTGAGCGAACTGGTCAGCGCCATAAAAGCGGTACTTTCCGGTTACAACTATTTCCCCAGTCAGGCATTGAATCCGGTACGCAGTGACGATGTGCGTTACGCCGAGCTGGAATTGTTCAAAGCCGTCAATGACCGCGAACTCATGGTTCTGCAGTTATTTGCCCAAGGGCGCACCAACAAGGAAATTGCCAAGGGCATGTTCCTCAGTAACAAAACAGTCAGCACTTATAAAAAACGCTTGATGCAGAAACTGAAAGCCAGATCCCTGGTGGAACTTATCGAGATGGCCAAGCGCAACGCGCTAGTGTGAGAGCCTGAATGCCCAGTCGTTTAAAGATCTATCTCGCCATATTGTGTGCAAGCCTGTGCCTGACTTCTCAGGCACAGGCCGACCTTGTCACAGCGCAGGAATATGTGCTGCGCAGCCGTTCGAGCCACGACGCGCTGTCCATACCCCTGCAGCCTGCGCAACGGCAATGGTTACAGACTCGCCGCGAACTGATACTGGGCACTTCCGCACCGGATTATCCGCCGTTCGACATGACCGCCAGCGGTCGTGATTACGAAGGCTTTACCGCTGACTATGCCGGCCTGCTCGAGCAGGCTGTGGGCCTGCCAGTCCGGGTCAAGCGCTTTGCCTCACGGGAAGCTGCGGTACGCGCTCTGATAGCCGGTCAGGTCGATATGCTCGGTACCGCCAACGGCTTCGAGGCCAGTAACGCCGACATCCTGCTTTCAACCCCCTACGCCATCGACCAGCCGGTACTGGTCACCCGCGAAGACGATACGCGTACGCTCACCGAGGGGCTGGCCGGACTGCGCCTGAGCATGGTCTATCACTATCTGCCGCAGAACGAAGTCAAGGCGCTGTACCCCAAGGCGATCCTGACGTCCTACCCGTCCTATCAAAACGCAATCAACGCGGTGGCGTTCGATCAGGCCGACGTGTTTCTGGGCGATACCATTTCCACCCACTACATGATCAACAAGGGCTACCTGAACAACATCCGCATGGCCAATTTCGGTAAACAGGAAGCCCATGGTTTCAGCTTTGCCGTGCATGCCGACAATCCGCAACTGCTGGCCATCATCAACACCGCCCTGCGGGCCATTCCGGCCAGTGAACGCGACAGCATCGCCAAGCGCTGGAGCGCCGGCAGCGACATCCTGCTGACCGACCAGAAACTGCAATTGACCCACCACGAAGAACAGTGGCTCAAACAACATCCGGTGCTGCGCGTGGTGGTGAACGAGGCGTTCGCGCCGCTGACATTCTTTGACAGCGACGGCAATCTGCGCGGGATCACCGCAGACCTGCTCGAATTGCTGCGCCTGCGTACCGGCATGCGCTTCGAACTGGTGCGCAGCCGCAGCGACGGCGATATGGTCGAGCAGATCAATCAGCATCGGGCCGATCTGATCGCGGCGTTGCTACCCAGCCCGCAACGGGAGAAGACCCTGCAATTCAGCCGCCCCTATCTGGAAAACTCCTTCGTCCTGCTGACCCGCAAATCCACTGACAGCCCGACCCATCCGACGCAGCTCAAGGACAAATATCTGGCGATTGCCCAAGGCAGCCCCATGGTCGACTACCTGCGCCGCGAGTTCCCCGATATCCGCCTGACCGAAACCTCCGACACCTTCGGCGCCGCGACCTTGCTCGCCGAAGGCAAGGCCGATGGTGCCGTCGCCTCGCTAGTGATCGCCAACTATCTGATTTCGTCACGGATCTTCGAGCATCAGCTGCAGATCACTACCACCCTTGGCACCCGTCAGGCAGCCTTTTCGCTGGCTACAGCCCGTGACAACAGCGAACTCGGCTCGATCCTCGACAAGGCACTGCTGAGCATCAGCCCCGAAGAACTGGGGGTCATCAACAGCCGCTGGCGCGGTTTTTCCAATGCGGCGCAAAGCAACTGGCATCACTACCAGCGTCTGTTTTACCAACTGATCGGCGCAGCCTGCCTGCTACTGCTGTTGTCCCTGATCTGGAACGCCTACATGCGGCGCCAGATCAAGCAACGCCAGGCTGCCGAGCGGGCACTCAATGATCAGTTCGAATTCATGCGTTCACTGGTCAACGGCACCCCTCATCCGATCTACGTGCGTGATCGCCGGGGCTTGCTGCAAAGCTGCAACGACAGCTACCTCGAAGCCTTCAACGCCAAACGCGAAGACGTGATCGGCAAAAGCGTCATGCAAGGCACCCTGAGCAATGCCTTCGAAGCCCAGGCCTTCGAGGCGGATTACCAGCGGGTTGTGGCCGAGGGAACGCCGCTGCTGCTCGACCGGCCGTTGCACATCGGTGGCCGGCGTCTGACGATCTATCACTGGATCCTGCCTTACCGCGACTCCTGCGGCGATGTACAAGGGATCATCGGTGGCTGGATCGATATCAGTGACCGCCGCCAGTTGTTCGATGAACTGCGCACGGCCAAGGAGCAGGCGGACAACGCCAACCGTGCCAAAAGTACCTTTCTGGCGACCATGAGCCACGAAATCCGTACGCCGATGAATGCCATTATCGGCATGCTCGAATTGACGCTCGAACGCATGACCGATCAGGCGCCGGATCGCTCGTCGATCGAAACCGCCTACTGTTCGGCCAAGGATCTGCTGGGGCTGATCGGCGACATTCTCGATATCGCTCGGATCGAGTCCGGACGCCTGAGCCTGACTCCCGAGCGGGTCAATCTGGTCGACACCGTCGCTTCGGTGGTGAGGATCTTCGACGGCCTTGCCCGCCAGAAAAACCTCGCCCTGCCCCTGACCGTCAATCCTCCGGGACTCGAAATCGATGTGGAACTGGATCCGCTGCGCTTCAAGCAGATCCTGTCGAACCTGATCAGTAATGCCATCAAATTCACCCAGAGCGGGCAGGTGCGGGTCACCCTGGACGTGCTGCCCAATGCCGCCGGCGTGCGTTCGCTGGTTCAATTGACGATCCACGACACCGGCGTCGGCATCAGCATTGAAGATCAGCAACGCCTGTTCGAGCCGTTCGCCCAGGCTGACAGTGGCCGCCAGCAGGCCCGCAGTGGCGCCGGACTGGGACTGGTGATCAGCCGCAACCTCTGTGAAATGATGGGTGGTCAGCTGCAATTGAGCAGTCAGCCGGGGATCGGCACCCAGGTCTGCCTGTCGCTGCCCCTGCAAACGCTGCCATGCAGGGCGGCCACAGCGAAAACCGAACCGCCGATCCGCGTATCTGGCGCGCCGCTGAACATTCTGGTGGTCGACGACCACCCCGCCAATCGCCTGCTGATGTGCCAGCAACTGGAGTTCCTCGGGCATCGCTTCAGCCTTGCCGAAGAAGGCCGCAGCGGATTGGCGAAGTGGCAGGCCGGTGAATTCGACCTGGTCATCGCCGACTGCAACATGCCGCTGATGAATGGCTACGAATTGGCGGCGGCCATCCGTCAGGAAGAACAACGCACGGGCCGTCCGCCTTGTACGGTTCTCGGCTTCACGGCCAACGCGCAGCCCGAGGAAGTGCAGCGTTGCAAAGAGGCCGGCATGAATGACTGCCTGTTCAAACCCCTGAGCCTCAGTGCGCTGAGCCAGTGGGTCAACGGGCTGCAACCGCCCCCCCCTGAACCTGCGTTCAATCTCGAGGGTTTGAATCAATTGACGGGGGGCAATCCGCTTCAAGCCCGACGTCTGCTCGCGCAATTGCTCAAGAGCAGCCGCCTCGATCGTGAGGAGCTGCTGGCCTTGGCGCCGCACAATGATCGTGAGGCGTTGGCGGTGGTGGCGCACAAGATCAAGGGCGCCGCCCGAATCGCGCAAGCTTCGCGTCTGATCGTCTGCTGCGATGCGCTGGAACAAGCCTGTCTGCAGACCACGTCTGTGCCGGCCATCGTGCGCTGCATCGAGGCTACCGATGCGGCGATGGTCGAACTGGAGCAGGCGTTGCAGCAACAATTGGAACCGTTCGCAGAAAGCACAATGACCGAGCCTTAACTATGCTTGAACGCTGAGCAGTGTGTTTACTTCAATGGAGAGTCAGCAATGCCCAGCCCACTGCGCCCGGATCAACGCCGGTTCCCGTTGCACGTGCACATCAGCGTCATGTTCACCTTCCTGCTGTTGCTCACAGGCGTCGTGCTGGGGCTGTTCAATTATCGCCAGACCACCCGGATCATCCTGTCGAGCAGTGAAAACCTGTTCAATCGCATCGAACAGGACGTGCGCCTGGACCTGCATTCAACTTACGAACCGATCCGTCATCTGCTGAGCCTCCTGGCCGACAACCAGGCGGCCGGGGCCTCGAACCTGCAACAGCGTCTGGCGCTGCTCAAGCCGTTCAGTCAGTCACTCATGGACAATACCGATCTCGCTTCGCTGTATCTGGGCTACGGCAACGGCGATTTCTTCATGGTTCGGCCGTTGCGTACCAGCGCCCTGAAAACTCTGCTCAAGGCGCCGCCGACCGCGGCCTATCAGGTCTGGAGCATCGAGCACGATGCCAGCGGCGCTGCGTCGTCGCAGTCACTGTTCTTCGACCAGGCACTGACGCCCGTCGGGCGCCAGGACAATCCCGACGACCGCTATGACCCACGAACCCGCAACTGGTACAGCAACGCCCTGCAACAGGGCGATCAGATCACCACCGAACCTTATGTATTTTTCTCCACGCACAACGTGGGCACCACCCTGGCCCGACGCAGCGGCGCAACCAGTGTGATCGGTGCCGACCTGACGCTGGAAGCACTCTCGGCCACCTTGCTCAAACACGTGGTCACCCCCTCCACCGAAATCGTGTTGTTCGATGCCGATGGCAACGCTGTGGCCTACCCCGACAGCCGCCGGCTGATTGTCGACGACAGCAGCGCACGCCTGGCCAAGGCCGCTGACCTGAGTCCGAACCTGCACGCATTGCTGTCCACCACGCATCCGGAGAAACGACTCGACGTCGATGGCCGCCACTGGATCGTCGCCCGCAGCCATTTGCAGGAAGGTGGGCCGAGAGGCCTGCAAATGGCCCTGTTGGTGCCAGAGGATGAGTTGCTGGCCGACGCTTACCGCATGCGCTGGCAAGGCGCACTGATCACCCTGGCGACCTTGCTGCTGTGCCTGCCGCTGGGCTGGCTGATCTCGCGGATTCTGGTCAAACCATTGCACGCGCTGGTCAAGGAAGCCGACGCGATCCGCAGTTTCGATTTCAACTTTCCGGTCACCCGCCGCTCGCCGGTGCTAGAGGTTGACCAGTTGAGCCTGTCGATGGCGCGCATGAAGGACACGCTCGCCAGTTTCTTCCGCATCACCGACAGCCTCTGCGCCGAAACCCGCTTCGCCCCGCTGCTGCAACGGGTGCTGTTCGAAACGGTGCAGATCGCCCAGGCGCAGGCGGGTTTGATCTATCTGCGCGAAAGCGATGGCAACCGGATGGAGCCTTACGGGCTGGTCATTGATGGCGCCTCGCACGAGCCGGGCGAGTTCGCTGTGCTGGGCCGGGATCTCCTGGCCGATCAAGGACCGGCGTGGTTTCAGCAACTGATCGACGCTGACAATGTGGTCAGCAGCCTTGGCTTCGAGCAGGCCGGGGACTTGCAGAAGGTCTTGTTGGCAATGGCGTCGCCGCGCATCCACCTGATCGGCATCCGCCTGCGCAACCGTCACAACGAAACCATCGGCCTGCTGCTTCTGCTGATCAACGACAGCGGCAGCGCTCAGGACCTGGAAAAACTGCGCCCGGACCGCATCGCCTTCCTGCAAGCCGTGTCCGGCGCGGCGGCGGTGAGTATCGAAAGTCAGCGCCTGCAAGCGAAGCAGAAGCAGTTGCTCGACGCGTTCATCCAGTTGCTGGCCGGTGCCATCGACGCCAAGAGCCCGTACACCGGTGGCCATTGCCAGCGCGTGCCGGAACTGACCCTGATGCTCGCTCAGGCCGCGGCCGCCAGCCAGGCGCCGGCCTTCCAAGGCTATCAGCCCAGCGAAGACGAATGGGAGGCCCTGCACATCGCGGCCTGGCTGCACGATTGCGGCAAGGTCACGACGCCGGAATATGTCGTCGACAAAGCGACCAAACTGGAAACCCTCAACGATCGCATCCACGAAATCCGCACCCGTTTCGAAGTGCTCAAACGCGATGCCTGGATCAGTTACTGGCAGGCGCTGGCGCTGGGCGGCAATGAGGCGCAACTGAGCGAACTGCGTGACGCCACGTTGACGCAACTGGACGATGACTTTGCCTTTGTCGCGCGCTGCAACCTGGGTGGTGAGGCCATGGCACCCGCCGATCTGCAGCGCCTTGAGCGCATTGCCGAGCGACGCTGGATGCGCACCCTCGATGATCGCTTGGGGGTGTCATGGGAGGAAAACCGCCGCCAGGCGCAAACACCAGCGGCGAATCTGCCAGTCAGCGAGCCACTGCTGGCGGACAAGCCCGAACACCTGATCGAACGTGCCGACAGCGAGCTGATTCCGGAAGACAATCCGTGGGGGTTCAAACTGGATGTGCCGCGTTACAAATACAATCGCGGCGAACTGTACAACCTGAGCATTGCCAAGGGCACGCTGACCCGCGAAGAGCGCTACATCATCAACCACCACATGGTGCAGACGATTCTGATGCTCAGCCACCTGCCCTTCCCCGGACACCTGGACAGCGTTGCGGAAATTGCCGGTGGGCATCACGAAAAGATGGACGGCAGCGGCTACCCCAAACGCCTGAAACGCGATGACATGAGCCTGCCGGCGAGGATGATGGCGATTGCCGATATTTTCGAGGCCCTGACAGCGGCGGATCGACCGTACAAGAAGGCCAAATCCTTGAACGAGGCGCTGGGGATCATGGCCACCATGTCCCGCGAGGCGCACATCGACCCCGAACTGTTTGCGCTGTTCATCAACGACGGGGTGTACATGCAGTACGCCGCGCGGTTTCTCGATCCGCGCCAGATTGATGCGGTGGATCCGGCCAGCTTGCTGCGCAAGGCTGGCCTGAGTGCCTGATCAGCAGTCGGTCAGACGCAGGAAGATCGCTGCCAGTTGCTCGATACCAGCCTGATCGGCGGTGCCGAAACGCGCCAGTTTCGGGCTGTCGAGATCGAGTACGCCGATCAGCCGACCGTCCTTGACCAGCGGCACCACCAGCTCGCTGTTGGAGGCGCTGTCGCAAGCGATATGACCGGGGAACGCATGCACGTCTTCAACGCGCTGGGTCTGTCGACTGGCCGCTGCCGCGCCACACACACCGCGACCGAACGGAATGCGCACGCAGGCGATCTGCCCCTGAAACGGGCCAAGCACCAGTTCTTCGTTACGATTGAGGTAGAAACCGGCCCAGTTCAAATCGTCGAGCTGGTTGAACAGGAACGCCGAAAACTGCGCGGCGTTGGCGATGAAATCGCGCTCGTCCGCCAGCAGCGATTCCAGTTGTGCGGCCAACATGCCATAGCCTTCGAGGCCCTGGCCGCTTTGTTGCAAATCAATCATGCCTTGTGCTCCAGCAATTTCAGTCCCACCCAGTAACGGGCGAATTGGTACGCGCAACGTCCGTTGCGATTGCCGCGCCCGGTTGCCCAGCGCACGGCGAGGATGTCGAGCTCTTCGTCGCGCTGCCAGCTCAAGCCGGCCTTGGCGGCCAACTGGCCGATCCAGTGTTCGACGACGTTGAGGAAATGTTCCTGGGTAAACGGATAGAACGACAGCCACAGGCCGAAACGGTCGGACAAGGCGATCTTCTCTTCCACCGCCTCACTCGGATGCAGCTCGCCATCGACGCGTTTCCAGTTTTCGTTGTCGCTTTCCTTTTCCGGCACCAGATGGCGGCGGTTGGAAGTGGCGTACAGCAGAACGTTTTCCGGGGCCTGTTCAAGCGAGCCGTCGAGCACGCTTTTCAGCACGCGGTAATCGCCTTCACCGGACTCGAACGACAGGTCATCGCAAAACAGCACGAAGCGCTGCGGCAATTTGGCGATCTGCTCGACCACCCGCGGCAGGTCGGCCAGATGGTCGCGCTCGATCTCGATCAAACGCAGGCCGGCCTTGGCGTGTTCGGCCAGCAGCGCCCGCACCAGCGAGGATTTACCGGTGCCGCGCGAGCCCCAGAGCAGCGCATGGTTGGCCGGCATGCCGTCGAGAAACTGCTGAGTGTTGCGGCCCAGTTGTTCCAACTGACGATCGACACCGATCAGGTCGGACAGGCGCATGTCGAGGCTGACTTCCAGCGGCAGCAAATACCCGCTGCGCCCGTCACGCTGCCAGCGCGCGGCCAGGCAGGTTTCCCAGTCGATCAGCGGACGCGGCGCCGGCAGCAGGGGTTCGATCCGCGCCAGAACCGACTCGGCACGTTCAAGAAAAGCATTCAATCGGGAATCCACGTCTTCTCCTCGGGCACGTTCACAGTGATGATGTCGATCCAGCGACGACAGACAGACCTCAATCCCCGCTCAGGCCTTGTTACAAGGCGATTCGGGAACCTCGGTATCCATACATGATCGACTATGCTTGAGCAGCGAAGAGAAACGGAAGTGGTTCAACACCCCATGGATATCAAATTCACCCACCGGCTGTCATACAAGCAAGCCAGATTCACTGTGCTGGTCGGGTTCATTCTGGGCACGCTGCTCAGCCTGCTGCAGATCGGCATCGATTATGCCAGCGAAGACGCCTCCATCAACCGTGAAATCCTGTCTTTGCTGGAAATCAGCCACAATCCGGCGTCGCGTATCGCCTACAACATCGACGCGGAGCTGGCGCAGGAGCTGACCCTGGGCCTGTTGCGTTCACCGGCGATCATCTCGGCGCAACTGACCGACAACAACGGCAACGTCCTGGCCAACGTCAAACGCCCGGAGCTGCAAAGCGGTTATCGGGTGATCAGCGACTTCCTGTTCGGCGCCAAGCGCCAGTTCGAAGACCGCCTGTACCTCGATCACCTGCCCGAAGAATCACTGGGCACGCTGAGTCTTGAGGTCGACACCTACGCGTTCGGCAGCCGCTTCCTGCGCCGCGCCGAAGTCACCCTGCTCAACGGTTTTGCCCGCAGCCTGATCCTCACCGGCATCCTGCTGGCGCTGTTCTACGTGATGTTGACCAAGCCGTTGGTGCGTCTGATCCGGGAACTCAGTGCGCGTGACGCGCGCAGCGCAGAACCGACCACCCTCGAATGTCCGGCCGGCCACGCCAATGACGAGATCGGCGTACTGGTCAAAGTCGCCAACCAGCAGTTCGACAATATCGCCACGGAAATCCAGCAACGGCGCAACGCGGAAAATCGTCTGACCGATTATCTCGGGCAACTGGAGCACATCGTCTCGGCCCGCACCGCCGAGCTCAAGGCCATCAACACCCGGCTCAGCCAGTCCAACGAAGAACTGGAGGTGGCCCGCAGTACTGCACTGGACATGGCCGAAGCGCGCTCGGCATTCCTCGCCAACATGAGCCACGAGATTCGCACCCCGCTCAATGGCCTGCTGGGGATGATCGCCCTGTCCCTCGACGGGCCGCTGAATGCCGAGCAGCAACAGCAACTGTCGATTGCCCATGACTCGGGCAAGGTGCTGGTGGAACTGCTCAACGATATTCTCGACCTGTCCAAGTTCGATGCCGGGCAACTGGAGCTGGAACACATCCCGTTCGATCTCGGCTCGCTGATCGAAGACACCGCCAACCTGCTGTCGCAGAACGCCGCGCCCAGCGTCGAGCTGACCTGCCTGATCGACCCGTACTTCCCGGCGCTGGTGCTGGGGGATCCAACCCGGGTACGACAGATTGTCAGCAACCTGCTGTCCAATGCCCTGAAGTTCACCCGCTTCGGCCGGGTCGATGTGCGCCTGTCCGCCCATGACGACGGGGTGCGCATCGAGGTCTGCGACACCGGCATCGGCATCGCTCAGGAAGCCCAGGTGAAAATCTTCCAGCCGTTCACCCAGGCCGGTGCCGGCATCACCCGGCAGTACGGCGGCACCGGTCTCGGTCTGGCGTTGACCTACAACCTGTGCGAGGCCATGCAAGGCCGGCTGACCATCAGTTCCGAGGCCGGTTTCGGCAGTCAGTTCTGTGCCGACCTGCCACTGCCGTGTCACACCCGGGCGGTCATGCCGCCGCCACTGCACGGCAAGGTACTGGCGATCACCGCGGCCAGCAGCGGCTTGGCAGAACTGCTCAAGACATTGTTGCCAGTGTGGGGCGTGAGCTATGAACAGCGCACGATGGATGACCCCTTGCTGGGCCTGTCACCCGATCTGCTGATCACCGACTGCCCGGAATGCCTGTTCAGTCTGCGCCCGACCCTCAGCGCGCCGATCCTCGTTGTAACCGCTTATGGCAGCTTCATGCCCAGCGAAGAGGCCGCCGCGCTGGCGCCATTGCAGCAACAGGCTCGACCACTGGCGCGCAACGCGCTGTATCAGATCCTGCGGCGCATCCTGCTGGCGGACGTCACCACGATCAACGATGCGCAGCTCGAGAGCCTGCCGGTTCGGCGGCGCGCAAAGGTGCTGCTGGTGGAGGACAATCCGGTCAATCAGCTGGTGGCCAAAGGCATGCTCGGCAAGCTCGGTTGCGACGTGGTGGTCGCTGCCCACGGTGCCGAGGCGCTGGATCAACTGGAGCACGATGAGTTCGATCTGGTGCTGATGGACTGCAACATGCCGGTGATGGACGGCTACGAAGCGAGCCGGCAGATCCGCCAGAGCGGGCGCTGGCCGCATTTGCCGATCGTCGCGCTGACCGCCAACGCCATGTCCGAGGAACGCGAGCGCTGCCGTGCGGCCGGCATGAGCGATTACCTGGCCAAGCCGTTCCGCCGCGAAGAGCTGGCGGCCCTGCTCGACCAGTGGATGCCGGCTACGTCAGCGCTTTGATCTGCCCCAGCAGATGATCGAGGCCATTGCGCAAATCGTTGAGCCGATCAAGATCCACCCCGCTGTCGCACAACAACCGGGCCTTGAGCGGCCCGACCTGCTCGCGCAAGGCCTGGCCTTGGATAGTCAGGCTCAGATGCACTTCACGCTCGTCGCGCGCCGAACGCTGGCGTTGCACCCACCGCAATTGTTCAAGACGCTTGAGCAACGGCGTCAGGGTGCCGGAGTCCAGCGCCAGGCGCTCGCCCAACGCCTTGACCGTCGGTTGCTCCGGTGCACTGTCCTGCCACTCCCACAGCACCAGCATCGCCAGGTACTGCGGGTAGGTCAGGCCGAGTTGATCGAGCATCGGCTTGTAAGCGCGAATCACCGCCCGGGATGCGGCGTACAACTTGAAGCACAACTGACTGTCGAGCTTCAGCGAATCGTCGGGCAGGCTGTTCATTTGAGCAGGGCTTCGATCTCGCCGCTGATGTCCTGCGGCTTGGTTGTCGGGGCGAAACGCTTGACCAGTTGCCCATCCTTGCCGATCAGGAACTTGGTGAAGTTCCACTTGATGCCCTCGGAGCCGAGCAGACCCGGAGCGCGCTTTTTCAACTGCACGAACAGCGGATGCGCGTCAGAACCGTTGACGTCGATCTTCTTGAACAGCGGGAAACTCACACCATAGTTCAGCTCACAGAATTCGCTGATCGCACCCTCGTTGCCCGGCTCCTGCTTGCCAAACTGATTGCACGGAAACCCCAGCACCACCAGGCCCTGATCCTTATAGGTCTGCCACAACTCTTCCAGACCTTTGTATTGCGGGGTGAAGCCGCATTTGCTGGCGGTGTTGACCACCAACACCGCTTTACCGGCGAAATCGGCCAGGGTCTTTTGCTCACCCTTGATGGTGGTGACAGGGATATTCAGCAGGTTGTCGCTCATGGGTCGGCTCCTCGGGTTATCGGGAAAGGCCAAACATAGCGAGCAATTAAATTGCGTGCAATTTAATTAATTGCACATACCCGTGTAGGAGCTGCCGAAGGCTGCGATCTGTTGATCTTCAAAAATCAAAAGATCGCAGCCTTCGGCAGCTCCTACAGAGGCTCGCATCACTCGCGCGGCACCAGGTCCAGGCACACCGAGTTGATGCAATAACGCAGGCCGGTCGGTGGCGGGCCATCGGGGAACACATGGCCCAGATGCGCATCACAGCGGGCGCATTTGACCTCGGTGCGGATCATGCCGTGGCTGGTATCGCGGATTTCGGTCATGGCGCTTTCGCCGATCGGCGCGTAGAAGCTCGGCCAGCCGCAGCCGGAATCGAATTTGGTCGTGGAGTCGAACAGCGGCTCATTGCAGCACACGCAGTGATAGACACCGTCGGTTTTGGTGTCGTTGTATTTGCCAGAGAACGGTCGCTCGGTGGCGCTCAGGCGACATACGTTGTACTGCTCGGGGTCAAGCATCGCCCGCCATTCTTCCAGGGTTTTTTGCAACTTTTCCATCATCACACCTCAGCGGCTGAAAAAGCCCGATCTGTACCTTTTCCACGGATCGGGTGGCACGTATGATTGCGCCTCGTCACACGCCAGTCTGGCAGCCAGACCGGGCGCATTCAAACGGATTCTCGGGCCATGGCGCGAGACTCCGCCTGTGCGAAGACGCAGGAATCCCAGTACGGTTGGCCATCCGCCGTCTGGATCGTTCATTTTCGGGATCACATCGCCATGCAGTTCAGCAAATCGAACAAGCTCGCCAACGTCTGCTACGACATTCGCGGCCCGGTGCTCAAGCACGCCAAACGTCTGGAGGAGGAAGGCCAGCGCATCCTCAAGCTGAACATCGGCAACCCGGCGCCGTTTGGTTTCGAAGCGCCGGACGAAATTCTTCAGGATGTGATCCGCAACCTGCCGACCGCCCAAGGCTACAGCGACTCCAAAGGCCTGTTCAGTGCCCGTAAAGCGGTGATGCAGTACTACCAGCAAAAAAATGTCGAAGGTGTCGGCATCGAAGACATCTATCTCGGCAACGGCGTGTCCGAGCTGATCGTGATGTCGCTGCAGGCGCTGCTCAACAACGGCGACGAAGTGCTGGTACCGGCCCCGGACTACCCGCTGTGGACCGCCGCCGTGAGCCTGGCCGGCGGTAACGCCGTGCACTACCTCTGTGACGAGGGTGCCGACTGGTTCCCTGATCTGGCCGACATCAAGGCCAAGATCACCCCGAACACCAAGGCCATGGTGATCATCAACCCGAACAACCCGACTGGCGCGGTGTATTCGAAGGAAGTGTTGCTGGGCATGCTGGAAATCGCCCGCGCGCACAACCTGGTGGTGTTCTCCGACGAGATCTACGACAAGATCCTCTACGACGACGCCGTGCACATCTGCACCGCTTCGCTGGCCCCGGACCTGCTGTGCCTGACCTTCAACGGTCTGTCGAAATCCTACCGCGTGGCGGGTTTCCGCTCCGGCTGGATCGCCATCTCCGGGCCGAAACACAATGCCCAGAGCTACATCGAAGGCATCGACATGCTGGCTAACATGCGCCTGTGTGCCAACGTGCCGAGTCAGCATGCGATCCAGACTGCCCTCGGCGGTTATCAGAGCATCAACGACCTGGTGCTGCCGCAGGGTCGCCTGCTGGAGCAGCGCAACCGTACCTGGGAGCTGCTCAACGATATTCCGGGTGTCAGCTGCGTCAAACCGATGGGCGCGCTGTATGCGTTCCCGCGAATCGACCCGAAGGTCTGCCCGATCCACAACGACGAAAAATTCGTCCTCGACCTGCTGCTCTCCGAGAAGCTGCTGGTGGTGCAAGGTACGGCCTTCAACTGGCCGTGGCCGGATCACTTCCGCGTGGTGACCCTGCCCCGTGTCGACGATCTGGAAATGGCCATCGGCCGCATCGGCAACTTCCTCAAGTCCTACCGCCAGTAACCGGCCTACGGTGCGCAACGGCCGAACGTTGCGCACTGTCTGATTCAGCAACACTTCTGCTCTCCCCGCCTCGCTGCGCCTTCTACACTTGCGATTCATACGGGCCACACGCCTCTGGCGCAGTGGCGGCGGGTGGCGGCTGGCTGTCAGCCCTTTCGGTTTTGGCCGTGGGCAATGACCTGCAGACCAGGGAATCCGCTGTAGGACACAGTTTGAAATAGTCACTCGGTTGAATCACCCGGTGCCGCACCTTATATACCCCGCAGTACGCTACATCTTTAGCTTGAGGAGATTTCTACAACCATGATGCGCATCCTGCTGTTTTTGGCCACTAACCTGGCGGTCGTGCTGATAGCCAGCATCACCCTGAGCCTGTTCGGCTTCAACGGGTTCATGGCGGCCAACGGGGTTGATCTCAACCTCAGTCAGCTGCTGGTTTTCTGTG
The DNA here is from genome assembly GCF_016756945.1 of Pseudomonas sp. MWU318. Lineage (NCBI taxonomy): Bacteria > Pseudomonadati > Pseudomonadota > Gammaproteobacteria > Pseudomonadales > Pseudomonadaceae > Pseudomonas > Pseudomonas sp. MWU318. Next base: position 94,430 of record NZ_JAESJL010000002.1, read on the forward strand.
CGGTCTTTGGTTTCGCCGGTTCGCTGTTCTCGCTGTTCATCTCCAAGTGGATGGCGAAGATGAGCACCAGCACCCAGATCATCAGCCAGCCACGTACCCGGCATGAGCAATGGCTGCTGCAAACCGTCGAGCAACTGTCCCGCGAAGCCGGGATCAAGATGCCCGAAGTCGGTATTTTCCCGGCCTACGAAGCAAACGCCTTCGCCACCGGCTGGAACAAGAACGACGCGCTGGTCGCGGTCAGTCAGGGCCTGCTCGAACGTTTTTCGCCAGATGAAGTGAAAGCCGTTCTGGCCCACGAAATCGGTCACGTGGCCAACGGTGACATGGTCACCCTGGCGCTGATCCAGGGCGTGGTGAACACCTTTGTGATGTTCTTCGCGCGGATCATCGGCAACTTCGTCGACAAGGTGATCTTCAAGAACGAAGAAGGCCAAGGCATCGCCTACTACGTGGCGACGATTTTCGCCGAGCTGGTTCTGGGCATCCTCGCCAGCGCCATCGTCATGTGGTTCTCGCGCAAGCGCGAATTTCGTGCCGACGAAGCCGGCGCACGTCTGGCCGGCACCAATGCGATGATCGGCGCCCTGCAACGCCTGCGCGCCGAACAGGGCCTGCCGGTGCACATGCCGGACACCCTGAACGCCTTCGGCATCAACGGTGGCATCAAACAGGGCTTTGCCCGCATGTTCATGAGCCACCCGCCACTGGAAGAACGTATCGACGCGTTGCGTCGTCGCGGTTGATCGGTTTGGCGCAGTAACGAAAAGGCCCGCAGTGATGCGGGCCTTTTTTTGTGCGCGGGATTATGGGTTGCCTGCTCTGGCCTCATCGCTGGCAAGCCAGCTCCCACAGGGTTTTGTGGTGTTCTCTGGATTTCTGATTTAACACGGATCACTGTGGGAGCTGGCTTGCCAGCGATGAGGCCGGCCCTGCCAATAAAAACCTATCGGCCAGAAACCCGATACACCCGCTCCTCCAACCGCGTCACCCCCGCCTGCAGAAACTTCCAGCTCTCCCCCAACACATCCTGCTCTTCCAGCATTCGCACCTGCCAGGCGCCAGCCAGCAAGCGCTGCACTTCATCATCGCACACTGCAAACGGTGGCCCTGGCATCTGCGCCTGATCGTAATCCAGGGTGATCAATAGCCCTTGCACACTTTGCGGCAGGATCTGCTGCAAATGCGCCGCATAGCGCTCACGCATCGGAGCCGGCAAGGCAATCAGCGCTGCCCGGTCGTACAACGCCACGCAATCCGCTACATCGTCGGCTGTCAGCGCAAAGAAATCACCGCACCACAACTCGATGGAATCGGCGCGATAGACCTTGAACGGCCCCTTGACACTGACCTGCGGCGTTACCTGATGCTCACTGAAAAAATCCTCGACGGCCTTCAGCGACAGCTCGACTCCAAGCACCTGATGCCCGCGCCCGGCCAGCCACAGCAGATCCAGGCTTTTCCCGCACAGCGGCACCAGCACCCGGGTCTGGGCCGGGATCGCCAGTTGCGGCCAGTGCCGCTGCAAATACGGGTTCACCTCAGGCAAATGAAAGCCGATCTGATTGGATTCCCACTTCTTGTGCCAAAACTCAGGCTGCATGCATCACCCCAAAAAATTCGATCAAAAGGCGTTAAAACTTATATTAGATTTAGATCAATGATCTGACTGAAGATGAGGCCATCTTACCGCTCAGGAACCTTTCCATGTTTCCCAGCCTGTTTATCTCCCACGGCTCACCGATGCTGGCCCTGGAACCCGGTGCCAGTGGCCCGGCGCTGGCGCGTCTGGCGGCCGAACTGCCGCGGCCTAAAGCCATCGTGATCGTCTCTGCCCACTGGGAAAGCCAGGAACTGCTGGTCAGCAGCAATCCTCGTCCGGAAACCTGGCATGACTTCGGCGGCTTCCCGCGTGCCCTTTTCGAAGTGCAGTACCCGGCACCGGGCAATCCGCAACTGGCAGCCGAAGTGGCTGAACTGCTTGACGCCGCGCATCTGCCGGCACGCCTCGATCCGCAACGACCGTTCGATCACGGCGTCTGGGTGCCGCTGTCGCTGATGTACCCGCAGGCGGACATCCCGGTGGTGCAGGTGTCGCTGCCGAGTCGCGGCGGCCCGATGCTGCAAACCCGTGTCGGACAAGCGCTGGCGAGTCTGCGCGAGCAAGGCATTCTGCTGATCGGCTCCGGCAGCATCACCCACAACCTGCGCGAGCTGGACTGGCATGCCGGCCCGGAAAGCGTCGAGCCATGGGCCAGGGATTTCCGCGACTGGATGATCGACAAGCTTGCCGCCAATGACAAAGCGGCGTTGCACGACTATCGTCAGCAGGCACCCAATGCCGTGCGCAGCCACCCGAGTGATGAGCATTTGTTGCCGTTGTATTTTGCCCGCGGTGCCGGGGGTGAGTTCAGTGTGGCGCACCGGGGGTTCACGATGGGGGCGCTGGGCATGGATATCTATCGCTTCGGTTAAAGGCAGAATCAAAAGATCGCAGCCTTCGGCAGCTCCTACAGTGGGGAATGAGTACACCCTGTGTAGGAGCTGCCGCAGGCTGCGATCTTTCGATCTTTGCTCTTTGCTCTTTCAGGCAGGCAAAAAAAATCCCCGAACCAGTCGGGGATTTTTCATGTTCGATCAATCAGCCCCAGGGCGGATCAATCTTCGCGGTAGCGACGCAGTTTCAGCTGCTTGCCTGCGACGCGAGTGTCCTTCAGCTTGGTCAGGAGTTTGTCCAGACCATCTTCCGGCAGCTCGACGAGGCTGAAGCTGTCACGCACCTGGATGCGGCCGATCGCTTCGCGGGCCAGACCACCTTCGTTGAGGATGGCGCCCAGCAGGTTCTTGGCGGCGATACCGTCACGCGCACCCAGCGCGGTACGGCAACGGGCACGGCCTTCGCCCAGAGGCATTGGCGCGCGACGCTCGCGATCACCACGCTCAGGACGATCACCGGAACGCTCAGGACGGTCGCCACGCGGTGCATTGTTCGGCACCAGTGGGCGTTCCTTCTCGATCGCCGCCAGGTTCAGCGCTTGACCGTTGGTTGCCTTGCGCAGCAGGGCTGCAGCCAGGGCACGCGGAGTGCAACCGATGTCAGCGGTCAGGCGATCCAGCAGTTCGCCGTGAGTCGACTCAGCATCAGCGACCAGCGGCGACAGGCTGTTGGTCAGTTTCTTGATGCGTGCATCGAGAACAGCCTGAGCGTCCGGCAGACGCACTTCGGCAACCTTCTGACCGGTGACACGTTCGATCACTTGCAGCATGCGGCGCTCACGTGGAGTCACCAGCAGCAGTGCGCGACCTTCGCGACCGGCACGGCCGGTACGGCCAATACGGTGCACGTAGGATTCCGGATCGTACGGCATGTCCACGTTGAATACGTGGGTGATGCGCGGAACGTCCAGACCACGGGCAGCCACGTCGGTCGCGACAACGATGTCCAGGCGGCCATCTTTCAGCGAGTCGATGACGCGTTCACGCTGGTTCTGGGCGATGTCACCGTTCAGCGCAGCGGCTTTGTAGCCTTTGGCGTCGAGGGCGCTTGCCAGATCCAGGGTCGCTTGCTTGGTGCGTACGAACATGATCAGCGCGTCGAAGTCTTCCACTTCCAGCAAGCTGAGAACGGCCGAAGTCTTCTGGTCAGCGTGAACCAACAGGTGAGCCTGTTCGATCGCGGTAACGGTCTGGGTCTTGCTCTGGATCTTCACGTGCTTCGGATCGCGCAGGTGGCGCTCGGCGATGGCACGGATCGACTGCGGCAGGGTTGCCGAGAACAATACGGTCTGACGGGTTTCCGGCATGGCCTTGAAGATCACTTCCAGGTCGTCCATGAAACCGAGTTTGAGCATTTCGTCTGCTTCGTCCAGAACCAGGTGGTTCACGGTAGCGAGGACTTTTTCGTCGCGACGCAGGTGGTCGCACAGACGGCCCGGAGTGGCGACAACGATCTGTGCGCCATTACGGATTGCTTTCAATTGTGGGCCCATCGGCGCGCCGCCGTAGACAGCCACAACAGTTACGCCCGGCATTTGCTTGGCGTAGGTTTCGAAAGCGGTTGCAACTTGTAGCGCCAACTCACGAGTTGGGGCCAGGATCAGAGCTTGCGGCTCGCGCTTGGACGGATCAATGCGGTGCAGGATAGGCAGGGCAAAGGCAGCGGTTTTACCGGTACCGGTTTGCGCCTGACCAATCATATCGTGACCGGCGAGGATGATCGGGATCGACTGCTGCTGAATGGCCGAAGGCTCTTCATAGCCGGTAGCGACTACTGCAGCGACAATATTGGGATGAAGTTCAAGAGCGGCGAAGCCGCCGATTTCCTGGGTCATGGGTCTGCCTCTAAGTGCATCCGCAAAGACCCATGCTCCAAAGCTGCACATGCCGTGTTGAGACTCAAGAGTCGCCCTGGCAGCTTTGTCGGCGGGGATTTGCGAAAACGTATGAATGAAAAAGAATCGTCAAGGAAGAGCCCGCAGTGCGGACATGCAGCCGAAGCTGACTTCGGGGAATTGCGCTACCTAAACGCGGCCCGGTTAAAGGCCGGCGCGCACTATACCGGAATTTGCCCAAAAAGGGAGCTTTTTTTATCGCCTGAATCGGTGTGTCACCGCTGTGTAACGGGGTTTTGCGGATATTCGTGCAAAGGTCTATTTTGCAAAGGCCCGGCCCTGCGGGTGATGACGCTTAAACGATTCACCGATGTGCGGCATACCGTCGCTGCACCCGCCCTTCCCGCCCGAGGATTTCTCCATGAATCAGCCCTGCCCCGGCCGCGTCAGCCGTGAACGTCGAGGTTATATCCACTTGATCGGCCTCGACCGGGCCGCCAAACGCAACGCCTTCGACCTCGATCTGCTCAATGACTTGAGCCTGGCCTACGGCGAGTTCGAGGCCGACAGCGAGGCGCGGGTGGCGGTGGTGTTCGGGCATGGCGAACACTTTACCGCCGGTCTGGATCTGCTCAACGCCAGCGCCGCCCTCGCCGAAGGCTGGCAGGTTCCGACCGGTGGTTGCGACCCATGGGGTGTTTTCGTTGGTCCACGGGTCAGCAAACCGGTCATTGTCGCCGCGCAGGGCTACTGCCTGACCATCGGTATCGAGTTGATGCTGGCCGCGGATATCAACCTATGCGCGAGTAATACCCGCTTCGCGCAAATGGAAGTGCAGCGGGGGATTTTTCCGTTTGGGGGCGCGACATTGCGCTTTCACCAGGTGGCCGGTTGGGGCAACGCGATGCGCTGGTTGCTGACCGGCGATGAGTTTGATGCCCACGATGCGTTGCGTCTGGGTTTGGTGCAGGAAGTGATGGCCAGTGAGGATCTGTTGCCGCGGGCGATCGAACTGGCCGAACGGATTGCCCGGCAGGCACCGTTGGGGGTGCAGGCAACGCTGATGTCGGCGCGCCAGGCGCGGTATGAAGGCGAGACGGCGGCGGCGCAGGGATTGCCGGCACTGGTGAAGAAGTTGCTGGGGAGTGAGGATGCCAAGGAGGGGGTGAGGTCGCTGGTTGAGCGGCGCCCGGGCATCTTCAAAGGGATCTGATGAACTGCCCCCCTGTAGGAGCTGCCGAAGGCTGCGATCTCTTGACTTTGATTTCAAGATCAAAAGATCGCAGCCTTAGGCAGCTCCTACAGTTGACCGCGTCGCTACTCAGGTCGCCGGGCGAATACTGTTTATCAACGACTGCAGCGAATAACCCAGCCGTGGCGCCAGCACTTCGGCGCGGGCGGTCAGCGCCTGCATGTCCAGCTCCTGATCGAGATCCGCCGGCACAATCAGAATCACATTGCCCTCCTTCACCGGCAGCTCCCAGTAATGCCGGTGATAGAGCCCGCGCAGCAACGCCGCGCCCAACGGTTTGCCGTCATCGGTGGCCCACTGGTTGATCACCAGCCAGCCGCCCGGGTTCAGACGCTTCTGACAGTCGCCGAGAAAACTCCAGGCCAGATGCCCGACACCCGGACCGACGTCGGTGTAGAGGTCGACAAAGATCAGATCCGCAGGCTCGGCCGTCGGCAGCAACTCCAGCGCATCGCCGACGCGGATGTACAAGCGCGGATCGTCATCCAGCCCCAGATACTCGATGGCCAGACGCGGCACGTCCGGGCGCAGTTCGATGGCTTCGACGTCTTCCAGCGGCAGGAACTTGAGGCAGGCCTGAGTCAGCGTGCCGGCACCGAGGCCGAGAAACAGCGCGCTCTCCGGTTGCTCATGACACAACGCGCCAATCAGCATCGCCCGGGTGTAGTCGTATTCGAGCCAGCTCGGATCGGCGGTGAACACGCAGCTCTGCTCGATGGCATCGCCGAACTCCAGAAAGCGGTAATCGGCCACTTCCAGCACGCGAATCACGCCGAACTCATCCTGTACCTCGGCGAGCAACAGCTCGACGCGCTCCTCAGTCATTTCGTCTCCTGATGGTCACCGGGCGCGGTGACGCGATGGCACCGCTGTGGCGCCGTGGCAAAGCGACGATTGTCGGTGATGGGGCGGGAGCAGGTCACGCACTAATTGCTGCTACCATGGGCTTCCCGTGCGTAGAACCAATTAGAGACCGTGATGAGCCAACCGTGGAGCCCTGACAGCTGGCGCGCCCTGCCGATCCAGCAACAACCCCAATACCCTGACGCGGCGCATCTGCGCCAGGTCGAGCAGACCCTGGCCAGCTATCCGCCGCTGGTGTTTGCCGGCGAAGCACGCGAGCTGCGCCGTCAATTTGCCGAAGTGACTCAGGGTCGGGCGTTCCTGCTGCAGGGCGGCGATTGCGCGGAAAGCTTTGCCGAGTTCTCGGCGGCGAAGATTCGCGACACTTTTAAAGTGCTGCTGCAAATGGCGATCGTCATGACCTTCGCCGCCGGTTGCCCGGTGGTCAAGGTCGGACGCATGGCCGGCCAGTTCGCCAAGCCGCGCTCGGCCAACGACGAGACCATCGACGGTGTGACCCTGCCCGCCTACCGTGGCGACATCGTCAACGGCATCGGTTTCGACGAAAAGAGCCGCGTGCCGGATCCGGAGCGCCTGCTGCAGTCGTACCACCAGTCCACCGCCACCCTGAACCTGTTGCGCGCCTTCGCCCAGGGCGGTTTTGCCGACCTGCATCAGGTGCACAAGTGGAACCTGGACTTCATCGCCAACTCGGCACTGGCCGAAAAATACAGCCACCTCGCCGATCGCATCGATGAAACCCTGGCGTTCATGCGCGCCTGCGGCATGGACAGCTCGCCGCAACTGCGCGAAACCAGTTTCTTCACTGCCCACGAAGCGCTGCTGCTGAACTACGAAGAAGCCTTCGTGCGTCGCGACAGCCTGACCAACGATTACTACGATTGCTCGGCGCACATGCTGTGGATCGGCGACCGCACCCGTCAGCTCGACGGCGCTCACGTCGAATTTCTGCGCGGGGTGAACAACCCGATCGGGGTGAAAGTCGGTCCGAGCATGAACCCGGATGATCTGATTCGCCTGATCGACGTGCTCAACCCGGACAACGATCCGGGGCGCCTGAACCTGATTGCGCGGATGGGTGCGAACAAGGTCGGCGATCACCTGCCGGCGCTGATCCGCGCGGTGCAGCGTGAGGGCAAGCAAGTGCTGTGGAGCTCCGACCCGATGCATGGCAATACCATCAAGGCCAGCAGCGGCTACAAGACCCGCGACTTCGCGCAGATCCTGGGTGAGGTGAAGCAATTCTTCCAGGTGCACGAAGCCGAAGGCACTTATGCCGGCGGGATTCATATCGAGATGACCGGGCAGAATGTCACCGAGTGCATCGGTGGTGCGCGGCCGATCACTGAAGACGGGTTGTCGGATCGTTATCACACCCACTGTGACCCGCGGATGAATGCCGACCAGTCGCTGGAACTGGCGTTTTTGATTGCGGAAACCCTGAAACAAGTCCGCCGCTAGACCGCCCGCGCCCATCGCCTGTAGGAGCTGCCGAAGGCTGCGATCTTTTGATCTTGACCCTAAAAAACAAAATCAAAAGATCGCAGCCTTCGGCAGCTCCTACAGGGGTCAAGATCACCCAAAGATCTTTGTGGGAGCCAGCCTGCTGGCGATAAGGCCAGTTCAGTCACAGACAATTGCAGACATTGCCACCCGCAATCGCCCGGCACTCTCGCGCTGACAATTCAACTGCACCCGCGCAAGCCCCAGCCAATCGGCCATCTGCCGCAAATTCAACGCCAGCGCCAGCATCCCCTCTTCGTCCAGCCCCGGCTCTTCCTCGTGCACTGCATGCACTGCCAGTCGTCCCGACGCCCGCTCGGCGCGCAGATCGACCCGCGCGGCAATCCGCTCGTTGTGCAGAAACGGCAACACGTAATAGCCGTAGACCCGCTTGTCCTGCGGCGTATAAATCTCCAGCCGATAGCGGAAATCAAACAAGCGCTCGGTGCGACTGCGCTCCCAGATCAGCGAATCGAACGGTGACAACAAAGCACTGGCGACAACTTTACGCGGGACTTTCGGCTGCGGCAGGCAGTAGGCGATCTGTCGCCAGCCGGCGACTTCGCAGGTCTGCAACTGCCCGTCTTCGACCAGCTCCGCCAGACGCGGGCGCGCATCGCCAGGGTTCAAGCGGAAATAATCGCGCAGATCCTTTTCCGTGCCGACGCCCAATGCCTGGGCCGCGTGCAGCAGCAGACCACGCTGGGCGTCGGCTTCATCCGGCATCGGTCGCTGAAGGATCTGCTTTGGGATGACCCGCTCCGGCAAATCATACAAACGCTCAAAACCGCGGCGGCCGGCGACGGTCACTTCACCGGCGGCGAACAACCATTCCAGCGCATGCTTTTCCGCGCTCCAGTCCCACCATTGCCCGGCCTTGTCCTCGCGGGTCGACAGGCTGCCGGCGCCCAATGCACCGCGCGCCTCAACCGCACTTAAAACCCGGCGCACAACGTCCTGCTGCTCAAGACCAAACTTCGCCAGTTGCTGATAAATGTCTCTGCCAGTTCTAGCCCGTTGCATGCGCCAACCCATCAACGGGTACATCGCCAGCGGCAACAACGACGCTTCATGGCCCCAGTATTCGAACAGCGTGCGCCGACGCCCCGAACTCCAGGCAGCCTCGTCGAGCAGATCAGAAGAATAGGAACCGAGACGAGAAAACAGCGGCAGGTAGTGCGAGCGCACCACGGCGTTGACGGAGTCGATCTGCAACAGCCCCAGCCGTTCGATCAGCCGGTTGAGTTGCGGCGCCTTGACGGTCGGCGGCTGGCGCCCGTTGAACCCTTGGGCAGCCAGCGCCAGACGTCGCGCCTGTTTGAGGGAAAAGGCCAGAGTCGCGGGCATGAACATCTCCTTATCTGCTCGCAACCTACCTCACCTGAAAGTGGTTTGTGTAGTAAGGCCCTGATCATTTATGCATCGGATCGTCCCAGAACGGCCGAATGGCCTCGTGTTCGACGTCGGCACGGCTGACCCCGATGTCCTTCAGCGCTTCGTCGCTCAGGCTGGCAAGCAACTCACGCTCACGGTGCAGTTCGTACCAGCGGCTAAACTTGTGCAGCAGGTCGGAAACGATATGGCCGTGGCCGGAAAATTTTGTGTCGTCTACATACTCTCTTTGACCTTTCATCGTGTTGCCCTCCTTGTGGATGGCTCAAGTCTCGCGCTGGCGCTAAGATCAATCCAACGAATGTTTCTGATGGCATTCATCACGGAGATTCATCAATTGTCGGCCTACCCCAGTATCGATACCGATGTCCTGCGCACTTTCGTCGCAATCGCCGATCAGGGCGGTTTTACCCGCGCCGGCGAGATGGTCAACCGCACGCAATCGGCCGTGAGCATGCAGATGAAGCGCCTCGAAGAAGACGTGCTGCAGCGACAGTTGTTCGAGCGTGACGGCCGCCAGGTGCGCCTGACCGCCGAGGGCCAGGTGTTGCTGGGCTATGCGCGGCGCATCCTGAAACTGCACAGCGAAGTGTTCAACACGCTGCGCGAGCCGCACATGGTCGGCACCGTGCGCATCGGTACGCCGGACGATTACGTGATGCGGTTTCTGCCGGGGATCCTCTCGAGGTTCGCTCAGTTCTACCCGCTGATCCAGATCGAAGTGCACTGCGAATCCAGCAAGCAGTTGTTGCAGCGCACCGATCTGGACTTGTCGATTGTCACCCGGGAGCCGGGCAACGAGATCGGTCAGTTGCTGCGCAAGGAGCGTTTCGTCTGGGCCGAGGCGCAGAATTTCAGCGCCCACGAGCAGACGCCGTTGCCGCTGGCGATGTTCAACAGTGATTGTTTCTGCCGTTTGTGGGCGTGCAATGCGCTGGACGCGATGGGCCGCGACTACCGCATCGCCTACAACAGCACCAGCCTGTCGGCGCTGATGGCGGTGGTGAGCGCGGGTCTGGCGATCACCGCGCAACTGGAAAGCCTGATCACCCCGGACATGCGCATTCTTGGCGCCGCCGAAGATCTGCCGCTGTTGCCCGAGGCCAGCATCATGCTGATCCGCAACCTGAACAATCCGTCGCCGATCACCGAATGCCTGGCCGAGCACATCGTCGAAGGCTTCAAACTTTAAACGCGAGCATCACCGCGCACAGCACCAGAAAACCGCAGAACAGCCCGCGCAAGAGCTTTTCCGGCATGGCGTGGGCAACTTTCACCCCCCAACTGATGCTGGCCAGACCGCCGATGGCCAGCGGCAGGCCGATCATCCAGTCCACTTCGTGATGCACCGCGTACGTCACCAAGGTCACGCCGGTGCTCGGCAATGCCAACGCCAGCGACAGGCCCTGGGCAACCACTTGGCTGGTGCCGAACAGACTGGTCAGCACGGGCGTCGCCACCACGGCCCCGCCGACACCAAACAAACCGCCCATGGTCCCGGACGCTGCGCCCAAAACACCGAGCCATGGCCATGAGTAACGCATTTCGGAGGTCACGGCGGTTTTCTTGCCGAACATCTTCAGCAGGTTGTACGCCGAGAGCACCACGAGGAACGCGACAAAACCGATGCGCATGGTCTGCGCATCGATGCCCACCGCCCAGATCGAACCGATCCACGCAAAGCAAAAACCCATGACCGCCAACGGCAGCGCATGACGCAGCTCGATGCGATTGCGCTGGTGATAGCGCCACAGCGCCAACATCACGTTCGGCACCACCATCACCAGCGCCGTGCCTTGGGCGATCTGCTGATCGAGGCCAAACCACACGCCCAGCAGCGGGATGGCGATCAAACCACCGCCGATGCCGAAGATCCCGCCCAATGTGCCAAGGGCGGCGCCAAACAGCAGGTACAACAAAAACTCGATCACAGCGATTTCCTCATCCGTCAGGCGATTCATCCTACGCAGTCGAGGCTGGCGGGGAAACGCACAGCAACGCACAATGGCTATGCCAATTTCGCACAAGCAACGAAGCACTCATGAATCCCAATCAGTTGACCGAACAGCTCGGGCTGTTTCTCGATGTCCTGGAGAGCGGCAGTTTTTCTGCGGCTTCCCGTCGTCATCCGCTGACGCCTTCCGCCGTGGCGCGGCGCATCGACAGCCTGGAAAGCGCGGTCGGCAGCCAATTGTTCATCCGCAGCACCCACGTCGTAAGGGCAACCCCGGCGGGTCTGGCGTTTGCCGAGCGGGCGCGGCGCATCGTCAGCGAGCTGCAACTGGCCCGCGCCGAGGCGGTGTCGTTGAGCAGTGCGCCGGAAGGCTTGATCCGCATTGATGCCCCGGCCGCTTTTGGTCGCCGCCATCTCGCGCCGGTCATCGCTGACTTTCTGGTGCTGTACCCGGGCCTCGACGTGCAGTTGCACCTGATCGACAGCTTCATCGATATGCACGGCTCGAATCTGGGCAAAGTCGATCTGGTGCTGCGCGCCGGGCAAATGGCCGATACGCGGCTGGTCGCCACGCCGCTGGCGAGCATGGTGCGCATTGCCTGCGCCAGCCCCGACTACCTGAAACGCCGTGGCGCACCGCGCCATCCCGCGCAGTTGAGTGAACATGACGGGCTGGATTGGGAAGGTCTCGCCCCGCCCTTCGCCTGGCGCTTCGAACTGGACGGGCAAATGCAACTGCATCGCCCCGCGCGCATCCGCATGAGCGCCAACAATGCCGAAGCGCTGGTGTGCGGTGCACTCGCCGGACTGGGCATCGCGCATTTGCCGACCTGGCTGGCCAGTGAGTACCTGCTGCGTGGCGAACTGCTGCCGCTGTTCTGCGAGAACGGCCTGCCGCAACCGGAAAGCACCGGCATCTATGCGCTGCGCATGGAACAGCAGACCCACTCGCGCAGCCGTCTGCTTTTGGAATACCTCAAGACCCGCTTCAGCCCGGTGCCACCGTGGGATCTGGCGCTGCAACGCGAGCTGGGCCGACACTAGATCCTGGATAATTATCTGGCGCATTAAACATTCGGGCGCTAGATTCAAGCCCATCACCGAACAAGGCTTTGCCATGACCACCGAACGCGACACCTGCGACGACCTGCTGCTCGACAATCAGGCGTGCTTCGCCCTGCATTCCACTTCACTGATGATGACCAAGGTCTACAAGCCGCTGCTGCAAGCGCTGGGCCTGACCTATCCGCAGTATCTGGCGATGATGGTGCTGTGGGAAAAGGATGGTTTGACCGTGGGCGAAATCAGCACGCGGTTGCTGACCGATCCAGGCTCGCTGACACCGTTGCTCAAACGGCTAGAAGGTGAAGGTCTGCTCAGCAGAACCCGCAGCCGTGAAGACGAACGGGTGGTGATCGTCGAACTGACCGCGCAGGGCCGGGCTCTTCGTGAGCAGGCCAAAAGCGTTCCGCAATGCATCTTGGGCGCCAGTGGTTTCACCCTCGAACGCCTGCAGAATCTTCAATCTGAGCTGCAAGCCCTGCGCAGCCATCTGCAAGAAAGCCTGACCGGATAACAGCGCTGCCCTCTTGTAGGATCGGTTCACCAGGAAAATATTCTTCAGCCCGCGCCCCCACCATCCGCTCTAAATCTTCACTTTCAAGCTGATCGACAGTGCCTTTAAAGAACCGAGATTCAGCTTTCTCAAAAAATTATCTTGCGCACTAAACATTAGCGAGCTACATTCACCTCGCACTTACTTAGCGCGCAAACAATTAGCGCAAAAACAGACACCCAACGAGGCCCACACCATGCAAACTCTCTACACTGCAATCGCAACCTCCACTGGCGGCCGTGATGGTCGTGCGATCTCCAGCGACAACGTCCTCGACGTCAAACTCGCTACCCCGAAAGAGCTCGGCGGTGCCGGCGGCGCGGCGACCAACCCAGAGCAACTGTTCGCTGCCGGTTACTCCGCCTGCTTCATCGGCGCGCTGAAATTCGTCGCCAGCCAGACCAAACGCAAGATCCCGGACGACGCCTCGATCACCGCGCACGTCGGCATCGGTCAGATCCCTGGCGGTTTCGGTCTGGACATCGACCTGCACATCAGCCTGCCGGGCCTGGAACAGGCGGATGCACAGAGCCTGGTCGAAGCGGCGCACCAGGTCTGCCCGTACTCCAATGCCACCCGCGGCAACGTTGACGTACGCCTGCACACCAGCGTTTGAGAACAACACCAATCCACTGTGGGAGCGAGCTTGCTCGCGAATGTGGTGTGTCATTCAACAAACAGGTTGTCTGGCCGGGCCTATTCGCGAGCAAGCTCGCTCCCACAGGGTTCGGGGGTAGACGTGGAATCGCAGGCACAAAAAAGCCCGACTCAATGGTCGGGCTTTTTCTTTCCGTAAAAAGCAGTGCTTATTTGGCACGGCCTTTGTAGGAACCGCCTTCGCGGGTATCGATCTCGATCATGTCGCCGATTTCGATGAAGTCAGCAACCGACAGCTCGGTACCGTTCTTCAGTTTGGCAGGCTTCATCACCTTGCCGGAAGTGTCACCGCGAGCGGAACCTTCGGTGTAGTCAACCTGACGCACGATGGTGGTCGGCAGTTCTACGGAAACCAGACGCTCTTCGAAGAACACGGCTTCGCAAACGTCGGTCATGCCTTCTTCAACGAAAGGCAGAACGCTTTCGATGTCTTCGGCGTTCAGTTCGTACATGGTGTAGTCAGTGGTGTCCATGAACGTGTAGGTGTCGCCGCTGATGAAGGACAGGGTCGCTTCTTTGCGGTCGAGGATCACGTCGTCCAGCTTGTCGTCCGCACCGTAAACGGTTTCGGTCTTGTAACCGGTCAGCAGGTTCTTCAGCTTGGTCTTCATGATCGCGCTGTTACGGCCCGACTTGGTGAATTCAGCTTTCTGAACCAGCCAAGGATCGTTGTCGATACGGATCACGGTACCGGGTTTGAGTTCTTTACCAGTTTTCATTGCGAATATCCGAATTTGGATGGGATTTACAAAAATCTAGGCCGCGTATCATATCCAATTTAGGTAAAACTGTACCAGCGCCGTGGCAAGATCCGCCTGCAAGCCTTGTTCCAGACACCACGCCTCGGCGTTTTCCTGCAGTTCTGGCCAGTGTTTACGGGCCTGGAGCCAGTGCTCCCCGATCGGTTTCCCGGCACTCCAGGCCCGCCACAGACCGCTCATCGCCTCGGCAGCGGCCGGTGAAAGCCCTTTGGTATAGAGCGCGAGAAAGGCATCGAGCTTGTCGAGGTGGATGTCTTCGTCCTGCTGATAGATATGCCAGAGCATCGGTCGCCCGGCCCACTGTGCACGGACGAACGAGTCTTCACCGCGCACCGCGTTGAAGTCGCAGCACCACAGCAACTGATCGTATTGATCCTGACGGACGAACGGCAGCACCTGCACCGTCAGCGCCTGTCGCACGTCCAGATCGCCGACAGCCAACGCATCGACCCCGAGCCAGCGCGCAACGTCACCGAGAATCCGCCCTTCCGGCACCAGCAGATGGGTCGGCGTGCTGTCGGCCGCCAGCACATCCAGCCAACTGGCCAGCCCGGCATTTTCATAGGCGAACAACGAGATCAGTTGTGCGTCCGCTGCGCGATCTACGCCCAGGCCTTGCAGGAATTGTCGCTGCGCAGCCGCGTCCTGCTGAAATTGCCGACGCCGCTCAAGCAGACCGCTTTCGCGCAGCAAGCCGCCCGTCCCCGGTTGAAATCCGGGAAAGAAAAAGAATTTCTGCACCGACTTGTACTTCACCGACGGCAAACCGTGACAACCGGTTACCCAGTCTTCGGCGCTGAGGTAATCGAGGTTCATCCACAGCGGTGGCTGTTGCCGCTCGGCCATGGCGTCCATATAAGCGGTTGGCAACTGACAAGCGAACGCGGCGATCACCACGTCCGCCGCTTCTGTCTGCGGCCAGTCGCTCGGCCAGTGCCGCACCTCGACGCCCTGCTGCGATTGCTGCGCCAGGTGGATGTCGATCTCGGGGCAGATACGTTCGAAGGCACGCAGGTCATCGACCCACAAGCGCATCACCAGTCCATGTTCGGCCACCAGTTGCCGGGCCAGACGCCAGGTCACGCCGATGTCGCCATAGTTGTCGACCACGGTGCAAAAAATATCCCAGCGGGTTTTCGGTACCGGCATGCAAGACTCCCGTTGGCAAAGCGCTGATTGTCCGCATAAATGACCTCGCGCAGAAGAGCCGACGGCGATTAATCTTCGTGCGACAATCGCCACTTGCCCGCAATCATCCGCCAGGAGGCAGCCATGCCCTATCGCCCCAACCCGCGTCGTCCCTTGCCCGTTCAGCTTAGCGCGCTGCAACTGACCGGCAGCATTGCCCTGGGCATGTGGCTGGGCTTTCTGGCCATCGCCCTGACCTGCTGGCTGATTTCGCGGTTCGTGTTGACCGAGCAACTGGCGCCGGTTGCCCAGGCCGTGCAGCAACTGGCCAAGCCACCAGCGGCGGTGCAGGTGCAACCAGACATTCCGCCACAGAGCCCGCTGTTCGACCAGTATGAGGAAAACCTGCGCAAGAACGAGCAGCAAAATCGCCTCGATCAGGCCCGCAGCAGCTCACGCAACCAGTCGAACCCCAAATGCCAGTTCTGGCTGCAACAGGACCAGACCGCACCGAGCGAAAAGAGCCGCGCCAACGTTTTGCAATTCTGCGATTGATCATGAACAAACACACCGTCCACCAACTGATCCTCGACAAACTGCGCGTCGACCTCGACATCGCCGAACGCGCCGCGCAGACCGCTTACGAAACCGCGACCCACGAAGAGAACATCGCCGAGAACAAGTACGACACCCTCGGACTTGAGGCTTCCTATCTGGCAGCGGGTCAGGCGAAACGGGTCGAGGAAATCCGTCAGTCACTGGCGCTGTGCCAGAACCTGACACTGCGTGCCTATGACGAAAATCGCGGCATCGAGATCGGCGCCCTGCTCGGCCTGGAAGACGAAAAGGGTCGCGAGCAATGGCTGTTTCTGGCCCCGGATGCGGCGGGCCTGAAAGTCGATGTAGTGGGTCAGCCGATTACCGTCATCACCCCGCGCTCGCCGCTGGGCAAAAGCCTGCTGGGCAAGTTCGAAGGTGATGAGGTGGAGATTCTGGTAGCGGGCACCCGGCAACAGTTCGCTGTCACCGAGGTGCTTTGAGGCAGGGTTTTAGTGGACCGGCAGTTCGACGCCGTCGAACAGCTCTTCCAGTTCCTGCTTGTTGTGGCACTGGATGGCTTTGGCCATCACTTCGCGGGTCAGGTGCGGGGCGAACTTCTCGATGAAGTCGCACATGAAACCACGCAGGAAGGTACCGCGACGGAAACCGATCTTGGTGATGCTCGACTCGAACAGCTCGCTGGCATCCAGCACCACCAGGTCGTTATCGAGTTTGGTGTCGACCGCCATCTTGGCGACGATACCCACACCCAGGCCCAGACGCACGTAGGTTTTGATCACGTCGGCGTCGGCCGCGGTGAACACCACTTTCGGCGTCAGGCCACGATGGCTGAAGGCTTCGTCGAGTTTCGAGCGGCCGGTGAAACCGAACACGTAAGTCACGATCGGGTATTCGGCCAGCGCTTCGAGGGTCAGCTTCGGCAGCTTGGTCAGCGGGTGGCCCTGCGGCACGACCACGCAGCGGTTCCAGCGATAGCACGGCATCATCACCAGATCACCGAACAGCTCCAGCGCTTCGGTGGCGATGGCGAAATCGACGGTGCCGTCAGCGGCCATCTCGGCGATCTGCATTGGCGAACCCTGGTGCATGTGCAGCGCCACGTCCGGGTATTGTTTGATGAAATTGCTGATCACCGGCGGCAATGCATAACGCGCCTGGGTGTGGGTGGTGGCGATCGACAGGGTGCCTTTTTTCTCGTTGGAGAATTCCTGGGCAATCTGCTTGATGCTTTCGACCTTGCGCAGGATTTCCCCTGCGGTGGTGATGATGCGCTCGCCGGCCGGGGTGACGCGGGTCAAGTGCTTGCCGCTGCGGGCAAACACTTCAACGCCGAGTTCGTCTTCCAGCAGGCGGATTTGTTTACTGATACCCGGTTGCGAGGTGTAAAGGCTTTGGGCTGTAGCGGAAACGTTGAGGTCGTGGTGCGCCACTTCCCAGATGTAGCGCAATTGTTGAAGCTTCATATGTATCCCTCAAAGCAGGTAGACGCCACGGGCATCAGCGACGGTATATAACTATATTAATGGTTTGATGAATAAATCTAGAACTTTTTTATCAAAATGCCATTATTCCCGCTTCAGCGATCCTCCCGACGCCGGCGCTCCACCAACGGCACCAGATAAACCGGTACCTTGGCCAATTGCAGGACCCGGGTCGCCGTACGCCCCAAAGGCGTTTCCGCCCCGACACCGTGGCTGTGAGTGCCTACGATCAGCAAATCCACAGAGAGTTTCTCCACCTGGTCAAGAATCACCTGCGACGGATCGCCCTGCAGTACCCGTACCGCACGGATCCGCTGCAGATCCTGTTCGCCGTCCTCCCCCAATTCTTCGCGAAAACTGTCCAGCACCCGTTGCTCGATATTGGCGATGACAGTTTTCAGACCCTGACTGTGAAATTCGTTCAATGCCTGTTCGTCGAGATAGCTCTGCAACACCGATTCGGCGAACAGTCCCATGGGTTCCACTGCATGCACCACATACAAGTCGGCATTGAATGTCCGCGCCAGCGCCAGGGCATGCTGCATCACTAAAGGTGCGTACAGACCGAGGTCAGTGGCATACAGCATCGAACGAATCATATGACCTCCTCGCGTGCCAACATGGCGGAGATTTGATTCAGCTTAGCAGTGCCTTGGCGAGTACGACGTGCGACGCAACGTCTTGAAGCACTGGGGCTTTAGATCGACGGTTCGTTACTGATGCCATGCGGTACGTGACCGGTGGCGACCACTTCGCGGGCGGCCTCGCAGTGGCCGGTCTGATCGTCGAAGAACACATCGGCAGCGAAGGCTTCGAGAAACGCCGATTTGGTCAGCCCGCCGAGAAACAGCGACTCGTCGAGGCGGATGTCCCACTCGCGCAAGGTGCGGATCACCCGCTCATGGGCCGGTGCCGAACGCGCAGTAACCAGCGCCGTGCGGATCGGGCAGTCGTCTTCGGGGAACTCGCGTTGCAGCGCATTGAGTGCCGCCAGAAAGCCCTTGAAAGGCCCACCGCGCAATGGCTCGCGCGCCGACTCGCGTTCCTTGGCCTGAAACGCCAGCAGCCCGCCGGCCTGATAAACGCGCTCGGATTCGTCGGAGAACAACACCGCGTCGCCGTCGAAGGCGATGCGCAACTCATCACTGGCCGCGCGACTGGCGCCGCCGGAGAGAATCGTCGCCGCGGCAAACCCGGCGTCCAGCGCGGCGCGCACATCCTCGGCGTGGGTGGACAGAAACAAGTCACAGCCAAACGCTTTGAGATAGGGATACGGACTGCGCCCGCCGACGAAGGCCGCCCGCGAGATGTCCAGCCCATAATGATCGATCGAGTTGAACGCGCGCAGGCCGGTGTCGGCACTGTTGCGCGAAACCAGAATCACCTCGACCCGGGCGCGGTCGAGGCGACTGTTGAGGCTCAGGAGTTTTTCCACCAGCGGGAACGCATCGCCGGGCGCGAGAATTTCGTCTTCGTGTTCAATCTGGTATTGCCGATAGGCTTCGACGCCGCTCGCCAGATAGACCTTATGACTCTCGCTCAGGTCGAACAAGGCGCGAGACGAAATCGCCAGCACCAGTTTGTCATCGATGTTCTTGGCCATGCCTTCCCCCACTCCCCCGAAAACCGACTCAAGTGTTGCGTCGGTCGATAAAACTCAATGTGCGATACAGCGCTTCGATCCGTGGCAACTCACAGCCTGCCGCTTTGGCTGCGGCCAATGGCCGGGCGTAAATCGCTTCCAGCTCCAGCGGCCGTTTATGCAGGAAATCGTGGTACATGCTCGGCCAATAGTCGGGCATTTTCTCGGTCATCATGAACAGGTAATCGGCGTAACCGGGCGGAACGTCGTGACCGCAGGCCCTGGCGCCCTGCACCACTTCGGCCATCAACGCCTGGATCAGCGCGCGACTGTCCGCGTCGGCCATCAGCGGCGTGGTGCCGGCGCCGAGCAACACCGAGAGACCGTTGTAGGGAATATTCCACACCAGTTTCTGCCAGCGCGCCTGTTGCAGATTGGGCATCGCCTGCGAATCGATGCCAGCGGCGCGGAACAGACCGGCGCCCTCCTCGACCAGTGCCGTGCGCGCCGCTTCATCCGCCGCCGGGCCACTGTGATAGCCGACATTCACCGCACCCAAGGCCTGATGGGTGATGTGTCCCGGCCCTTCGCGATGTACGCAGATCAGGCACAGACCACCGAGCAGATGCAGGGAATCGGGCAGCAACTCGCGCAGGCTGTCTTCGACGTCCAGACCGTTCTGCAGCACCAGCACTTTCGCGCCGGGCCTGGCCGCGGCAATGATCGCCGGGGCCAGACCGGCGCTGCTGGTGGTCTTGGCGCCGACCAGCAACCAGTCGCAAGCCGGCATGTCCTCGGCCTTCGCATAGGCCTGCACCGGGTTCAGCGTCAGGGTGCCATGCACGGCACTGTCCACCTGCAAACCACGTTCGGCCACCGCCGAGAATTCACTGCGCAATAAAAAGTGCACATCGAAACCGGCCCGCGCCAGCATCAGACCGTAAAACCCGCCAATGGCCCCGGTGCCGATAATCCCGATCACCGGTTTGCTGTCTGCTCCCACCATTTATGGCAACTCCTCTGCAATTCGACCCAGCGCCTGCGCCACTGCCGCGTTCAGCGCAGCGGCGGTCAGGCGCGTGTGCAATGCCCCAAAGAACTCGCCGTCGCGCACCACAAACAGCGCCGGCAAATGAAAGACCTGATAGCGCTCCACCAACCCGCCGTTGTTGCCGGCATCGATCCAGCACAGACGATCCACCGCCAGCTCGAACCCTGGCATCACCTCTCTGGCATAGCGGCAGCTGGAACAGCCGACACTGGTGAATATCACCAGCGAAACGCCGCTCATCGCCAGCAGCCGCTGGTCGGCGTCGAAATCGGTCAGCTCGGATTCGACCACTATACTGGGGGAAACAATGTCAAATGGCCGACACAGGGAGTCTGTGCTCATGGGACGTTTCATTCCTCATCCGGACGAAGTGCCGGTTGAATTAACCTTGCTCAAGCCCGAATGTATTTCCAGGCAACAGCTGCACACTATCAGCCTCGGAGGGATCGCTTGCAATTATCACCGTGCCTGGCGCCACGGCACGGCACTGCAAGTGCGCATGCCGACACTCAATGCCGACATCTGTTATCCAGGCTATGTCGCATGGTGTCTGCGGCGCAAAAAGGGCTATCTGCTGGGGATCGCGTTCACCGATGAGCAGACGCTGTTCAGCGCCCGGATGGGCGAACAGGTGTGCCAGATCGAACGTTATTGCCGCATGAACGAGGCCCACGACGATCTGCAGGATGTTCAGGCGCTGGCCCTGCAATGGGTCGAACAACACGCCGACGAGTTCTCGCACGACAGCGTGCGCAAGGCTTTTGCCCAGCCAGTGCTGGATTAAAGCGGCGTTTGCCCATTGTCGAGCCGCGTCTGACGCGCTAAGGTTCGGCTCCCCGACGCGCTTAAATCTGCTGTGCTCCGCCGCGCGGGGATCGCTGGCGGCCGGCACCCGTGACCTGACGAGTAAACGATGGCTGATTTACCGATCAACGACCTAAACGTCGCCTCTAACGAGACCCTGATCACTCCCGATCAGCTCAAGCGTGATATCCCTCTGAGCGATGCTGCGTTGCGCACCGTCACCAAGGGCCGCGAAGTCATTCGCAACATTCTTGATGGCACCGACCACCGTCTGTTCGTAGTGATCGGCCCGTGCTCGATCCACGACATCAAGGCTGCCCACGAATACGCCGATCGCCTCAAGGTACTGGCGGAGGAAGTCTCCGACACCCTGTATCTGGTCATGCGCGTGTATTTCGAGAAGCCACGGACCACCGTCGGCTGGAAAGGCCTGATCAACGATCCGTACCTGGATGACTCGTTCAAGATTCAGGACGGTCTGCACATCGGTCGCCAGTTGCTGCTGGATCTGGCCGAGAAAGGCCTGCCGACCGCCACCGAAGCCCTCGACCCGATCTCCCCGCAGTATCTGCAGGACCTCATCAGCTGGTCGGCCATCGGCGCACGCACTACCGAATCCCAGACCCACCGTGAAATGGCTTCCGGCCTGTCCTCGGCTGTCGGCTTCAAGAACGGCACCGACGGCGGCCTGACCGTGGCGATCAACGCCCTGCAGTCGGTTTCCAGCCCGCACCGTTTCCTCGGTATCAACCAGGAAGGTGGCGTGTCGATCGTCACCACCAAGGGCAACGCCTACGGTCACGTGGTGCTGCGTGGCGGCAACGGCAAGCCGAACTACGATTCGGTCAGCGTCGCCCTGTGCGAGCAGGCGCTGAACAAGGCGAAGATCAAACCGAACATCATGGTCGATTGCAGCCACGCCAACTCCAACAAGGACCCAGCCCTGCAACCGCTGGTGATGGAGAACGTCGCCAACCAGATCCTCGAAGGCAACCAGTCGATCATCGGCCTGATGGTCGAGAGTCATCTGAACTGGGGCTGCCAGGCCATCCCGAAAGACCTCGCCGACCTGCAATACGGCGTGTCGATCACCGATGCCTGCATCGACTGGTCCGCCACCGAGAACACCCTGCGCAGCATGCACGCCAAGCTCAAGGATGTTCTGCCGAAACGTCAGCGCAACTGATCAGCGTTTTACGGGCATAAAAAAACGCCGGGCATTGCCCGGCGTTTTCGTGTGTGCGATTCAGATCTTGGCGGCGCGGCGCTGATGACGCTCCATGTAGCGCTCGACGTAGGAGCACGACGGGATCACCGTGTAACCCATTTCTTCGGCGTACTGCAGCGCGCTTTCAGTCAGCGCTGCGGCAATGCCACGGCCGCGCAAGGCGTTGGGCACGAAGGTGCGATAGATATCCAGGGTCTGTTTCCCCAGATCCATATAGGTCAGGTAGGCACGATGACCGTCCACATTGGTCTCGAACTGATGACCAGCCTGGTCATGGTGGATGGACAACGCCTCGCTCATCACTACTCCTCGCGGGTCTTGAATTCTGACCCCTACCTTACCGATGTTTTTCCGGCGAAGGAACATCTACGCCACCCCGTGCCTGATGGACACCGAGAAAAACCACACCGATCTCGCGCAACCGAGCACGTGATAAATAGTAGGCACCATTGGCGAAAATGCTCAAGGTGCGCTCGTCATCATGCTCGTTGACCGGGTGACTCCGATGGACGCAGCGGCAGGCGCAGGGAAGATCTTCCCGAAGCGCTCACCGGAACATTGCCGAATGTCGAGACTTAAGACGCGGGTGCTTCTTTAAAGTCACCTCAAGAGCGACAAAGATATGTGAGGCGTCATGCAAAATCGGAACAAAAGTGTAGACGAATTCATCTAGGCAGACTTGGTGCAAGACGCAGAAACTGCATCAGGCAACGGGAACTTTTTCTCATTAACACGCTCAAGCCGGGGCTTGCAGCTGGATACTTTTTATACAGCCCGGTTAAAAGTTGCTCGAAAAAGAATCAACGCCTACAATTTTTTTTGCTTCTTGCGTTAGGTCAGTTTACTTACTACAAGTAATGGGTAGTATGTACGCCGGCTATTTCCTCAATCGGAGGAGAAAGCCACTTAATTGAAAGTCCTTGAAGGGGAACACGATGAACAACGTTCTGAAATTCTCTGCTCTGGCTCTGGCCGCAGTTCTGGCTACCGGTTGCAGCAGCGCATCGAAAGAAACCGAAGCACGTCTGACCGCTACTGAAGACGCAGCTGCTCGCTCCCAAGCTCGTGCAGACGAAGCTTACCGTAAAGCTGATGAAGCTCTGGCTGCTGCTCAAAAAGCACAACAGACTGCTGACGAAGCTAACGAGCGTGCTCTGCGCATGCTGGACAAAGCTAGCCGCAAGTAATAATCCCTCGGGATTGTTATCAAGCCGACCCATTTTTTGGGTCGGCTTTTTTATTGCCGGTGCTTTCCCCGGGCAATAAAAAACCCGCCGACGCTTCACGCATCGGCGGGTCTGGATCAACCTTACTGCTGCAGGTCGATCGGCGTGTTCGAAACCATCGGCGCTGCCGCCCCCGGCGTACCGATTTCGGTAGGCAAGCCGTCTTCAGCCGCGACTACATCGCGCACCACGTCCCAGTTCACCCGAACGTTATTGGCAATATCCTCACGCTTGAGCATCGCATTGATGACCGCGGTGTGCTTGTCGACCACGGACGGGTTGCCCTTGTCATCGATCGGCGTGTGCGCCTCGAGATACACCTTGCCGCCACTGCGACCGAACTTGTACGCGTCGTTGAGAATGCGCACGGAAGTACCGACCGGCACCATGCTGGCCATTTCCAGCACGTTGTTGTTGAACATGCGGAAGCAGCCGTGGCTGGTGCGCATGCCGATGCCGAACTTCTTGTTCGAACCGTGGATCAGGTAGCCCGGCGTGCCCAAGGTGAACTTGAACGGGCCCAGCGGGTTATCCGGACCGGCCGGCACCACGTTCGGCAGCGGATCACCGTCGGCGGCGTGCTCGGCCTTGATCGACGCCGGAGGGGTCCAGGTCGGGTTCGGCGTCTTGGCAGTGATCGAGGTGTGCGCGATTGGCGACCCCCAACCTTCACGCCCGATCCCCAGCGGGAAGGTGTACACCACGTTCCGGCCTTTCGGGAAATAGTAGAGACGGTACTCGGCGAGGTTGATCACGATGCCTTCACGCGGACCCGGCGGCAGAATGAAGCGGGTCGGCAGGACGATTTCGGTACCGGCGCCCGGCAGCCAGGCATCGACGCCCGGGTTGGCCGCAACCATCTCCGAATAGCCCAGGTCGTATTGGGTTCCCAAGTCAGCGAAGGTATCTTCGTACTTGGCCTTGATCACCTGCACCTGGCCGATGATGTCCTCACCGGGTGGTGGCAGGGGAAACTCCAATGCAGCAACGGGACCGGCCACGCACAGGGCGGCAAGTGACAGGCAGCGGGTGACGGCAGGAAAGCGCGGCAACATCCGGAAAATCCTTCGCATGATCAACAAGGGTATAAGAGCGCGATTGTACACCGCACTTTGAATATTCGGGGAGACCGCCGATGGACCGCGCTGAATGCGAAAAGATCGCAGCCTTCGGCAGCTCCTAGAGGATTACGCAAGACTCTGTAGGAGCTGCCGAAGGCTGCGATCTTTTGATCTTAAAGCTCGAAACGCAACTCAGGCCAGATCGGCGAGGTGCCGCGCTTCTGCGACTCAAGGATCGCCCGGCATAACGAACACAGACGCTGATCCTGGAACACCCGGCGATCCACACTCGACCAGCGTGGTTGTGCCGGCAGCAGGCTGCCACACAACGTGCGGTCTGCCGAGCCACCGAGTTCGAGCTGACGGGTCACCAGATGCACCCGCACTTCCTGGCAGGCGAACAGATCCAGCTGTTCGTCAGGCTCGATCAGTTGGTAGGCAAACAGGGACCAGGCAGGACGCGGCATCGGGGGCTCCAAATAAGGGGGCGCCACATTAGCCGAAAGCCTGCCACTAGAAAAGCCTCATAACAGCGGTTTTAGCGTAGGCCAGACATTTTCCAGCAACTTGCCCTGAGCCCCGGCGGCCGGGTGCAGACCATCGGCCTGCATCAGTTCGGGATGCCCGCCTACGCCGTCGAGGAAAAACGGCACCAGCGGGATCTTTTTATCGTCGGCGAGTTTGCCGTAGACCTCGGCGAAGGCATCGGTGTAACGCTTGCCGTAGTTGGGCGGCAATTGCATGCCCAGCAGCAGCACCTTGGCGCCGCTCTGCTGCGAGCTGTCGATCATCGCTGCAAGGTTTTGTTGCAATTGCGTTGGCGGCATTCCGCGCAGGCCGTCATTGCCCCCAAGCTCGAGGATCACCAGTTCCGGCTTGTGCTCTGCAAGCAGCGCCGGCAGGCGCGCCTGGCCTCCGGCACTGGTGTCGCCGCTGATCGAGGCATTGACCACTTTGTCGTCAAAACCCTCCTGCTTGAGCCGTTGCTCGAGCAGCGATACCCACCCCAGGCGGGTATCCAGTCCGAAACCGGCGCTGATACTATCGCCAACGATCAGGACAGTACCCGCCGCTGCGTTCTGGGCCATGCACATCAAGGCCAGGCCAGCACTCAAAAACCAAACACGCATCGGATTCTCCATGGGCGCAAGCATTCTCACCGCGAAGAACCTCAGCAAAGTGGTTCCCAGCGCGGAAGGTGAACTGACTATCCTGCACGAACTCAGCCTGGAACTGAACAAGGGCGACAGCCTGGCCATCGTCGGCGCGTCCGGTTCCGGCAAATCCACCCTGCTCGGCCTGCTCGCCGGCCTCGACCTGCCAAGCAGCGGCGAAGTCATCCTCGCGGGGCAATCCCTGGGCAATCTCGACGAAGACCAGCGCGCGCGCATCCGTGCCGAACACGTGGGTTTCGTCTTTCAGTCCTTCCAGTTGCTCGACAGCCTCAACGCCCTGGAAAACGTCATGCTGCCGCTGGAACTCGATGGCCGCAAAGACGCCCGCGAACGCGCCACCGAACTGCTGCAACGGGTCGGTCTCGGCCAGCGCCTGACGCACTCGCCGCGCCAGCTCTCCGGCGGCGAACAACAGCGCGTGGCGATTGCCCGGGCTTTCGCTGCCGAGCCGGACGTGCTGTTCGCCGACGAACCCACCGGCAACCTCGACAGCCACACCGGCGAGCGCATCAGCGACTTGCTGTTCGAACTGAACAAGGAACGCGGTACCACCCTCGTGCTGGTGACCCACGACGAACGCCTGGCCCATCGCTGCCGGCGCCTGATCCGACTTGAAGCCGGGCTGCTGGTTGCCCCTCTGGAGCCTTGATGGCACGTCTGCCGCTGTTGCGCCTGTTCAGTCTCGCCCTACGTCAACTCATGCGCGATGCCCGCGCCGGCGAATTGCGCGTGTTGTTTTTTGCCTTGGTCGTGGCGGTCGCGGCGAGTACTGCCATCGGCTACTTCGGCGCCCGCCTCAACGGTGCGATGATGCTGCGCGCCACCGAGTTCCTTGGCGCCGACCTGGTGCTTGAGGGCAGCTCGCCGGCCCGCGACGAGCAGATCCGCAGCGGCACCGAGCTGCGCTTGAGTCATGCGCAGGTGGTGGAATTTTCCAGTGTCATTGCCACCGACAACGGCATTCAGTTATCAAGCATCAAGGCGGTCGACCGCGCCTATCCACTGCGCGGCGAGCTGAAAAGTGCCCCGGCCCCGTTTGCCGCTGAAACCTCGGGCGGCGAGCCGCAACCCGGTGAAGCCTGGGTTGAAGCTCGTCTGCTGACTGCGCTGGATCTGAAGATCGGCGACAGCATCGACGTCGGCATGAAAACCCTGAAGCTGACCCGCGTGCTGACCTACGAACCGGATCGCGCCGGCAACTTCTACAGCCTCACGCCTCGGGTGATGATCAACCTCGACGACCTCGCCGCCACCGGCGTGGTGCAACCCGGCAGCCGCGTGAGTTATCGCGAACTGTGGCGTGGTGAACCGCAGGCACTGGAAACCTATCGACAACTGATCAAACCCGGCTTGGCTGCCAATCAGCGCATTCAGGATGCGCGCGACGGTAACCGGCAGATTGGCGGTGCACTGGGCAAGGCTGAGCGTTATCTGAACATGGCCAGTCTGGTCGCGGTGCTGTTGGCCGGCGTTGCAGTCGCGTTGTCGGCCAATCGCTTCGCCAGCCGCCGTTTCGATGCCAGTGCCTTGCTGCGCTGCCTTGGTTTGTCGCGTCGGGAAGCCATGCTGTTGTTCAGCATTCAACTGACCGTACTCGGTCTATTCGCTGCCCTCAGTGGCGCGGTGCTCGGCTGGCTGGCACAACTGGGACTGTTCGCTCTGCTGCATGATCTGTTGCCCGCCGATGTGCCACCGGGCGGCCTGTTTCCGGCGTTCGCCGGGATCGGCACCGGGCTGGTAGCGCTGGCCGGCTTCGCCCTGCCGCCGCTTGCCGCGCTGGGTCGGGTGCCACCGTTGCGGGTACTGCGCCGCGACATGCTGCCGATTCCGTCGAGCACCTGGATGGTTTATGGCGCGGCGCTGGGCGCACTCGGGCTGATCATGTGGCGCCTGAGTCTGGATCTGCTGCTGACCTTCGCCCTGCTGGGCGGTGGCGTGGTCGCTGCGCTGGTGCTGGGTGGCTTGCTGCTGTTGTTGCTCAACAGCTTGCGCCGAATGCTCGCCCGTGCGCCGCTGCCGTGGCGTCTCGGCCTGGGTCAACTGCTGCGTCATCCACTGGCGGCGGCCGGGCAGGCGCTGGCGTTCGGCTTGATCCTGCTGTCGATGGCGCTGATCGCCCTGCTGCGTGGCGAGCTGCTCGACACCTGGCAAAACCAGTTGCCGAAAAATGCCCCCAACTACTTCGCCCTGAACATCCTGCCGGCGGACAAACAGGCCTTCACCGATCATTTGATCAAGGTGTCCGCACAAGCGGCGCCGCTGTACCCGGTGGTGCCGGGACGGCTGATCAGCATCAACGGCGAACCGGTGCAGCAAATCGTCAGCAAGGATTCGGCCGGCGACCGTGCCGTGCAACGCGACTTGAGCCTGACCTGGGCCGCCGACCTCCCGGCTGGCAACAAGCTCACCGCCGGTTCGTGGTGGACCGGGCAACCCTCGGATGACGTACCCGGTGTGTCGGTTGAAGGCAAAGTCGCCGAAAGCCTCAAGCTCAAACTCGGCGATCACATTGTGTTCAGCGTGGGCGGGGTCAATCGTGAAGCCAAGGTCACCAGTCTGCGCGAGATCAACTGGGACAACTTCCAGCCGAACTTCTTCATGATCTTCCAGCCCGGCACCCTGAAGGATCTGCCGGCGACTTACCTGACCAGCTTCTATCTGGCACCCGGTCACGATCAGCAGATCGTCGAGCTGTCACGGGCATTCCCGGCGGTGACCATCCTCCAGGTCGAAGCTCTGCTGGAACAACTGCGCAGCATCCTCGCCCAAGTCACCCTGGCGGTGGAATACGTGTTGTTGTTTGTGTTGGCGGCGGGGATGGCGGTGCTGTTCTCCGGGTTGCAGGCAACGCTGGATGAACGCATTCGCCAAGGCGCGCTATTGCGTGCGCTTGGCGCGCAACGGCAGTTGCTGATCAAGGCGCGGCGCATCGAGTTCGGCTTGCTCGGTGCGGTCAGCGGCTTGCTGGCGGCCATCGGTTCGGAAGTGGTGAGTCTGGTGTTGTATCGCTATGCATTCGATCTGCCATGGCATCCGCATCCATGGCTGCTGATGCTGCCGTTGATTGGTGCCGCGCTGATTGGCGGTGCCGGCGTGTTCGGTACGCGTCGGGCGTTGAATGCGAGTCCGCTGACAGTCTTGCGCGAGGGTTGATAGACTCCAGCCTTCGTCACCATAAGAAGTTGCCATGAGCCGTTATCGCCCTCCCCGCACCGCCGGCACCGCGCTGATCACCCCTGAAGGTGAAGCGCGGATGCGCGCCGAACTCCATGAGCTGTGGCATGTGCGCCGCCCGCAGGTGACGCAA
Organism: Pseudomonas sp. MWU318; assembly: GCF_016756945.1. Taxonomy (NCBI): domain Bacteria; kingdom Pseudomonadati; phylum Pseudomonadota; class Gammaproteobacteria; order Pseudomonadales; family Pseudomonadaceae; genus Pseudomonas; species Pseudomonas sp. MWU318. The sequence continues at coordinate 123,363 of NZ_JAESJL010000002.1, forward strand.
GCGGTCAGCGAAGCGGCGGCGCAGGGTGATCGTTCGGAAAATGCCGAGTACACCTACGGCAAGAAAATGCTGCGCGAGATCGACAGCCGCGTGCGTTTTCTCACCAAGCGTCTCGAAGCACTGAAGGTCGTCAGCGAAAAACCCAGCGATCCGAACAAGGTCTACTTCGGCGCCTGGGTAACCATCGAGGACGAAGACGGCAAGCAATCGCGCTACCGCATCGTCGGCCCGGATGAACTGGATCTGAAACTGGGTCTGATCAGCATCGACTCACCACTGGCCCGCGCCTTGATCGGCAAGGCGCTGGACGCCGAAGTCCGGGTACAGACGCCAACCGGTGAGCAGTTTGTCTATATCGTGGCGATCGATTATCCCTGAGCGATTCAGCGTCGGGTGATCAAACCCTGCCGCGCAACGCGGGTCAGTTGCTTGATCATTTCCGGAGCGTCTTCAGCGCTCGGTGCCTGAATCACTGCCAGATCAAAACTGTCACTGGCAAACCGCGCCAGCGACTCGCCGTCTTCAACGAACTGGATCAGGAACGCGGCAGGACCGCCGCTGCGACGTGGCCAGCCATCGAGATAACGCAACAGCGTCGGCTGATGTTTGCCGCCAAGCAGGATTTTCGGGTTGCGCTGGGTGATATGTGCCGTGATCGGCGCGGGACGTGCTGGAGGGCGTAGTGCATTCATCGTGTCGTGTCTCTGCCTCAAAAGTCTGCATGGCAGGTGAGAGGCAACACCGAACCAGCGCTTTAGCGGTATTTCGAAGCCCTGTTCCGGCTTCTGACGGCAACTGTCTGAGTCACCTGGCGCCCCGCAAGTAGCTGTTTAAATCGGCGCATGAGCAACATCCTAGAGAACGTGACCGATGAGTGTCAAGAATCGGCCGCAACAAAAAAGGCCCGCACAATGCGGGCCTTTTGCTTGATCCAGAGCGCTCAACCGGCGATGGCGCGGTCCACCGACAGCTTGCCGGCGCCTTCGATCATCACCGCGAGGCTGCCACCGAGCAGCGCCAGGGCGAACTCGTAACCGTTGTTGGCCATGAACAGACCGTTGCTGATGTGTACGGTGAAGATCGCCACCAGCGACAGGAAGGTCAGACCCAGCGCCGCCGGGCGCACAAGCAGGCCGATGATCAGCGCCAGACCGGCGAAGAACTCGGTACCGCCGGCCAGCGTGGCCATCAGGTAACCCGGGTGCAGACCGAGGCTGTCCATGTATTGCGCGGTGCCCGCCAGACCGTAACCGCCGAACAGACCAAACAGCTTTTGCGAACCGTGGGCGGCGAAGATCACGCCGACCGCGATGCGCAGAATGGTCAGGCCGTAACCGGCGCGGGTGAACAGAACCTTGTTGATCAGAGAGCTCATGGGGCATTCCTTGTTTTGCGAGAAGTGTGTTGGGATTGGCCGCTATATTAATCAGTTAAATTCATGTTAAAAGCGCAATTATTCCGCCATAACAATCAAATTATTAGATTATTTCCGTGAAGCGACTTTCTGTCCCCGGGGCTCCAGTGACTCCCGCTCCCGGTCGAACGCCAGGTAATACTTGTTCACGCTATTAACATAGCTGACGGGGCCCATGCCCACCTGCTCCATGGCGATGCGCTCGACCTGAAAGAACCACTGGTTCGGATTCAGCCCGCGCCGCCGTGCCTCGGCGCGCATGCCTTGCACCCGCTCCGGGCCGATGTTGTAGGCCGCCAGGGTGAACGCCATGCGCTCGCGCTCATTGAGTTTCGGACTGCTGAAAAACTTGCGGCGAATCATCGCCAGGTATTTGGCCCCGGCCTGCACATTCGCATCGAGATTCTGGATGTTGTTCACACCGACCCGCTGCGCCGCAGACGGGGTAATCTGCATCAACCCGGTCGGGCCACTGCCGCTGCGGGCGCTGGGTTGCAGGGCTGACTCCTTGAAGGCCAGCGCCGCCAGGTTCAGCCAGTCCATGCTTTGCGCGTCGGCGTGCTTTTGCAGGGTCGGGCGCAGTTTCTCCAGACGCTGGCGGTCAGCCTTGGCCAACGGATAATGCACTTGATAGAGCCGTCGATAGATCCGCAGAAACTCTGCATCCTCGTTCGCCGGCTTCCTGTAGCCGACCAAAAAGCGATCGATGCTCGCTCGCAGCATCGAGGCATCACGGCGCACGAACCAGTATTCCTCACCCGGTTCGCTGATCATCAATTGCCGGTCGAAACGCAGCTTGGGCAGGATCTTGCCCCAACGCTCGGCGATCGGTTGCTCGACGATAGTCAGGTGGAAGATCCCGCCCTGCACCATCTCCAGCACGTCTTCAACGGCCAGCGTCGGATCGACCCATTCGATCTTGATCGGCGCCAGTTTGTGCAATGCCAGTTTCTGATTGAGCTGGCTGACCGCCTCCCCCGCCGCACTGCCGGTCGGCAAGGCCAGGGTCTTGCCGGAAAGCTGCTCGACCTTGGTGTAACGGCGCTCGCCCTTGATGCCGACCAGCACCAGCGGCACGTTGCTGGCGATCGGCTCACTGCTGGCAACCGCGTGGCCGGGTTGCAGATCAAGCAGCTCGCCGGGCGCCACCAGATCACCTTCACCACGCTGCAACGCGCCGAGCAGTTGATCCTTGGCTTTGGGAATGATCTTGAGGGTAATTTCCTGACCATCGCGGGCGTGGCCATTGAGGTATTGCTCGAAGGCGCGCAGGCGATGGTATTCGACGCCGATGGCCTGTCCCTGAACTTCACCGGAACTGTTGCGGCTCTGGTTGACCAACACCCGCAACACTCGACTGCTGCGGATCTCCGACAGGTCACGAACCTTGGCGGCCGGCACGGCTTGCTGTGGCCCGGGCAAGCGCGCAACCGCCGTTATCGGCAGCAGCAGTGACGCGCACAACAGGAGCAAAACCGAGGGACGATGCATCCACTCTCCGGAAAGAATACGGGGTGATTTCACCGCTGAACGGTCGAAATCACCGACGAAAACAGAGCGCCTGGAGCGCTGGCAAAGTGCGAGAGACTGGCACAGTGATGGCTTTTCTGCCAACCCGGGCTACGTCACGGCATCAAAAGACAGCTATAACTCGTTGTAGTTCTTGGCTTTTCTTATAAATCTACAGCTCTGGTATGCTTTCCGGCCTTCGGCCCGAGGTAGAACCATGCAACTCATCGATATCGGCGTCAACCTGACCAACCCCAGTTTCGCCGAAAAACATCAGGCCGTGCTCGACCGCGCCTACGCTGCCGGGGTCTGCCAACTGGTGCTGACCGGCACCAGCGTCGAGAGTAGCGAACAGGCGCTGGAGCTCTGCCGACAACTGGATCAAAGCGGCCAGCGGCTGTTTGCCACCGCTGGCATTCACCCGCATTCGGCCAGTGACTGGAACGCTGACAGCGCGCGCCGTTTGCGCAGCCTGCTGCAAGAGCAAAACGTGGTCGCCGTGGGCGAATGCGGGCTGGATTTCAACCGTGATTTCTCGCCGCGCCCGCAACAGGTAAAAGTCCTTGAAGAACATCTGGCGCTGGCAGTAGAACTGCAATTGCCGGTGTTCCTGCATGAGCGGGATGCCAGTCAGCGTCTGCTGGAAATCCTCAGGGACTTCCGCGACCAACTGCCCGCCGCCGTGGTGCACTGCTTTACCGGCGAGCAAAAAGCCCTGTTCAGTTACCTCGATCTGGACCTGCACATCGGCATCACCGGCTGGATCTGCGACGAGCGCCGGGGCATGCACCTGCATCCGCTGGTCAAGGAGATCAAGCGCGGACGACTGATGCTCGAAAGCGACGCGCCGTACCTGCTACCGCGCACCTTGCGCCCAAAGCCGAAGAACGGGCGCAATGAGCCAGCGTATCTGACCGAAGTGCTGCGCGAAGTGGCGCTGCATCGGGGCGAGACCGAGGAAGATCTGGCGGCGCATACCACGGCGTGTGCCCGCACGTTCTTCAACCTGCCGGCACTGGTTTGAACAGCAAAAGATCGCAGCCTTCGGCAGCTCCTACACTGAGAGGGTGAACACCCTGTAGGAGCTGCCGAAGGCTGCGATCTTTTGATCTGTTGACTCACATCAACCCCGACTTCCTGGGTAGCGGCACAATGCTGGCACCTTGCCAAAACTGTTTCCGCTATCAGAGAAGACCTCCATGGGTGCCTGGCTTAGCAATATCTCGCTGAAATACAAATTCTGGGCGGTCAATGCGGTCGCTTTCGTCACCACCCTGCTGCTGGTGCTGTACGCCGTGCAACTTGAGCAGCAGGCCCGCAGTCACGCGTCGAAAACCTCCGCGCAAGCCCAGGCACAATTGCTCAAGGCGTGGCCGACCGGGCAAGCCTTGCCCAAGACTGATCAGGTGCTGACCTTCAAACGCGGTGAAGCGCCGCGCATCAACGATCAACCCGTGCTGGAGATCGGCGACAGCAACGGCTGGAACGAGATCAATCATCTGCCGCTGTTCGGCAACAACCCGCTGCTGGGCGCCGAAGTGTTCAATCGTGCCGACGGCCAGCAAGTCGCGGTCATCGCCTATGGCCCAAGTCTGGCGCAAGTATTCAGCGAACGTTTTGCCAACTACGCGGTGGCGGTGTTCATTCTGATGCTGGCGATGCTCGGCGCTTCGCAGTTGCTGATCCGCTTCCTGCTCAGTCAGCTCAACACCTTGAAAGACGTGATGCTGCACGTCGAGAAAAGTGGTGACCTCTCGGCCCGCGTGCCGTTGGCCTGCAAGGACGAAGTCGGGCAAATGGCCAATGCGTTCAACGCGATGCAGGCCGGTTATCAGCGCGTGGTCACCACCGTCGCCAACACCGCGCGGCAACTCGACGTCGGCGCTGCGCGTCTGGCGGCGAGCATGAACGAAGTGCGCCACGGCATGCTCGGTCAACAGAGCGAGACCGATCAGGCCGCCACCGCAATCAATGAAATGACCGCCACGGTTTATCACATCGCGCAACACGCCGGCGCCACCCGTGACCTGTCGCAGACCGCCGATGGTCTCGCGGGCAGCGGCCAGCAAGTGGTCAGCCGCGTGCAGCAGTCGATTGCCGGACTCTCCAGCGGTGTGCAGCAGACCGCCGAGATGATTCAGCGCCTGGCCGAGGACAGTCAGAAGATCAACGGTGTGGTCAGTGTGATTCACAGCATCGCCGAGCAAACCAACCTGCTGGCGCTCAACGCCGCCATCGAAGCGGCGCGTGCCGGCGAGATGGGCCGCGGTTTTGCGGTGGTCGCCGACGAGGTGCGCAATCTCGCCAAACGCGTGCAGACCTCCACCGATGAAATTACCACCATGGTTTCGGCGCTGCAGGCCGGCACCCGCGATGCGGTGGACTTCATGCAGGAGAGTTCGTACAAGGCCGACGACTGCGTGCAACAGGCGCAGGAGGCTGGCGAGGCGCTGGCAGAAATCACTGGCGCGGTGGCGCAGATGCGCGAGAGCAACACGCAGATTGCGGTGGCGGCCGAGCAGCAGAGTCAGGTGGCCGAGGAGATGAATCGGGCGGTGGTGAGCATTCGTGATGTGACCGAAAACACCGTGCAGCAGACGGTGGATTCGGCGACCACCAGTAATGAACTGGCGACGTTGGCCGGGGAGCTGAGCAAGGCAATCGGGCAGTTGAAGCTCTGAAGATCAAAAGATCGCAGCCTTCGGCAGCTCCTACAGTTGTAGGCATTTCAATGTAGGAGCTGCCAAAGGCTGCGATGTTTTGTTGTCCATCATTACTATGATGCCAATAGCCAACCTTGATTCGCCGCCCTATCCGCCCCGGCCTATTCTTCAAGCATGTGTTCAACATGGATCGAGGAGTAGCCAACATGGGCAAACGTCACCCCAATCTTCCCGCGTGGCAATGGCGCGCGTACCCGAACAATCACCAGCACCCGACCAATCTGGTGTTGCACCTGATTGCCGTGCCGCTGTTCATCGTTGCATTTCTGCTGATCGTGTCCGGCGTGTTCAGCTTGAGTCTGGCCAGTGTCGCAATCGGTGTGATCGGTATTGTCGCGGCGCTGGGTCTGCAGCGCCACGGCCACAGCCTGGAGGCGCAAGCCTCCGAGCCGTTCAGTGATCGCAAAGATGCGGTGTCACGCTTGCTGGTCGAGCAGTTTCTGACCTTTCCGCGGTTTTTCCTCAGCGGCGGCTGGTGGCGCGCCTGGCGGGAGCGCCACCGTCGGCACTGAGTAACTCAGGCAAAAATCGTCACGGTCTGCCGACTCATGGCGATCAACTCTCCCTCCGCGCTCCATAACTTGGCGGCGACATGGCCGTAACCGTCGGCAGCGTACTCGATGTCCGCCAGGTATTTGCACCAGTCCAGCGTGTTCAAGTCACGTAACGGCTGCACGAATTCGATGGTCCAGGTCAGCGTGCTGCCCGGTGCCGGTTTCTTCAGGTACGGCAACAAGGCCGGTGGCCACGCATCCACCAGCGCCAGCAGATGCGCCTCGTTGACCGGCTCTTCCTTCACATCGCCACGCAAACGCACCCAGCCGCCCATCTGCCGCGATGTGTTGCCGGTAAACGGCATGCCGCCAACGCTCCAGCGCATCGCCAGGTGACGCATGAACTCCGGGGTCACGCCCTTGATGTAGGGCAACTCCTGGCATTCTTCCCAGTGTTTCATTTCAGCTGCCGGATAGGCCTCGACTGCGACTTCCGAAGGTCGCGAAGCGCCAAAGCTGCCCTGCACGATCGTCACTACCTGACCGTTCTGCACAGCCCGGCCCAGCACTTGGCTGACCGCTTTGCCTTCGCGCAACACATCGACTTCGAAACGCACCGGGACGTCCGGCTCCACCGGGCCGACAAAGGTGATCGCCAACGAACGCACCGGGCGCTCCGCCGGCACTTTCGCGCGCATGGTTTCGTATTGCAGCGCCGCGACCAGGCCACCAAAACTGGCCCGACCCTGACCCCACTCGGCGGGAATGGTCACTTCTGGCTGGCGACGAACCGCCTCGATCAGATCGGAAAAGCGCATGACAACCTCGGCAAGCGAAAAAGGAATGCAGCGATCTTAACCAGCATGGCAGAGCGCCGCAGCGTCTATTCCGGTCAAATGGACTGACAGAAAGGCCTTACTCCGATTTCCCATGCAAAGAAAAACCCCTGTAGGAGCTGCCGCAGGCTGCGATCTTTGTTTTTGAAAATCAAAAGATCGCACCTGCGGCAGCTCCTACAGGGGCCGGGTGATATCGAGATTATTTGAAGCAGCTTGAACTGAGTTTATCCAGCACCCGATCGGCCTTGGCTTCAGCCTTGATCAGGCCCTCCTGCCACGTCGCGACGCACGGTTGCAGATCGCTTTCCAGTTCGGCCCGCGCCAGCCACTGCCAGCAATCGTGCCAGTCACCCAACGCACCCTGCGCCGACTTCAGCCGCTCCAGCGCCGGCTCAGGCAGGCGATCGAGTTCCGGATAGGCTTCGATGCCATAACGCACGCGCTTGATCAGCAAGCGCAGACGATGGCGGTCGTGTGCCGGATCGTGCAGGGCCTCGTCGAGTTTTTTCCATTGTTTGTGCAGGCGTTTTTCGATGCGTTTGCCCAGGCCCTTGAGCAGGCCCTGACGCTCGGAGGCACGCAAGAAACGCGGGAAAGCGTCGAGGATGATCAGCAGCGAAGCCACTTCGGCGCTGGCCGCCAATGTTGGATAGGCTTCGTCCATTTGAGCCATGCGTCGCTGCGCCGCTTGCGGCTGATCATGCTTGAGCAGGTACGCCGCCAGTACCTCGCGATCGCGCCACGGCGTGGTCAACTGACCGACCGCCGAGGCGGCACTTTCCAGTTGCTCGACTCCGGGCAAACCACGCAAGGGTCGCAACAGGCTGCGCAAGCGCCGTACCGTGGTGCGCAAGTCATGCAGCGCCTGGGGGTCGGTACGCGCAGTCAGGCGCGCCTGACAGGCCAGCAAACGCACTTCCAGACTCAGGACATGAGCCACCAACCGGTCAACCAACGCAGACATCACTTGCTCCTGATTCACATGGCTTGAAGGATGAGTCTGCCGTCAGAAGGCAGGCGCATCCTTGCGTCAAGTCAGCAGCTTAGCGTCCGGCGCGGGATTCGCGAATATAGAAACGGGCTTTCTCGGCCTTGTTGCTGCAGCCTTCAAAGCCTTCGAATTGCTGCTGAGTCTTGGCCGCCGTCAGCAACGACAGCGCCTTGGAGTAGCTGACCGTGCCGGCGAAACCTTCGGCCTTGGCCAAGTCCAGTTCATGCCACGCCGCATCCAGCTGACTGCCACAGCTGTCCCGATAAGCAGTCTTGCCAGCGCAACCGGCCAATGCCAGGGCGATCAACGGCACACAGATCCAGGCTTTCATCACTCACACCTCAAAATAGGTCAACAGTCGTGCAGGTAAGACGTTGCGGCGCGGGAAAAGTGCCTTGGCGCCCCATGAATCTGCGGTGACCAGAGCATAGCGCCGAGCGGTCACAGAGTATCGAAAAAACGACGCCCCTGCCGTCTCCAGCGACCCTGCCGATTGTCGCCCGCCCCCCGAAGGGTGCATTGTGGAGCCTTGTCGGGAGGAAGTTTGATGAAAAAGCGTGTCGCACTGGTGCTGGGCTCCGGAGGCGCCCGGGGCTACGCCCATATCGGAGTCATTGAGGAGATCGAAAGACGCGGTTACGACATTGCCTGCATTGCCGGTTGTTCGATGGGCGCGGTGGTCGGCGGGATCTATGCCGCAGGCAAACTCGACGAGTACCGCACCTGGATCGAAACTCTCGACTATCTGGATGTGCTGCGGCTGGTAGACGTGAGTTTTCGCCTCGGCGCAATTCGTGGCGAAAAGGTCTTCGGGCAGATCCGCAAGATCGTTGGCGAGATCAACATCGAAGACCTGCGCATCCCCTACACCGCGGTCGCCGCCGACCTGACCAACCAGCAGGAAATCTGGTTTCAGGAAGGCTGTCTGCATCAGGCGATGCGCGCCTCGGCAGCAATTCCCAGCCTGTTCACCCCAGTGATGCAGGGCAACCGGATGCTGGTGGACGGCGGCATTCTGAACCCATTGCCGATCGTGCCGGTGGTCTCCAGCCACTGCGACCTGATCATCGCGGTCAACCTCAACGCGACCAACCAGCGCCACTACAAATTGCCGGTGATTCAGCGCCCGCCAGCGTTTCGTTCGCGCTTCGACAGCCTGCTCAGTTCGCTGGGTTCGAAGATGCCGTTCCGCCGCAAACAGGCCGAACAGTTGCTGTTGCTGGAACAGGAAGCGCTGCGCGCCGAAGCCGCCGACATCAACCCATGGCTGGAAGGCAGCGAACCGGAAAGTCAGCAACCGGCAGCGGCACCCGAACGCGAAGGCGCGCCGAAGTCCGCCACCGGCTCTTTCATCATCGACAACGTCGGGCCGGCGTCACTGCTGGACCTGATCAACCAGAGTTTCGAGGTGATGCAGACCTCGCTGGCGCAATACAAGATCGCCGGCTATCCGCCGGACATCCTGATCAACGTGCCGAAGCGCGTGTGCCGGTTTTTCGAATTCTACAAGGCGCCGGAACTGATCGCGCTGGGGCGGGAGATTGCGCGGGATACGCTGGATCGGTATGAGAGTGAGCAGAGTAGAGAGCCCTGAAGTTCTCGGCTGACTGTCAGGGCCTCATCGCTGGCAAGCCAGCTCCCACAGTGACCGGTGTGAAACACAAATTTCGATGACTCCGGCGAACCCTGTGGGAGCGGGCTTGCCCGCGAAGGGGCCAGACCAGGCAACACAAAACCTACAGACTGTTGTCACTCAACAACCGATACCCCACTCCCGCTTCAGTCACAATAAACCGCGGCCGCGTCGGATCATCTGCCAGCTTCTGGCGCAAATGCCCGACCACAATCCGCAAGTAGTGACTGTCCTCGGTATGCGTCGGCCCCCAGATGTCCTTGAGCAATTGCTGCTGGGTGATCACTCGCCCCGGGTGCCGCGCCAGTTGCGCCAGCACCGCGTATTCCTTGCGGGTCAGCGCCACTTCGGCACCGTCGAGCAGCACGCGTCGATAAGCCAGATCCACGGTCAACGGGCCGAACGTCAGCGCCGCTTGCTGGGCCTCGCCGGCCGGTGCCTGACGCAACAACGCGCGGACCCGGGCGAGAAATTCCTGAATGCCGAACGGCTTGGTCACGTAATCATTGGCGCCGCCATCCAGCGCCTGGACTTTCTGCCCTTCGCTGGCCCGCACCGACAGCACCAGCACCGGCGCGGTGGCCCACTCGCGAAACTCGCGCAGCACCTGTTGGCCGTCCATGTCCGGCAGGCCGAGGTCGAGCACCAGCAGGTCGGGCTTGTTCAGTGCCGCCTGCGCCAGGCCCTCGGCACCGGTGCCGGCCTCGAGCACTTTGTAGCCTTGTGAGGCGAGGCTGATGCGCAGGAATTTGCGGATCTGTGGTTCGTCATCGATGACCAAAATGGTCGCGGTCTGGCTCATGAATTCACATCGACACAAAAGATTGGCAAGAGAGTAGCGCAGTCGCGATCAGGCTTCATTGTCCATCCCCGGTTGCGTCTGCAACGGCAGGTGCAGGGTGATGCTGGTGCCGCGCCCGTCAATGCCGTCGGCGACGCTGATCCGCCCGCCATGCGCGCCGACCATGCCCTGACAGATCGCCAGGCCAAGACCGGTGCCCTGCCCGCCGCGATCGCCACGAGCGGCGGTATAGAACATGTCGAAAATCTTCGCCCGCTCCTCTTCGGGAATCCCCGGCCCTTCATCGCTGACCGTGAAGAAAATCTCGTCTTCACTCGCCCCGGCACTCAGTTGCAAACGACCGTGAGCCGGCGAAAAGCGTGCGGCGTTTTCCAGCACATTGACCAGCGCCTGCTCGATCAGCGCCGCATGCACGAACAGCAGCGGCAACTCGGACGGCACATCGGTGCTGACCTGCAACGGCGCCAGCACTGCACGCAGGCGATTGAGCGAACTGCCGACGATGTCGGCCGGCGCTACCCAGTCGCGCGCGAGCTTCAATGCACCGTGGCCGAGGCGGGTCATGTCCAGCAGGTTCTGGATGTAGCGGTCGAGGCGTTCGGCTTCATCGCGGGTGCCTTCGAGCAACTCGCGGCGATCCTCCAGCGGGATCGCTTCGCCGAGGGCCAGCAGGCTGTCGATGCTGCCGCGCATGGCGGTCAGCGGTGTACGCAAATCATGCGAGACCGAGGCCAGCAGCGCGCTGCGCAATTGCTCGGTTTCACCGTGCAGGCGCGCGGCTTCCAGATCGTCCGCCAGTTGCGCCCGGGCCAATGCCTGAGCCAGTGGCTGGCTCAACGCAGTGAGCAGGCGTCGACGCTGGCCGCTCAAGGTCTGGCCCTCTTTGGCGCAGACCCCGAGCAGCGCCAGCGGCCCGTCCTCCACCGACAGCGGCCACCACCACCAGCGACCGAACGGCAGCGTGCCGGTGCCCATGCCGGCCGGTTGATCGTGTTGCCAGGCCCAGTCGGCGGCGGCGCGTTCCGATTCGCTGAATTCCAGAGGCCCGCCGGTCTCGACTTTCCAGCCGCCCTGGCCGTCGCGGTTGAGCAGGCACAATTGCAGATCGCTCCAGCCGTTGAGGTGCTGCGCGGCGGCGCTGACCACCGCTTGGCGGTCTGTCGCCGCAGTCAGTTTGCGCGACAGGTCGAGCAGCTCCGTGGTCTCTTCCTGCGTATCGCGCAACGCCTGCAACTGCCGCCGCTGACGCGCGGCGAGATTACCGGTGAGCGCCGCCATCAGCAGGAAGAACAGCAAGGTCAAAACGTCTTCTTCGCGCTGGATGGCGAAGGAAAAATTCGGCGGAATGAACAGGAAGTCATAGGTCAGAAACGACAGCGCCGCGCAGGCCAGCGCCGGGCCCAGACTGCTGCGCACCGCCACCAGCAGCACCGCCGCGAGGAACACCAGCGAGATGTTGGGCAGCGGCAAAATACTTGATACCGCCCACGCCAGGGCACTGGCCAACAGCGTGGCAACCAGCGCCAACAGATAGTCGAACCAGACCAGCGTCGGCGTGGTTCGCAGGCGCTGTTGCGGGTGTTCATGGTCATTGTCGAGGACGTTGATTTCCAGGCCATGGGCCTGACGCAGCAAACGCGCGGCGAGCCCTCCACCGAACAGTCGACGGCGCAGACTCGGCCGCGACTGGCCGACCAGCAGCAGACTCGCCCGGCGTTCGGCGGCATGCTGGATCAGGGTTTTCGCCACTTCGCCGGCCCGCAACAACACCACCTCACCGCCGAGCCGTTCAGCCAGTTGCTGGGCGTTTTGCAGGCGCAGGCGCGATTGCTCGTCGCGCACCGTGCCATTGTCGACGTGCACCAGACTCCACGGCAAATGCCGACGCTGGGCCACGCGGCTGGCGTGACGCACCAGGCGTTCGGCATGCGCATCGCCATCGACGCCGACCAGCAAACGCCCGCGCACCGCTGGAGCTGCCTGACCAAGTTGGCGATAGCCTTGCGCGAGATCGTTGTCGACCTGCGCGGCCGCCGTTTGCATCGCCAGCTCGCGCAACGCGGTGAGGTTGGTCTGGGTGAAAAACGCATCGATCGCCGCCCGCGCCTGCTCCGGCACGTAGACCTTGCCTTCGCGCAGACGCTCCAGCAATTCACGCGGCGGCAGGTCGATCAGCAGCAGTTCGTAGGCTTCCTGCAGCACCCAGTCCGGCAGGGTTTCGCGCACCTGCACACCGGTGATGCCGCGCACCTGATCGTTGAGACTTTCCAGGTGCTGGACGTTGACTGTGGTGTAGACGTCGATGCCGGCGGCGAGCAGTTCCTGAATATCCTGCCAGCGCTTGGCGTGGCGACTGCCGGGGGCGTTGGTGTGCGCCAGCTCATCCACCAGCACCAGCTTGGGTTTGGCCGCGAGCAGGCCGTCGAGGTCCATTTCTTCGAGCATCACGCCACGGTATTCCGAGCGCACCAGCGGCTGCTGCGGCAAACCGCCGAGCAGCGCTTCGGTTTCCGCACGACCATGGGTTTCGACGACACCGGCAATGATTTTCACGCCCTGGCGCAATTGCGTGTGCGCGGCCTGGAGCATCGCGTAGGTCTTGCCGACCCCGGGGGCGGCGCCGAGGAAAATCTTCAGCCGGCCACGGCCGTCGCGGGGCAGGTCTGCTAACAGCGCGTCGGCGCGGCCGGAGTCGCTCATGCTTGATGTTCTCTCTTCCTGATAGTTATGCGGTGTTCTCTTGGCCCTCTTCGCGAGCAAGCTCGCTCCCACATTTGGAACGCGTATTCCTGTGGGAGCGAGCCTGCTCGCGAATGGCCGCGCCGCCGAATTACAGCTTTTCCAGCGCCATGTTCAATTCCAGCACATTCACCACCGGCGGCCCCACCAGCGGCTGTTCGATGTGCGCATCGAGCAGTTGCTGCAAGGTCGATACCGGCAGGTTGCGCGCTTGCGCGACACGCGCCAGTTGATAGGCAATTGCCGCCGGTGGCAAGTGCGGATCGAGGCCGCTGCCGGAGGTGGTCAGCAACGCCAAGGGCACCGGCCCCTGGCCGGGCACCTGCAACTTGTTGGCGTCGTCGATCACCCGGGTGGCCAGCGCCGGATTGCTCGGCGCCAGGTTGCTGGCGCTGCTCGATACGGTAGCAAACGCGCCCGCCGAAGGACGCGGATGGAACCACGCATCACCGACGAAATCCTGGGCGATCAGCGACGAGCCGCGCACTTTGCCGTCGGCATCGTGCACCAGGCTGCCGTTGGCCTGTTCAGGGAAAGCGACCTGCGCAACGCCGGTCACCACCAGTGGATAGGCCACGCCGGTGATCAGGGTCATCAGCACCAGCAGGCTCAGGGCCGGACGTATCATTGTGGACATTGCAAAATCCTCGAATTCGTTGGGCAAACTTTTGCGGGGTACCAGGGAGATCTTTTCCCCCTCACCCCAGCCCTCTCCCCCAAGGGGGCGAGGAGAAAGGGAGCCGATCTCTGCGCTTTTCCAGACCTGAGTTCGGCTCGCTATCCCAGGTCGGTACGCCTCTTACAAACACCTCGATCAGTCCCCTCTCCCTCCGGGAGAGGGTTAGGGTGAGGGGCTCTTCCCACCTCAAACCAAATGCAAAGCCGTGAGCAGCATGTCGATCGCCTTGATCCCCACGAACGGCACCAGAATCCCGCCCAGTCCGTAGATCAGCAGGTTGCGCCGCAGCAGTGCCGCGGCACTCGCTGCCTGCACGCGCACGCCACGCAGTGCCAGTGGAATCAGCACCACGATGATCAGGGCGTTGAAGACGATGGCCGAGAGGATCGCGCTCTGCGGACTGGTCAAGTGCATGATGTTCAGCACGCCCAGTTGCGGATAGATCGCGGCGAACAGCGCCGGCAGAATCGCGAAGTATTTGGCCACGTCGTTGGCGATGGAAAACGTCGTCAGCGCACCACGGGTCACCAGCAATTCCTTGCCGATCTGCACCACGTCCAGCAGCTTGGTCGGGTCGCTGTCGAGGTCGACCATGTTGGCTGCTTCGCGTGCGGCTTGCGTGCCGTCGTTCATCGCCATGCCGACGTCAGCCTGGGCCAGCGCCGGGGCGTCGTTGGCGCCGTCGCCGCACATGGCGACCAGACGACCGTCGTTCTGCTCAAGGCGGATACGCGCCAGCTTTTTCTCCGGGGTGGCTTCGGCGAGCACGTCATCGACGCCCGCTTCAGCCGCGATGGCCGCCGCGGTCAGAGGGTTGTCGCCGGTGACCATCACGGTGCGAATCCCGAGTTTGCGCAGCTCGGCGAAACGCTCGCGAATGCCTGGCTTGACCACGTCCTTCAAGTGAATCGCACCCAGCAGCTTGCCGTCGGCGCAGACCAGCAACGGCGTACCGCCACTCTGCGCAATCTTGTCGATTTCCCGCGACAGCGCCGGGGCCAGATCCGAGCGTTGTTGACCGAGGAACGACAGCAGCGAATCGACTGCGCCCTTGCGGTACACGCGGCCCTGATAGTCGACACCGGACAAGCGGGTTTCCGCACTGAACGGCACGGCAGTCAACGTATCCAGCGCCGGCTCGGTTTGCGGGTGCAGACCGCGCAGGTACTCGACGATCGATTTGCCTTCGGCCGTTTCGTCCGCCAGCGAAGCGAACAACGCGCCTTCGGCCAACTCGCGACCATTCACGCCTGGCGCGGCATACACCGCGCTGCAACGGCGGTTACCGAAGGTGATGGTGCCGGTCTTGTCCAGCAGCAACACATGCACGTCACCGGCCGCTTCCACGGCGCGCCCGGATTTGGCGATCACGTTCAGCCGCACCAGACGATCCATCCCGGCAATACCGATGGCGGACAACAGGCCACCGATGGTGGTCGGAATCAGCGTGACCAGCAGCGCCACCAGGAACACCAGCGGCAGGCTGCCGTTGGCGAAGTGGGCGAACGGCTGCAGGGTCACCACCACCAGCAGGAAGATCAGGGTCAGGCCGATCAGCAGGATATCCAGCGCGACTTCGTTCGGGGTCTTCTGGCGTTTGGCGCCTTCGACCAACGCGATCATGCGGTCGAGGGTCGACTCACCGGGGTTGGCGGTGATCTTTATCAACAACCAGTCGGACACCAGGCGCGTGTTGCCGGTGACCGCCGAGCGATCGCCGCCGGACTCGCGAATCACCGGCGCCGATTCACCGGTGATCGCCGCTTCGTTGACCGCGGCAATACCTTCGATGACTTCGCCGTCACCGGGGATCATTTCCCCGGCTTCGACGCGCACCACGTCACCTTTGCGCAGACTGGCGGCAGGCACCACCTGAAAGCTGCCGTTGGCCAGTTTGCGCCGCGCGCTGAGGCCTTCGCTGCCAGCCTTGAGGCTGTCGGCGCGGGCCTTGCCGCGACCTTCGGCCAAGGCTTCGGCGAAGTTGGCGAACAGCACGGTGAACCACAACCACAGAGCAATCTGCGCGGCGACGAAAGTCGGCACGATGTTGTCCGGGATGAAGCACAGCACGGTGGTGAAAATCGCCGTCAGTTCGACCACCAGCATCACGGGCGAACGCACCAGCTGGCGCGGGTCGAGCTTGACGAAGGCTTGCACCAGCGCCGGACGCCACAGGGCCGAGATCGCGGTTTTCGGTGCTTCTGCCGACTTCGTCGGCACCGCAGGTTTTGCAGGAACATGCATATTCATGATCGATTCCTTAGAAGCCCATGCTCAAGTGTTCAGCAATCGGACCGAGCGCCAGAGTCGGCAGGAAGGTCAGGCCGCCCACCAGCAAAATGGTCACGGTCAACAGGGTCACGAACAGCGGGCCGTGGGTCGGAAAGCTGTTCTGGCCGATCGGTGCGGTTTTCTTCATCGCCAGGCTGCCGGCCAGGGCCAGTACCGGCAGGATGTAACCGAAGCGGCCGATCAACATGCCCAGACCGAGCATCAGGTTGTGGAACGGCGTGTTGGCGCTCAGGCCGCCGAACGCCGAACCGTTGTTCGCGCTGGCCGAGGTGTAGGCATAGAGCAACTGGCTGAAACCGTGCGGGCCGGGGTTGCTGATGGTCGCCGCCGGGCCAGGCAGAGCCGCCGCGATGGCGCCGAGTACCAGCACGCCAATCGGCATGACCAACAGAGTCACGACCAGCAATTGCACTTCCCGCGCCTGCAGTTTCTTGCCGAGGTATTCCGGGGTGCGGCCAATCATCAGGCCGGCGAGGAACACCGCGATCAGCACGTTGAGCAACATGCCGTAGAGCCCGGCGCCGACGCCGCCGAAGATCACTTCGCCGACCATCATGTTGACCAGCGCGACCATGCCGCTAAGCGGGTTGAGGCTGTCGTGCATGCCGTTGACCGAACCGTTCGACGCTGCGGTGGTGGTCACCGACCACAGCACGGTGGCGGTGGTACCGAAGCGTGCTTCCTTGCCTTCCAGTGGCGCGGTCTGTTCGACAGCAGCATTGTTCAGCGCCGGGTTGGGCTGATATTCGGCCCACAGCGAAGTCGCGCCGCCGATCAGGAACAGTGCGAGCATGCAGGCGATGATCGCGCGGCTCTGACGTTGGTCTTTCACGTAATGACCGAAGGTGAACACCAGCGCTACCGGAATCAGAATGATCGACGCGAGTTCGAACAGGTTGCTCCACGCGGTCGGGTTCTCGAACGGATGCGCCGAGTTGACACCGAAGAAGCCACCGCCGTTGGTGCCCAGTTGCTTGATCGCAATCTGGCTGGCCGCCGGGCCGAGCGGGATCACTTGATCGACACCCTGCATGGTGACGGCATTGACGTATTGCGCGAAAGTCTGCGGCACGCCCTGCCAGACGAGGTACAGCGCCAGCAGCAGGCACAGCGGCAGCAGGCCGTAGAGGGTGGCGCGGGTCATGTCGACCCAGAAGTTGCCAAGGGTCTTGGTCGACTTGCGACCGATGCCACGGCACAACGCGACCAGCACGGCGAGACCGGTGGCGGCACTGACGAAGTTCTGCACGGTGAGACCGACCATCTGGCTCAGGTAGCTGAGGGTCGCTTCACCGCTGTAGGACTGCCAGTTGGTGTTGGTCATGAAACTGACCGCGGTGTTGAACGCCTGAGTCCATTCCTGGCCCGGCAGGTTTTGCGGGTTCAGCGGCAGGTGATCCTGGAACAACAGGATCGCGAACAGCAGCAGGAAACCGGCGAGGTTGAACGCGAGCAAGGCCAGCGTGTACTTCTGCCAGCTCTGCTCAGCCTGCGGATCCACCCCGGCAATCCGATAGCAACCGCGCTCGACCGGGCCGAGAACCGGCGTCAGCCAGGTGCGCTGACCTTCCATCACCTTGTAGTAAAAGCGCCCGAGGAACGGCGCCGGCAGCAAGACCACCGCAAAAAACGCGAGGATCAGCCAATAGTCATAACTGTGCATAGCCGCTCCTAGTTCCGATCCGCGCGCAACAGCGCAACCAACAGATAAATGAACAGCCCGGCTGCCAACAGCAGGGACACCCCGTCCAGAACGCTCATGGAAGATCTCCGTGTTACGGCGTATTGCCGCGTGTGGAGGCATTGTCGGAAAGGAGGCTGTAAAGGAACGAGACCGAGGGTGTTGGCTGGGCATAAAGAAAGCGTAAAGAGTGGTTTTATGCTGGCGTTACAGCGGGGTTTTGCAGCGTCAGGTCGGGCCTCATCGCGGGCAAGCCCGGCTCCCACAGTTTTGCGTGGTCCACAGAGTTTGATTCCAACGCTAAACCTGTGGGAGCGGGCTTGCCCGCGATGACGGCAGCGCAAACGACATCGCACCCAACTGGCGCACGAAAATGTGCCCATCCGGTAATGAACATCTTGGAAAACGACAGCTTTCAGCCTATTGCGACCTGATTCACAGGACTGGCACGCCCACTGCACACGCCCTCCCCCGAGCTTTCCACACCGTTCCCGGGAGCATGCGCATGAACACACAACTCAAACCCACACTGGGCACCTTGCACCTGTGGGGCATCGCCGTCGGGCTGGTGATTTCCGGCGAGTACTTCGGCTGGAGTTACGGCTGGGGCGTCGCCGGCACCCTGGGTTTTCTGGTGACCTCGTTCATGGTCGCGACCATGTACACCTGCTTCATTTTCAGCTTCACCGAACTGACCACGGCGATTCCCCATGCCGGCGGGCCGTTCGCTTACAGCCGTCGTGCGTTCGGTGAGAAAGGCGGGCTGATCGCCGGGCTGGCCACGCTGATCGAATTCGTCTTCGCACCACCGGCTATTGCTTTGGCAATTGGCGCTTATCTGAATGTGCAGTTTCCGGCACTTGACCCGAAACACGCGGCAGTCGGCGCCTACATCGTCTTTATGGGGTTAAACATCCTCGGGGTCAAACTGGCCGCGACGTTTGAACTGATCGTCTGCGTGCTGGCGGTGATCGAATTGCTGGTGTTCATGGGCGTGGTCGCGCCAGCGTTCAGCTTCAGCAGTTTTGCGTTGAACGGCTGGGCCGGCTCCGATGTGTTCGGGCCGCCAGCGATTGCCGGGATGTTCGCCGCGATTCCATTTGCGATCTGGTTTTTCCTCGCCATCGAAGGCGCGGCGATGGCTGCCGAAGAAGCCAAGGATCCCAAACGCACGATCCCCAAGGCCTACATCAGCGGGATCCTGACCCTGGTGTTGCTGGCGATGGGCGTGATGTTCTTTGCGGGCGGCGTCGGTGACTGGCGCACCCTGGCGAATATCAACGACCCGCTGCCGCAGGCGATGAAGACCGTGGTCGGCGACAACTCCGGCTGGTTGCACATGCTGGTGTGGATCGGTCTGTTCGGTCTGGTGGCGAGTTTCCACGGGATCATCCTCGGCTACTCGCGACAGTTCTTTGCCCTCGCCCGCGCCGGCTACTTGCCGGCATCGCTGGCGAAACTCTCGCGCTTCCAGACCCCGCACCGGGCGATCATCGCCGGCGGCATCATCGGCATCGCCGCGATCTACAGCGACGGCCTGATCAACCTCGGCGGCATGACCCTCACCGCGGCGATGATCACCATGGCCGTGTTCGGCGCGATCGTGATGTACATCATGAGCATGCTCAGTCTGTTCAAATTGCGCAAATCCGCACCCAATCTCGAGCGGACTTTCCGTGCTCCATGCTATCCGCTGATCCCGCTGATCGCACTGGTGCTGGCGGTGGTGTGCCTGATCGCCATGGCCTGGTTCAACGCGCTGATCGGGCTGATTTTCCTTGGCTTCATGGCTGTCGGCTTCGGCTACTTCCTGCTGACCGGGCAGTTGCGCGCCGATGCGCCGGCCGATGCGATGCTGACGGGGCGATAACGCATCATGCAGGAGCTGCCGAAGGCTGCGATCTTTTGATCTTGTTTTTGAAAAAGCAAAGTCAAAAGATCGCAGCCTTCGGCAGCTCCTACAGGGAATTAAGGTGCGGCTTGGATATCAGGCCTAGAATGGAACCACTGCGAAGTCATTTCGCTCATAAGTGGTATGCAGCGTCGCTGGTGAAACCCTCGCCCGCCGAGCTGCCATTAAGGAGAGCCGTTATGCCCTGGTATGCCTGGTTGATTCTGGTCGTTGCAATCGGCTCGATCGTTGGCGGATTGATGATGCTGCGCGACACCGCCAACAAGGTTGAACTGACCGATGAAGAACGCAAACGCGTTGCACAGCGCAACGCCGAAGCGGATATCAAGGACGCGCAGGATCGCTGAACGAAAAACCCCGCCGGATCAGGCGGGGTTGTTTTTTGTGGAGAGTATTACTCCAAGGATCGTGTTGGACTCAGCTGCACGCTTTTAAGAAGTAGAAGTACAGTCACCATGTCATTCACCTTGGTTAAGATGGTGGTCTTGTTGCGGAGAGTTCCACATGCGTTACTCGCAAGATCATAAAGCTCAAACCCATCAGCGGATCATCAAGGAAGCCTCGGCGCGATTTCGCAAAGACGGCATTGGTGCTACCGGTCTGCAACCCCTGATGAAAGCACTGGGACTGACCCACGGCGGCTTTTATTCGCACTTCAAATCCAAGGACGAACTGGTCGAAAAAGCCTTGCAGGAGGCGAGCAATCAAGTCGATGGCCTGTGCGCCGAAATCTTTTCCAAGGAACAGCCGCTGCAGGCGTTTATCGACACCTACCTGTCCGAATGGCATCAGACCTCCCCGCACGAAGGCTGTCCGCTGCCGACGATCTCTTCAGAACTGGGCCTGCGCGGGCAGCCGAGCCTGACCAGTGATGCGGTACTCAATGCCCGACTGAATCAAATCGAAGGCACCCTTGAGGGCGACAACAGCGCCGACCGGGCCATCGTCATCATGTCGACGCTGGTCGGCGCGCTCTTGCTGTCACGCAGTGTCGCTGACGCCGAGCTTGCCCAGCGCATCCTCGACGTCACGCGCGATCACCTCAAGCAATCGCAGGACTAAACCTGCCAGCGCTTGAACAGTACACTGGCGTTCACCCCGCCAAAACCGAATCCGTTGGACAGGGCATACTCGATCGGCACAGACCGCGCCTGACCGTGAACGATATCTACCCCCACACTCGCAGGATCCGGATTGTCGAAGTTGAGCGTCGGCGGGACTACCTGATCGCGGATGGCCAATAAAGTGAAGATCGCCTCAAGCCCGCCAGCAGCGCCGAGCAAATGCCCGGTGGCGGATTTGGTCGACGTCACGGCGATTTTATTCTCCGAACCGAACAGCGCCTTGATCGCTGCCAACTCACCAAGATCACCCACCGGCGTCGAGGTCGCGTGTGCATTGAGATGCTGCACCTGCTTCGGCGCAACCCCCGCCTGAGCCAGCGCCAACTGCATCGCCCGTCTTGCACCGCTACCGTCTTCCGGCCCGGCGGTGAGGTGATAGGCATCGGCAGTGGTGCCGTAACCGACCAGCTCAGCCAAAGGTTGCGCACCACGTGCCAGCGCATGCTCCAGCGATTCGATGACCAGCAGGCCGGCGCCCTCACCCATCACGAAGCCATCGCGACCACTATCAAATGGTCGTGAGGCACGTTCGGGGGTGTCGTTGTAACCGCTGGATAGCGCTCGCGCTGCGGCAAAACCGGCCAGGCTGACCCGATCGATGCAGGCTTCCGCCCCGCCACAAACCGCGATATCCGCTTCACCGGCACGAATCATCCGTGCAGCATCGCCAATCGCCTGGACCCCGGCCGCACAAGCAGTCACCGGTGCGCCGAGCGGGCCCTTCAAAGCGTGCTGGATCGACACATGTCCGGCCGCCAGATTGACCAGAAACGATGGGATGGTGAACGGCGACAGACGACGCGGGCCACGACTGTCGGTGGTGCGTACGGCGTCGGCTATTGCACCGAACCCGCCAACACCGGAGCCGATGATCGTCGCGGTGCGCTCCTGATCCTCGGCCTCGGACGGCTGCCATCCGGCTTGCGCCAACGCCTGGCGCGCCGCTTCCATGGCGAACAGGATGAAGCGATCCATCTTCTTTTGCTCTTTGGGTGGCGTAGCAAGGTCCGGATCGAAACCGGCCTCGATGTCCTCCGCCGCCGTTGGCACCATACCGGCGACCCGGGTCGGCAGATCCGCGCTCACCGCGTCCGGCAAATTGCGCAAGCCCGAGCGCCCGGCGAGCAAGCGCTGCCAGACCCTCTCGACGTCACTCCCCAAAGGAGAAACCAGACCCATACCGGTGACAACAATTCGACGCTGACTCATACCGCAGTTACCTCTGATCAATTTTTGTAGCGTTCAGCCGCCGAACTGCGCGACAGATTCGGTGCCATGACATGTCGTGCACGCACAAAGGCCTGCCATTCACCCTCATCCGGCAACGAAGGGATGGTAATCAACTCGCCCTGATCCAGACCGGCGAGCGCCGCGTCGACCATCTCGCCGGCTTCCATCACCATCTCCGCCGGTATGCCACTGGCGTCGATGCCGGAACGCTCCCAGATTTCGGTGCGGGTAACGCCAGGCAACACCGCTTGCACCTTCACGCCAGTGCCTTCGAGCTCGGCGTTGAGCGATTGAGTCAGGCTCAACACATAGGCTTTACTCGCACTGTAGGTCGCGTTGAAACGCTCCGGAAACAGCGCCACCACTGACGCGATGTTGATGATCGTGCCGCGTCCGGCCTTGGCGAAACTGGCAGCAGCGGCTGAGGCCAGCAACGTAACGGCGGTGACGTTCAACTGGATCAGACGCTCCAGTTGCTCGGCGTCGGAATTGGCCAGCAAACCATCGGCTGCGACCCCCGCGTTATTCACCAACAGGGTGATGCTCGAATCACTGCGCAGGCGTTGCTGGAGTTTGAGGACATCGTCCTTTTGCGTCAGGTCGGCTTTTAGCACTTCGACCTGAACGCCATGGGCGTCTCGCAACTGGCTCGCAGCACTTTCCAGGCGGTCTTTGTCACGCGCAACCAACAGCAGATCAAAACCACGCGCCGCCAGTCGCTGCGCGTAGATGGCACCGATACCGGACGATGCGCCGGTCACCAGAGCAGTACCTTGGGATTGTGCGGAATTCATGAGAGCGCTCCTGAAACATATTGGGAGATAGGCCTCCAACGCTCGCTTGCCTGGAGGTGACGGAAATTATTATAGGCATAATCCAAAGACAATATGATACCCATAATTTTTAGCTCACCGACAAACGCGACGCCGCTCTCTCTGCCGCATCTCTACCACCAGAAAGCAGAAAGGCCGGTCAATGACCGGCCCCTTGGCGTTGAATAATCAGCTTAGTTCACTTCCAGCTTGTCGCGGTTGCGATCGAGGATTGCCTTGCCGATGCCCTTCACTTCCAGCAGCTCATCCACCGAGGCAAATGGCCCATTAGCATCACGATACGCAACAATGGCTTTGGCCTTCGCCTCGCCTACCCCGGACAACTGTTTTTGCAGAGTCATCGCATCCGCACCGTTGAGATCGACTTTTTCACTGGAAGACGTCGTCACGGTGTCGCTCACCATCGTTGCGCCATCCGTGTTCGGGACAACGGCGGGTGCCGCCACCACAGCGATTGAAGCACTGGTGAGCAAAGCGAAAACCAGGGAGTAGAAAAAACCGTTACGCATAAATGACGCTCCATCATCGTTTGAGAAAGCAGCTTTTCCGAAGCTGCTCTCCAAACTTAGGCGATGGTTGGCGGGTGTCAAAAATGCGTCTATTACAGGATGTGAAACAATCAGGGTTCGAGGCGGCGTTGTTGATAGATCCAGTCGACTATTTCGCCGTCAGGGGTATAACCGCTGACAGTCTCTCGCAGCAACTGACGGACTCGTGAGTAATCATCCTTTTCGACCGCCACGAGCAATTCGTGCAGGCGAGCCTTGAGTACGTCCCAGGGAAGATGATCCTCGTTGGCGGTCATGATCATCGGATGGGGAGTTGCTGCCACGTTGTCGCCGATCAACAGCTCCTCGTAGAGCTTTTCACCTGGCCGCAAGCCAGTGAACTCGATGGAAATATCGCCCTGCGGGTTGCGCTCGGAGCGAATGCTCAAGCCCGACAGGTGGATCATTTTTTCTGCCAGCTCGACAATCCTGACCGGTTCCCCCATGTCCAGCACGAAGACATCACCGCCCTGCCCCATGGATCCGGCCTGAATCACCAGCTGCGCAGCTTCCGGAATCGTCATGAAGTAGCGGGTGATCTTGGGGTGCGTGACCGTCAGTGGGCCGCCTGATTTGATCTGGCTGTGAAACAGCGGGATTACCGAACCCGACGAACCCAGCACATTGCCGAAACGGACCATGGTGAAGCGGGTTTTATTGACTCGGGACACGTTTGATTTGTCACCAAACAATACCGGCGCTATCTCACGGCTCAAGGCCTGCAACGTCAACTCGGCCAACCGCTTGGTACTGCCCATGACGTTCGTGGGCCGCACTGCTTTATCGGTGGAGATCAGAACAAAGTTCGCAACACCGGACTGCAGGGCAGCCTGAGCAGTATTGAGCGTACCGATGACATTGTTCAGCACGCCCTCGGCAATGTTGTGCTCGACCATCGGCACGTGTTTGTACGCCGCTGCGTGGTAAACCGTATCGACTTTCCAGGTTTTCATCACATCGAGGAGTTTGTCCTGATGGCGAATTGAGCCGAGTATCGGCAACAACCGTACTGATACTGATTCCCTGTTACCGCGCTGCTCGAGCTCCGAAAGAATGCTGTAGAGATTGAACTCGCTGTGTTCGAACAGAATCAGCGTGGTCGGACCCAGGGCAAAAATCTGCCTGCACAACTCCGAGCCGATGGACCCGCCAGCGCCAGTTACCATCACTACCCGGCCCTTGATACACCGGGCTAGCAGGTCAGGTTGAGCCGGAACCGAGTCACGCCCCAGCAAGTCGGCAATATCGACCTCCTGAATGTCTTCCACCCGCACCCGTCCGCTGGCCAGATCGGTAAAGTTGGGAACACTGCGAACATGGAGCGGAAACCCTTCGAGCAGATTGAGGATTTCTCGGCGACGAGCCCGGGTTGATGATGGTAGCGCCAAGAGGATTTCCTGAGCGCCCGTAACGTCGATCATTTGCTGGATGTGCTTGGGCTTGTACACCTGAAGGCCGGAGATGGAGCGATCTGCAATACTCGCGTCATCGTCGATAAATGCAACCGGCCGCATGACCCGTCCCATGCGTAAAGCGGCAACCAGTTGATTGCCGGCTACCCCCGCACCGTAAATGGCGACCTTGGTCAGTCCGTCTTCGCGGCTGGTGAATGGCACATGCTGCGCGGCCGTGAACCAGTCGCCCATGAAGTACTGACGCATACAAAGGCGCAATCCGCCAATGATGACCAGACTTAGCCACCAATAGTTGAAAATAATGGAGCGCGGAACCACTGCCTCATGGTTGCTGTACCAATACACCACCAGCGCCAGGATCAGCGAGGAAAGACTGACCGCCTTGACGATCGCAATCAGCGCATCGTTACCAAAGTAGCGCATGACGGCACGGTACATGCCGAAACGGATGAAAAGCGGAATTGCGATGATCGGTGCACTGACGAACAGCCAGAAATGCGCCCTTAACGGGTTGTACATATCGTCGATGCCGAGGCGGACGATAAATGCGAGCCAGAGAGACGCCCAGACCAGAAACACATCTGTGGCAACTTGAATCAGTCGTTTTTGCCTGCGTGGCAAACCCAGCAAAAAGGCGCGTAATTTATCCATAAACCTCAACCGACCTGCGCGTACTCTGCTAAATCCGCAATCATTGTACGTAATATTTTGACACCCTACCGATTTTGTCTATCAATCACCGGACAACGGTTTTGACTTCGAGTTCTCCTGCATGAAACTTCACCGCGAGGACCAGCAACGGAAGGTATGCAATTATCAGCCCCAATCCACCGTCCACCCTACCGGCTACTACGCAAAACGCTATGGGCAACAGCCACAGC
This sequence comes from Pseudomonas sp. MWU318, assembly GCF_016756945.1. Lineage (NCBI taxonomy): Bacteria > Pseudomonadati > Pseudomonadota > Gammaproteobacteria > Pseudomonadales > Pseudomonadaceae > Pseudomonas > Pseudomonas sp. MWU318. The sequence continues at coordinate 149,102 of NZ_JAESJL010000002.1, forward strand.
ACATTGATCAAGGCAACGGCTGCTGTCACCGGCAGATGTCGCCCATATCGACGTGACGCATACTGATAAGCGTGACTTCTATGAGCCTCGTACACTTTGTCGCCGCGCAACAACCGTCGAAGCAACGTGAACGTGGCATCAACAATGAACACGCCCAGCAAAATAAGCCAAACCCAGAGGAAATCCGGATTTATCGACATTGCCTGCAATGACAGGACACCCAGGATCACACCCAGAAATCCGCTTCCCGCATCGCCCATGAAAATTTTTGCTGGTGGAAAATTCCACAGCAGAAAGCCCAGAACCGCCATGCTCAGCAGAAAAGGTGCCCAACTAAGACCTGGCTGCCCGCTTGACCAATACAGGACACAAACAGAACCACAGACGCTGATTGCTTCTACACTCGCCAGTCCATCGATCCCATCCATGAAGTTGTACAGATTCAACATCCATACCAGATAGAACAGCGCGAAGAAATGACCAACCCAGCCAAGGTCGAAGCGCAATCCGAACACCTCCACCGGTGCCAGCCCGCCGATCCAGCCCAGCACCCAGAGCGCCGCACCAAAGTGCCCGAGCAGGCGCCAGCGAGCGGCAATATGCCCGTGATCATCCATAAACCCGATCAGGGCTACCAACCCGCCCGCACCGGCAGCACCGAGAAAAAAATGCAGATCTATGACATCCGTCAACCACATCGTCAGCAGACCACATAAAAACGTCACAACGATCGATACGCCACCGCCACGCGGTGTAGGAATCGTGTGGGAGCTGCGATCATTGGGTACGTCGAGCATGCTGCGCGCAAGAGCATATCGGCGAAGGCCTGCGGTCATTGCGAATGAAAAAATGCAGATTGCGGGCATGAGCCACCAGAAAATCATTGAGTACATCACTCCGAAGTAAAAACGCTCGAACGCACTACCGACCCGCCGTCCAAGCGCGAGGGTGAAGCGATAAAAATTTCTCCCGACGCTCCACTATCGCCAATTGATGCGTATAAAGCAGGCCCAACCGGAAAAAATAGCCAAGGATACACGACTAATTGTTCGCTGAACGAACGGCCACGGTTCGATGCAAGTCGTAGCCAGCGGGCTTCCTTGTCGAGTTTCCTGCGAAATGCCAGCAACGAAAAGGGTGACGCCACCTACCGTGCAGATTAAGATTACGCGCTTTTTTTCGAAATTATGGGCGACAGCCTGCGGCTGACGTCTCGAGGAACTCTAAATGGTATTTTTTCCGGTATTTCTTTCGGTTGTTTTCGTCGTTCGCAACCAATCAAACCATCTTGGAAGTATCCTGGCAGACGCAGTCGAACGGATGTCGACACTGGTAAGTGACTATGAACTAATTGTTGTCGACAACGCGTCTGACGATGACAGCATATCCATATTAAAAAGTCTGACTGCTGAAAATGGCCTGCCAAACTTGCAAGTTTATGCCTTGACTAAAGAAGTCGATGCCGACACCGCATCGTGGGCAGGTCTGGAGAATGCCCTGGGTGATTTCGTCGCGGTGATAGACCCACTCGTTGATGACATCGCTTTTCTACCTGAAATGCTCGACAAAGCGGTCAGCGGTGCAGACGTGGTTTTTGCCAAAAACAAACAGAAGCCCCCTCAAAGCCTCGCCTATGAAGTCGCTTACTCCGTTTTCAACAAAGTCTACAAATCGTTCAACGGCATTCATCTCGCCACCGATGCGCCTCAGTACCGGGTGCTCAGCAAACGGGTGATCAATTTTATTCTTCAACATCCGCAGCCGTCGGTTACTTATCGTCACCTGCCTGCGACAGGCGGTTTTGCCCGCGCCAATCTGAACTACAGTTCCAGCCCTCGCGTCACGCAAAGAAAACGACTGCGCGAAAGTATTGATCGCGGCATGTTGTTATTGGTGTCGACTACGCGTGCTCCGATGCGCCTGGTCACTTCACTTTCACTCTTCGGGGCTGTAGCGAATCTCATCTACTGTTTTTATGTGGTCGCCAGCGGCTTTCTGAAAACGGATATTGCACCGGGCTGGATCAGTCTTTCCTTACAACAGTCCGGGATGTTCTTCCTGATTTCGCTGGTGCTGTTGGTATTGGGTGAGTACATCCTGCACATGACCAGTCTTTCCAATGAAGGACCGCTCTACCATATTGCCCAGGAATTCACGAGTGCACGGATCACCCGTCGAGAAAAACTGAACATCGAGGAAGTAGCGTCGCCTGAAGCACCGTTGCCTACTTCTGGCCGAGTTGTGTGATGCCGACGACCAACATGCAGGACGCGGTGATTATCGGGGGAGGGTTTTACGGCGCGGCGATCGCGGTCTACCTGGCGAAGCAACGCGGCATGAAGCGAGTCACTCTTATGGAGCGTGAATCGTCATTGTTGAGCCGTGCCTCCTATAACAACCAGGCACGTGTTCACAACGGCTATCACTATCCGCGCAGCTTCACCACTGCGTATCGCAGTCGTATCAACCTGCCGAAATTCGTTCAAGACTGGCCCGAGGCGGTGAAGCAGGATTTCACCAAACTGTACGCCATTGCCCGACGTAACTCGAAAGTCACGGCGAATCAGTTCGAACGCTTTTATCGAGAAATCGGCGCAAAAATTGAACTTGCCAGCCCAGCGCTTCGAGCATTGTTTGAACCTCGCCTGATCGAAGAGGTTTATCTGGTTGAAGAGTATGCGTTCGATTCAACTCAACTGGCCAAGTGGGCGTTGCGTGAACTGCTGGAAAGCGGGGTCAATATTCGCCTGAACACCCAGGCGGTGGCCATCAGCAACAGCCCGAATCGGTCGCTGAATGTAACACTCGGTGGCGACGGCAAAGAACCGGAACAACTCAGTGCTCGATACGTGTTCAACTGCACCTATAGTGGCCTGAATCAGTTTGGCGGCGACTTCCCCGGCACGCGAACTGCGCTCAAGCAAGAAATCACTGAAATGGCGCTGATGCAGATGCCACCGGCACTCCGCGATCTGGGTATCACCGTGATGGATGGCCCCTTCTTCTCAGTCATGCCCTTCCCAGCGCGCGGCTTGCATACCGTATCGCATGTTCGCTACACCCCGCATATGCACTGGTCCGACGAACCCGGCTCCAACCCTTATCAAAAGCTGGACAACTATAAAAGGGACACTCGCGTAGATCGAATGATCCGCGACATTGGTCGCTACCTGCCTTCAGTCATGGACTCCAAATACGTCGATTCGCTTTTCGAAGTCAAAACAATCCTCACCAAAAACGAGGGAGACGATGGTCGACCCATCCTGTTCGAGAAGCACGAAACGCTTCCAGGTTGTTACTCCATCCTGGGCGGAAAGATCGACAATATTTATGACGTGCTGGAAAAGCTCGATACTGAAAACCTGTCCTGCACTCCCTCCTCTTCTTCTGAGCAACTACCATGAATTCGTTGATTGAAATCACCATCCCCATTTTGAACGAAGAGTCAACGCTGGCGGAACAAGTCCTCAAAACACACAACTATATTCAAAGTAACTTGAGCGACATTGGAACTGTTCGTATCGTCCTGGCGGACAACGGTTCCACCGATCGTACCCAAGAGATAGCCCTGCAACTGGAAAAAACCATCCCGGATGTTCGCTACCTTCGCCTTGAGCAGCGTGGCGTTGGCCGGGCACTTAAAGCATCCTGGTCGCAATCGAGCGCCGAAATCGTCGGCTACATGGACCTGGACCTGGCTACCGACCTGAGCCACCTGCGCCCGGCACTGGAGGCACTGAAAGCCAACAAGGCCGATATCGTGACCGGTTCGCGGCTTGCGAAGGGCGCTAAAGTCATTGGCCGCAAGCCACTCAGAAATGTCACGAGCTTCGGCTTTAACCTCATCGTCAAACTTATTTTTCGCACCGCCTTCAGCGATGGCATGTGCGGATTCAAGTTTCTTCAACGAAAAATTCTGGCGCCGCTGATGCACACAGGGGCCAATAGCGACGGATGGTTCTTTGCAACCGAAGTGCTGATCACCGGCGAACACTTGAAATACCGTGTGATGGATCTGCCAGTCACCTGGACCGACGATCCGAACTCGAAAGTGAAGGTTCTCAAACTGACCATCGAGTATCTCAAAGCCATGGCTTCTCTACGTCAACGCCTCAAAAACTCCCAACGTGAAGCCTGAACATGCCAATACTCACGCCAAGCGACAAGCAGTTGGTACTCGGCACAGCGCTATGGGGCTGGGGGATAGAACGCGATCAGGCTTACCATTTGCTTGAGCAGTTTTTGCTCAGTGGCGGCACAATGGTCGACACCGCAACCAACTACCCTATCAATAAGCGTCCGGAGGACTTCGGTCTGGCTGTTCGCTGGCTCGCGGACTGGGCTGAGCACAACGCTGACTCAAACCTCGCACTGACGGTAAAAATCGGCTCGAGAGACAATATGGGGTCGCCAGACGTCCATCTGGCGCCAGATGACATTGCTCGTGCATCCGACCTTCTGATGGGGCAGTTTGGCTCGGCACTTTCGTGCGTCTCGATCCACTGGGACAATCGCTCCGATGATGGTGTGCACGGCGCAACAGTCGCACAGACCGTCGAGGCCATGTCCAAGCTTGAACAGCAGGGTCTTGCTATCGGGCTTTCCGGCATCAGGCACCCAGAGGCGTACTACAAGGCCAATCCGTCGCTGTCGCAAAAATGGATTATCCAAGTCAAGGAAAACCTCAAGACCCATGCCGCTCGCTTTGCCTACGAAGCGTGGTTTCCTGATGCAAAATACCTGGCCTATGGCATTAATCTGGGCGGCCTGAAAACTGAAGTCTCCAAAACAAACAGCTCGATGGAATTGCGCAACATCAACATTCCCCAAGCGTTTACAGAAAAGCTTGTCGACTTCATCAACACATCGCACGAATTCGAACCAAGGCCGACAACCCTCAACGAACTCGCCCTCGCCGCCTCATTTGTGAACCCCGCCCTGTCGGGAATCGTCATTGGCCCGAGAAACACAGATCAATTGGACAGCACCCTCAGCTATTGGAAATCATTGCAAACGCTAGCAGAGAAAAGCAAAGGACAGAAAATCTTCACCCAACTGTTCGAAGAACTGCCGTCCGACTAGGAAGATTCGCTGACAATGCAAGCGCTTAAATACTTATTTGCAGGCGTCGCCAATACGGCTATCGGCTATGGCGTGTTCCTGCTGCTGGTCACCCTTTTCAACATGAATCCTTCTTACGCTAATGCGATTGGTTATGTCATTGCCCTCGTCGCAGCGTTCATGCTCAATAAAACATTCGTGTTCAATCAATCAGCAACTGATCGAGGCACAATCCCCAAATTCATTATTGCGTTCAGCGTTTCATTTGCATTTAACCAGTTGACCCTTCTTGCTGGCTACCGGTGGATTGGACTTGATGCAAAAACTGCACAAATATTTGCGATGATTTCTTATACGCTAGTATTTTATATATTGAATAAAAAATTCGTTTTTAATGGAAACTAAATACCTATATTCACGAAAAAACTCAAGGGGTTCGAACGTGCCACAACATTCCCCGCTCGCAGCAAAAAAACCGTTTGACGGCTTAACACTTGTGTATGTGCTTGCCCTGATACTCTCGTTAGTCCTGTGCACCACGCTATTCTTGGCAAACAATACGAGTATACGTAAACCATTGCCACCGCAAACGGGCAATATCCCCGAACTGCGGGCCAGCGTCGAATATTGCGAAATAGGCGCTTTCTGGATATCCGCCAGTGGATGGGCACACCTTGATCTACCTGACGACGCCATTAAAATCTATCTTTTCGCCAATGGCGACAAAGGCGCTATACAGCTTATAACGCGCCGTCTTACCCGAAAAGACGTAAGTGATTATCTTAAAATAAAAAGCGACTTTCACCTTCATGGATTTCACGCCTCAGCGGTAGGCTACAAACTCCGCAAACGCTATGGAACATCATTAGAGCTCTATATCGAAGACTCTAAAGGAGTCATGCACTATGGAGGCCAGAATGTCTGCACAGAAAAATAATCACCCTTCGTACAGCGCTATTTCTTTCGCGTTTTTTCTAACGGCACTGTACTTGTTCTTTTACTTCACCCTGAGCATTAAGCCCTTATCCGATGATGCTATATTTCTGACTGCTGCAACATCTGGAGTGTCTCCACTTCAGTATTTATCGGAACGTTATCACACCTGGACAGGCCGAATAGCAATTGAAGGCATCATGTTTACAACCATTGCAACTTCTGTGCTCTGGAAGCTGGCAATTCCGACATGCCTACTGCTCATCGCCTACTCTACCTGGAAATCCTTTTTTGCTGGCAGACTTAATTATGCCATTGGAATTCCTCTCTGTTTATTCAGCACATTGACCATCAATCACTCAATTCTCGATGCTTCGATTTTCTACGTCAGCGGCTTTTATAATTATCTGTTGCCTGCTTCTTGCGGACTTTTTGCATCTGCGATTTTCATTAGGCCGTCAGCGTTTATGACTTTGGAAAAAATACTAGCCATTCCACTGGCTTTTATTGCATCGCAGTCAGAACAAGTCGGTCTAGCACTGGTAGTAGTATTCTCGGCATCGCTTATCTGGGAAAGCCGGAATGCAAGAACCTACAGAATGATGATGTTCCTAATCGTGACCATAGGATTTACGCTACTCCTCACCGCACCGGGAAACTATGCGCGCCTGCAAACAGAAACAATGTACATGCCCGAGTTCAGTGACTATTCTTTTTTAAGTAAATTCCTGACTGGTTTCGATGTTTTCAACGCACACTACATTGATCCAGCCAACTTGTACCCGAAAGCGATCGCAGCACTTCTCTTTCTGCTGACAATGGGAAAGAACTTTGAACTTAAATACACCGCCCTGGCTTTTGCCATCGGAGGCATATTGCAGGGTAGTATTTTCTCTCACCTATTCACAATCGACGATACTGCAGAGTACTCCATCCGCACTCTGAACGCAGGACTCGGATTGGAATATTTTTTTTCCTATACGCTGTCGATTACTTCACTAATTAGCATTATCTACATTCTTAAAAGAGCCATGAACGACTGCTCAACATTTTACTTTACGACACTTTTACTTCTACTGCATATTGGCATAACTACCATCATTGGTCTTTCACCTACAGCTTACGAGTCAGGATACAGGGCGCTATTTGTAGGTGATATTATTAGCCTGATACTTATTTGCATGCTGCTCAGAAGTATAACGGGATGGCCAATGAGATCTTACCCTACAGAATTTTAGATACCGGGTTTAATACATCTATCGAGCCGAGCGCCGCCTATCGACAGCGCTCGACCATCGACCTACTCTTCAGCAGTTACTGGCCTCGCACTCGCGAATCGAACAGTAAACAATTGACTAAGAAGTACAACGACACCCAACACACTCATTGTATTTGTATAAAATAGCAATCGCGTGTCTGCGGCATTTCCAAACAGCGCCAAGCCGGAAAAATAAAATCCTGCGGAAAAATACACCACAACGCTTTCGACATTTACTTTTTTCAGAATCAGCAACCACAGAAACAGCAATATCGAAACTAAGTATAAGACCCATGGCTTAAAAACAACAAGTTCCGACCCTTCTAAAATATACTGTACAACCTTATCGCGCAAACTCGAAACAGCAAGGGTATACCCATACTTATTTGCATCAATTTGTGGTGTAACAACCAAAAACTGCGGTCCGACGTTTGCACCCACGAGATATTTTGACAGCATCAACTTATTATAACCAAAGCAGACTGGATACTCCTTCAGGACCGTAAACCAGAGCTCATCAAGACTTTTATTAAACGGCAGCTTTGAAATAATGCCCATCGACAAGTTGGAATGCCTTGGATCATAATTAGCCTGAATCTCGGATAGCGTGAGAGCCGGCGCGATATTCTCAAATAAGTTTTTACCACTGCATACACTTGCGCCAGCGATATCCATTGCCCGAGTAACCCGAATCAGGGCAGTAGCCCCCTTTATCTCACGAAACTCAGGTATCGAATATCTGTCCAATTGCAGTTTCGCTGTATATACCACCGCGGTCAGTATCAGGCCAGACAGCGCCACAAAAGCTATAGCAGGCATTCGGCAAGTTAAACGCTTGCTCAAAATCCACACTGCATAGAAAAGCAAGGGAACTGCAGCCGTTATCGCATTATGCCGAGAGCACACAGCCAAAAACACAAGAAGTACTGAGAGTCCGAATAGAGCGTAGAAGCTGAATCGGGTTCTACGTTCTTTCATTGCTAGCATGGCCGCAAAAGCAGCAACGAAGAAAGACGCCATCAACACATCTTTCCATATGGCCGCAACGGTACCAATTACAGCCGGAACCACCAGATAAAGGAGCATAAATATTAAAGCAATGCTATTTTTCCTGAAAAAATAGTACATCACATAGTACATGGATCCCAGCAACAGCAGTACCTGCGAGAAGAACATCGCAACGGGACTTTGCGAAAAAACATCAATCATCCGCCATATATAACTGACGACGGGAGGCCACGTAGAATCAACGACACCGAACCTTGCGCCATCAAGTGCATGCAATGTGTCAAACGTCATGAAACCAGGATAAAAAATCCATACTATCAACAATGAGGCGATGGTCGGAATTGCAAAACCTGGAAAAATCCTGCTTAGACGTCTGATGTCACCCTTTGCCAATACAGCAAACAACAGAGTGAATAAAAACGAGCATACAATGCCTATCCGCATTAGCATTGGTTCATTTTCACGCGCATCAGGCTTGAACAAAGTCAACTGAAACTGCGGATCTTCGTTAGAGGTATTTATCAGAAGCCTTTCTCCTACGACCTCGATCTTATCGATACCTTGCAGTGGAACTATTCGCTTCAGCAATTCCTCTGGCGTAAGTGTAACCGTGGAAAATAGATAGTTCAGTTGAACGCTTTTTATCGACATATTGACGTGATGATCGGAGGGATCGACTCTGACCAACTTCATCGCACCATCCGGTAACGTCAGGCCTATGCCAATACCTGGCGTTCCTACGTACGCTACTCGCTCACTGTCTTCGGCCTGGTAGGTTGGATAAATCGAGGCGTCAGTAAAAACGGGAAAGTAGAGTTGCATGAATTCCGGGGTATCGGTTTGCGCATAAAAAACAATGGTATCCTTATGAGTAGCGCCCAACCCAAAAACCAGCATCAAAGAAAAAAGCAATGACGCACAATAAAATGAAAATACCCTTACAAGGCATTTTAGAGTTAAAAATCTCATAATTCCCCTGCCCAGCATTTATTTCCCTCATCCAGCAGCGTACTGTCGAAAAGCTCGAGAGGAGATCTGATAACGATTACCCGGAAGCAATTACCTCAGGGGCTAACGCCCACGCCATCGCGCCCAATTCTATCAACCAGATTGACTGCCAGTTTTTTTGAATACTGCCGCAATTCCGGAACAGCTGTTGCTTCCCAATAATCAGCCTTTAACATAGGGCCGACGTAATACAACCAAGAGGAGCAAATACCTGAAGAACTCTTAACGGCCAACCGCTCATTGACGCATAAACCCAAACCGAGCGTATCGACCTGTATGAGACCGTCAGCACAAAGCTGCTGAATCAGTGGATCTTTGACACGATACAAGTCGGTTGTAGGACCCGTGCAATTAATTACTTGCTCGGCTTTTATCTCTTCGAGCACCTGTTCATTGCGCCTTTGAATTCGTATACGCAAATAATCAACGCTCGCTTCAACGCTTTTGATGCGGCCTGCGAGACACCGTACTTGACCGGTCTCTAAAGCCTCTTCAAAACGCTTGTAAGCCGCCGGCGCGACCCGATGACGGTGCACATCCCAATACGGTTGAAGATGGCGCAGGAAGCGTCGACGCTCGGCTATCGGTAATCGAATCCACAGATCTGGAGTTATCGGCCTCAGGGCTGCGACCAGGTCACGCCAGTCCAAGCGGTGTTTGCGCGCAGCCTTGATCTCGCGCCGAATCAATTGCAGGTAGACACGCACCGAAGGCGTTGCCTGCAGGAGCCGAGCAGCAAAATCGGCCGAAACTTCGTCATCTGTACGCTTTGGCCGATGAGGCAAAGGACGAAGACCTCGCCGGGAGATCATGTAGATAGGCCCTTTGTGCCCGCTTTGCAGCAAGCCGAGTGATACATCCAGTGCGGTGAGACCCGCGCCCACCAGTAAAACCGCACGATTCGGGTCCGACGCCGGCGACGACCCAGCTGCCCAAGGATCAGACTGGTATCGCTCAGCACTCATTGACGCGCAAAATCCCGGCGGATCGAGTGGTGAAAAGTTTCCGAACGCCAGAACCACCTGATCAGCGTCGATGCACTGCCCGTTGGTCAGCTCGACAACGGCGCCAGTCTCCCGAGGTTGCAGCCTGCGAACTTCAGCGACAATACGTTCCAGCCTGACACCGTGTGCGCAATGCTTCTCCGCGTCATCCAGAACAGACGTCAGATATTCGCCATAGATTTTTCGCGGAACAAATGAAGACGCTGTGCACGTTGCATCTCCGACTTGGCAAAACCGCAGAAAATGCTCTGGATCATCAATGTCCGCACTCATATTGCCGGCGGGAACATTGAGCAAGTGCAGTGGACTATTGGTTCCATATGCCAAACCGCGAGCCATCGCGCCAGAGCGGTTGATCAACACAACTCGAACATCTGGAGGACTGTGACGCAATAACTGCGCTGCCGTCACCGCACCACTAAAACCAGCTCCAATGATAACGACGGTTTTCATTGACCGAACCTTTTGTCCAGATACTCCAACACTCGCGCAATGGATTCGGACAATTCCTCGGTAACCGTATTGATCCGGATATGCGGATCCGTTGGAGCTTCGTAGGCTGAATCGATTCCAGTGAAGTTCTTTATCTGTCCGGCCCTGGCCTTGCCGTACAGCCCTTTCGGATCACGGCGCTCGCACTCCTCCAGGGAAGTGTCGATAAACACTTCGACAAACGCATCATTTCCGATCACCTCGCGCGCCATCGCACGATCGCGGTGAAACGGAGAGATAAAAGCTGTAATCACGATCAATCCGGCGTCGATGAGCAACTTCGAAACTTCCGCAACACGACGAATGTTTTCGACTCGATCAGCATCGGTAAAACCAAGATCCTTGCACAAGCCCATGCGCAAGTTGTCGCCATCCAGCAGAAAGGTATGCCGTGCCTTGGCCACCAAGGCTTGCTCCAAGGCATTGGCGATCGTTGACTTGCCCGCCCCGCTCAACCCCGTGAGCCAGATCACTGCCGGTTTTTGCCCTTTCACCTGGGCTCTGGCCGAGGCGCTGATGGCCGTGGCGTGAAAAACCAGATCCTTACTCATTCGATTAACCTTATTAAAATCACACGATCAAGGCCCGCCAGTGCACTGACGGGCCTCCTGAGCCCTATGCCTGGGGCAGTAGACGATCACGCAAGGCTTTGATGCGGGCCTCACAGATGCGATAGGACTCGCTGTTGAGCAAGTCGGCACGCTGCTGTTCGTCAGTCAGCGCAAGCGTATGAGTGTCACAGCCAATTCGGTGGATGTAGTCACCGATAAAACCGCAGGTGCGCAATGACTCCCAATCTGTACCTTCGCGGGTGAACAACTGCATCGTAAGATAGTAGTCTTCCATGTACTTCATATCATCGAAGTAAGTAATGGCTTGCAGATCGCACTGATTCAGATCCAGCAGGAAGCTGTGCAGCGGCGCATGGTTATGCTCGATGAAGTCGCGATAGGTTTCACCGTAGTCATAAATTTTGTCACGCTTGATAATGCACCCAGTCGCCGAATCCACCATGGTGGAGTAAACGCGCGCGAAGGTTGCGTTCTTGCCGCTGGACTTGAGCTGCTCAAGTTGTGAGCTGTAGGCCCACGGAAACAGCATGTCGTCATAATCAAGAAATGCTGCATAGCCACTGCCGACGGCCTTCAGAGCATCGTTCAACATCAGCGAGCGCAGATCCGGTGTCTGCTCTGTCGAAAAGTAGCGGCGAATCACCGGTTCGCAATGCTCGCTCCACGGCAACTGATCAAGTTGCGTCTGAAGTAGCGCTATTTCTTCGTCATCCATGTCCTGGATAGCCAGCACGGGCAACACCCGGCAACCGGACTGGGCAATCAATGAGAGCAGCGCATTGAGCAACGACGCCCGGTCACCTCGACGGTGATAACGCATGATGGTCGATACCGTATCGGCTGTTGTGGACTGAATACCGCTCTCATGCAGCAAACGGAAACATGTGGCTTCACAGCATATTTTGTAACCGACCGCTGGGGCCGCCGGTTGCAATGCCATGAACGCCACCTGGTCAGCATTGATACTGAAGTTGACAGTACCTTCACTCTGCAGATACAGCGGGTCATTTCTCACACTGGCCGATACCGCATAACCCTTGTGCCGTTTCGCCATCTTCAGCAACGACTCGATGGTCGATGCAGGAAACAGGCAAATATCACTGAACACCAACGTGAAGTCAGCATTCTCGGGCTGGTGGTTGCCGACATTCAGACCTTGCGCCATTAATGCCTGCTGGACCTGAGCGCTGTCTGTAGCAACCGAGCAATTCTGCAGCACGTTCGAGCTGGCCAGGCACGCCAGGAACTTGCGACGCGATTCCGGCTCGGCGTCCAGACGAGCCAAGGCGTCGGAGGTCAAGGTTACGTTGAGCTTCAGATCCGTGGCAGGAGCACAGTGACTGGTCGCTGCAAACGCCTGCCCGGACAGTGCGCGCCCGATGGAATTGAGGTAGCCGTACCCGAAACGGGTATCGGGTTCAAGGTGCGCGCCCTCTGCCCATTCATTCCACGCGTTGACGACAACGTACCGACGATCTTCCGGCAGATTCTGCTCGGAATAGTCCACCAAAAACTCCATCCAAGTCTGGAATTTTTCCGTAGTGAAGTTGTTCAGCACATAGGCTCGATTGCCGTAACGAGCGGTGTTGTCCCAAGTCGGAACCAAGGACCGGAACAAGGTGAAATCCTTGCCCAGATCCTGCGCCATATAATGCTCGGCAACTTCACCGTAGTTCAGAACGTTACCTTCCAGAGGCCAGTACGGACGCAACTGGCTGCGGGTGTCCTGCACGGCATCAGCGGTCCAGTCGTGCAATACCCGCTCGACTGCAGCATCCATCCCATGGTCGTCAGGCTGCGTAGCGCCGCGCGTCAATGTCGCCACCATGTAAGGTGCCTTGAGACCTGCGCTTTCGCACTCCTCACGCCAAACTTCCAGGTACTCTTCGATATGTTCGATCGAAGACGGACGATACACATGCAGCATCGGACGCCCGTCTACCTTGATGTAGCGCTCGTCTTTGAAGAACGGGATCAGGTACCGAATGAAGCCGCGCGCATCCTCTTTCGAATAGACCTGACCCAGCAGAATCTCCTGTTCGTTGCCATCCCAACGGCGAGTCCAGTTTTCATTCGCCCAGCAGAAGGCAAAAGGCATGTTGATCTCGGGATTGGCCATCAGCATCTGCGCCGGCTTCTCAAGGATCATGCGGCCAGTAAACCAGTAGTGATAGAAAATCAGGCCATGAACCCCTGACTTCTGCATCATTTCGGCTTGCTGCCGCAACTGCGCCGGGCCATCCAGGTGGTAATAGCCAATATCTTCATGCGGAACATGTTGTTGGTAATGCCCGAAGAACAGCGGATTGGCTGAACGAACTTTGTACCATTCGGTAAACCCGGTCCCGTGCCACTCATCGTTTTCAGGCGTAGGGTGGAACTGGGGCAGGTAGTACGCCAGCACCTTGACGGTGTCGTGCTTGATACTCGCGGAGTAATCGACCTGTGGCTCGTAGTAGTCCCGAGGTTCGTGGGAGATCTGCGGGGCTTCCAACTGGTAATTGCGCCCTTCACTGGTCGTGGTATTTACCAGTACCAGACGCTCCAGCGAACGGCTCAACATCTCCGGCGCAGCATCATTGGCGGTATTTGCGAAGTGCTCATACTGCAATGGAAGTTGCAGTAGATCGCTGATCATACCGCCCCGTGCCCAGAACAGAGTGGCGCGCGGGAATTGCGCGCTCGGGAAAACCTTCGCATCAACCTCTCTATATTTTTCCAGAGCCATGCCGATCACATTTGCGGCATCATTCCAGCCGGCCTGATGGTAGGCAGCGGACTCAGCCCGGGTATCAACGGGATACACCACCTTCGCATCCCCATCGAGCAGTTGCAGAATCTGCCCGACATTGGCAGGCGAACCACAAAGGAGATCAAGACGCGCTTTCACGCCCGAATCCTCAGCAGCGCCGGCTTCATCGTGCAAGTGCGCTACAACGTCATACTCCTTCAGACGTCCGCCGAACTGGACAATAAGAGATGCAATCGCTCCGGCCTGCTCAGGTACGACATCAATAACCAGCTGGCGCAATAGAGGGACGGTAGCGCGCAGCAACTTTTCGTCAAACTTCGACCCACCGTTGCCAATGCGCGAAATGTACAAGTCGAATTCGACAGGGATGTTCTTGAGATATCCAAGCCAGTTCCCGGACATGTACTCACTGTTCAAATGAAGATGAACAGCAATCATCTGCGTGGCGGTTTTTGGAACCTCGCAAAGATAAGGATCCAGATAGTAAGGCACGATCTTCAGTACTTCGTACTCAGTCAATGCCGCATCACCGAGCGGTTTGGCGATCTGGCTCAGTGCAAATCGCTTCTGACTACGCTTGAGTTTACGAACAGCAATCGCCAACGCGTGACGCAGCCCACCACGCCGCGCTTCACGCACAAAACGTCCGAGCAATTCCGGCTGCTGCGAAACCAGGTTCAGCAGTTGCACGACAACTCGGTGACGGCTTATTTTACGGGACAGGTGATAGTTGCGCCCCTTGGTGTCGAAAATCGGTCGTCCTTCATAATACCCATAACGCAAGTAATGTATCAGCGGGTTGATACGTCGCAGCCGTACATCTGAATAATGCTCCAGGTACGCCTTGGTGGAAAAACCAGCCGATGGATCACGCCCCTCACGCCAGCCTTGCTCGAGATAGTGCTGCAACGGATTGATACCTGCGGCACGAACGTCTTCGTAGGTACTCAGATAGTAATCAGCATCGAACAGTTCGCTTTCAGCGGGGTTATCGCCTCGATAACGCAAGCCAAAACGTTCGGCCATATGCAAGACCAGCGACTTGAGCAAAAACCGCCCGGAGGTGTAGCGGTACAGGTCAGTTTCGAGGCTCTGAACGGAGCCCTGCGACTCGGAAAGAGTGGCTTGAAAGGAATCGTATTGGCCCTCAAGCCAGTGACGATATTCGCTCAGTTTTGAATAATCAGCTTTTAACTCGGCGTGGCTCGTCTCAAGCCTGCCGTAATCAGTGGCAAGTGCCTTGTGATCGGCTTGGAGAGTTTCAAGTGTCTTGTCTTTTACACTCATCTGCGCACTCAGATCAGCGTTATTTTCATCGAGATGCCGCATGAACCGATACTCAGGCAATCGCGTGAGCATCGCTTGGTACAGCTCGCTCACCGTAGCCACAACAGCTTGGTCATCTGCATGCTCATCGCGCGAAAGTTGCAAAAGCAGGAGACTGAGATTCAAGACATCAGCGGGGACCTTTTCGTCCTTGGCGAGTCCATCAAGGGTAAAGCTGTTGTGTTGCAACGAATGCTGGAGAAACTCGTGCTTATACTCCTGAAACTCCGGTCCCTGGGGATCGAACGGCAGTCCCAGCGACTTGGAGATTCGGCATAGCTGCTTCTCAGGCTCCTGAAGCATCAGCTCGTAGTTTACAAATACCCGTGAAGCACCCTGGCTGTACTTCAAACTCAACAGCATGTGCTCCAGCCAGAGAAAGTAGCCTTTCTCTACTTCGAAGTCGTTTCGTTTGACCAGCGAATGGGCAACATTTTTCGGATTACGAAAGGCGACGACGTAACTGACTTTCAAACCCAGTTCGACAAAGATTTCCTGCCAGAACGGCAGCAATCTCGACATGCGTGGGTCTTTTACACCGAAACATTTGATATTCGCGACTTTCTCGCGAAGATGCTCAATGGCACGAACTTTATGGCTTTGAGTGATCGGCGAATTCAGCTCTTCAGGGCTGATGGGCACCAGACTATCCCAAGCGTGGCCCAAGTCGGCCAGCAACTCTTCGTTGTACGCCGTGATGGTCGCGTCTTCGAAGAAGCCTTTTTCATTATTGCCAGACTCGGCGGGCAACAGGTTATCGCCCAGGTCGACACCAAGGACTTTTAAACCACGCGTAATGGCACTGGTACCGCTTCGGTGCATGCCCAGAACTACGACTATTTGTTTATCATCCATAAGATTAAATATGCTCAACACTTGAAGTGGTAAAGGCTGCAATACATTTGAAATCCACCGTTCCGGTCGCGGTGATTGCGGTTTCCGGCAGAACACGAAACAGGCATGCGTCGATCAGGCGGTGCAGGTAGGTTTCTCCCTCCCCGACGACACCCACCACCCCCGAGTTGAGGAAATAGGTGCCCGGGTTCAGGTTGCACTCAAACTTGAACTCGACGTCCATTTGTGCGTCGGCTGCAACGTAAGTAATCGAGTCCTGCGCGTTGGCTGCACTGGCAGCACCACCGATCTCGATACCTGCCAGCGTTTTGATCATCATGCCAAAGCGGACAGCCACCGCGCCTGTCGAAAACGATACGCGGTAGGTATAGCGATAGCTGTCACCACGCTTGAGGCAGTTGACCTGTTTGCCGGCGGCATTGAGGATGCGTGGATCGCTGATGAGAACCCCGTGAGATTCGTAGGACATCACGCTTTTGGAGACGATATGAGGATCGAAGTATTCTTCCAGACCGTTGTCCGTGGCCTGCGAAGCCTCGACAGCAACCACTGAACGTTGCGCTTCTCGCTCCAGTTCGAGTCGTTCAAGTGCGCCTGATTTGATCGATTCGCGAATGTCGAGAACCTTGTCGGCAGGCGCATACAGCAGTTTCTGGTATTGACCGACGATGACCTTCGGCACACCCTCGGCAAGCTTTTCGCCCTTGTCCAGAAGAATCGCGCGGGTACACAGTTCAATGACCGCGCTACCGGAGTGCGATACGAACAGGATCGTGGCGCCACTGGCTTTGATCGCTTCGATGCGCGCAAAGCATTTGCGCTGAAACAGTTCGTCGCCGACGGACAATGCCTCATCGACGATCAGGATTTGTGGATCGACGTTAATGGCGACAGCAAAAGCCAGACGTACCATCATGCCACTGGAATAGGTCTTGACCGGCTGATCGATAAATTCGCCGATTTCCGCAAATGCCTCGATTTCGGCAAAGCGAGCGTTGGTTTCCTCTCGCGTAAGACCGAGTACCGCGGCATTCATGTATACGTTTTCGCGTCCGCTGAATTCCGGATTGAACCCGGATCCCAGTTCCAGCAAGGCAGCCACACGACCATGGGTCAGAATATCGCCATGAGTCTGATTGAGGGTGCCGCAGATCATCTGTAGCAGAGTGGATTTACCGCTACCGTTACGCCCCAAAATGCCGACCGTTTCGCCACGTTCAATGGTGAACGAGACATCCTGCAGGGCCCAGAACTCACGGAAGTACTGTTTGCGGCCGCGAGCGAACATCTGCATCAGCCGATCTCTCGGCTTGTCGTAGATATGAAAGCACTTGCTCAGATTATTGACGGCAATTGCTGTATTAGAGGACATCAGCGAACCCTTTACGCGTTTTTTGGAACCACGCAAATCCTAGCCAAAAGACAAGGGCTGCAGCGATATAGTAGAAACCCAAGTGCAGAAAACTCGGCAGCTCTCCTCGGAAAAGCAACGCCCGGGTATCTTCGATTGCGGGTGTCAGCGGATTCAGGAACAACAGGTGCCGGTACTGTTCGGGCAATGCCGTGATCGGATAGAAAATCGGCGACAGGAACATCAGAACGGAAGTGCAGACTCCAATGATCTGACTCACATCTCTGAGGTAAACCCCAATCGAGGCTAGAAACCAGACCAGCCCCACAACGAAAATCATCAGGGGCGCGAGAAATACCGGCAACAGCAAAACCGTGTACTGCAACTTTCCGAAGAAAATCAGGTAAGCAATCAACCACACGCTAAGACTGACAAGGAAATGAAACATGGCGGCGCCCAGCGTTACCCAAGGAAGAATTTCCAGCGGGAACACCACTTTCTTTACGTAGTTGACATTGCCGACAATCAAACCGGGAGCCCGGTTAATGCACTCGGCGAACAGATTGAACACGATCAGGCCGGCAAACAGCATGAGCGCGAACTCGGTCTTCGAGCTGCTATCCACACTCCATCGGGCTTTGAACACGACGCTGAATACAAAGGTGTAGATCACCAGCATCACAATCGGGTTGAACAATGACCACAGCATGCCCATGATCGAGCCGCGATAGCGTCCGACAATTTCGCGCTGCACCAGCGCTCGAATGAGACCTTTATTGCGCCAGATGCCATTGAGCATCTCCTTGGGCGAAGTCGAAAAGTTCAGCATTTTTTCAAAACCTCAATAAATCCGAGGGAGTTTAAATTCCCCAGCAAACTCTCTCGCCCAACCATTACTTGAATTACCACAGAACTCTTCCTGAAAGGAGCCAAGCCCGGCTGCGTGTCAGATTCCATTGAACAACGTCGCCAAAACCAGCCCAAGGTTGCCCCATAAGGATTGCCGGTAGACCCCGGATCGTCGTAACCAGATGACCCGGGCCAATCCTCGAGAGCTTCGCGCTCGCTGAAACCGATCCAGCCTCATCCGGCTTTCTTCATTCAACTGGAATCGGATCGATTCCAGTGCTGCAATATTCTTTTGATTCCACCCACGAAAACGACCGCGAAACTGCATGCGAACCCGCATCAACTGCACCATCACGCCCGACGCAGCACCGATGACATTCGCATCATGTTGCCTGTAGAGGATCGTCGGGCTGGTATCGTAAATGACACTGCCGCCCGCACCGGAAACGAGGAGATAGGCCCACCAGTCATGAGATACCACATCCAGATCCTCGCCTGCCTGTTGAAACAGCTGTCGGGACGCCTGGTTGAACACCATTGTGTTTCCACCACCTACACTTTGCACCAGTGCATTAGCAAATCCGACCGGACGCTCGAACAAGGGTGACAAGCCGATACGCGCTCCCTGCTCGTCAATCAACTCGGTTCTGCCACAGTACAGCGCCGGACTTTGCGAAGACGTTTCCTGAAGTTTTTGCAGGGCGCATTCCAGCTTG
Organism: Pseudomonas sp. MWU318; assembly: GCF_016756945.1. Classification (NCBI taxonomy): domain Bacteria; kingdom Pseudomonadati; phylum Pseudomonadota; class Gammaproteobacteria; order Pseudomonadales; family Pseudomonadaceae; genus Pseudomonas; species Pseudomonas sp. MWU318. The sequence goes on from NZ_JAESJL010000002.1 coordinate 168,287, forward strand.
TTCGCCTGCCAGATATCGTCTTGATCTGCCCAAGCGAAGTAGTCGGCTTCAATCGTTTTGTCACACGTCAATGAGAGGAAATTGGCGGCGTAACCGGACCTCGGCCCTTGACGGACAGAAAGTTTGCCGTCTCCCCAGCGTTCGGAGTATTCACGCAGCAATCCCAGGGTTGAGTCGGTGGAACCATCATCCGAAACCACGACAAACCAGTCAGGGCAAGTCTGTCGCGCGATGGACTCCAACTGCTGAGCCAGAAACCGCTCACCATTGAAGGTGCACAATAGAATCGCAATCCGCACCTTGGTCCCGGCGAAATCCGGCCGACCATGATCCACATCGTGATAATCCGAATTGTCGTTTTGGACAACCGGGGAAAGGGGGGCTACCACCGAGCACTCCGTTGCTGAAATGATAAAATTTTGCCTGCGACAGCTCGTCTGTTGAGGGCGAGCGACCCCTTGGCCGATCGAGCCACACAAAGGCTCATGCGCCGCTCCAAGTCGCGCAAAATTTGCAATTATAACGACGAAGCCTTGCCATTTGATAGCCCAGTGACATTATCGTCTTCCACAGCCCGGTGCTGATATGGAAAACTGAACATTAGTAAGCCTGAGCCTGGCGCTCGAACATCGACAATGCGCCACGGCGCCGGGGGCATAGGGTACCAAGCGCGCCGCGAGCAAAAAAGGGTAGCAGTTTGCCAACGCCCGAAAACAAACAGGGCCTCCCACAGGGAACAATCGGGCAATGCAACCTCAGCGCTGGAGCCTGGAATCATGATGCCCCGCCGTTTGACGCAGCGCCTGCTCCACCGTGATGACAGGCGACCAGCCGAGAACCGAGCGGGTTTTACCGATATCGACCTGCAGCGAACCACACAGGCGTTGAGCCAAAGCACGCTGCCCGAGCAGCGACGCAGCACTACTCAGCAGCCTTGAGGGCACTGGCAGTAAATACGATTTTACGCTCAGCGCAACGGCCATACGGCGGAGCAGTTGCGAGGTAGAAAGATCCTCCCCATCACTGACCAGGAATACCTGTCCAGCAGCAGCCGGATGACGAATGCAGACCGCAATCAAATCGACCAGGTTTCCGATCGCAACCAGACTGCGCTGATTATTTATCGCGCCGAGCGGAAGTGGCACCCTCCGCTCGAGCCAACGCATCATATTGAAAAAGTTGGCTTTGACACCTGGCCCATAGATCAGTGGCGGGCGAATGATGACAACTTCCATTCCCGTCTCTTTGCCGACCTGCATCAGTTGCTCTTCGGCCTCCCATTTGGATACGCCATACGGATCAACGGGGGCGGGTCGATCATCAGCACAAAATGATTGCCCAGGCCGTGTCATCTCGCCATTGACCTTGATCGAACTGATAAAGATGAACCGCCTGACGCCCGCGCTCGCGGCATGTCGGGCAAGCCGCACAGAGCCCTCGACGTTTATCCTGCGAAACTCCAGCAGCGGATCGGCCGCCACATCGTTCATCACATGCACACGCGCCGCGCAGTGAATGACTACCTCGACACGCTCAAGGCCCGGCAAGGAGCGATTCCCCTCCAGATCGAATGCAACGACCGGACAGAGTCCCCTCAGCCTCGTCTCACCACGAGCAGCAGCGACAGGTGTGAACACCTTGTCTAGCAATAAACGAAAGATCAGCGCCTCACCCACAAAACCGGTTGCGCCTGTTACCAGAACTCGTGGACCGCTCATTTGGCTTTTTTTCCAACTACCGCCGTCGCCCAGCAGATACAAAAGAAGAACAACTTATCGCGCACTCGACGTCGACATTTCCAGGCACTCATTGAAAGCCTCAACAGCTGCCACCTCGACAACGAAAACCACTGCCTGACGAAAGCATCATGCTCAAGCCCTACCAAGCGCGTGATCGTTTTAACTTGTGAAAACCACCAGCCGTCATGGATGGTCTTGTAGCGCGCAATCAGCGAGTTGATGCCCGTATTGGCCCCCACCTGATTTCGCTCGTGCTGGCGATAATCCATCGAAGGCTGCTCATCAATGAACCACTTGAAACCTCTACTTCGAGCAAAGGCGTAGCAGTACCAATCATGGAGACTGACTTCCTGCAACTCGCTCCAGTTGGCAAGCATGTAGGCCTTGAGCGGACTCGATAGCTGGCGACTGAACACATACGTGCAGCCCGGCCCAGCCGCCTCGAACAGAAAATCCCAAACAGTATGAGGCTGAGCCTTATCGAGTAGATGTGTGCGGCCGTCTGGCCAGAATGCAATAACGTTACTTGAGTAGGCGTCTACTTGCCGATCACCGATCTGACGGATTGCTCGCTCAAGTTTTCCCGGATACCAGACATCATCCTGATCGGCGAACGCGACGAACTCGTACTCTTCAATCGGTACATCGCGAATCAACCTGAAGAAGTTGCGTGAGGCTCCACCGAAAGTACCAGCGCCAGGCAGCACGACGACGGCAGGATGCCGAGCCGCATAGGCATTACACCACGACTCGGTTCCATCCGTTGAAGAGTCAACACTGATATGAACGGTTACATCGACGCCAGACTGCTCAAGAATCGAATCCAGTTGCTCTTCGATCCATTGCATTCCATTGAAGGCTGCCAGCAAAACCGCAACCTTGGGATGTTTTACTGGCATAGCTTTCCTGCTCGGACTTGTTGAACGCTCCCAATCGAAACGAGGTGTTTCAGTCAGTGGGAAGGTGAGTCCAGCAATTTTTGCAAGTACTGGCCGTAGCCGGTTTTCTTCAAGGCGTCGGCCTGCACTGCCAACTGCTCTGCAGTGATCCAGCCGTTGTGGTATGCAATTTCTTCCAGGCACGCCACTTTCAAACCTTGACGCTGCTCAATGGTGTGGACGAAGTGGCTCGCCTCAAGCAGAGAATCATGGGTGCCTGTATCCAACCACGCAAAACCACGCCCCAGCATCTCGACATTAAGGGTTTGCTGTTCGAGATAAGCACGATTCACATCGGTGATTTCCAGCTCGCCGCGCTCGGACGGCTTGATCTTCTTCGCAATATCGACGACTTGATTGTCGTAGAAATACAGACCTGTGACTGCGTAGCTCGATTTCGGTTTAACCGGCTTTTCTTCGATACTCAGCGCACGACCAGCAGCATCAAACTCCACAACACCGAAACGCTCAGGATCGGAAACATGGTATCCAAAAACGGTTGCACCTTGCTGACGGGCACTGGCGGAGCGCAAGTTATCGGAGAAATGCTGACCATAGAAGATGTTGTCTCCCAGGATCAAACAGCAAGGATCATTACCGATGAACTCTTCACCGATGATGAAAGCCTGCGCCAACCCATCCGGGCTTGGTTGTTCGGCGTAAGTCAGTTTGATGCCATAGAGACTGCCGTCTCCAAGCAACTTACGGAAGCATGGCAGGTCGTCCGGCGTCGAGATGATCAGAATTTCGCGCATTCCTGCGAGCATCAACACCGACAACGGATAAAAGATCATCGGTTTGTCGTAGATTGGCAGCATCTGTTTGGACACACCAAGCGTCAGAGGATGCAGACGCGTGCCCGAACCACCGGCGAGAATGATGCCTTTACGATTTGTCGTGATCATTTATTCAGAACTTCCCTAAGCATTCGGGTTACACCACTTTGCCAATCCGGCAAGTGTAGAGAAAAATTGTCGCGCAGCTTCTGTGTATTCAAGCGTGAATTCAACGGGCGGCGCGCCGGAGTTGGATAGGCAGTGGTATCAATCGGATTGACTGCCGTGACAGCGAGCCTTTCACCATGGGCTTTGGCAAAACTGATCACCAGGCTCGCGTATCCGTGCCAGGACACTTCGCCGGCAGCCGCCAGATGGTAGATTCCCGAAAGCGCCGGGCGATGCACGACCTGCTGGATCGCCAGAGCAGTAACGTCAGCAATCAGATCCGCACCCGTCGGGGCACCTACCTGATCGGCAATGACGCCCAGTGATTCGCGATCCTTGGCCAGGCGTAACATGGTTTTGGCGAAGTTGTTGCCACGAGCGCCATAGACCCAACTGGTACGAAAGATCAGATGCTTACAGCCCGAGGCTGCAATTGCCTGCTCACCTGCCAGCTTGCTGGCGCCGTAATGGTTCACCGGAGCGACAGCATCGGATTCTTGCCAAGGCGTCGAGCCTTCGCCGTTGAATACGTAATCGGTCGAATAGTGGATTAGCCACGCACCCAACGATGCGGCCTCCTGCGCCATGACTCGACTGGCCTCACCGTTTACACGATCAGCCAGTTCAGTCTCGGACTCGGCTTTATCGACAGCTGTGTAAGCCGCCGCGTTGACGATAATGTCGGGCATTACCTTCCGGATCGTATCGCGCAGCGTATCCAGCTCAGACAGATCACCACTCAAACCATCGAGCGGGTGCCGATCAAGGGCAACCAACTCCCCAAGCGGTGCCAGGGAGCGCTGCAGCTCCCAGCCGACCTGGCCGTTTTTTCCCAGCAGGAGAATTTTCATACCTTATTCGTACGATCAGCGTAGTTCTGGTCAATCCACTGCTGGTAGCTACCGCTCTTGACGTGAGCGACCCATTCAGTATTGCCAAGATACCACTCGACAGTCTTGCGGATACCAGTTTCGAACGTTTCTTCCGGCGCCCAACCGAGCTCGCGCTGGATCTTGCTGGCGTCGATTGCGTAACGCTGATCATGTCCAGGACGGTCCTGCACATAGGTAATCAGATTCGCATGAGGACGATGGGCAGAATCTGGACGAAGTTCATCGAGAAGAGCACAAAGCGTATTCACAACTTCAATGTTCTGTTTCTCGTTGTGACCACCGATATTGTACGTCTCACCGATGACACCCTCGGTGACAACTTTGTACAACGCTCGCGCATGATCTTCTACGTATAACCAGTCACGCACTTGATTACCTTTGCCATAAACCGGCAATGGTTTTCCTTCAAGTGCATTGAGAATGATCAGCGGGATCAACTTCTCAGGGAAGTGGCAAGGACCGTAGTTGTTCGAGCAGTTCGTGACCAATGTCGGCAGACCATAAGTACGAGCCCAGGCGCGAACGAGGTGATCAGAACTGGCCTTGCTCGCCGAGTACGGTGAGCTTGGCTGATATGGCGTCGTTTCGGTGAAGAGGTCCTCCGGACCTTCAAGATCTCCGTAAACTTCGTCAGTAGAAATATGATGGAAACGGAAGTTGGCCTTACGCACATCATCCAGCGCGACCCAATATTGGCGGGCAGCTTCCAACAGTGTGTAGGTACCAATGATATTGGTTTGGATAAACTCGGATGGACCGGTAATCGAGCGATCTACGTGGGACTCTGCAGCCAGGTGCATTATCGCATCCGGCTGGTGATCACGCAGGACACGGTCGATCTGATCACGATCACAGATATCAACGCGCTCAAATGCATAACGCGGATTCTGGCTAACTTCTGCCAGAGACTCCAGGTTACCGGCATAAGTCAACTTATCGACGTTGACCACAGAGTCGGTAGTGTTGGAAATGATATGACGAATGACTGCCGAGCCGATGAACCCGGCGCCGCCGGTAACTAGAATTTTCACGCGAAACCATACCCTTGAGCTGCGGACAGTGGCACAAACACTGTCTGATCCATGAATGCAGAAGCCATCAACCTGAAGGGTTCCGTCAGAGCCAGTCTAAATCGACGTGGAAAAAACCACTATCGAACAAGGGTTGCATTTTACAGCTTAATGAACGTTTTACTAATGGATATGGACAGGCGACGAACCAAATTTGAATGATGGCCCGTAGTCGTCGATCTCAGACCAGACGCTTGCGCGCCGCTCTGGACGAACGTCCCAGAAACCACCCCAGAATCGGACCAATGAGCATGCCAACGAGCAGTGCGATGACCACCACCAATGACACTGGAAGCTGCGGCCCGGTCAATCCCAGAAACATCAACGAAATTGACTGCTGATTCTCAAGCACAAACGCCAGAACCACCAATACAAGCAGAATACTGAAAACGCCAAGAAGTATGCGTTTGAGATTACGCATGAGTAACTCCTTGAGAGATAGCAACTGTCAAACCCCCTCCTCCTCTTCCTCATTCACCCGGTCACGCAATTCCTTACCCGGTTTGAAATGCGGAACAAACTTGCCGTCCAGACTGACCGACTGACCGGTCTTCGGATTGCGACCGACCCGCGGCGCACGATAATGCAGGGAGAAGCTGCCAAACCCACGGATCTCGATGCGATCACCGGTGGCCAGACACTGGGACATTTGTTCAAGCATGGTCTTGATGGCCAGCTCCACATCCTTGGATGAGAGTAGCCCTTGATGGGTGACAATTCGTTCGATCAACTCCGACTTCGTCATATTTTTCCCTTCTTTTTCAAGCAGCTAGATCAGCGCTTGAAAGGTTTTAGCACGCCCGGAAGATTTTGAACAGCCCAGGGATTGACATATCTTCCTTAGCGCTGAAACGCCTGTTTTCAGTGCACAAAAGCACAAGCCGAAGCAGCACACACTCAACGGCACATGACCAGCATGGTTCGAGTGACGTAGCCTGCGGGATTGAAGCCAAACGGATATTCATCTTCATCCTTGGCCTGATCAGATCGGGTGATTACCCTGTAACCCGCGCCCTTGCACTCCTTCGCTGCGCGCTTTTGGCATTTCTCCCACCCCGAACCCAGACCAGAGCAGTCGATCTCGATACCGCTGACGCCACGCACAGCATGCGTTTTGGCACTTGTGGTGCAGCCAGCCAATACCAACACCGCGATCAAGACAATAAATCTGTTCATCCACTTCCTTATGCCAGGCAACGCCCGACTACTACACGACTAATACCCAGCTTAGTCGCGAATAGGCGATTGATCCGATTAAAGAAACAGACAACCCGTTGAAGTGATTGGTTTCACCATAGCCTCGATACACGCAAACCGCGGCGCGCACCGCCACCAAATCGCAGGCACAAAAAAGGGCGACCGAAGTCGCCCTTTTTCATGATCAAGCAGAACTTAGTTCTGTTTGGCCATTGCTTGACGCAGCAGTGCCGCCATAGTGGTGTCAGCTGCTTCACCTTCCGGAGCTGCTTTCAGGCTCTGGATGGCTTCTTTCTCTTCAGCATCGTCTTTCGACTTGATCGAGAGCTGGATTACGCGGCTCTTGCGATCAACGCTGATGATCTTGGCTTCAACTTCCTGGCCTTCTTTCAGAACGTTGCGCGCGTCTTCAACGCGGTCACGGCTGATTTCAGAGGCTTTCAGGGTTGCTTCGATGTCGTCGGCCAGAACGATGATGGCGCCTTTGGCGTCAACTTCTTTCACGGTACCGGTCACGATAGCGCCCTTGTCGTTAACCGAGACGTACTCGGAGAACGGATCGCTTTCCAGTTGCTTGATGCCCAGGGAGATGCGCTCGCGCTCTGGGTCAACCGACAGGATGACGGTGTCCAGCTCGTCGCCCTTCTTGAAACGACGTACGGCTTCTTCGCCCACTTCGTTCCAGGAGATGTCGGACAGGTGAACCAGACCGTCGATGCCGCCGTCCAGACCAATGAAGATACCGAAATCGGTGATCGACTTGATGGTACCGGAGATCTTGTCGCCCTTGTTGAACTGGCCAGAGAAGTCTTCCCATGGGTTCGACTTGCACTGCTTGATGCCCAGGGAGATACGACGACGCTCTTCGTCGATGTCCAGAACCATGACTTCCACTTCGTCGCCGACTTGTACGACTTTCGAAGGGTGGATGTTCTTGTTGGTCCAGTCCATTTCCGAAACGTGTACCAGACCTTCAACGCCTTCTTCCAGCTCAGCGAAGCAGCCGTAGTCGGTCAGGTTGGTTACACGAGCGGTAACGCGAGTGCCTTCTGGGTAACGGGCTTTGATAGCAACCCATGGATCTTCGCCCAGTTGCTTCAGGCCCAGGGAAACACGGTTGCGTTCGCGATCGTATTTCAGAACCTTGACGTCGATTTCGTCACCAACGTTGACGATTTCGGAAGGATGCTTGATACGCTTCCACGCCATGTCGGTGATGTGCAGCAGGCCGTCCACGCCACCCAGATCGACGAATGCGCCGTAATCGGTGAGGTTTTTGACGATACCTTTGACTTGCTGGCCTTCCTGCAGGGATTCCAGCAGAGCTTCACGCTCGGCGGAGTTCTCGGCTTCCAGGACGCTGCGACGGGAAACGACAACGTTGTTGCGCTTCTGGTCCAGCTTGATGACCTTGAATTCCAGCTCTTTGCCTTCCAGGTGCGTGGTGTCGCGCACTGGACGGACGTCAACCAGGGAACCTGGCAGGAACGCACGGATGCCGTTAACGTCGACAGTGAAGCCGCCTTTAACCTTACCGTTGATAACGCCCTTGACCACTTCCTCAGCTGCGAAGGCTGCTTCCAGAACGATCCAGCATTCAGCGCGCTTGGCTTTTTCACGGGACAGCTTGGTTTCACCGAAACCGTCTTCAACCGAATCCAGAGCAACGTGAACTTCGTCACCGACATTGATAGTCAGGTCACCAGCATCGTTGTAGAACTGTTCCAGCGGGATGAGTGCTTCAGACTTCAGACCAGCGTGAACGGTTACCCAGCGAGCCTGGTAATCGATATCAACGATAACACCGGTGATGATGGAGCCTGCCTGAAGGTTCAGGGTCTTTAGGCTTTCTTCAAAGAGTTCCGCAAAGCTTTCGCTCATTTTAATTCCTGTAGATGAGGGCGAAGAATACGCCCATCTCCACACCCCAGACGGTGTGGGTTAGTTTCATTTAAAAGAAGCGCTGCAGGACTATGACTGGTCCCCTGCGGCCTTCTTGGTCACCCGGCGATATCGCGAATGGCGATCTCGCTCATGATGCGTTCAAGCACCTGATCGATGGACAACTCCGTGGAATCCAGCTGTATCGCATCAGCCGCCGGTTTGAGCGGGGCTACTGCGCGCTGGGTATCACGCTCGTCGCGTGCACGGATCTCATCTAGCAGACTCGACAGACTAACACCCTCGACTTTGCCCTTCAACTGCAAATATCGGCGGCGCGCCCGTTCCTCGGCACTGGCAGTGAGGAAAATCTTCAGCGGCGCATCCGGAAAAACCACCGTCCCCATGTCGCGACCGTCGGCCACCAGGCCCGGCGCTTCCTGGAAAGCACGCTGGCGCTGCAGCAGCGCCTCGCGTACCGCCGGCAATGCGGCCACCTGAGAAGCGCCGGAGCCGACGCTTTCAGTACGGATGACGTCGCTGACTTCATCGCCTTCCAGAATGATGCGCTGCAGCTGACCGTCGGTCGCCGCGATGAACTGCACATCCAGATGAGCGGCCAGTTTCTTCAGCAGCTCTTCATTGGTCAGGTCGACACCATGGTTGTGCGCAGCGAACGCCAGCAGGCGATACAGCGCACCGGAATCCAGCAGATTCCAGCCCAGTCGCTTGGCCAGGATCCCGGCGACCGTGCCCTTGCCCGAACCGCTTGGCCCATCGATGGTGATGACCGGTGCAATGTTTTTCACGACTGAGCCTCTTGAGCCACGCGAATGCCGACCTGCGCGCACAGCGCGAGGAAGTTCGGGAACGACGTCGCGACGTTGGCGCAATCATGGATACGGATCGGTGCAGTGGCGCGCAGCGAAGCGACGCTGAAAGCCATGGCGATACGGTGATCACCGTGACCATGCACTTCGCCGCCACCGATCTGGCCGCCATCAATGATGATGCCGTCCGGAGTCGGCTGGCACTTGACGCCCAGCGCCAGCAAGCCGTCCGCCATGACTTGAATGCGATCCGATTCCTTGACCCGCAGCTCTTCGGCACCGGTCAGCACGGTACGACCTTCGGCACACGCCGCCGCCACGAACAGCACCGGGAATTCGTCGATGGCCAGTGGCACCAGCGCTTCCGGAATCTCGATACCCTTGAGTTTAGCAGCGCGCACGCGCAGGTCAGCCACTGGCTCGCCGCCAACTTCACGCTGGTTTTCCAGAGTGATGTCCGCGCCCATCAGACGCAGGATGTCGATGACGCCGGTACGGGTCGGGTTGATGCCAACGTGCTCCAGCACCAGCTCGGAACCTTCGGCGATCGAGGCCGCCACCAGGAAGAACGCCGACGACGAGATGTCGCCCGGCACTTCGATATGGGTCGCAGTCAGCTTGCCGCCGGACTCGATCGACGCGGTGGCGCCATCGACGCTTACCGGGTAGCCAAAACCGCGCAGCATGCGCTCGGTATGGTCACGGGTTGGCGCCGGCTCGGTCACGGTGGTCTTGCCTTCGGCGTACAGACCCGCCAGCAGCAGGCAGGACTTCACCTGCGCACTGGCCATCGGCATGGTGTAGGTCAGACCCTTGAGTTTGTGCCCGCCACGAATGGTCATCGGCGGACGACCTTCGGCAGCGGTTTCGATCACGGCGCCCATTTCACGCAGCGGATTGGCCACACGATTCATCGGACGCTTGGACAGCGACGCATCGCCGGTCAGGGTGCTGTCGAAGCTCTGCGCGGCCAGCAGGCCGGACAACAGACGCATCGAGGTGCCGGAGTTACCCAGATAGATCGGACCCGGCGCAGGCTTCAGACCGTGCAGGCCGACGCCGTGAATGGTCACACGACCGTGGTGCGGGCCTTCGATGACCACGCCCATGTCGCGAAATGCCTGCAAGGTCGCCAGGGCATCTTCGCCCTCGAGGAAACCTTCAACCTCGGTCACGCCTTCGGCCAGCGAGCCGAGCATGATCGAACGGTGGGAAATCGATTTGTCACCTGGTACGCGAATCCGACCGGACAGGCGGCCACCAGGTTGAGCCAGGAAAATCAGATCGTTGGAATTCATAGCGTCCACATAGGCCCTGCGGGCCAGGATTTTACTGAAATGCTCGCGGGCAACCCGGGCGCGCGTGAAGACGCCCAACAATTGGTGCCCATCCCCTGCATCGACCGCGTCGCGCAAGGCGTCGAGGTCGCTGCGAAATGTATCGAGTGTGCGCAGGACAGCCTCGCGGTTGGCGAGGAAGATGTCGTGCCACATCACCGGGTCGCTTCCGGCGATTCTTGTGAAATCGCGGAAACCGCCCGCAGCGTAACGGAAGATCTCAAGGTTTTCATTGCGTTTGGCCAACGAGTCGACCAGACCAAAGGCCAGCAGGTGCGGCAGATGACTGGTCGCGGCCAACACTTCATCGTGGCGCTCGACCTGCATGTGTTCGACGTCGGCACCCAGTTCGCGCCACAAGCGATCAACCACCGCCAGTGCGGCCGGGTCGGTCCGCTCGAGCGGCGTCAGAATCACCTTGTGCCGACGGAACAGCTCAGAGTTGGAAGCTTCCACTCCGCTCTGCTCGGAGCCGGCAATCGGATGGCCCGGCACGAAGCGCGCTGGCATACCGCCAAACGCCTCGGTCGCCGCGCGCACCACATTACCCTTGGCGCTGCCGACATCGGTCAGAATCGCCCGGCCCAGATCAACACTCGCCAGACGCGCGAGCACCTTCTCCATAGCCAGAATCGGCACTGCCAGTTGAATCACGTCGGCACCCTGACACGCAGCGATCAGGTCTTCTTCACAACGGTCCACCACACCCAACTCGACCGCCAGCTTGCGCGATTGCGGGTCGAGATCGACCCCGACCACCTCACGGCAAATACCGCTTTCACGCAAACCTTTGGCAAACGAACCACCGATCAATCCCAGACCGACCACCACAAGGCGACCGATCATAGGTGCAGCAGATTGCAGAGCAGTGACATCACCCACGAGCCAGAACCTTACGCAGCGCTTCGAGGAAGCGGCTGTTTTCCGCCGGCAGACCGATGGTCACCCGCAGGTGGTTCGGCATGCCGTAGTTGGCCACCGGACGCACGATTACGCCTTCACGCAGCAGGCCCTGGAAAATCGGCGCTGCCACCTGACCGAGGTCGACGCAAATAAAGTTGCCTTTGGACTCGATCCAGCTCAGGCCCAACTCACGGAAACCATCCTGCAGCTGCTGCATGCCGGATTCGTTGAGCTGACGGCTTTGCGCTAGATACTCCTCGTCTTTCAGCGCCGCACAGGCCGCGGCCAGGGCCAGGCTGTTGACGTTGAATGGCTGGCGCACACGGTTCAGCACGTCCGCTACTACCGCAGTGGACAGGCCATAACCGACGCGCAGCGCCGCCAGACCGTAGGCCTTGGAGAACGTGCGCGATACCAGCAGATTCGGGTACGCCGCGAGGAAATCCAGACCGTCCGGCAGATCGCTGCCTTCGGCGTATTCGATGTACGCCTCGTCCAGCACCACCAGGACGTGCTCCGGCACGTCCTGCAGGAACTCGTCCAGCGCTTCGGCGCCGAACCAGGTACCGGTCGGGTTGTTCGGATTGGCGATGAATACCACGCGGGTATTGGCGTCGATGGCCGCGAGCATCGCAGGCAGGTCATGCCCCCAGTCCTTGGCCGGAACCACTTTGGCCTGCGCACCGACGGCTTGGGTCGCAATCGGGTAAACGGCGAACGCATGCTCGCTGAACACGGCGTTCAGGCCCGGCGCCAGATAGGCGCGCGCCACCAGCTCAAGAATGTCGTTGGAGCCGTTGCCCAGGGTCACCTGGTTCAGCTCGACGCGGCACTGCTCGGCCAGCAGCGATTTCAGCGCGAAGCCGTTGCCGTCCGGATAACGGGTCAGCTCGGCCAGTTCTTCGCGGATCGCCGCCAAGGCTTTCGGACTGGCGCCCAGCGGATTTTCGTTGCTTGCCAGTTTGACGATTTTCGCCGGATCCAGATCCAGCTCGCGCGCCAGCTCGTCCACAGGCTTGCCCGGAACGTACGGCGAAAGTTGTTGCACGCCCGGCTGTGCCAGAGCGAGGAAGTTGCCACTCATTTGCTACCGCCCCTTAGAGAACTGCTTTCGGGTAGGAACCCAGCACTTTGAGTGCTACTGCTTCCTGACTGATCTTTTCCAGCACACCTTTGATCAGCGGATCACGGTGATGGCCGACAAAGTCGATGAAGAACACGTAGGTCCATTTGCCGCTGCGCGACGGACGGGTTTCGATCCGGGTCAGGTCGATCCCGTTGTCATGGAACGGCACCAGCAGCTCGTGAAGCGCGCCGGGCTTGTTGCTCATCGAGACGATGATCGAAGTCTTGTCGTCGCCGGTCGGCGGCACTTCCTGGTTACCGATCATCAGGAAGCGCGTCGAGTTGTCCGGACGGTCTTCGATCTTCTCGGCCAGACGCGTCAGGCCGTACAAACCTGCGGCCATGTCACCGGCAATCGCCGCCGAATTCCACTCACCCTTGACCCGCTTCGCCGCTTCAGCGTTGCTCGACACCGCCACGCGCTCGACATTCGGGTAATGCGCGTCCAGCCACTTGCGGCACTGGGCCAGCGACTGGGCGTGGGAGTAGATGCGGCTGATGCTGTCGGTCTTGGTGTTTTCACCAACCAACAGGTGATGGTGAATGCGCAGCTCGACTTCGCCACAGATCACCATGTCGTGTTCGAGGAAACTGTCGAGGGTGTGGTTGACCGCGCCTTCGGTGGAGTTCTCCACCGGCACCACGCCGAAGTTCACCGCACCCGCAGCCACTTCACGGAACACTTCGTCGATCGCCGCCATCGGCTTGCTGATCACCGCGTGGCCGAAGTGCTTCATGGCCGCCGCCTGGGTGAAGGTGCCCTCAGGGCCGAGGTAAGCCACTTTTAGCGGCTGCTCGAGCGCCAGGCACGAGGACATGATTTCGCGGAACAACCGCGCCATTTCTTCGTTACCCAACGGCCCCTGATTGCGCTCCATCACCCGCTTGAGCACCTGAGCTTCACGCTCGGGACGATAGAACACCGGCACTTCGCCTTCGGCCAGCGAGGCCATCTTTACTCGCGCAACTTCCTGGGCGCAGCGGGCACGCTCGCTGATCAGCTCGAGGACTTTGCTGTCCAGAGCGTCGATGCGAACGCGCAGTGCCTTGAGTTCTTGCTCGGACATCAGCCGTGTTCCTTCTCGAATTCAGCCATGTACGCCACCAGCGCGTTGACGGCGTTGATGTCGACGGCGTTGTAGATGGAGGCGCGCATGCCGCCCACGGAGCGGTGGCCCTTGAGGTTGAGCAGACCGCGCTCGTCGGCACCGGCGAGGAACGGCTTGTCCAGGCGATCGTCAGCCAGACGGAATGGCACGTTCATCCACGAGCGGTCCGACTTGTTGATCGGGTTGCTGTAGAGACCGCTGGCATCGATGAAGTCATACAGCGTGCGCTGCTTGACGTCATTCAGTTTGGCGATCGCTTCAACGCCGCCCTGCTCTTTCAGCCACTGGAACACCAGACCGGACAAGTACCAGGCCAGGGTCGGCGGCGTGTTGTACATCGAACCGTTGTCGGCCGCGACCTTGTAGTCGAGCATGGTCGGGCACAGCGACCGCGCCTTGCCCAGCAGGTCTTCGCGGATGATGTTGACGACAATACCGCTCGGACCGATGTTCTTCTGTGCGCCGGCGTAGATCATGCCGAAACGCGAGATGTCGACCGGACGCGAAAGGATGTCCGAAGACATGTCGGCGACCAGCGGCACATCACCGGTTTCCGGGATCCACTGAAATTCCAGACCACCGATGGTTTCGTTCGGCGCGTAGTGAACGTAAGCGGCGTCTTTCGACAGGTTCCACTCGTTCTGCCCCGGAATGGCGAAATAGTCGTAAGGCTTGGCGGTGGCGGCAACGTTGACGTGGCCGTAGCGCGAGGCTTCTTCGATGGCTTTCTGCGACCAGATACCGGTGTCGATGTAGTCGGCAGAGCCGTTTTCCGGCAACAGGTTCAGCGGGATCTGCGCGAATTGCTGGCTGGCGCCACCTTGCAGAAACAGCACCTTATAGTTCGACGGGATATTCAGCAGGTCACGCAGGTCCTGCTCGGCCTGGGTGGCGATGGACACGAACTCATCGCTGCGATGGCTCATTTCCATGACCGACAGACCCTTGCCGTGCCAATCAAGGAGTTCACCCTGGGCACGTTGCAGAACAGCTTCAGGAAGCGCCGCAGGACCGGCACAGAAGTTATAGGCTCGCTTGCTCACATCCAATCTCGCTCTGACTTGGTGATACACAAAAAATCTGTAAATCGGTGATTCTGCACATCGAAATCTGTACACCGCCCCCCGAAGGCTGCGATCTTTTGATCCTGCCTTGCCCAATCAAGATCAAAAGATCGCAGCCTTCGGCAGCTCCTGCAGGGGAAATTCATTCCGGACAAATAACAAGGGGGCGAATTTTCATCCGCCCCCTCGCTTGTCCGCTTATTCCTGCGGCTCTTCGTCAGCTGCGGCGTCGAGTTGCTGGTCCTCGGCAACGTCGTCGATCACGACATCCCCCTCGAACCCGGCACCCTCTTCACCTTCAAGCTCTTCGCCTTCGACTTCCGATGGCTCCTGAACCCGCTCCAGACCGACCAGGGTTTCGTCCTTGGCCAGTTTGATCAAGGTCACGCCCTGGGTGTTACGGCCCAGGCTCGACACTTCGTCGACACGGGTACGTACCAAGGTGCCCTGATCGGAGATCAGCATGATTTCTTCGCCGTCGAGCACCTGAACCGCACCGACCAGACGGCCGTTACGCTCGTTGCTGACCATGGCGATCACGCCCTGGCCGCCACGCTTGTACTCAGGGAACTCGGTGATCGCGGTACGCTTGCCATAACCACGCTCGGAAGCGGTGAGGATCTGGCTGCCTTCTTCCGGGATCAGCATCGAAATCAGCTTCTGCCCTTCCGGCAGACGCATGCCGCGCACACCACGTGCGGTACGGCCCATGGCACGCACGTCAGACTCTTTGAAGCGCGTCACTTTGCCGCCGTCGGAGAACAGCATCACTTCGCGCTCGCCATCGGTGATGGCCGCAGAGATCAGCACGTCGCCTTCGTCCAGCTCCAGCGCGATCAGACCGACGCTGCGCTGACGGCTGAAGGATTCCAGCGGGGTCTTCTTCACGGTGCCGTTGGCGGTCGCCATGAAGATGTAGTGACCTTCGGTGTATTCCTCGACCGGCAGCATGGTGGTGATGTATTCACCGTCATCCAGCGGCAGCAGGTTGACCAGCGGGCGACCACGGGCGGCACGGGACGCTTCCGGAATTTCGTAAGTCTTCAGCCAGTACACCTTGCCTTTGCTGGAGAACAGCAGCAGCGTGGTGTGACTGTTGGCCACCAGCAGGTGAGCAATGTAGTCCTCATCCTTGACGCCGGTCGCCGATTTGCCTTTGCCGCCACGGCGCTGAGCCTGGTAAGCAGCCAGTGGCTGAGTCTTGGCGTAGCCACCGTGGGAGATGGTCACGACGCGCTCTTCTTCCGGGATCATGTCACCCAGGGTCAGATCGAGACGCGCATCGAGAATCTCGGTGCGACGCACGTCGCCGTATTCGGCGCGGATCACTTCCAGCTCTTCGCGGATCACTTCCATCAGGCGCACGGCGCTGTTGAGGATGCGGATCAGCTCGCCGATCTGGTTGAGAATTTCTTGATACTCGGCCAGCAGCTTCTCGTGCTCCAGACCGGTCAGACGGTGCAGACGCAGTTCGAGAATGGCTTGCGCCTGCTCTGGCGACAGGAAGTACTTGCCTTCACGCAGACCGTATTGCGGATCGAGGTTCTCCGGACGGCACGAATCGGCGCCTGCACGTTCAACCATCGCGACTACGGCGCTGGATTCCCAAGGGGTGCTGACCAGCGCTTCTTTCGCTTCCGACGGAGTCGGCGACGCCTTGATCAAGGCGATCACCGGGTCGATGTTCGACAGGGCAACGGCCTGACCTTCGAGGATGTGACCACGCTCGCGAGCCTTGCGCAGTTCGAATACGGTACGACGGGTGACGACTTCACGACGGTGACGGACGAAAGCTTCCAGCAGATCCTTGAGATTCAGAATCCGCGGACGGCCATCGATCAGCGCCACAATGTTGATGCCGAATACCGATTGCAGCTGAGTCTGGGCGTAGAGGTTATTGAGGATCACCTCAGGCACTTCGCCGCGACGCAGTTCGATCACGACGCGCATACCGTCCTTGTCGGACTCGTCGCGCAGCTCGGTGATGCCTTCAAGCTTCTTCTCTTTAACCAGCTCGGCGATCTTCTCGATCAGACGCGCCTTGTTCAGCTGGTACGGGAGTTCGGTGATGACGATCTGCTGACGACCACCGACCTTGTCGATGTCTTCGATGATCGAACGGGCACGCATGTAAATGCGGCCGCGACCGGTGCGGTAGGCTTCGATGATGCCGGCACGACCGTTGATGATCGCGGCCGTCGGGAAGTCCGGACCGGGGATGTATTGCATCAGCTCATCGACGGTCAGCTCGGGATTGTCGATGAGGGCCAGGCAACCGTCGATGACTTCACCGAGGTTGTGCGGCGGAATGTTGGTCGCCATGCCCACGGCGATACCGCTGGAACCGTTGACCAGCAGGTTCGGGATGCGCGTCGGCATCACCGCCGGGATCATCTCGGTGCCGTCGTAGTTCGGCACCCAGTCCACGGTTTCCTTATGCAGGTCGGCCAGCAGCTCGTGCGCCAGCTTGGTCATGCGCACTTCGGTGTATCGCATGGCCGCGGCGTTGTCGCCGTCCACCGAACCGAAGTTGCCCTGACCGTCAACCAGCAGGTAGCGCAGGGAGAAAGGCTGAGCCATGCGGACGATGGTGTCGTACACCGCGGTATCACCGTGCGGGTGATACTTACCGATCACGTCACCGACAACACGGGCAGATTTCTTGTACGGCTTGTTGAAGTCGTTGCCCAGCTCGCTCATCGCGAACAGTACGCGACGGTGCACGGGCTTGAGGCCATCGCGCGCATCCGGCAGTGCACGGCCGACGATTACGCTCATCGCGTAGTCGAGGTAGGACTGTTTCAGCTCGTCTTCGATATTGACCGGGAGGATTTCTTTGGCCAGTTCGCCCATGAGAAGCCTGATTCCTTTTTCTGGTGAAACTTCGTCATGTCCATATGGGATGAACGAAGCTCGTCGGGGCAGGCTGAGTGCCATGCGCCGACTTACGACAAATCAACAAATCGAACCGTGGATTTGCGCAGTAAAGACAGCTCCGTGAAGCTGCCTCGGAAAACGCCGGATGTTATCACAAGAGCCGCCACGCACCTATCCCCCAGATGCGCATGGAGCATAGTTAGTTGACCGGTGACAGGCGTAAAGGGGACGAGAGAGGCTCAGAGCCTCTTTGAATACAGTTTTGAGGCCAGGTTTTGCGATGTTTATTGACTTTTAGGGCCCCATCGCTGGCAAGCCAGCTCCCACAGGGTCAGCGGCGAGCACAGAACCTGTGGGAGCTGGCTTGCCAGCGAAGGCGTCCTTGCAGACGCCAAAGCCAATCAATGCAGGCGCTTGCGGCACATCAACTGAGCCATTTTCGCCGTATCCGGCCGCTCGACGATGCCTTTTTCAGTGACGATCGCATCGATCAGATCCGCCGGCGTCACGTCGAACACCGGGTTGAACGCCTCGACGTCTGCCCCCACGCGCTTGCCACCGACTTCCAGCAGCTCGGCGCCGTCACGCTCCTCGATCGGGATGTCGTCGCCACTGGCCAGGTGCATGTCGATGGTCGAGCTCGGCGCCACCACCATGAAACGCACGCCATGATGCATGGCATTGACCGCCAGTTGATAGGTGCCGATCTTGTTCGCCACGTCGCCATTGGCAGTGATGCGGTCAGCGCCGACGATCACCCAGGTCACGCCTTTGGTCTTCATGATGTGTGCAGCGGCCGAATCGGCATTGAGCGTCACCGGAATGCCTTCGTTCGCCAGCTCCCACGCGGTCAGGCGCGAACCCTGCAGCCATGGCCGGGTTTCATCGGCATACACCCGCTCGACCATGCCTTCCAGGTACGCCGCACGAATCACCCCCAGCGCGGTACCGAAACCGCCGGTGGCCAGAGCGCCAGTGTTGCAGTGGGTGAGGATCGCCTGGGCATTGCCCTGATGTTTGCGGATCAGATCGACGCCGAGCTGGGCCATGGTCAGGTTGGCTTCGCGATCGCTTTCATGAATGGCAATGGCTTCGGCTTCCAGCGCCACCAGCGGATCGGCATTGTCCTTCAGACGATCGAGCCGATCGTGCATGCGATTCAACGCCCAGAACAGGTTGACCGCCGTCGGGCGGGAATCCGCCAGCAGGGCGAAATCCTCTTCCAGCGCCGCGTACCAGTCGCCGCCTTCAGCCACGCGGGCGCGGGCCGCCAGCACAATGCCATAGGCCGCGCTGATGCCGATGGCCGGTGCGCCACGCACCACCATCGAACGAATCGCCTCAGCCACACCGGCAGCGCTGGTGTAGGCAATCCACGTTTCCTCGAACGGCAAAATACGCTGATCCAGCAGGTGGAGCGCGCCATCTCGCCAATCGATGGCCTTTACTTTCTCCGCAGCCAACAGTCGATCGCGCATCCCTCACCCCGCACTCATGAACAAAAGCCGCCGATTATAGCGATCCCCCCGCGAAGACGCTCGGGTATACTTCGCCATCCTTTACAAAAGCACTGGAACCGACCCTCGATGCCGAAACCTGCCATTGCGCTCGACTTATTATTGCTGCCGACCTGGCTGGTACCCGTCGAACCCGCAGGCGTTGTGCTCAAGGAGCATGGCCTGGGCATTCGCGACGGTCGCATCGTGTTTATCGGCCCGCGCGCCGAAGCATTGAAGTGTAACGCCACTGAAGTGCGTGAATTGCCGGACATGTTGCTCAGCCCGGGCCTGATCAACGCTCACGGGCATGCGGCGATGACCCTGTTCCGTGGCCTGGCCGATGATCTGCCGCTGATGACCTGGCTGGAAAACCACATCTGGCCGGCCGAAGCCAAATGGGTCGATGAAGATTTCGTCCGTGATGGCACTGACTTGGCGATTGCCGAGCAGATCAAGGGCGGCATCAGCTGTTTCTCGGACATGTACTTCTTCCCGAAAGTCGCCAGCGAGCGCGTGCACAACAGCGGCATTCGCGCACAGATC
This sequence comes from Pseudomonas sp. MWU318, assembly GCF_016756945.1. NCBI lineage: Bacteria > Pseudomonadati > Pseudomonadota > Gammaproteobacteria > Pseudomonadales > Pseudomonadaceae > Pseudomonas > Pseudomonas sp. MWU318. The sequence goes on from NZ_JAESJL010000002.1 coordinate 188,236, forward strand.
GCGATTCCGATTCTCGATTTCCCGATCCCCGGCGCCAGCAGCGCCGATGAGGCGATTCGTCAGGGTGTCGAGCTGTTCGGCGATCTGAAGCATCACGAACGGATCAAGATCACCTTCGGCCCGCATGCACCCTACACCGTGGGCGACGAGAACCTGGAAAAAATCCGCGTGATCGCCGAAGAGCTGGACGCGTCGATCCACATGCACGTCCACGAGACCGCCTTCGAAGTCCAGCAATCGCTGGAGCATCGCGGCGAGCGGCCACTGGCCCGCCTCGGTCGTCTCGGCCTGCTGGGCCCGCGCTTCCAGGCGGTGCACATGACCCAGATCAGCGATGACGATCTGGCATTGCTGGTAGAAAGCAACACCAGCGTGATCCACTGCCCGGAATCGAATCTGAAGCTGTCCAGCGGGTTCTGCCCGGTGGAGCGCCTGTGGCAGGCTGGCGTGAACGTCGCCGTCGGCACCGATGGCGCGGCGAGCAACAACGACCTCGACCTGCTCGGCGAAACCCGCACTGCCGCGCTGCTGGCCAAAGCCGTCGCCGGCTCGGCCACCGCGCTGGACGCCCATCGTGCGCTGCGCATGGCCACGCTCAACGGCGCACGGGCCTTGGGCATCGAGGCGCAGGTCGGTTCGCTGGAGATCGGCAAGGCTGCGGACATTGTCGCTTTCGACCTGTCCGGCCTGGCTCAGCAACCGGTCTATGACCCGGTGTCGCAGCTTATTTATGCCACCGGCCGCGACTGCGTGAAACACCTGTGGGTCGCCGGCAAACAGTTACTCGACGACCGGCGCCTGACCCGTCTGGACGAACAACAGCTGGGCGCCACCGCCCGGGCCTGGGGCCGGCGCATCAGCGGCCACACCGAATCGTAAACACCGCGGAGCAGACTCCGCGGCTACAGCCCTTTTCAAGTTTTTCGAGGAATAGATCATGAGTAACGTCGACCACGCCGAAATCGCCAAATTCGAAGCCCTGGCCCATCGCTGGTGGGACCGTGAAAGCGAATTCAAACCGCTGCACGACATCAACCCGCTGCGCGTCAACTGGATTGACGAGCGAGTCAATCTGGCCGGCAAGAAAGTCCTCGACGTCGGTTGCGGCGGCGGCATCCTCAGCGAAGCCATGGCCCAGCGCGGCGCCACTGTCATGGGCATCGACATGGGCGAAGCGCCACTGGCGGTTGCGCAACTGCATCAACTGGAGTCCGGCGTCAGCGTCGAATACCGGCAGATCACCGCCGAAGCCCTGGCTGAAGAGATGCCCGAGCAGTTCGACGTGGTCACTTGCCTGGAAATGCTTGAGCACGTACCGGACCCGTCCTCGGTGATCCGCGCCTGCTACCGCATGGTCAAGCCCGGCGGCCAGGTGTTCTTCTCGACCATCAACCGCAACCCGAAGGCGTACCTGTTCGCCATCATCGGCGCCGAATACATCATGAAGCTGCTGCCGCGCGGCACCCACGACTTCAAGAAATTCATTCGTCCGTCCGAGCTGGGCGCCTGGAGCCGCATCGCCGGCCTGACCGTCAAGGACATCATCGGCCTGACCTACAACCCGCTGACCAAGCACTACAAGCTGGCCAACGACGTTGACGTCAACTACATGATCCAGACCCTGCGCGAGGAGTAAGCCGATGGCCATCAGAGCAGTCCTTTTCGACATGGACGGCACCCTGCTCGACACCGCGCCGGACTTCATCGCCATTTGCCAGGCGATGCGCGCGGATCGCGGCTTGCCGCCGATGAACGACAAGCACATCCGCGACGAAATCTCCGGCGGCGCCAAAGCCATGGTCGCGGTGACGTTCTCGATGGACCCGGAATCGCCGGGCTTCGAGGAACTGCGTCAGGAATTCCTCGAGCGTTATCTGGCCGGTTGCGCGGTACACAGCAAGCTGTTCGACGGCATGGGCGAGCTGCTGGCCGACATCGAGCGGGCCAACCTGATCTGGGGCGTGGTCACCAACAAACCGGTGCGATTTGCCGAGCCGATCATGCAGCAACTGGGGCTGGCCGAGCGCTCGGCGCTGCTGATCTGCCCGGATCACGTGAAAAACAGCAAACCGGACCCGGAGCCGCTGATCCTCGCGTGCAAAATGCTTGATCTGGATCCGTCGACGGTTTTGTTTGTGGGCGATGATCTGCGCGATATCGAGTCGGGCCGTGATGCCGGCACCAAGACCTGCGCCGTGACCTACGGCTATATCCACCCGGACGACAACCCGCGGCACTGGGGCGCGGATGTGGTGGTGGATCATCCGCTGGAGTTGCGCAAGGTGCTCGACAGCGCGCTGTGCAGCTGCTGAAAACGGCCTTTGTGGCGAGGGGATTCATCCCCGATGGGTTGCGAAGCAGCCCCCGCAATCTTTCAGGTCGATTCGATATGCAGGTTTACGACTGCTTCGCAGCCGGTCGGGGATAAATCCCCTCACCACAAGGAAGCAGGTCTTCATGAATGGATTGTGAGGTTTTTATGTTCGATTACACCGCCCGTCCCGAATTGCTCAAGGATCGGGTCATTCTGGTCACCGGTGCCGGTCGCGGCATCGGTGCGGCTGCCGCGAAAACCTACGCCGCTCACGGCGCCACCGTGCTGCTGCTGGGCAAGACCGAAGCCAATCTGACTCAGGTCTACGACGAGATTGAAGCGGCGGGGCATCCACAACCGGCAGTGATCCCGTTCAACCTCGAGACCGCCCTGCCCCATCAATACGATGAGCTGGCGGCAATGATCGAAACCGAGTTCGGCCACCTCGACGGCTTGCTGCACAACGCCTCGATCATCGGCCCGCGCACGCCGATCGAGCAGCTGTCGGGCGAAAACTTCATGCGCGTCATGCAAGTCAACGTCAACGCCATGTTCATGCTGACCAGCACCCTGCTGCCGCTGCTCAAGCTGTCGCAGGATGCCTCGGTGGTGTTCACCTCCAGCAGCGTCGGACGCAAGGGCCGGGCCTACTGGGGCGCTTACGGAGTATCGAAGTTCGCTACCGAAGGCTTGATGCAAACCCTGGCCGATGAAGTCGATGGCGTAGCACCCGTGCGCTCCAACAGCATCAACCCGGGCGGCACGCGCACCAGCATGCGAGCACAGGCTTATCCGGGGGAAAACCCTCTGAACAATCCGACCCCGGAGGAGATCATGCCGGTGTACCTGTACCTGATGGGCCCGGACAGCACGGGCATCAATGGCCAGGCATTCAACGCGCAATAACTGCCATACGTCGCTTTTGTTGCCGTGGCGGATTACCGTCGCGGCACACAATTGCCGCTTCTCATCGTCACACCTAAGTCAAATATCCGCCACCCACCCTCAAAGCAAAACGCCATCCTGTTGATTCATAAAGGTTTTAATAAACCTGAACCGAATGGCACGACTTTCGCTCTAATTTTCCTCAAAGCATGCCGTGTGAAGGTACTGGGGCAAGGCCGATTTCGATAGCTGACTAATCGTCATCAGGCAGACTAAACTTACGCCAAATGTCCTACGGGACTGATGGATCAGTATGACGCGCAGCCCATAGCCGCTCTCACCCAGCCTGTAAGACAGACTTACTGCTTAGGGGCTCACGCCATATGAAATCACCTTCCCAGACCAATGCAATTGACTTTGACAGTGCCAAATTGCAACGCCTGGGCTTTGGTCAGCTGCCTCCGCTTCTGGAACGCCCGGCCAGCCTGGCGCAATTGCGCCAGCAAATGAGCCTGCAACTGCAAACCAGTCTTGAGCCGCAACGAATCCTCGGTCTGTTTTTCCGCGAAGTTCAGCGTCTTGTGCCGCTGGATTCCTTGAGCTACGTGCATTCGGGCAGCGACTTGCGCCTGGAGTTCGGTGCCCGCGGTCACCATTCGGTCAGTTACAGCCTCAGCCACGAAGGCGAGCACCTGGGTGAACTGGTGTTTCGCCGCAACCAGCGCTTCAGCGAGCAGGATCAGGGCCACCTTGAATCGCTGCTGTCGTCGCTGTTGTTCCCGATGCGCAATGCCCTGCTCTACCGCGCGGCAACACAAAGTGCGCTGCGCGACCCGTTGACCGGAACCGGCAACCGGATCGCCATGGAGCAGACCCTGCAACGCGAGATCGACATGTCCCGCCGGCACCTGCAACCGTTGTCGGTGCTGATGCTCGACATCGACCACTTCAAACGGGTCAACGACAGTCATGGCCACAGCGCCGGGGATGACGTACTCAAAGGGGTGGCAGCGTCAATCAAGGGCCAGCTACGCAACGTCGACATGGTGTTTCGCTATGGCGGGGAAGAGTTTCTGATCTTGCTGTGCAACACCGGCCGAGAAGCGGCGGCGATGGTCGGCGAGCGTCTGCGCCATGCTGCGCAGACTGCGGAATATTTCGCGGACGGCAAACTGATCGACCTGACCGTGAGCCTTGGCTGCTCGACCCTGTTGCCGGGAGAGTCAGCTGACAGCCTGCTGCGCCGGGCCGACAGTGCGCTGTATGTGGCCAAGCGCGAAGGGCGTAATCGGCTGGCGATGGCGGGCTGAGTCCTTCCAGACACCCAAAAACCACTGTAGGAGTGAGCATGCTCGCGATCCGGTGTGTCAGTCACCCTCTTTGTTGACTGACACACCGGATCGCGAGCAGGCTCACTCCTACACTTTTTTGCGGGGTTATTGGCTATCAGCTCTCTACAAGTGCCCGGCGTTCACGCCCGTGCAACGCCCGCTCGGCGGTTTCCAGTTGCATGCAACGCTCCAGAAACAGGTACATGTAGTCGTAGCTCTTGCACACCGCTTGGCGCAACTCGATCTGCAGAGCCTTGCTCGGGTTCATGCCCGCCAGCGTGCAGATGATTTCCAGCGCTTCCCATGGGTGAGCGTCGTCGTACTGGGCATGCATCTTCAGCCACTTCATTGCACGCTTGCGGTCTTCTTCCGGGAACGCCGCCGCATACACGCCAGTGGAGCAGACCAGCGCTGACCACTCCCCGGTCGCGCCCTCGATGGCGTAGTTGGTCGCAGCGATGGCGACGATCAGCGAATCCGCCGAACTCGTATGCCAGCACCAGTGACTCAGCGCATGCAGTTCCGGCGGTACTTGCTGGGCCTGCAGATCCTCGAGGCTGACGCCATGCGCGCGACTCCAGTTCAGCCAGTAGTCGGCATGATTGAGTTCAACGCGGATGTTGCGCATCAGCCAGCGGCGCGCCATGTCCTCCCCAGGATGGCGGGCAAACTTGGTTTTGGTCAGGTTCTGCGCCATATACAACGCAAACTGTTCAACTACTGGCCAGCCCCCGATCAAGTACTGGCGCATGGTTTTGGCGCTGAGCTTGTTATCGCGCATGCGCAGGTACAGTTCATGTTCGACAACCCGGCGCTTGCTCTCGCTGCAATCTGCAATGAGCTGTTGTGCCCAGGCAGGATAACTTGCAGCTTCCATGAGTGGTCCGGTTCGGTTGAATGTGTCGATCACTGTTCGGCTCCTTTTGATTTGTGATTGTAAGGATCGGCAAGAGATTTCAACGGAACGTGCCAGGCGCCTTGAACAACAGCGGCTGCGGTCTGGCGGGCCGACTTTGCAAACTGTCGCAGGTAAACAACTGCGGGCGTTCGATGACATAACCCTGAGCGTAATCCACCCCGATTTCAAGCAATGCCTGCTCGATCTGGGTTGTTTCAACAAACTCGGCAATCGTCTGCTTACCCATGACATGCCCGATGTGATTGATCACCTCGACCATAGCGCGGTTAATCGGGTCGTCCAGCATATCCTTTACGAAACTCCCGTCGATCTTCAGGAAGTCTACAGGCAAATGTTTCAGATAAGCGAATGAAGACATTCCGGCACAAAAGTCATCAAGTGAGAAGTAACAACCTAAGCCTTTGAGTTCATTAATAAATCTAATTGCGCTGCCGAGATTGGCAATGGCGCTGGTTTCAGTAATTTCAAAACAAATCATTTCAGGGGGTATAGCGTAATTAACAAACTGTTCACGCAGAAAGTGCAAGAACGCGTCATCTCCGATAGTAATGCCTGAAAGATTAATCGCACACATTGCCAACGGACCTTCATGTTGTTCGGTAATACATTGGGCAATCACTTTAAAAACATTCTCGACGACCCAACGATCCAGTTGACTCATCAGACCATAACGCTCGGCCGCCGGAATGAAACTGTCCGGCAGGATCATCCGTCCGGCTTCGTCATGCAGACGCAAGAGTATTTCGATGTGCCCCCCGCCATGGGCTGTAGCGCCCAGCGGAGCAATTTCCTGGGCATAAAGGCAGAAGCGGTTTTCCTCCAGCGCCATGTGCAGGCGCTGCACCCAGGCCATTTCGCCGAAGCGCAGCGACAGTTCGGAGTCGTCGGCATGATAGACCTGCACCCGGTTGCGGCCCTTTTCCTTGGCCATGTAGCAAGCCATGTCGGCGGCGCGCAATGACGCTTCGAGGGTGGTCGGGGTCTGGGCGATGTGCACCAGGCCAATGCTCACAGTGGTCAAAAACGGCCGCCCCTTCCACACGAAGTGCAGGTTCTGCACGGTCTGGCGCAGGCTCTCGGCGATTTTCTCGGCGGCATCCGGGGCGCAGTTCTCCAGCAGAATGCCGAACTCGTCGCCGCCCAGCCGCGCGAGGGTGTCGCTCTCGCGCAAGCCCGATTGCAGCAGCGTGCAAATGTGCCGCAGCAACTCATCGCCGGCGGCGTGACCGCAGGTGTCGTTGACCAGTTTGAACTGGTCCAGATCGAGAAACATCAGCGCATGCCGACCGGGCTGGCGCGTCAGATTGTGCAGGGCCTGCTCCAGGCGATATTCGAACTCGCGGCGGTTGGCCAGACCGGTCAGGGCATCGTGGGTCGCCTGCCACGACAGGTTGGCGATGTATTGCCGTTCCTGAGTCATGTCATGCAGCACCAGCACCGTACCGATAACCTTCTCGGCGTTGCGGATCGGCGCGCCCACCAGCGTCACCGAGACCGTACTGCCATCCAGGCGCTGAATCAGTTTGGAGTGCTCGCTGCCACCGATCAGTTGCCCGCTGAGAATGTGCTCGATCAGCGTCAGCCCTTCGGTCTGCGCATTGTCATCGAGCAGATTGAACAGCGCTGCCAATGGCAACCCCGCCGCGTGCTCGGACTTCCAGTGCGTCATGGCCTCCGCCGCCGGGTTCATGTAATCGATCGCGCCGTTGACGTCGGTGGTGATCACCCCGTCGCCAATCGATTGCAGGGTGATGTGTGCCCGATCCTTCTCCAGCTGCAGCGCCTGGGCGAAGGCATGCCGCTGCTTGAGCAGTTTGTGGGTGCGCAACAGGGCCAGCACGATCAACCCCAGCGCCGTAGCCAGGTTGGTGAACAGCAGCAGGCGCAGGATCATCCGTGACCCTTCGCCCAAGGCATCGCTGAACGCCTTGGCCGCCGGCGTCACACCGTCGTTGATGGCAAAGATCTGCGCTTTCCAGTGCTGGATATCAGCTGGCGTCGCGATGTTTTCGCTGATGCCCTGATGCATCTCGCGCGCGACATTGTCCAGTTGCACCAGATAGGCGTCGCCGATGGTCCAGCGGTCGATCGCGGTTTCCAGATAACTGAAATGGCGGAAGTTGAGGTACAGCCAGATCAGGCTCGACACATCATCGGGATGGTTGCCCCCCTTGAGGATCCCCTCCCGTGCTGCCTGCAGATCCGGCGGCTGACGATCCAGCGCCAGACGCAACTGGTGACCGCCCTGAGGCACGGCAATCGCTTCCTTGTATTTGAGGAAGATCGCCTCGTCGCGGCTGTCGGCATACAGGTTCAGGTAATAGATGGCGTCTTTCTGGCCCTTGGACCAGAGACTCTCGCCGGCAACATAGCCGCGAACGGCCGACAGGACGTAAAGACTCACGCCCCCCAATAACGCCTGAAATAACACGACGGCGATAAATGGCCAGACGATGCCCAACAACCGTGGCGTTCCGAGAGTCCTTTTATGCTTCATGAGGTCCTTTGCGCACGCACTGTCATCTTCAAGGGGAGATCGCCAGAGCCAGACAAGGGAGCGACCCCTTCCAGCAAACCAGGACATTTTCAACCGGCGATACGTATGTACCGCACCCGCTGTTCGCCATGCTTCGACACTGACGGCTTTCAATCATTCCAGAGCCGTTTTCCATGCAGTCACCTTCCGCCACGCTGCAACGCCATACTGCCCAACAGAGCGAATACCGCGCAATGATCTCTGCCCTGCGCGCCGTGCTCGACGCATCGACCTCACTGCAGACCTACTACCTCACACCCCAGACACATTCACGCCTGGGTGCAGCCCACGACCAGGCGCAAAACCTTCTGCAAGCACTGTTCGATGACAGCGGCGAGCCACAATTGGCGGCCTACCTGCAAACGTCCAGAGGATCATTGCTGCAAGTCGACGCCGCAGCCGGTCAATGCAGCTTTTCCTTCAATCGTCCCGATGGCAGCTGCGCCCGCTTCACCATCGAGGATGTCACCCGGGCCTCCAGCACAATTCAAGAATTTCAGCGAGCGTTGCTGAGTATAGGCGCACACCTGCGTTCCGACAGGCTGCTGCCGTTGTCACAACTGCTGCTTGAGTCCGGGTTCACATTTGCCGACGTACAGGACGCCACAGCACTGGCCCGGCTGATCGGTAAGGTCGAAGAACAACGCGCCAGCCATCGACTGAATCTGCGACATCACCCGGCGCTGACGGGACTGATGAGCGACGATGACAAAGCGGCGATTCACGACCTGATTGGCGACTGGCTTACCGGCAAAACCCTGTCGGCCATCGACAGCCTGGCCAGCGAAGTAACGCCTGCCTTCACCCGCCAGCAACTGGAACAGCAGCCTGCCGCCTGCCTGGAACGCCTGCTCGACACCCCCAAGGCGCGTGACCTGGGCCAGCGCTTGCTGCAGAAACTGCAATGGTACGGCGCCCGGCCCGATGAGCCGACCGTCCCGGATATCGGCCTGCGTTTACTGCTCGAAGCGTTGTGTCTGTGGTACGAACTGCCCGGCGACAGCAGCTCGACCGAAGTGGCCGGTTTTGCGCTGGAACAACGCGCTTACTACGGCGCCAGCTACGCCGCCATTCGCCGGGACTTTTTAAAGCACCTGGAGGATTCTCACCGAACCTCGACCCCGACCGAAAAACATGTGCTGGGATGGGTATGCCTGACGCAGTTCGGACTGGATTTTCAAGTGCGCGACATTCCTGACGACCTGCCTTACGCCAGCTCGGTGGTCTGGGTCAATTTCGTGCATGGCGTGCACCTCGCCCACGCCCTTGATCCACAGTTGCTGGAACATCTGAGCTTTCAGCAACTGGTCGATCTGCCGCTGCACAAAAGCGAAAACGCCAGCACCGACCTGCAAACCCTGATTGCCATAACCCGAGTGGCTGCCGCACAGACCTGGACGCTGGCCACCGGAGCCCAGGCTGCGAACGAGACATCCGGCGATGACGCTGCCCTGCAAGCGCTGGAAGACCACAAGAAGCAAATGAACGCAGCAATCCTGCAACTGGACATCGAACCGCCCCGGCGACTCGCCCTGGCAAAACAGCAACTGGACAAGGCGCTGGCCAACGAGCTGTACGACCACACGACGATTCGCCTCAAACGCCACCATCCTTCAACGTCCAGCCGTAGCCGACGCAGCATTATCGATACCCCGGACGTGGCATTGCCCACCTGGCCGTTGCTGGAGGTCTATGCCGCCGGCGGGCTGAGCCCCGACACACGATGGTACGTCAGCCACGATGGCCGCAGCGCCAGCGAATGGATCAGCCTCAACGCAGCAGGCAAACTGCAAAGCGGGTTCATCAATACCCACCAACCTGGCCGCCCGCTCTCCCGGTTTCCGAGCAACCGCACCCTGCCTGATATCAAGGCCTTGTTCGACCAGCAGTTCGATGACTATCTGAGCGAGACCCGCAAAGCCTATGCATATCTGATCAAGTCGCTGCTGGTCACACTGCCGTGGCCCGACCGCCGGGCACTGGAGCACGGCGAAGTGCGGATTCACAGCCTCAGGGATCCGACACGGCACATTGAAGCTCACCTGGAAACAGCGGAAAACATCCTGCCGCACCGGGCTCGCATGGGCTTCGTGTTGCAGGCGACGTATCAGGGCCCGCCACAATTCTACGAATGCCTGCCACGCGCCGGCATCATTCGTAAACGCCCGGATCTGGATGGCACACATGTTGGCGGTCTGTTATTGCCACCCCTGCCGCCCAAACGTGGACGGACCAAGGGCCAGAGCATCAGCCGCATCGTCGCCCGCCGCCTGCCGTTCGATCGAAAAGCACACTGGGACGGTTCGACACCCGCCCCCGACGCCAAATGCGTCGCGATCCTCGAACCGCTGGGCGACTCCCTCCCGGTTTCGATGATCCCGGCGGCCCATCACGACAGTTCGCCGAACCTGACCTTCACCTCGCCGCGCACGGCGCACATCGCCTCGTTCATCGCGACCCGGTTGTTCTATGCCGATGAGCAGGCGCTGCGCAGTGAGGCCTGGGGTGATACCCGTTTCGAGCGCGACAGCCGCAAAAAGCACTGGACTCATGCCCTCAAGGGCTTCATCCCGTTCTGGGGCAGTCTCGAAGACCTGCAGTCGGACAGTCCGGGCAAACGCGCAATGGGCGTACTCGGCCTGCTCCTCGATATCGTCTCGTTCGCGATTCCCTTGGGCAAATTCGTCGCCGGCAGCATTCGCCTCGCGGCCGTGGCCGGGAAAATGGCGATTCGCGTCGCCCTGCCACGCATGGCGCAATTGTCGAAAAACCTGCTGGTTTCGAGCTTGAGAAACCTCAATCCGCTGGACGCTGCGCCTGCTTTGCTCAAGCTCGGCGGCCGAGGTGCGATCGGCGCAGTGCGGGCCGTGGCGCATCTGGAACACCGCGCGGTTGCACGTCTGAAAAGGCTGGCCGGCAGAAGCGCTGACTATGACCTGCTGCACAGTCTGCCCCAGGCACTGGATGCCGGGCGCTGGAAAGCGCTGACCCCTGCCGATCACCTGGCCGTGGTCAGAGGCATTGACGATGTGCCGGTGCGCAACGTCGGCGGCTCGCGGCATCACTTGCTCGATCCGCTGTCCGACCGCCCTTATGGGCCGCAGTTGCTCGCACACGAGCATGATTTTTCGCTGGGGCGTTCGCACTACCGCACTGTGAAAAAAACCGACGATCAGATCGATATCGAAGTAGCGCCGAACACCCGCGTCGAGCTTGTCCCCGAGGCTGGCGGACGCATCACGGTATTGATCGATGATGTGCCCTATCGACTCGACGGTGATGAACTGCGCCGCGTTGATCTGCTCGATGACAGCCAGCACTGGACGCTGTTGCCGTGCCGGATACGTCGCGCACCGGGCGCGGGCGACTGCCGCGTCAGTTACATCACCGCAGAACCCGCCCCGACGCCCGCCGTCGGCACCATCGACAAGGAAAAGGGTTACGCGCCATGGTTCGGCGAGCGGGTTTCGGAGCCCGCCATGCTGCCCCGGCAGGACGGAACGTTCCTGGCGGTCGATGCCAGGCTTTATCAAATCATCGATAACCGCCCGAGGCTGTTCACCGGCGATCTGCGTCGCCTGGGATTCCACCAAGGCAGGCTGGCGCCAAGACAGCAGATTCAAGCCACGCTGCAGTTTCGCAAAGGCATTTATGCGCGGATAAAAACCGGCGGCAGCTATGACGGGATCAATGACTCACATCAGGTCGGCGCGATACTGATACCGGCCATCGACGACTCGGCCTCCTATGTGTTCTTCCGAATCAACATCCATGAGTACTACCTGGCCACCATCGCCAAGGGTAAAAAAGCGCCCGATCAATTGACCTTCAGGCGCCTGGCACCCGCCGAACTGGCCGACGGCACCCTCGGTGCTGAACTGCTGACCGTCTACACCGGCTCGCTGCATGCCAACAACATCGTGCGCATCCATGGTCTGGAATCGGTGCAGCGCGCGATGCAGACCATGGAACAGATCGCGATCCCCATCGGCACCACGGCCATGCCTGCAAACAATATGAAATGGCTGAAGGTTGACACCAGCCCGGGCGAAGCACTGATGTTCGATCACTCGACACGGATGATCGTCACCCGCCTGCCCGAAGGCGCCGTCACCTGGGCGCGCAGCAAGGAAGCGCCGGAAGCCTTTCGGCAGAAAACCGCAGAGATTTTCGACACGTTGTTTCTGTCACCGACAATCAATCCGGCCAACAGCAACGCGGCCCTGCGCATCGACAGTGCCATGCAGAAACTGCACAACCTGTTGCCAGTGCGTGAGCGGCCGGTCAACGCACGTAACATCGCCTATGCCGAAGTCACCACGACCAGCGGCAAACGGGAGATCTACGTCAGCGTGTCCGGCGCGCAAGGGAGCACCCAGCGCCTGCCGCTGTTTCGCCACATGGGTGCCAATCACGTGCGGATCGGCGACACCACTTACATCAACATCGACTACAACCCAAGCTTCCCGCGCACCTCGCTGGAGGTCACCGAGCAAGGGCAACTGCTGGCCGTGCCGCTGACCATCAAGGAGCTGAAAACCTATCAGCCGACGCAAACCAGCCGGCCGACCTCGCTGGACAGCGAAAGCAAACTGATCAGCGTGCTACGTGAGAAATATCCCGACCCGACAGAGATCCGCGCGGTCGACATCGCGACGACCATGCGCCCGTGCGAATCCTGTTCGGTGGTGATGAAGCAGTTCGGCCATGACGGCGGCGAGGCGGCGTTGCAGGTGCTGTGGGGCTGATTACAGGCGCTGCAGGTGGCCGTAGAGCTTGGCGTAGAGGCCGCCATCGGCGATCAGTTGCTGGTGGTCGCCATCCTCGGCCACTTGCCCGCCATCGAACACCAGCACCCGATCCGCCTGCTTCACCGCCGACAGGCGATGGGCAATGATCAGCGTGGTGCGACCACTGAGGAAGCGTGCCATGGCCTGATGCAGGTTGTATTCGGTGGCGGCATCGAGGGCCGAAGTGGCTTCGTCGAGAATCACCACTTTCGGCTCGGCGAGGATCATCCGCGCAATCGCCAGACGCTGGCGCTGACCGCCGGACAGACGCACGCCGGAGCGTCCGACGATGCTGTCGAGACCGTCCGGCAGCGCCCGGATGGTCGCCTCCAGCTGGGCGATTTCCAGCGCCTGCCAGCAGGCTTCGTCGCTGCGGGTGCGGCCCATGGTCAGGTTGGCGCGCACGCTGTCGTTGAACAGCGCCGGGTGCTGCAGCACCACCGCGACGTTTTCACGAATCAGCTCCAGGCCGATTTCCTGTTGGGTCGAACCGCCGAAACGGATAGTCCCGGACAACGGCGTGTACAGCCCTAACAACAGTTGCACCAAAGTGCTTTTGCCGCCGCCGCTGGCGCCGACAATCGCGACTTTTTCACCGGGTGCGATGGACAGGTTCATCTGATCCACCACCAGCTCATCGCCGTAACCGAAGCTCAACCCCTGCACCTCAATGCCCACGGTTTCCCGGCCCTTGAACGGATCGACACCACCGGGATATTGCGGCTCGTCGGCCCGCGCCAGCAGTTCGTTGATCCGTGCCAGCGCCCCGCCCGCCGCGTAGTAGGCGTATTGCAGATTGAGCAGTTGTTCGACCGGACCGATCATGAACCACAGGTAGCTGAACACCGCGAGCATCTGGCCGATCGACAGGTCGGAGAACAGCACCGTGAGCATCGCCGCCGCGCGGAAGATGTCGATGCCGAACTGGAACAGCAGACCACTGGCGCGGTTCGACGCATCGGTCTTCCACTGCGAGTTGACCGCATAGTTACGCACTTCCTGCGCGCGCAAGCCGAGTCGCCCGAGGAAGAAACCCTGACGGTTGCCGGCGCGCACTTCCTGGATGGCATCGAGGGTTTCGCTCAGGGCCTGAGTGAAACGCGAGGTGCTGTCGTTCTCGAGTTTCTTCAGGTGCTTGACCCGTTTGCCCAGTTGCACCGTGGCGTAGATCACCAACGGGTTGAACAGCAGGATCAGCAGCGCCAGTTTCCAATGCATCCACATCAGGATGCTCGCGGTGCCGACCAGGGTCAGCATCGCCACCAGAAAACGGCTGAGGGTTTCGCCGACAAACTTGTCGAGAGTGTCGAGGTCAGTGACCAGATGCGTGGTCACGGTGCCGCTGCCGAGGCTTTCGTATTCGCCGAGGGAAATCCTTTTCAGGCGCTCGATCAGCCGCACGCGAATGCGGTAGACGATGTCCTTGGCCAGCCGCGCAAACAGCCGCGCCTGCAACACGCCAAAGCACAGGGCACTGCAACGCAGGGTCAGAGTGACCACCAGCATCAGGCCGATATAGCCCGCCGCCTGTTGCCACATCGACGGCAACACATGGTTCATGACTTTCAACGCAGCGTCGCCATGGCCGAGCAGTACTTCGTCCACCAGCAATGGCAGCAGCAACGGAATCGGCACGCTGCACAGCGTCGCCAGCACGGCCACGCCGTTGGCGATCCACAGGGATTTCTTGTGATGTAGCGCCAGACGCCGGACTTCTGCCCAGCTCAGCCGGTCGACACGCTTTACGGCTGGCGTGTCATCGGCCAGATCAGGCACAGGCGGCGCGCTCCAGCCAGCGACCAAGCAGCGGCGAGAGTTCGCTGAGCGGTTGATAGCCGTTGGTCAACAGCGCCAATTGGCCGTTGCGCTCGGCGAGCAGGGTCGGGAACCCGGCGATGCCCAGATCCTGCACCCAGCTGAAATCAGCCTGAGTCGCTTTGTGCTGATCGGCATGATCGAACAGCGCGGCAAATTCGATACGCGGCACGCCGGCCTGCTCCGCCAGCTCGACCAGCACGCTGGCCTGGGTGACATCGCGGCCTTCAGCGTAAAACGCCTGCTGGATCAGGCCGACCAGTGTCCACGCACAATCCGGCGCCAGACTGCGCGCGGTGACGATCGCCCGGCAGGCTGGCTCGGTGTCGTAGACGAAACCATCAGGTAGCGCACCGTCGAACTTGAACGGCTGACCGGTAGCCTCAGTGACCGCCTGCCAATGCTCAAGAATGTAACGCCGCGTGGTCGGCTCCAGCGCCGCACCACTGCCGGTGCGCAACCCGCCGACCACAAGGTGCAGCTCCACTCCGGCTGCCTGCGCCTGCTCGACCAATGCCTTGGCGACCGGGGCGAACCCCCAGCACCAGGAACACATCGGGTCCATCACATAGAGCAGGCGCGCAGACATGATTAAGCCTCGGTGGATGCTTGTTTATAGTTGTAGCCGATCGGGTGCGGCATGTTGCGCGCCTTGGCCAGTTCGATCTGCTTCTGCCGATCGATGGCGCTGCGGCGGGTTTTCTCGCTCAGCTTGTCCCAGCAATGCGGGCAGCTGATGCCGGCCACGTAATGTTCGGAAGCACGATCTTCAACACTGACCGGTGTGCGGCAGGCATGACATTGATCGTAGTCGCCTTCGCTGAGGTCGTGACGCACGGTCACCCGGTTGTCGAACACGAAGCAGTCGCCCTGCCACTTGGTTTCTTCCTGCGGCACCTCCTCGAGGTACTTCAGGATGCCACCCTTGAGGTGGTAAACCTCTTCGAAACCCTCACCCAGCATGTAGCTGGAGGCTTTCTCGCAGCGAATGCCGCCGGTGCAGAACATCGCGACCTTCTTGTGCACGGCCGGGTCGAAGTGTTCTTTGATGTAGTCGGGGAATTCGCGAAAACTGGTGGTTTTCGGATCGATGGCGCCTTCGAATGTGCCGATCGCCACTTCGTAGTCGTTGCGGGTGTCGATCAGCAGCACTTCCGGGTCGCTGATCAGCGCGTTCCAGTCCTGCGGCTCAACGTAGGTGCCAACCTTTTTGTTCGGGTCCACGCCTTCGACGCCGAGGGTCACGATCTCTTTCTTCAGCTTGACCTTGGTGCGGTAGAACGGCTGCTCGTCGCAGTACGACTCTTTGTGGTCGATGTCGATCATGCGCGGGTCGTTCTTCAGCCAGGCAAGCAGGCCGTAGATGCCTTCGCGACTGCCGGACACGGTGCCGTTGATGCCTTCTTCGGCGATCAGCAGGGTGCCTTTGATGCCATTGTCGACCATCGCTTGCAGCAGAGGCTCGCGCAGGTCAACGTAATCTTCGAGGGTGACGAACTTATACAGTGCCGCCACGACAATCGGTTGTGTCATGGGTATTTCTCCAGGTGGCTACCCTCGCAAAGGGTGAACCGGATTCAAAAAAAACGCGCCGGGTGAGCGGCGCGTTGCGGATTCTAGCAAAAAAGATCGCAGCCTGCGGCAGCTCCTACAGGGAACTCAATCCAATGTAGGAGCTGCCGCAGGCTGCGATCTTTTGATCTTAATGTTTGCTACCGCCGGCACAGGTCGGCGACGCCGGAGCGGCGCCCACTTCTGCCCATTCCTGCGGGGTGTAGGTGTGCAGCGCCAACGCATGGAACTCGCCCATCAGCTCGCCGAGCGTGCCGTAGACTTTCTGGTGGCGCTTGACCCGGTTCAGGCCTTCGAACTGCGCGCTGACCACCACTGCCTTGAAGTGCGTCTGTAACCCGCGACTGTGCATGTGGCTTTCGTCCAGCACTTGCAGATGCTCAGGCTGCAGCAGGCCCAGCGTCGATTCGATGCGTTGTTGCATGGTCATCACGAACTCCGCTTACTTCTTCTTGGCCGGCGCAGCGCCTTTCGGTGCCAGCTCGTTGGTCATGTCGTCGAGCAACTTGTTGACGACAGGCACGGCGCTTTCCAGCTTGGCCTGAGTCATCTGGGCCGATTGCTGGGTCAGCTGCGGCATTTTCTCCAGGACTTTCTTGCCCAGTGGCGACTGGTAGAACGCGACCAGGTCTTTGAGCTCCGATTCGCTGAAGTTGCTGGTGTAGAGCTTGACCATGTCAGGCTTGAGCTTGTTCCAGCCGATGGCCTGGTCCAGGGCGGCGTTGGCCTTGGCCTGGTAGGTTTCCAGTACGGCTTTCTTGGATTCCGGGGCTTTGGTCTGTTCAAAACGCTGAGCGAACATTTGCTGCACTTGCATGTACACCGGAGTGCCCAGCTTGTCAGCGTGCGCCAGGGTCAGGAAAGCTTCAGCACTGGCGTTGTGGCTGGCGGTATCGGCAAGCACCTGGCCGCTGGCGCAAACCAGTGCAACCGCGGTGCAGATGGCACGAAGACGAGTCATCGAGTTTCCTTTTCAGCTAGGCGAGGTAAAACCCCAAGGGCGACCATTCTGCGCCTAAAAAACCTCGTGGCTCAACCCCCGAGCCTTGCCGCGCTTGATTGGCCGGGTTTTACCGGTCAACAATCGGTTCGAGGGAACCACCTGGGCCTGACCGGGCCTAAACTGCGCAAACAGACCAACAGGAGTGTGCACGATGAGCCGTATCGAAACCGACAGCCTGGGCCAGATCGAAGTCCCGGACGACGCCTACTGGGGTGCTCAGACGCAACGCTCGCTGATCAACTTCGCCATTGGTCAGGAACGCATGCCGCTGCCGGTACTGCACGCCCTGGCCCTGATCAAGAAAGCCGCCGCCCGGGTCAACGACCGCAACGGCGACCTGCCCGCCGACATCGCCCGCCTGATCGAACAGGCCGCCGACGAAGTCCTCGACGGCCAGCACGATGACCAGTTTCCGCTGGTGGTCTGGCAGACCGGCAGCGGCACCCAGAGCAACATGAACGTCAACGAAGTGATCGCCGGTCGCGCCAACGAACTGGCCGGCAACCCGCGCGGCGGCAAGACGCCGGTGCACCCCAACGATCACGTCAACCGCTCGCAAAGCTCCAACGACTGCTTCCCTACCGCCATGAGCATCGCCACTGCCAAAGCCGTGCAGGAGCAATTGCTGCCGGCGATCGCCGAGCTGTCCGGCGGCCTGGCCGAATTGGCCGCACGCCACATGAAACTGGTGAAGACCGGCCGCACGCACATGATGGACGCGACGCCGATCACCTTCGGTCAGGAGCTATCGGGCTTTATAGCGCAGCTGGATTACGCCGAACGGGCGATCCGCGCCGCGCTGCCGGCGGTGTGTGAACTGGCGCAGGGCGGCACTGCCGTCGGCACCGGTCTGAATTCGCCGCACGGCTTTGGTGAAGCGATTGCTGCCGAACTCGCCGCGCTGTCCGGCCTGCCGTTCGTCACTGCGCCGAACAAGTTTGCCGCGCTGGCCGGGCATGAGCCGCTGACCAGTCTGTCCGGCGCATTGAAGACCCTCGCCGTGGCGCTGATGAAAATCGCCAACGACCTGCGCCTGCTCGGCTCCGGCCCTCGCGCAGGCTTTGCCGAAGTCAAGCTGCCGGCGAACGAACCGGGCAGCTCGATCATGCCCGGCAAGGTCAACCCGACCCAGTGCGAAGCGTTGTCGATGCTCGCCTGCCAGGTGTTGGGCAACGACGTCACCATCGGCATCGCGGCGAGTCAGGGTCACCTGCAACTGAACGTGTACAAACCGGTGATCATCCACAACCTGCTGCAATCGATCCGCCTGCTCGCCGACGGCTGCAGCAACTTCCAGCAGCACTGCATCGCCGGTCTTGAACCCGACGCCGAAGTCATGGCCAAACACTTGGAACGCGGCCTGATGCTGGTGACAGCGCTGAACCCGCACATCGGTTACGACAAGTCGGCGGAAATCGCCAAAAAGGCTTACGGCGAAGGCCTGACCTTGCGTGAGGCGGCGCTGCAGCTGGGCTATCTGACCGATGAAGAGTTCGATGCCTGGGTGCGGCCGGAGAACATGATTGAGGCTGGCGCCAAGGGTTAACAGCAAAAAGATCGCAGCCTGCGGCAGCTCCTACAGGGGAACGCATTTCCATTGTAGGAGCTGCCGCAGGCTGCGATCTTTTGCTTTTTCAGGCCACCCGCATCCGCCGCGCCTTCAACCCGGCAATCAACGACGGCCCCAACGCCACCAGCGCCGACCCCAGCACCACCAGCACCGCCCCGCCATAACCCAGCCCATTGATCTGCTCGGCATGCACATATTCCGGCCACACCCCGGCGGCAATCGCCACCGCGCCAAAGGTCACCAACGGCGTGATCGCCAGCGTCGCACTGACCCGCGAGGCCTCCCAGTGCGCCAGTGCTTCAGCAAAGGCACCGTAGGCAATCAGCGTGTTCATGCAGCACGCCAGCAACAGCCAACCCTGCACCGGGCTCAGTTCCAGTGCTTCGAGCGGATGCACCCACGGTGTCAGCAACAGCGCGCAGAACAGGTAGATCACCATCATCACCTGCAACGAATTCCACACCGTGAGCAATTGCTTCTGCCCCAGTGCGTAGAAGGTCCAGACCGTCGAGGCCAGCAGCACCAGCAACACGCCGGCGGTGTAGTCCGACAATGAGGTGAGCAGTTCAGCCAGACGCTGATTGAAGAACAGCACGAAGCCGATCAGCAACACCGCCAGGCCAATGCCCTGACCGATGCTGAAGCGCTCCTTGAACACGAACAGGCTGGCAATCAGCAACATGATCGGCCCCATCTGCACCACCAGTTGCGCGGTGCCGGGGCTGAGCAGGTTAAGGCCCATCAGGTACAGCACGTAGTTGCCCACCAGCCCGAGCACCGCCATCAGCACCAGCCAGCCACCCCGGGGGCCGAGCACCTTGCGGCTCGGCAGGCGTCGGGTGGCCGCCAGGTAGATGAACAGGCAGCCGCCGGAGACCAAAAGGCGAAACCAGGTCACGGTGATCGGGTCCATCACCAGCAGCACCTGTTTGAGTTTGATCGGCAGGATGCCCCACAAAAACGCCGTCAGCAGCGCCAGGAACAGACCGTAAACCCAGCGACCGGATGAAATGTGCATGCGAACCCCAATGCCTGCTGACAAGAGCGATCATTCTAGGCCCGCCGTCAGATGCAACACAGGGACAGTTCGGGCCAGGCCGCGAATGAAACTGTGCAGGTCGCAGCATTAAATTGACGCTTTGCCGTTGATCGATTGACGAGGCGCGCCAAGTGCTTCAGGCATAAGCTGATTGGATCCCTGCAACGGATCAATCAAGGAGCCGGATCATGTACGGAATGCGCGCCGATGACAGCGCCCCCGCCACGCACTTTCGCAGCGACCGGTTGTGCCGGGTCAATGGCGAACTGTTTTTCAGCACGCGGGAGAACACCCTTGAGGGGCCGTTCGATTCCCCGGATAAGGCTGAGCAGGAAATTCAGGCGTATATCGCGCGGATGCAGCTTCTGGATTCCAACCGGTTATCAGGTTGATCCCATCGCTGGCAAGCCAGCTCCCACAGTGATCCAGGGTGTTCACAAATACAGGCAACACCTTCAGAACCTGTGGGAGCTGGCTTGCCAGCGATGACGGCTTGAATGCCGACAATTATCTGCAGGTTTAACGAACAGCCTCAAACAACCCCGTCGCCCCCATCCCGCCCCCCACGCACATGGTCACAATGCCGTAACGCAAATTACGCCGCTGCAACTCACGCACCAGATGCCCGACCTGCCGCGACCCGGTCATGCCGAACGGGTGGCCGATGGAAATCGAGCCGCCGTTGACGTTGTACTTGTCGTTATCGAGCTCCAGCCGATCCCGGGCATACAGACACTGCGAAGCAAACGCCTCGTTCAGCTCCCACAGATCAATGTCCGCCACCTGCAAGCCTTTGGCCTTGAGCAGTTTCGGCACCGAGAACACCGGGCCGATGCCCATTTCGTCCGGCTCGCAACCGGCGACGGTGAAACCACGGAAAAACGCCTTCGGCTTGAGTCCCAGTTGCAGGGCTTTTTCCAGGCTCATCACCAGGGTCATCGACGCGCCGTCGGACAACTGCGAGGAGTTGCCGGCCGTCACTGAACCGTCCTCGGCAAACACCGGTTTCAACCCGGCGAGACTTTCGTAAGTGGTGTCCGGTCGGTTGCAGTCGTCGTGATCGACGATGCCGTCGAGGATCTGCACCTCACTACTGTTCTTGTCCTCGACCCGGTACTTGACCGCCATCGGCACAATTTCATCATTGAACAGCCCGGCCGCTTGCGCCTGGGCAGTGCGCAACTGGCTTTGCAGCGCGTAACGATCCTGCGCCTCGCGGCTGACGTCATAACGGCGCGCGACCACTTCGGCGGTCTGGCCCATGGTGTAGTAGATGCCCGGCACCTGCTGCTTGAGCAACGGGTTGATCAGGTGGTCGGTGTTGACGCTTTTCAGGGTCAGACTGATTGATTCGACGCCGCCGGCGACAATGATGTCGCTGCAACCGGAGGCGATCTGGTTGGCGGCAATCGCAATCGCCTGCAACCCCGACGAGCAGAAACGGTTGAGGGTCATGCCGGCCACGCCGGTGCCCAGCCGCGACAGCACCGCCACGTTGCGGCCGATGTTGTAACCCTGCGCGCCCTCGTTGGATCCGGCGCCGACAATGCAGTCCTCGACGCTGGCCGGGTCGATGTCATTGCGCGACAGCAGCGCGTTGACGCAATGGGCCGCCATGTCGTCGGGGCGGGTCTGGTTGAACTTGCCGCGAAAGGACTTGGCCAGGCCGGTCCGCACGCTGTCGACGATCACCACTTCACGCATGGCATACCTCAATTGTTGTTGTCGGAGGAGAGTGGATCGAGCATAAGTCCACCCTGCCGCCGACCGCGACAATCATTCACCCCGCGTATGCGTGTCCATCGGCTCAGTCCTTGTGTTTTTTCGCGCGTTTGTCGGACTTCGCGAAAGCTTCCTCAAGCGCTCGGTTAATCGTGCGCAGTACCTTGACCCGGGCCCAGCGTTTGTCATTGGCCTCGACCAGCGTCCACGGCGAAATCTCGGTGCTGGTACGGTCGACCATATCGCCCACGGCGGCGCGGTAGGCGTCCCACTTGTCGCGGTTGCGCCAGTCGTCCTCGGTGATCTTGAAGCGCTTGAACGGAATCTGCTCGCGGGCCTGGAAGCGCTCCATCTGGGTGTCCTTATCGATCGCCAGCCAGAACTTGACGACGATGACTCCGGCGTCGGCGATCTGCTCTTCGAAATCGTTGATCTCGCTGTAGGCCCGCAGCCAGTCGGCCGGACTGCAAAAGCCCTCGACCCGCTCCACCAGCACCCGGCCATACCAGGAGCGGTCGAACACGGTGAACTTGCCCCGCGCCGGCAGGTGCCGCCAGAAGCGCCACAGATACGGCTGCGCGCGCTCCTCTTCAGTGGGCGCGGCAATCGGCACGATGCTGTACTGACGCGGATCGAGCGCCGCCGCGACCCGACGAATCGCCCCGCCCTTGCCCGCCGCATCGTTGCCTTCGAACACCGCCACCAGTGCGTGGCGGCGCATGCGCTTGTCACGCATCAGCCCGGACAGCCGCGCCTGCTCGGTGATCAGTTGTTCTTCGTAGTCCTTCTTTTCCAGTCGCTGGTTCAGGTCGAGGCTGTCGAGCAAGTTGAGTTGATCGACCGCCGTGCCCAACGGCGCCGCGTTGACCTCTTCGGTATGCACCTCAGGGCGCTTGAGCGCATTCTGCAGGCCCTCCAGCAGGATTTTGCCGACGGCGAGACTGCGATAATTGGCGTCCATGCCTTCGATGATGTGCCATGGCGCGTAGTCGCGGCTGGTGCGGCGCAACACGCGCTCGCCGTATTTGACGAACTTGTCGTAGGTCTGCGATTGCTGCCAGTCCAGCGGGCTGATGCGCCAGCTGTGCAGCGGGTCGTCGGCCAGCGCCTTGAGTCGCGCTTTCATTTGTTTCTTCGACAGGTGAAACCAGAATTTGAAGATCAGCGCGCCTTCATCGCAGAGCATCTTTTCCAGACGCTCGGCGGCGTTGATCGCCTGATCCAGCCGTGGATCCTTGAACAGACCGTGAACCCGGCCCTGAAGCATCTGGCTGTACCAGTTACCGAAGAACACCCCCATCCGCCCCTTGGCCGGGAGCATCCGCCAGTAACGCCACGCCGGTGGCCGCGCCAGCTCTTCATCGGTCTGCTGATCGAAAGTACGCACCTCGATCAGACGCGGATCCATCCACTCGTTGAGCAACTTGACGGTCTCGCCCTTGCCGGCGCCCTCGATGCCGTTGATCAGAATGATCACCGGAAAACGCTTCTGCTGCTGCAACTCGAACTGTGCTTCCAGCAACGCTTCGCGCAGTGCAGGCACCGCCGCGTCGTAAGTCTCTTTGTCGATGGCATGGCCGATTTCGGCGGATTCAAACATGGGGATGGCTCCTTCCAGGATTCAGCAAGACTAGCGGATTGGGCATGGGCACGACGGAGAAATTCCGCTCCTTTTGGCTTCAAGAAAAACTCTGTGGTGAGGGGATTTATCCCCGATGGGCAGCGCAGCGGCCCCAAAGCCATTCAACGCCAGATGCACGCTGGTAGCGGGATTGCGACTGCTACGCAGCCGATCGGGGATAAATCCCCTCGCCACAGGTTGCTCTGATCCGCGCCCAAATCGTTAATTGTCTTCGAGGCTGCACAGCCAGGCCTTGCCATGGATCAAGCACCCTGCGCCCGATCAGCTAGAATGGCCGCCTTGTCGTTGCCGAGCCTGCCA
This sequence comes from Pseudomonas sp. MWU318, assembly GCF_016756945.1. Classification (NCBI taxonomy): domain Bacteria; kingdom Pseudomonadati; phylum Pseudomonadota; class Gammaproteobacteria; order Pseudomonadales; family Pseudomonadaceae; genus Pseudomonas; species Pseudomonas sp. MWU318. The sequence continues at coordinate 211,674 of NZ_JAESJL010000002.1, forward strand.
TGAAACCTGTATTGCCCCACGCCCAACTCGACTGGGATGACCACGGACGTCCGCGCTCGCGGGTGTTCGATGATGTGTATTTTTCCGATCAGTCGGGGCTGGATGAAACCCGTTACGTATTCCTCGAACAGAACCGTCTGGCCGAGCGTTTTGCCGCGCTGCCGGCGCACGGGCGACTGGTGATCGGCGAAACCGGCTTCGGCACCGGGCTGAATTTCCTTTGCGCCTGGCAGTTGTTCGAACAGCACGCGGTGGCCGGTGCGCGGCTGCATTTCGTCAGCGTCGAAAAATACCCGTTGAGCCCGGCCGATCTGCAACGGGCGCTGGCCTTGTGGCCGCAGCTCAAGCCACTGGCCGATCAACTGCTGACGCAGTACGTGGCGATCCATCAGGGCTTTCAGCGGATCGTTCTCGGTAATGGCCGCGTGACGCTGACGCTGCTGATCGGCGATGCGCTGGAGCAACTGCCGCAACTCGATGCGCAGATTGATGCATGGTTTCTCGACGGTTTCGCCCCGGCGAAAAACCCCGACATGTGGACCGCCGAACTGTTCGCCGAACTGGCGCGACTGGCTGCGCCGGGCTCGACCATCAGCACCTTCACCAGCACCGGTTGGGTGCGACGCTTGCTCAACGCCGCCGGGTTCAAGATGAAACGCACCCCGGGCATCGGCCACAAGTGGGAGATCCTGCGCGGCGAGTTTCTCGGCTGGCCGCAGGACGTCGCGCCGCCGCTGCCGGACAAACCGTGGTTCGCCCGCCCTGCCCCGCTGACCGACGAGCGTCGCGCGCTGGTGATCGGCGCCGGGCTGGCCGGTTGCGCGACCGCTGCCAGTCTCGCCGCGCGCGGTTGGCACGTCAGTCTGCTGGAGCGTCACGAGGCCGTGGCGCAGGAGGCGTCGGGCAATCCGCAGGGCGTGCTGTACCTGAAGTTATCGGCCCACGGCACCGCGTTGTCGCAACTGATCATCAGCGGCTTCGGCTACACCCGTCGTCTGCTGGAAACCCTGCAACGCGGCACCGACTGGGACGATTGCGGCGTGCTGCAACTGGCTTTCAATGCCAAGGAAGCCGAGCGTCAGGCGCAACTGGCCGCGGCGTTCCCGGAAGATCTGGTGCACTGTCTCGATCAGCCGCAAGCCGCAACTCAGGCCGGAATCGCCGTGGCCCATGGCGGCCTGTTCTACCCTGAAGGGGGCTGGGTGCATCCACCCGCGCTGTGCCAGGCGCAAGCCGCGCAAGCAAACATCGAACTGCTCAAGCATCACGAAGTGCTGGAACTGCGCAAGGTCGAGGGTCAGTGGCAAGCCCTCGACGGCGAGCGCGTGCTCGCCAGCGCGCCGGTGGTGATATTGGCCGGCGCGGCGGAGATCAAACGTTTTGCGCAAAGTGCCGAGCTGCCACTCAAGCGCATTCGCGGGCAGATCACGCGCCTGTCGCAGACCGCCGAGAGCCAGGCGCTGCGAACCGTGGTCTGCGCCGAAGGTTATGTCGCCCCGGCACGTCTGGGTGAACACACGCTGGGCGCGAGTTTCGACTTCAACAGCGATGACCTGACGCCGACCACCGCCGAACACCTGGGCAATCTGGCGATGCTCGAAGAGATCTCCAGCGATCTGGTGGCGCGCCTGCACATCAATCAACTGCCCCCGGAAACTCTGGAGGGAAGCGCCGCATTCCGCTGCACCAGTCCCGACTACCTGCCGATCGTCGGCCCCCTCGCCGACCGCGCAGCCTTCGCTCAGGCCTACGCGGCTTTGAGCAAGGATGCGCGACAAGTGCCGGACATCGCCTGCCCGTGGCTTGATGGCCTGTACATCAACAGTGGCCACGGTTCACGCGGGCTGATCACCGCGCCGCTGTCTGGCGAACTGCTCGCGGCGTGGCTGGACAACGAGCCGCTGCCGCTGCCCCGAAGCGTCGCCGAGGCCTGCCATCCCAACCGTTTCGCGCTGCGCACGTTGATTCGCGGCAAATGAAAAATCGCGACTGGCCGCTGGTCAGTCGCCCCCTCTTATAACTCATCGTTCTAAAACTCCCACATCTGCAGCGGGTCAGTTTCTGAGTACCGGCCATTTTGGCCAGACTTGAATGACCCCTCCCCAACGGAAAAACCGGTAAGGACTTTATGTGCGGATTAGCTGGCGAGTTACGTTTTGATCATCAACCTGCAGACCTTGCAGCGGTAGAGCGAATCACCCATCACCTGGCCCCTCGCGGCCCCGACGCGTGGGGCTTCCATGCCCAAGGGCCGATTGCCCTCGGCCATCGTCGCCTGAAAATCATGGACCTGTCGGACGGCTCGGCGCAGCCGATGATCGACAGCCAACTGGGTTTGTCCCTGGCCTTCAACGGCGCGATCTACAACTTCCCGGAACTGCGCGCCGAACTCGAAGCGCTGGGCTACGCCTTCTATTCCGGCGGCGACACCGAAGTGCTGCTCAAGGGCTACCACGCCTGGGGCGAAGCGCTGCTGCCGAAGCTCAACGGCATGTTTGCGTTCGCTATCTGGGAGCGCGATGCCCAGCGCCTGTTCATCGCTCGCGACCGTCTCGGCGTGAAGCCTTTGTACCTGTCGCGCACCGGCCAGCGTTTGCGCTTTGCCTCGGCCCTGCCGGCGCTGCTCAAGGGCGGCGACATCAACCCGATCCTCGATCCGGTGGCGCTCAACCACTATCTGAATTTCCACGCGGTGGTGCCCGCTCCACGCACCTTGCTCGCGGGCATCGAAAAGCTGCCGCCAGCGACCTGGATGCGCGTCGAAGCCGATGGCCGCACCGAACAGAAAACCTGGTGGACCCTGCCCTACGGCCCACACGACGACGAGAAAAACCTGACCCTCGAAGACTGGCGCGACCGTGTACTCGACAGCACCCGCGAGGCCGTGGCAATCCGTCAACGCGCAGCGGTGGATGTCGGCGTGCTGCTTTCCGGCGGTGTCGATTCAAGCATGCTCGTCGGCCTGCTGCGAGAAGTCGGGGTGGAAAACCTGTCGACCTTTTCCATCGGTTTTCAGGATGCCGGCGGCGAGCGTGGCGATGAATTCCAGTATTCCGATCTGATCGCCAAGCACTACGGCACTCAACATCATCAATTGCGCATCGACGAAAAAGAGATCATCGAGCAACTGCCCGCTGCGTTCCGTGCGATGAGCGAGCCGATGGTCAGCCACGACTGCATCGCCTTCTACCTGCTGTCGCGCGAAGTGGCCAAGCACTGCAAAGTGGTGCAAAGCGGCCAGGGCGCGGATGAGCTGTTCGCCGGTTATCACTGGTACCCGCAAGTCGACGGTGCGGCGGATCCATACGCAGCCTATCGCGCGGCGTTCTTCGACCGCAGCTACGACGACTACGCCGCCACCGTGCAACCGAAATGGCTGACCGCGAATGACGCGGCCGGCGACTTCGTGAAGGAGCATTTCGCTCAACCCGGAGCTGATGCGGCGGTGGATAAAGCGCTGCGTCTGGACAGCACGGTGATGCTGGTGGATGACCCGGTCAAACGCGTCGACAACATGACCATGGCCTGGGGCCTGGAGGCTCGCACGCCGTTTCTCGACTATCGACTGGTTGAACTGTCAGCGCGGATTCCCGGCCAGTTCAAGCTGCCCGATGGCGGCAAACAGGTGCTCAAAGAAGCCGCGCGCCTGGTGATCCCGAGTGAAGTGATCGACCGCAAGAAAGGCTACTTCCCGGTGCCGGGCCTCAAGCACTTGCAAGGCGACACCCTGAACTGGGTGCGTGAACTGCTGCTGGATCCGAGCCAGGATCGCGGCCTGTTCAACCCGGCCATGCTCGACAAACTGCTGACTGATCCGCAAGGCCAACTGACGCCGTTGCGCGGCTCGAAACTGTGGCAACTGGCGGCCCTGAACCTGTGGCTCAGTGAACAAGGAATCTGATTGATGAAACCTCACGCCACAGCGATCAATCAGCGCCTGATACGCGGTCAGACACCGTCGTATGAACGCTTGCAGGCGCGTCTGGCCGAAGACGGCAGCGAACTCGGCGCCGACCCCATCGCCGTACATTGCGGTTGGGGTCGGCTGCTGATCGGCCACACTTTCCCTGACCCGGCGACGCTGGCGCAGGAACTGCTCAACGAGCAGCCCGGCGAACGCGATATCGCCCTTTATGTCGCCGCACCGCAGCAGATTCTCGGTCTGGAACCAACGCAACTGTTTCTCGACCCATCCGATACTCTGCGCCTGTGGTTCAGCGATTACCGCCAGGCCACCCGCGTGTTTCGCGGCTTCCGCATTCGCCGCGCGCAAAGCGAAGCGGACTGGCAAGCGATCAATCTGCTTTATCAGGCACGCGGCATGTTGCCGATCGATGCCACGCGCCTGACCCCCCATCATCAGGGCGGCCCGGTGTACTGGCTGGCCGAAGATGAAGACAGTGGCGCGGTAATCGGCAGCGTCATGGGCCTCAATCACCAGAAAGCCTTCAACGATCCGGAACATGGCAGCAGCCTGTGGTGCCTGGCGGTGGATCCGCAGTGCTCGCGGCCCGGTGTCGGCGAAGTGCTGGTGCGGCACTTGGTCGAGCACTTCATGAGTCGCGGCCTGAGTTATCTGGATCTGTCGGTGCTGCATGACAACCGTCAGGCCAAAAATCTTTACGCCAAGCTCGGTTTTCGCAACCTCTCGACCTTCGCCATCAAGCGCAAGAACGGCATCAATCAGACGCTGTTCCTCGGGCCCGGGCCGGAAGCCAATTTCAATCCTTATGCGCGGATCATCGTCGAGGAAGCACATCGACGCGGCATCGACGTGCAAGTGGACGATGCCGAAGCCGGGCTGTTCACCCTCAGCCATGGCGGGCGCCGGGTACGTTGCCGCGAATCGTTGAGCGACCTGACCAGCGCGATCAGCATGAGTCTGTGCCAGGACAAAAGCCTGACCCACAAAGTGTTGAAAGGCGCCGGCCTGAAGCTGCCTTCGCAGCAACTGGCGGGCAACGCCGACGACAACCTGGCGTTTCTTGACGAGCATCAGCGTGTGGTGGTCAAGCCGCTCGACGGTGAACAAGGCCAGGGCGTGGCGGTGGATCTGCAGAGCATCGAAGAGGTGCAGCAGGCCATCGAAGCCGCCAAGCGTTTCGACAGCCGCGTACTGCTGGAAAGCTTCCACCAAGGCCTCGACCTGCGAATTCTAGTGATCGGTTTTGAAGTGGTGGCGGCAGCGATTCGTCGTCCCGCCGAGGTGGTCGGTGACGGCCATCATTCGATCGGTGCATTGATCGAGGCGCAGAGCCGGCGTCGGCAAGCCGCTACCAGTGGCGAGAGCAAGATCCCGCTGGATCACGAAACCCAACGCACCCTGCACGCGGCCGGGTATGACTACAGCAGCATCCTGCCGGCGGGCGAGCACCTGTTCGTCCGTCGCACGGCCAATCTGCACACCGGTGGCACGCTGGAAGACGTTACGGCGATTCTGCACCCGACCCTGGTCGATGCCGCCGTCCGCGCAGCGCGGGCGCTGGATATTCCAATGGTTGGCCTTGACTTGATGGTGCCGGCGGCGGATCAGCCGGAGTACGTGTTTATCGAAGCCAACGAACGCGCGGGGCTGGCCAATCATGAACCGCAGCCGACGGCGGAGCGATTTGTCGATCTGTTGTTTCCGCACAGTCAGCCGGCTGTTTCTTGATCATGTAGAGCCTGAAACGGCCCCATCGCTGGCAAGCCAGCTCCCACAGGTTTACCGGTGTACCCAATCACTGTGGGAGCTGACTTGCCAGCGATGAGGCCCTGACAGGCAACACAAATTCCCTCATCGAAACCATCGATGCGCCTCAACTCATCAGGAGTTTCCATGACCACTCAAATCCCTCAACCGGATCTGAATTACCTGCAAAAAGTCCTGCTGGAAATGCTCGCCATTCCCAGCCCTACCGGGTTCACCGACACCATCGTGCGCTACGTCGCCGAGCGTCTGGAAGAACTTGGCATCCCTTTCGAAATGACCCGTCGCGGCACCATTCGCGCCACCCTCAAGGGCAAGAAAAACAGCCCCGACCGCGCCGTCTCCGCGCACCTGGATACCATCGGCGCCGCCGTGCGCGCAGTGAAAGACAACGGTCGTCTGACCCTGGCCCCGGTCGGTTGCTGGTCGAGCCGGTTTGCCGAGGGCAGCCGGGTCAGCCTGTTCACCGATAATGGCGTAATACGCGGCAGCGTGCTGCCGCTGATGGCCTCCGGGCACGCGTTTAACACTGCCGTTGACGAGATGCCGATCAGTTGGGATCACGTCGAGCTGCGTCTGGATGCGTATTGCGCAACCAAGGCCGATTGCGAATCGCTGGGCATCAGCGTCGGCGACGTGGTGGCGTTCGACCCGCTGCCGGAGTTCACCGACAGCGGTCACATCAGTGCCCGTCACCTCGATGACAAGGCTGGCGTTGCAGCCCTGCTGGCCTCGCTCAAGGCCATCGTCGACAGCGGTCAGGAGTTAATGATCGACTGTCACCCGCTGTTCACCATCACCGAAGAAACCGGCAGCGGCGCGGCGGCAGCCTTGCCGTGGGATGTCAGCGAGTTCGTCGGCATCGACATTGCGCCGGTCGCGCCCGGCCAGCACTCCAGCGAACACGCAGTGAGCGTGGCGATGCAGGATTCCGGCGGGCCTTACGACTATCACCTGTCGCGGCATTTGCTGCGTCTGGCCGGTGAAAACGAACTGCCGGTAAGGCGCGACCTGTTCCGCTATTACTTCAGCGATGCGCATTCGGCGGTGACTGCCGGGCACGATATCCGCACCGCCCTGCTCGCCTTTGGCTGCGACGCGACCCATGGTTATGAACGTACGCACATCGACAGTCTGGCGGCGCTCAGTCGTTTGCTTGGGGCGTACATTCTGAGTCCGCCGGTATTTGCCAGCGATGCGGCGCCGGCCAATGCTTCGCTGGATCGCTTCAGTCACCAGATCGAACATGAGACGCAGATGGAGAGCGATACGCGAGTGCCGTCGGTGGACAGTCTGGTGGGACAGCGCTCCGACAGTTGATCCGGGGTTCTGTGGTGGCTGGACTGGCCCCATCGCTGGCAAGCCAGCTCCCACAGTTTTCGAGGTGGATCACCTGTTTGTGTACATCAACAAACTCTGTGGGAGCTGGCTTGCCAGCGATGGGGCCAGACCCGCCTACACAAAACTGGCAGCCAGCCACCAATCGCCGTAGCATCCCGCCATTGATTTAGCCGAGGTGCCCATGCTGATTCCCTACGACGCTCTTGAAGTCGACACCCTCACCCGCCTGATCGAGGACTTCGTCACCCGCGACGGCACCGACAACGGTGATGACACACCGCTGGAAACCCGCGTGCTGCGCGTGCGCCAGGCGCTGACCAAAGGCCAGGCGCTGATCGTCTTCGACCCGGAAAGCGAACAATGCCAGTTGATGCTCAAACACGATGTGCCCAAGCATCTGTTCGACTAGCGGACCTTTTCGGTGACCTGTTTGCGCTGGATCCGCTGATAAACTTCAGAACGGTGCACATTGACCTTCTGCGGCGCCTCGACACCAAAGCGCACGCTGGAACCGTTGACTGACAGTACGCGCACGGAAATGTCGTCACCGATGGAAATCAACTCGCCCACAACACGGCTGAGTACAAGCATGGAGTTCGTCCTTCAGGGTTAGCCAGCCCTGAAGATGCGCGGTGGGCGCGCGCTCGACAATACGTCGTGAGCAATTCAGTCTTGCCCTACACCCACAAGCGCTGCGCCCGTCAGACGTTTCCTGCAAATCGCTAAACAGCCTCGCCTCACGCAGCGGAAAAGCGCGGACCGAACAGAATCACGCTCGCGCCGATCACGCACAGCGCCACGCCGATCCAGTCCGAACCCAAAGGGCGAACGCGCTCGACCACCGCCAGCCAGCCGATCGACGCGACGATGTAGATTCCGCCATACGCGGCATAGGCGCGCCCGGCGTAAGCCGCTTCGACGCGGGTCAACAACAGCGCGAACAGGGTCAGGCTGAGCAGCGCCGGGATCGCCCACAAGGCACTTTTGCCCTGACGCAGCCACATGAAAAAGGCGAAACAACCGGCGATTTCAAACAGCGCCGCGAGGAAGAACCACAGGTAATTGAGCATTGATGCGTCTCGACAGGGTGACCATTGCGGCCACCCTAACGACGCAACATCCTCGGGGCAAGTTCAGCCGTTGGTTTGTCTGGCCTTGGCGCGCATTTTATCGGCCATGGTGGTCATTTCGTTGTAGATCAGTTGCGGGTTCTTCTGTTTGATCGCCCAGGCCATGCGCCCCTGCTCGTGCGGCAGGATCATGAATTCGCCGGCGGCCACTTGCTGGTAGATATAGTCAGCGATGTCGGCAGCCGTAATCGGCGAACTTTCCAGCAACTTGCCGACCTGGGCTTTCATGGCCGGCGTCGGGCCACGGAACGAGTCGAGCAAGTTGGTCTGGAAGAACGACGGGCAGACCACATGCACGCTGACTTCCTGCTGCGCCAGTTCGATCAGCAAACTTTCCGACAACGCCACTACACCGGCCTTGGCCACGTTGTAGTTGCTCATCGCCGGGCCTTGCATCAGTGCAGCCATCGAAGCGATGTTGATGATCTTGCCTTTGCTCTGTTCGAGCAGCGGCAGGAACGCCTTGCAGCCCTTGACCACCCCCATCAGGTTGATCGCGATCTGCCAGTCCCAATCCTCCAGCGACAGCTCGCTGAAGAACCCGCCGGACGCCACACCGGCGTTGTTGACGATGACATCGATACCGCCGAGCTTCACTTCGCAAGCCTGGGCAAACGCGGTGAGCTGGCTGTAGTCACGCACATCGCAACGTTGGGTGAAACCGTCACCACCGGCCTCGCGCACCAGCTTCAGGGTTTCCTGCAGGCCAGCTTCGCTGACGTCGGACAAGGCCAGCTGCCAGCCTTCACGCGCCCAGCGCAGCGCGATTTCGCGACCCAAACCTGAGCCCGCACCCGTGATCATCATGCGATTTTGCATAGCAGACAGCCTTGTTGTTCCGTAGGAGATGCGCGGAGTGTAGCGAAGGAACACTGGCCACCCACGCTCCATCAGATTGCTGAATACAGGATCAAAAGATCGCAGCTTTCGGCAGCTCCTACAGGGAATTCATGTAGGCGCTGCCGAAGGCTGCGATCTTTTGATCTCGCGCTTTAAAGGAAATAAACGAGTAATCCAAATACATTAAAAAAACATTGAATTTTCTTTCATTCGCACCAGTCGGAATTTGTAAGCCGTCTGGAATTAGTTAGCCTCCAGTCGCCCTTGAACACCAAGTCTTCTCGAACGCTATAAACAAGGAAATCGACATGGGCACAATTCTTATCATTATCCTGATCCTGTTGCTGATCGGTGGTCTGCCGGTCTTCCCGCACTCCAGAAGTTGGGGTTATGGTCCTTCGGGCATTATCGGCGTGGTGTTGGTGGTGCTGCTGGTCTTGCTGTTACTTGGCAGGATATAAAACCCCAAGACAAAAAAAAGAGGCCCTCAGGGGCCTCTTTTTTATGCAGCGGTTTTATCAGTCCGGCTTGCCGTTGATCACACCGGCAGTGTTGTCCATCAGGCTCTTGGTCGCCGTTTGCAAGAACGCTTCCAGCTTGAGCTTCAGTTCGGCGGTACGCGGTGCGTCCGGAATGATCTCGGCAGAAGGGTTCGCGCCCAGTTGGTACTGGTAGATCTTCGGCGCCATTTCCTTCTCTTTCGGCAGCACCAGGATCTGGTCGGCGGTGACGATGGCGGTGGTCTGCTCGCTGCCCGACGGCTTGATCACACCGAAACCGGTGTCGCCGGCCGGCAGGTTGAGCAGGTCGCGGCCCCAGCACTGGTGACGCACTTCGCCACCCAGACGGCCCATGATGGTCGGCACGATGTCGATCTGCGTACCCACGGTGTGGTCACGGGTGCCGAATTTTTCCTGAATGCCCGGGGCGATCATCAGCATCGGCACGTTGAAGCGGCCCAGGTCCATTTCAGTGATCTGGCGCTCGTTGCCGAAACCGTGGTCACCGACGATGACGAACAGGGTTTCCTTGAAGTACGGCTCTTTACGCGCCTTCTCGAAGAACTGACCCAGTGCCCAGTCGGCGTAACGCATGGCGGTCAGGTGTTCGTTGAGCGTGCCACGATCGGTCACGCGCTCGACCGGCAAAGGTGTCGGCAAGGCGTACGGCGTGTGGTTGGACAGGGTTTGCAGCAGCGCGTAGAACGGCTTGCCGTTTTCCCGTGCCTTCAGCTCCACCAGACCACGGTCGAACATGTCCTGGTCGGACACGCCCCAGGTCGGATCGGAGAACACCGGATTGACGAAGTCGTTACGGCCAACGAAGTTGGTCATGCCCTGGTTACTGAAGAAGCCCGACTGGTTGTCCCAGGCGAAGTCGCCGTTGTAGACATACACGTCGTCATACTTGCGCGCGCTGAGCAGCTGCGGCAGACCGGACAGCTTGTGGCTGCCTTCCGGGGTCTGCATCAGGTATTCGAAACCTGGCAGGTTCGGGAAGCACGCCATGGTTGCAAACATGCCCTGGTGGGTGTGCGTACCGTTGGAGAAGAAGCGGTCGAACAGCAGGCCTTCCTTCGACAGTTTGTCGAGGTAAGGTGTGATGTTGCCCGGTGCGCCCAGGGCGCCGACCGAGTGACCGGCCATGCTTTCCATCAGGATCACGACCACGTTCTTGATCGGCAGGGTCTTGTCGGCCGGCGGCGTGTAGTCACGACGCACGGCAGCGATGTCGGCATCGACCAGTTTGTCGTCCGGCATCACCAGCATCTCGCGCACCACTTTCTGCGCCTGTTCCTGCGGCAGCGTGGCTTTCCAGATGTTGTTGCGATCCTCGCCCATGCGGTCCTTGGCAGCGGCGATCAGCGACAGCGTGCCGTTGAGGCCGAGCTGGTTGGCGAAGTTCGATTCGGTGGTGTACACGTCACCCCAACGCAGCGGCGGGCCCTGACGCAGGGTGCCACGTGCGGCTACGACGCAGATCAGCAGGCAGACCACGAACACCGCCAGGCGGGTGTACCACGGCGCCACCTGACGGGTGCCGACGTTGCCACCGCTGAACGGGCCGCGTGGACGGGTCGCACGGTCGGCGCCCTTGAAGGCCAGGGTCAGGATCACGGTGCCGATGACCCACGCCAGCAGGTAACGCACTACCGGGAAACCGTACCAGAGCATGCTCATCACGGTTTTCGGGTCTTCCTTCACGTACTGGAACACCAGGCCATTTAGGCGCTGGTGGAACTCACGGTAGAAGTCCATTTCCATCAGGCCGAGGAACAGCGCGATGCTGGACGCGACGGTCAGCCACAGACGGAAGAAGCCACGCGCAGCCATTGCACGGGCGCTGAACAGTGCCAGCAGCAGCGGAACACAGATGTAGACCACCAGGCGCAGGTCGAAACGCAGGCCGTTGGCGAAGGCTTCGAGGAAGGTCGAAGCCGGGGTATCGAGGATCATCTCGCGGTTGTAGACCAGCAGCGCGAGGCGCAGCACGGAAAACATCACCATCATGACCAGAGCACACAGCAGCGTGTAGGCCAGATGCGATTTGACGGTCGGTTGCAGCAGGCGAGTGGAAGATCGCTGCTGATTCAGGGCGTCCGGGTTTGCCATGTCGTTTTAGGACCCATTGGAAGTTGAAGTTGCAAAATACAGCGGCGCCATGCCCTCTATTGGCCATTCCAGGCCCCGGGGCGTGCGCGGTGCGCAAATGTTGCACGATCAACGGCAGCATTGCCATTGATTACTGCCCCACTGCCCGACTCTTTCATACAAGCATTCGGGCGGGGACAAGCTGAATTGCGCGGGCGAATTGTCTGGAACACTTTGTGAAAATTTCGTCCAACGCATATCTGGAAACACAATATAACGACAAAACAAAACGCCCCGATTCGGTCGGGGCGTTTTGCTGTCAGCGCGAAGAGTTACTTCTCGGCGCGTTCTTTCAGGGCTTTCAGCGTATTGAACGGCGCATCGACCACGAACTTGTTAGCGATCATGCTCGGCACGCTGCCGCCGGGCTCAGTGTGCACCTGATAGGTCACTTCGACCTGATCACCTTTGGGTACGAACTTCCAGAACCCTTTGACCTGAGCGACACGGACAAAGCCTTTCTCTTCGGGAATGTACTTCGGCACGCCTTCGAGGTTGCGGGTCAGGCTGCCATCGGCGCCCTCAATGGTGGTGATGTGCAACACCGAATCACGTGGGGTCACTGGCCACGGCGTATTGAACTGGGTGTAGGTCCAGCTCTGATCGCCCTCGTGCTTGAGCAGCTTCTGGGTTTTGCACTCGTGAATCCAGGCGCAGGCCCCGGCCACGTCTTCCTGCAAGGCACGCAGTTTGGCAACGGTGGTCTTCATCAGGGCAACCCCCTGATAGGACTTGTAATCCGAACCCGGCACTTCGGCCAGCGAGACCTTGATCCCGTCCTGTTCCTTGGCGACTTTCCAGTCTTCGGCCTGAGCCATCGAAGTAGCCAGCACAGCGGTCAAACCACACAACACAGCGATACGATGCAGCGAACCCATAGTCTTATTCCTTATTGTTGAAGTTCCGTTCGTTTGACACATCACGCCGCCGTCATCTGCTCCCACCAGCCGATCAGTTTGATCGCTTCCTCGGAGCTGCTGCCACAGACTTCGACATCGGCGGCAAATCCTGAACAGACCGCCGGACGCTCCGGCTGACCGAAAATGCTGCACAGGTTTTCGACCGAAAGTTGCACGCAACGTTCGCCGGCAGGTTTGCCGTTGGGCATGCCCGGAATGGCAGAACTGATGGACGGGGCAATGCAGCAAGCGCCACAGCCTTCACGGCATTTCATGACGGGCAAGTCCTCGCGACGGGCAATGTGTTAAAGAGACACGGACAGAGTAACCGCTAAAACGGTTGTTTCAAATTCCCTGGACCGGGGTTTTTACCGATAACTGAATGTGACTGACCAGTCTCCGACAAAGCGTCTGGTTCGCGGGTCACGGCTCGATTGAATTTATTGCTTGAACTCGAAATCCAGCGCAGCGCCTTCAATATCGCGGCGCTCTTCGTTGCGCAGTTGCAACTGCATTTCGTTGCTGAGCAGGCGGCCGTTGAGCTGGAAGCCGCTGTTCTTCTCGCCGAACATCTGCGGCAGGATCGCCTCGTGTTTGGGCATCGACACAGTACCGGCAGGTTTGAGTTGCTGAACCATGTCTTTGGGCAGGCTCAGGTCCAGTTTGGCCGGCGGCAGTCTGGTTTTAGCCACCTCAGTGGCCGATTTCGACTTGGAAGCGACCGGGGGACGCTTCTTCACCGGGGCGGCTTTCTTCTGTGAGGCTTTCTTAGCCGGTGCTTTTTTATCCGCAACGGCTTTTTTGCTCGCGGCCGATTTGCTTGCCGGGGTGGACGTTGCGGGCTTTTCCTGAACGGCAGCTGCCATGACACCGGGCGCATGGCCCATCGTCAACACACCAAGCAAAATCCAGACAGCAGGCAGAATCGCTTTCATGAGCCCCACAACACTAACGGCAGAGGGCCATATGCTCGCCTGTTGAGTGTCACAAGACAAGCACGGTGCGCCACTCGTTCAGAAACCGCCTGCGGTTTCCTGACACAGTTGAGTCGCCAGCAAACCGAGGGTCATCAGCGCCCTTTCCGCCTCGCGATTCCACGGCGTGCCGCAGTTCAGGCGGATGCAGTGGTTGAACTGCTCGGTATTACTGAAGATCAGCCCCGGCGCAATACTGATGCCCTGCTGCAAGGCGCGGACGTGCAATTCCTGGGTATTGACCCTGCCCGGCAGACTCACCCAGAGGATGAAACCGCCCGTGGGCCGGGTCATTTGCGTGCCTTCGGGGAAGTACTGCTGCACCGCCAGCTGAAATGCGCTGAGGTTTTTTCGGTATTCCTGGCGGATGTACCGTAAATGCCGGTCATAACCGCCATTTTCCAGATAAGCGGCAATCGCCATTTGCGTGACGCTGCACGCCGAATGCGTGGTGAAGGTCTGTAGACGCTGGATTTCCTGCTGATACTTGCCGGCGATCATCCAGCCGACGCGCACCCCCGGCGACAACGTCTTGGAAAAGCTCGAGCAGTAGATCACCCGATCCAGTCGATCGTAGGCCTTGAGGGCTTTGGTGCGGCCCTGTTCGAACATCAACTCGCCATAGATGTCGTCTTCGACGATCTGGATATCGAAGTCCGAGGCCAGGCGCAGCAATTGTTTCTGCCGCTCTTCCGGCATGGTGCCGCCCAGTGGATTGCTCAGCCGGGTGGTCAGAACCAGCGCCTTGATTGACCATTGGTTCGCCGCCAGTTGCAAGGCTTCGAGGCTCATGCCGGTGGCCGGATCGCTGGGGATCTCGATCACTTTCAGACCCAGCAGGTCGGCCAGTTGCAGCAGACCGTAATAGGTTGGCGATTCGGCAGCGATCAGATCACCTGGACGGGTCAACACGCGCAACGACATCTGCAACGCGTCGACACACCCGTGGGTGATCACTACTTCCGATGGATCGACCACCACACCCGCGTCGCGCATGCGAATCGCCACTTGCCGGCGCAACGGTTCGAAACCCGGGCTGAACATGTAACTGAACGCGCGCGGACTATGGAAACGGGTGACCTTGGCCAGTTGTTGATGCAGCGCGCGCACCGGGAGGTAATCGACACTCGGCACCGCAGCGCCCAACGGGAACACCCCTTCGCGCCGCGATTCGACCAACACTTGCTGAATGATGCTGGCGCGGGTGACCAGGCCTGGCCGCTCGACCCGGGCGATGTCCGGGGTCGGCGCTGTCAGTGCCGGGGTCTGGTGCACGTAGTAACCGGACTGCGGCCGTGCACGGATCAGGCCCTGATCTTCGAGGTTGGCGTAAGCCTGCAACACCGTTGCATGGCTGACATTGAGCTGCGAACTCATCTTGCGCACCGACGGCACGCGTTCTCCGGGCTGATAGACACCGCGCCGGATGTCTTCCGCCAGCTGTTGAGCAATACGTTGGTAGAGCAAGAGGTTGGTCATGACGCAGCACTCGATTTCACGGGCATTTTATTCTTGTGTGAAACAATACCGGAACAGTTTAGAAGTGTACTGGGACAGTTGCCACCATAGTCGACCGTACAGTGCAGTGTCAGCTACAACTGTACGGATTTGCGTGCTATTCGACAGACGTAAAAAAGCCCGGCGCTGCATGACAGGCCGGGCTTTCCAGAGACGCAGCCCTCAGCGGGCGCCGCCGAGCTGGCCTTTTTCGTCGGAGAACACAATTTCCACCCGACGGTTCTGTGCTCGCCCACGCTCGGAAGCGTTGACGTCCACCGGGTATTCGTCGCCGTAACCTTCGACCTGAATCCGCTTGTCCTCGATACCCAGGTCCATCAGCACATCGGCCACCGCCTGCGCACGATCACGCGACAGCTTGAGGTTTTCCTGCTTGCCGCCGGTGCTGTCGGTGTAGCCCTCGATGCGCACCACGCGTTTCGGGTTGAGCTGCAGAAACTGCACGATCTTCAGCACTACACGGTTGGCCGAGTTCTTCAGCTCCGCTTCGCCGGTGTCGAACAGCACGTCGCCCAAGGTCATGACCAGGCCGCGATCGGTTTGCGTGGTGGCCAGCGCGACGATCTGCTCCTCGAGCCACTTGCCCTGCTGCTGCACGCTCAGCAGTTTGGACTCGCGCAGGGCCAGTTGCAGGCGTTGACGCTCCAGCTCAAGCTTCGCCGCACGCTCTTCGTTGAGCACCAGATTGGTGTGTTCGCGGGCGATTTCGCTGTAACGCTGACTCAGGTAGGCGTAATGCGCGACATCCCAGCCGCTGCCCCAATAGGTCGACAGGCGATCGGCACGGGCCAGCGATTCACCGGCGCGGATCACGTCCTTGGGCGCGATACGCAGCACATTGGAATCTTCCTTGACCTTCTGGAAGTCGCTGCTGGCCTGCTGCAAGGCGGCTTCGCTGTGTTGACCGGCGCAACCGTAGAGGCTTGCACAACCGGCCAGAATCAACCCGCCGAGGGCTTTGGACTTGAGGCTCATTGGGCATCTCCCAGTTGCTTGCGCAGACGGATGATGCGGGTGTTGAGCACGTTCAGTTGCTCTTCGCTCTTTTGCGTCAACACCTTGGCTTCTGCCAGACGTGCGTCCAGCTCGGCCTGTTCGGCACGCATGCGGGCGTTCTTGAAAGACTCGTCGGTCATGTTGCCCTTGGCCCGGTTGAGCTTGTCTTCGGCCAGTTTCATTTCCGGCAGTTCATCGGCGGTCGCACCGACAGCCTTGGCCTGGGTGATGGCCTGCTCGGTCAGGCGCATTTGCTCATTGGGCGCAGGATCGTTGGCGCAGCCGGCCAGGGCCAGAACGGCCATGGCCGCGAAAAGAGGTCGAATACTCACTAAGAATCCCTACTGTTTTGGGGCACTGACAGGTGGCTGCGGCTGTTGCTGCTGAGCCTTCCAGCGCTCGATGTTGCGTTGCAGCGCGGCTTCGGTCAGTCCGGACGCGGGCAATTCTGTCATCTTTTTAGCGAGCTGTCCGCGCAACCACGGATCGTTGCAGGCCGAGTTGTGCGAAACCGCGAGGAACAGTCCCGGTCGGTCGATCGGTTGCTCGAACGCCAGCAGATCATTGGCCATGCCCAATGCCTGCGCGGCGGCCATGCCCGAGTAGCGCCCGGCGAGTACATATTCGACTTCACCCAGCAGAAGTTTCTGAAAGGCTTGAGTGATGTTTGCCGTCCGGGTCAGGGTCAGATTCTGCTCGGCGAAAGTGCCGAATGCCTGGGTCATTCGAGACTTTTCCGACAGCCCGCCGGTGTGCCCGTGCAGATCCCTGGCTTCGCTGTAGACCAGCGTTGAGCCCTTGCGCGTCCACACCAGATAGTCGTTTTCCAGCAACGGCGGATAGATGTAGTCGAGGTTTTCCAGCTCGTTGAACATCAGCGGCGTGTCGGCCAGCATGTCCATGCGCCCGCTGCGTACTTCATCAAGGGCCTGCGCGCGTTTGCCGGCGTAGAGCAGCTCGACCTTGATCCCCAGATCCTTGGCCACTTGCTGCAACAGGTCGGCACTGGCGCCGATCAAGTGCTTGGGATTCTGCGGGTCCTGCCACAGGTACGGCGGCGCATCCGGGCTGCCGGTGACGACAAGGCGCTCGCATTTGCCGGCGGCCGCAGCCATCCCCGGTAACAGGATCAATCCCAATAACAACCCGCGGCGCAGATCCATGGCAAAACACTCCCACGCAAATTCGAGACAAAAAAAAGCCCGACCATAAGGCCGGGCTCTTTATAAGTGAAGCTGCCGGATTAGACCAGCTTCTCCAGCTCAGGTACCGCTTCGAACAGATCCGCCACCAGACCGTAATCGGCCACCTGGAAGATCGGCGCTTCTTCGTCCTTGTTGATCGCAACGATCACTTTGGAGTCTTTCATGCCGGCCAGGTGCTGGATCGCGCCGGAGATACCGACGGCGATGTACAGCTGTGGCGCAACGATCTTGCCGGTCTGACCGACCTGCATGTCGTTCGGTACGAAACCTGCGTCGACCGCGGCGCGCGAAGCACCCACGGCAGCGCCCAGCTTGTCGGCCAGGGCGTACAGGTGTTTGAAGTTGTCACCGTTCTGCATGCCGCGGCCGCCGGAAACGACGATCTTGGCAGCGGTCAGCTCAGGACGATCGGACTTGGCCAGTTCTTCGCTGACGAAGCTGGAAGTGCCGGCGTCGTGCGCAGCAGCAACCGCTTCAACAGCCGCCGAACCACCTTCAGCGGCAACCGGGTCGAAACCGGTGGCACGCACGGTGATCACTTTGATCGCAGCGGTCGATTGCACGGTAGCGATGGCGTTACCGGCGTAGATCGGACGCTTGAAGGTGTCGGCGCTTTCTACCGAGATGATCTCGGAGATCTGGTCAACGTCCAGCGCAGCAGCAACGCGCGGCAGGATGTTTTTACCGTTGGACGTGGCGGCAGCCAGGATGTGGCTGTAGCCCTTGCCCAGCTCTGCAACCAGCGGAGCAACGTTTTCCGGCAACTGATGCGCGTAAGCGGCATTGTCAGCGTTCAGGACTTTGCTCACGCCAGCGATTTTCGCAGCGGCTTCGGCCACGGCGCCAGCGCCCTGACCGGCAACCAGCACGTGAATGTCGCCGCCGATTTTGGCAGCAGCAGCCACGGTATTCAGTGTGGCCGGGGCCAGCACTTTGTTGTCGTGTTCAGCGATTACCAAGATAGTCATTTTTAGATTACCTTCGCTTCGTTTTTCAGTTTCTCGACCAGTTCAGCCACCGACTTGACCTTGATGCCTGCGCTGCGTGCAGCCGGCGCTTCGACTTTCAGGGTCTTGTTGGTGGAGGCGGTGGAAACGCCCAAAGCGTCCGGAGTCAGCACTTCGAGAGGCTTCTTCTTGGCTTTCATGATGTTTGGCAGAGACGCGTAGCGCGGCTCGTTCAAACGCAGGTCGGTGGTGACGATGGCTGGCAGTTTCAGGGAAACGGTCTGCGCGCCGCCGTCGATTTCGCGGGTCACGGCAACGCTGTCGCCGGACACTTCGACTTTCGAAGCGAATGTGCCCTGACCGTAGCCACTCAGTGCAGCGAGCATCTGGCCGGTCTGGTTGTTGTCGCTGTCGATGGCCTGTTTGCCCAGGATCACCAGTTGAGGCTGTTCCTTGTCGACCACAGCCTTGAGCAGCTTGGCCACGGCCAGCGAAGTCAGGTCTTCAGCGGATTCGACGAGGATGGCGCGGTCGGCACCCAGAGCCAGTGCGGTACGCAGCTGTTCCTGAGCGGTGGACGGGCCGATGGAGACGACGACGATTTCAGTCGCCACACCTTTCTCTTTCAGGCGTACGGCTTCTTCCACTGCGATTTCGCAGAACGGGTTCATCGACATCTTGACGTTGGCGAGGTCTACGCCGGAATTGTCCGCCTTGACGCGGACCTTGACGTTGTAATCCACAACGCGTTTGACAGCTACAAGAACCTTCATGGATTCCTCGTTACTCTCCGGTGAAAAGAAAGTCGCCTAGGCGAACCTGGCGGTTGATGCTCATCGGGCACAAGGGCACCTCTAAAAACGCCGGCGGGGGGCGATGACCGTTCGTCAGTGGTGACCAACGGGTCATTGATTCGCACGGTGTGTAAACTGCGCGCCGGACTTGCGCTGCGCATCACCTTGTACTGCCTGTGCCCTGTCTTTAGAGGTGCTCTTGAAACCGCCAGTCTGCCTACGGCGAGCGCAAAACCGCCCGTATCTTGACCGGAACGCCTATTCCGGTCAATACGGCAAAATGGCCGATCATAAGCCGCGCTTCTTTGATTTCTCTGGGCTGGAGCCGATTCAAACAAACGTTTGTATTGGACGCTCGGAGTGGTGTAGATATAATGCGCCGCCTAGAGAGAAAGGTGGTTTGCCCATTATTACCCTTGACGTTAACGTAAAGGCAATAACGGATACGACACCGAACCTCCAAATTAGAAAAAAAACTGTTGAGCCTTGAGTAGGAGATAGCCTGTGGAACGCGAATACATGGAATTCGACGTGGTCATCGTCGGTGCCGGCCCCGCTGGCCTGTCCGCCGCCTGCCGTCTGAAGCAGAAGGCCGCCGAAGCCGGTAAGGAAATCAGCGTCTGCGTGGTCGAAAAAGGCTCCGAAGTCGGCGCACACATCCTTTCCGGTGCCGTGTTCGAACCACGTGCTCTGAACGAACTGTTCCCGGACTGGAAAGAACTCGGCGCCCCGCTGAACACTCCGGTCACCCGCGATGACATTTTCGTGCTGAAAAACGCCGACAGTGCGCAGAAAATTCCTGACTTCTTTGTGCCCAAGACCATGCACAACGAAGGCAACTATATTATTTCCCTCGGCAACCTGTGCCGCTGGCTGGCCCAGCAGGCCGAGAACCTCGGCGTAGAAATCTACCCGGGCTTCGCTGCTCAGGAAGCGCTGATCGACGAAAACGGCATCGTGCGCGGGATCATCACCGGTGATCTGGGCGTCGACCGCGAAGGCAACCCGAAAGAAGGCCTGTACACCCCGGGCATGGAACTGCGTGGCAAGTACACGCTGTTCGCCGAGGGCTGCCGTGGCCACATCGGCAAGCAACTGATCAAGCGCTACAACCTCGACAGCGATGCCGACGCCCAGCACTACGGCATCGGCCTGAAGGAAATCTGGGAAATCGACCCGGCCAAACACCAGCCAGGTCTGGTGGTGCACACCGCCGGTTGGCCGCTGGACATCATGGGCACCGAAAACACCGGCGGCTCGTTCCTCTATCACCTGGAAAACAACCAGGTAGTGGTCGGTCTGATCGTTGACCTGTCTTACAGCAACACTTACCTGTCGCCGTTCGACGAGTTCCAGCGCCTCAAGCATCACCCGGTGCTGGCCCAGTACCTGGAAGGCGGCAAGCGCGTCAGCTACGGCGCCCGTGCGATCTGCAAAGGTGGCCTGAACTCGCTGCCGAAAATGGTCTTCAAGGGCGGCGCGCTGATCGGTTGCGACCTCGGCACCCTGAACTTCGCCAAGATCAAAGGCAGCCACACTGCGATGAAGTCCGGCATGCTCGCCGCGGAATCGGTGGCCGACGCGCTGTTCGCCGAAAAGGATGGCACCGAAGAGCTGACCTCCTACGTCGACGCGTTCAAGAAGAGCTGGCTCTACGACGAACTGTTCGCCAGCCGTAACTTCGGCCCGGCGATCCACAAGTTCGGCGCGATTGTCGGCGGTGGTTTCAACTGGCTGGACCAGAACATCTTCGGCGGCAAACTGCCGTTCACCCTGCATGACACCAAGCCGGATTACGCTTGCCTGAAGCTCGCGGCCGACTGCAAGAAGATCGACTATCCGAAGCCGGACGGCAAACTCAGCTTCGACAAACTGAGCTCGGTGTTCATCTCCGGTACCAACCACGAAGAAGAACAGCCGTGCCACCTGAAGCTGACCGACCCAAGCATCCCGATCAGCAAGAACCTGCCACTGTACGACGAACCGGCGCAGCGCTACTGCCCGGCCGGCGTCTACGAAGTGATCACCAAGGAAGACGGCGAAAAACGCTTCCAGATCAACGCCCAGAACTGCGTGCACTGCAAGACATGTGACATCAAGGACCCTTCGCAGAACATCACCTGGGTCACGCCGGAAGGCGCTGGCGGCCCGACTTACCCGAACATGTAAGCCGTATCGCTGAACAACGAGGCTCCCGAAATGGGGGCCTTTTTGTTGCCCAAAATTTAATGCATCACATCATCCCCTGTGGGAGCTGGCTTGCCAGCGATGGGGCCGTGTCAGTCGACATCTTGGCAGCCTGGATCACCGCCATCGCTGGCAAGCCAGCTCCCACAGGGTTACGCAAACTCTCAGGCAACGCGCTCATCACCAGGGCTACGCTCGAAGTAGCGCTTGTACTCGCGACTGAACTGCGACGTACTCTGATACCCCACCCGATGCGCCACCTGCGCCACGCCCAGCCCCTCGGCGACCAGCAAGGTCTGCGCCTTGAGCAGGCGCAAGCGCTTCAGGTACTGCACCGGCGACAACAGCGTGCTGCGCTTGAAGTGCTCGTGGAAGGATGAAACGCTCATGTTCGCGCAACTGGCCAGTGTCTCGACGTTCAGCGGCTCGGTGTAGTGCGCATGCAAATGGCTGATCGACGCCGCCACCCGGGCGAACTGCCCCTGCTGTTCCACCAGCGCGCGCAACACATCGGCCTGCGGCCCGCGCAACGCAGTGAACAACAATTCACGCACCCGCGCCGGCCCGAGAATCTGCCGCTCCAGCGGATCGTGCAGGCAGCGTAACAAGCGTTCGACGCAGCCGCGCATGTCATCGTCGAGCACCACCGAGGTCATCGACTCCGGCGTTTGCGCCGGGATATGCCGCCCCGGCGCCAGCCCCATGGCCAGCACTAATTCACCGAGCAGCACCCGATCGATCGCTACCGACACCCCCAGCAACGGCGCATCCGGCAAGGCAAAGGTTTCGCACTCGAACGGCACCGGCAGCGCCTGAATCAAGTAATGCCCGGCGCCATATTCCATGGTGCGCGGGCCGAGGAACGCCAGTTTGCTGCCCTGGGCGATGATCATCAGGCTCGGCTCATAAATGTGCGGGCCACGCGCCACGTCGCAACTGGCGCGCAACACCTGCACGCCGGGTAACCCGGTCTGGCTGTAACCATCGCAGAGCGCCAGCGGCTCGATCAGCGAAACCAGCGTGGCATTGGCATCAAGGTGACGGGTCAACTGCATCGGAGGGGTCTTCAAAAAAGTCACGGAAAAAGGCATGCAAGCATCATCGCAGATCCTTTTGCCAATGCGCTTGCCCAGACCTGCATGCCGGAGGATTAGGCATGAGACCCGGAGGAATCGTCATGGCCGCAACGGCAGACGGCGCCCAAAATGCGCCACCTCACCTGTCACTGCTTCTGCGAGGTTTCTCATGTACACCGCTATCGGTTATGCCGCCCAATCGGCCACCACTCCCCTCGCCCCGATGAAATTCGAACGCCGCAGCCCACGCGCTGACGACGTGGCGATCGAGATCCTCTACTGCGGCGTCTGCCACTCCGACATCCACCAGGCACGCAACGAATGGGGCATCGCGGTTTATCCGTTGATGCCCGGCCACGAGATCGTCGGAAAAGTCACCGCCATCGGTGCGAACGTCACCCACCATAAAGTCGGCGATCTGGTCGGTGTTGGCTGCATGGTCGACTCGTGCCGCACCTGCGCCGCCTGCCAGCAGAACCTCGAGCAATACTGCCTCGAAGGCCCGACCATGACCTACGCCACCCCGGACCGGGTCGATGGCAGCAACACCATGGGCGGCTACTCCGACAGCATCGTGGTCAGCGAGCACTTCGTGGTGCGCATCCCGGAGAAACTCGACCTGGCCAGCGCCGCGCCGATCCTCTGTGCCGGCATCACCACCTACTCGCCGCTCAAGCACTATGGGGTCAAGGCCGGCGACAAGGTCGGAATTCTCGGCATGGGCGGCCTCGGCCACATGGGCATCAAGTTCGCCAAGGCCATGGGCGCGGAAGTCACGCTGTTCACCCGTTCGGCGAGCAAGGCCGAAGAGGGTCGTCGTCAGGGCGCCGATCATGTGATCGTCTCCACCGATGCCGAGCAAATGGCTGCCGCTGCAGGCCGTTTCGACTTCCTGCTCGACACCATTCCGGTGCAGCATGATCTCAATCCGTACCTGCAAACCCTGCGCTTTGATGGCGTGCACATTCTGGTCGGCCTGATCGAACCGATTGATCCGCCCGTGCACGCCGCCAACTTGGTGCTGGGCCGTCGCGTTCTGGCCGGTTCGTTGATCGGCGGCATCGCCGAGACCCAAGAAGTGCTGGACTTCTGCGCCGAGCACAACATCACCTGCGACATCGAAATGCTCGACATCCGCCAGATCAACGAGGCTTACGCCCGAATGATTGCCGGTGACGTGAAATATCGCTTCGTGATCGACATGGCGACGCTCAAGGTTTAAGGCCTCAGACCTTCAAGCCAAGCTCCGCCGACAGCCGGGCTGTGACCCCTTTGATCAGGGGGATCAGCTCGGCCATTTTTTCCAGCGGCATATACGGCACGGTGCTGGCGATACTGATCGCCGCCACAATGTGTTTGCTCGCATCACGAATCGGCGCCGCCACGCAGCGGATCGACGGTTCGTTATCCTCCAGATCGAAGGCGTAGCCACCGGCCACGTACTCGGCCATGCGCTGCTCAAGCTGTTCCCACGACTGCTGCGGATGCTGCGGCCAGAACTGACTTTTCCCACCCGCCGGCAGGCTGATGTCGTACAGCCGCTGCCAATCCTGCGGCGAATCATCGAGCATCAACGCCTTGCCGATCCCGGTGCGCGCCAACGGCATTCGGTGGCCGACCCGCGAGCGCATTTCCGGGCCGTTACGTCCCGGATTCTTCAGCAGGTACAAGACCTCGTCGCCTTCACGAATGCCCAGGTGCACGGTATCGCCGGTCAGCGCCGACAACTCGTCCAGATACGGCCCGGCCAGACTCACCAGCGGCAACTCTTCGCGCGCCTGAAACCCCAGCTCGATCAGCTTCGGCCCCAGCAAATAGCCTATTTGTGGCACCACGCGCAGGTAGCGCTCGTCCACCAGGCAACTGGCCAGACGATGGGTGGTGCTGCGCGTGGTGCCGATCAGCCGGGCGATCTCTTTCAGATCGCGGGCGCCACTGGCCACCGCCTGCACCACACCCAGTCCGCGAAGAAGCGTCTGGGTGCCGGTGGGTGCGGCGTCCTTGGTTTTTTCCGGGGCGTCTTCCTGCATATCCAGCCTTTACCGTTGAGCGAGAGAACGGGCGGCATTATGGTCGCCCGACGCAGACGACTACAACTCGATACGTTCGACCTTGCCCACCAGCAGCACGTAGGACAATGCACCGATCAGCGCCAGAACCGCGATGTAGGTGATCGCCGGGGCAAACGAATCACCACTGGCGAGGAAGCCGATGACAATCGGCGTGGCAATTGCCGACAGGTTGCCGATGAAATTGAACACCCCGCCAGTCAAACCGAGCAAACGCGCTGGAGCGAGGGTCGAGACCAGCGACCAGGTGATCGAGGCCAGACCGTTGCCGAAAAAGGCCAACGCCAGGAAGGCAATCACCAGCGGTGTCGATTCAACGAAATTGGCGCCGATGATCGAGGTGGAAATCAGCAGCCCGCCAATGATCGGCAACTTGCGCGCGAAGCCCACGCTGCAGCCACGGCGGATCAACAGGTCGGAAAAGAACCCCGAGCACAGCACGCCGACAAAGGCCGCGAGAAACGGCAGCGAGGCCAACAGGCCGGACTTGATGAAGTCCATGCCGCGATATTTCACCAGGTAGGTCGGGAACCACGTCAGGAAGAACCACAGCGTCGAGTTCAGGCAGAACTGGCCGAGGTAGATGCCCCACAACTTGCGTTTGCTCAGGACGATGCCGAGGTCGGTCCAACTGAACGAGGCCTTGGCCGTTTGCGCTTGAATGTCTACGAGTCCGCCACCCTCGCGGATCAGGTCGATCTCCGCGTCGTTGGCGCCCTTGAAATCTCGCGGTTCGCGATACACCGCGTACCAGATCGCTGCCCAGATGATGCCAGCCGCACCGGTTGCGACGAACACCATGTGCCAGCCGAATTCATGTTGCAGCCACGCCAGCACCGGGGTCAGAAACGCCAGGCCGACAAACTGCCCGGAAGTATAGAAACCAATCGCCGTGGCCCGCTCGCGCTCGGGAAACCAGGTGGTCACCACGCGGCTGTTGATCGGATAGGCCGGGGCTTCCAGCGCACCGACCGCCATGCGCAGCACGAACAGCGCAATGAAACTCGCGGCAAAACCGAGCAGCACCGTGGCCAGCGACCACAACAGCAGCGCGACGCTGTAGAGGATGCGCGGCGGCACCCGATCCACCAGCCAGCCGCCGGGGATCTGCATCGCGGCGTAGGTCCAGCCGAATGCGGAGAAAATCAGCCCGACATGAACCGGGTCGATGCCCAGTTCGCTGGTCAGTGCTGGCGCGGCAATCGACAGGTTGCTGCGGTCGAGGTAGTTGATGACCACGGTGATGAACAACAGCACCATGATGAAAAACCGCTTGCGGCTGGGCGTGACTAAAGACGCCTGCCCGGTGAGGGTTTGCGTTGGCATGGGGGGTGCCTCTTCTTATGATTATTTGAGGTCATTGACGCAAATCTCCCATCCATGGAGATCAATTGTGGGAGGGGGCTTGCTCCCGAATGCGGAGTGTCAGTCGACATCTCTTTAGCTGACATGCCGCATTCGGGAGCAAGCCCCCTCCCACAAGGATTTGTGGCGAGTCAGAAGGCACTCACCACTCGGCAAAACTGCCATCGGCATGGCGCCAGATCGGGTTGCGCCAGCGGTGGCCGACCGCAGCGCGTTCGATCACGTATTCCTCGTTGATCTCGATGCCCAGCCCTGGCCCGTTCGGAATCTTCACGAAGCCCTGGTCGTAGTCGAACACTCGCGGATCCTTCACGTAGTCGAGCAGATCATTGCTCTCGTTGTAATGGATACCCAGACTCTGCTCCTGGATAAACGCGTTGTAACAAGCCGCGTCCAGTTGCAGGCACGCCGCCAGCGCAATCGGCCCCAGCGGACAATGCAGCGCCAGCGCCACGTCGTAGGCTTCGGCCATGTTGGCGATCTTGCGGGTCTCGGTGATACCGCCGGCATGCGAGGCATCCGGCTGGATGATGTCGACGTAGCCTTCGCTCAGCACCCGCTTGAAATCCCAGCGCGAGAACAGCCGCTCGCCAAGGGCGATCGGCGTGCTGGTCAACGGCGCCAGCTCTTTCAGCGCTTCATAGTTTTCACTGAGCACCGGCTCTTCGATGAACATCAGTTTGTACGGGTCGAGTTCCTTCATCAGCACCTTGGCCATTGGCTTGTGCACCCGACCATGAAAGTCGACACCGATACCGACGTTCGGCCCGACGGCATCGCGCACGGCGGCAACGTTGGCCAGGGCCAGATCGACTTTCTCGAAGGAGTCGAGGAACTGCAGCTCTTCGGTGCCGTTCATTTTCACCGCAGTAAAACCACGGCTCACCGCCTCTTTCGCGGCACGTGCGGTGTCGGCCGGACGATCGCCACCGATCCACGAATACACACGAATCTTGTCGCGCACCTGACCGCCCAGCAGATCACTGACCGACACACCGAGGGCCTTGCCCTTGATGTCCCAAAGCGCCTGATCGATACCGGCCAGCGCACTCATGTGGATCGCGCCACCACGGTAGAAGCCACCGCGATAGAGCACGGTCCAGATGTCCTCGATGTTGCGTGGGTCTTTGCCGATCAGGTAGTCGGACAATTCCTCAACGGCAGCGGCGACGGTGTGGGCGCGGCCTTCGACCACAGGCTCGCCCCAACCGGTCACGCCCTCATCGGTTTCGACCTTGAGGAAGCACCAGCGCGGCGGGACGATGAAGGTGGTGAGTTTGGTGATTTTCATCTGTTTGTCTCTCTTGTTAGATGCAGCGCACGCAGCGCCGGATAAATCTCAGCGAAGGGCCTTCCAGGCAGCCACGTAGGCCTTGGCATTGGCCGCCACTTGTTCAACCGTCATGCCTGGCTTGAACAGTCCGGAACCGAGGCCGAAACCTTTCACGCCAGCGTCGATGAACACCTGCATGTTGTCCGGGGTGATCCCGCCGACCGGCGCCAGCACCGTCCCGGAGGGCAACACCGCGAGCCATGCCTTGACCACCGCCGGGCCCATCTGCTCGGCCGGAAACAGCTTGAGAATGTCCGCGCCCTCCTCCAGCGCCGCGAACGCTTCGGTCGGCGTGGCGACACCCGGCGACAGGTACAACCCCGCCGCTTTCGCTGCACGCAGCACCTTGGCATCGCTGTGTGGCATGACGATCACCTGGCCGCCGGCCTCTTTCACCAGCTCGACCTGCTCCGGGGTCAACACCGTGCCGGCACCGATCAGGCAATCGGCGGGCAAGGTCTGACGCAGGATGCGGATACTTTCGTACGGCGACGGGGAATTGAGCGGTACTTCGATGACGCGAAATCCGGCGGCATACAGGACTTCTCCGACAGCAGCGGCTTCCTGCGGATGCAGGCCACGCAGGATTGCGATCAGACCGTTTTGTGCCAGTGCTTGCTTGAGCATGTCAGGCCTCCAGTCAGGGTTAACGGGATAAGGAATCGAGCAGCCCGGCGGCCAGCGCCAGTTGCCACAGGCCACGCTCGGTGGCCTGCTCGGCCAGCGTGACGCGAGCGAAACCGCAGGCATCGAGGGCACGGCCGTAACGGGCGCAGAGTTGCGCGTTGCCGATGAGGATGATCGCGGGCAGATGCACGCTGTTGCGGCGGCGGCGCTGAACGGTGGCGAGTGCCGCCAGCTCATGGCCGATCATCAGCCCGGACAGGTAGTCCGCTTGCGCCGTCGGCGCCAGTTCGCCGGTCAGGCCCAAAGTACGCGCACTGAATAATGTGGAGAGCACACCCAGTTCGCCGTCCGCCGACAGCGCCACTTGCACACCACGGTCAAATGCCACGCCGTCGAACGCCGCACCCTGTTGCTGGGTGCGCCCGAGAATGCTGTGTTCACTGAGCACGGCGAACACTTCGCCGGTCATGAAAGTATCGAAATGCGTGATGCAACCCTCAAGCACCTCCACCCACTTGGAATGACTGCCCGGCAGACCGATCAACAGATCCCCGCCCGCCTCGGCCGACAGGTTTTGCAGCACGCCGAGGACCTGGGTTTCTTCACCGCGCATCACGTTGGGCAGGCGTGAGCGCTGAATCACACCCGGCACGATGTGCACCCGCGTGCCGCGCAGACTGACCAGTGTTTGTAGGGAATTTCCGAGATTGGCGACGTTCGCCGGCGTCTCGCAGTAAGCCGCTTCGCGCCAGCCTTGGGCGCTGCCGACCATCCCGCAGGCGATCACTGGCAGATCCGGCTGCGCATCGAGCCAGTCGCCACATGCCTCTTCGAAGGCCAGTTCAAAACCGTCGGTGCATTCACCACCGTTGATGACTCGCGGCGTCTTCGGTAACTGCATGATCCCGGACGACAGCGCACGCTGCTCCAGCACCACCCCGCCCGCCGCGAGTTTGTAAGCACGTAATGAGGTCGTCCCCCAGTCGAGCGCGATCAATTGCGCCTGCATCGCTTCACCTGTTTTGTTTTTGGCAGTGAGTGCGACGGACTATAAACCTTGGCGCAGGAAAATCTCAATATATAAATATCATTCCCATATTATGGGATTTACAAGTGTGACAGCCGTTTCTTCGCCAAATCTCTAAAATGCCGATCCCATTCACGCGACGACCGCTCTCGACAGGTTCAAGGAAGAAAAATGAAAACCGCTTTAAAGGCGTTACTGCTCTGCAGCGCAGCCTGACTCGTCGCGTGGGAGAGACGGCGCAGATTCCGGATTTCAGTCAGGGCTACACCTACTGGAAAGCGGCCTTCGATGAAGAGAAGGCCGGGGCTTTCAAGATTTCCGTGCGAAAGACACTTGATGGGTTGCTCAGCGGTCATTGGGAATCCGCAGAGAAATGAGCATCAGAACAAGGCTTCCTGTGATCAGGCAAGAAGCCCAATCTCAATACTTGTCAATTTCCTTGAGCAGCTCAGCAACAGGAATATTCATCACTTCTGAATAGTAGATTTTGTAGGAGTAGGAGTTGATTCTGACTTTGCATGCGATTGTTTTTCGCCCCGCTAATACAGTGCTTAAGTCCTTGCTGCCCATCAGCGTTTCACTCGTTGAGTCTTTCACACGATAAAACATGAGATCCGCTTTGAAAGTGGATCCGTCTGCAGGCTTCAGAGGCTCAATCCATCCTTCACCATATTCATTCAGATTGCGCGACTGCGAAAAATCTCTACTCTCCCCCAAAGCACAAAGCAGCGACTGACTTATCTTGGACTTGAAGAGTTTGTCGACATCGACGTCGGACGAAAAACTGACTTGGTAAATGTTTCGATCCAAGTAGCGCTCCACCCTCAAATACTCGATTTTTGCAGTAGGTTTTCCGTGGCTGATCGCACATGAAGCACACATCGAAAACATCAAAATCAGAATTAACTTACGCACATTTCCTTCCTTTAAAATGCAACACCACCGACTCCATCAGAACATCTCTGGCTGACAGCCCAGCGCCAAGATCGGCAATATAAATGGCCCATGCATCAGCGTGGTTAACGTCAACCCTGCCATTCATGTTCGGACCGCTCTTCATATCCCACTGTTCTCCGAAATCAGCCACCAGGTCGGAAAAAGTCCAGTCCTTGGCATCGGCTCTCACATTCACCCAATATTCAGCCTTAGGCGCGGGCTCTTTCTGATAGATATTGGAAATACCCCATACGATCTGCCCTTCCCCGACCGGATCAAGAGTAACCAGTACCGGAATTCGGTACCCCTTGTCGGCGAGGACTTTTGATAAGTGAGCTCCGTTCCACCCTCCCAGGCTGTGTCCGATAATGTAGACCGGTGTCGTAAGGTCTGAAATTTTATCCAGTACGTTTGCCTTCAGCCCTTCTTCACTGACGAAAGAGTTGTAGCCAATATGGTGTGCGTCGTACGTATCCGCGCAAAGCCCCTCTGCATCCATATTCTTCACAAAAATTTTGAGGGCCTCCGCAACGTTATTATTAGGTCCGGTTCCGTAATAACTTTCTTTATCCCCCGCCCCACCCACAAAAAACAGGACGATCTTCTTCGGAGCAACTGTAGCCTGCTTAACAGTACCATCGGTTTTACAGGTCAAATCGTGCGTTACTACTAGCCTTTGACATCCCTTCAAATCAGGATTTTCAGCAGTCATCCAAACTACTCCACGAACAACTTGATGGATTCGGGAATGTGCGAGCTCACCGTATGAGTGAATCCCGCGTCATTGGTAATGCCATGGCAGTTTGCAGATGTCGCCAGGCTTGGTCGGTTTGCCAGGCCAGTTCGGCCGGCGCGGCGTCGTCGAGTTCGTTGAGCCAGGCGTTGTAATTGCGCAGTTGATTACGCTCGTAAGCCGTTTGCAGCAGATCGGCCATTTGCACGCCGAGGTCCAGATGATGTTCGGCGGTCCACTGGCCGATCTCGGAATAGACGTACCAGCCCATCGGCATCAACGCGCCGTCCTTGAGCAACGAATGGCTGGCGGGGGCGACGAAACCGCAACAGATGTGCAGCGTCAGCCAGCCCTGATGCGCGTCGATAAACGCATTCGGCTCGAAGTGGCGTAACGCGATCACACGGTAGTCACCCAGGCCGGCGCTGCGTGTCATGAGTTCGGCGTCGAGCCGCGACACAAACGCACGAATGGCTTTGCCGCCCGTGCGATTGACGATGCACAGGATGTCTACCGGTTGACGCTGAGGGTTGTCAGAGCAGCCTGAGTTTTTCACCAGGCCATACAGGCGCATTGACGCCCGCAATCCGCTCATCGCCGGTCACTCAGTGACACAGCGAAGGCCTCACGGGCGTGGAGAAGTTTTGCCAGAAGCATTGCAGGTGTCGTCCGTGAGCGCGCAAAAATGGCGCGTAGAATGCCGGACTAGAGCGGTGGCGGCAATCACTTCAACATCGGATTGCCATCATCTCCTCAGCCTTCGGCAAACTCACGCAACACCTTACCATCCATGCGATAGCGCACCCACTCTTCTTGCGGCTGCGCACCGAGGGATTTGTAGAATTCGATGGCCGGGGTGTTCCAGTCCAGCACGCTCCATTCGAAGCGCCCGCAGTCATTGGCACAGGCAATTTTCGCCAGGTGCCGCAACAGGGTTTTGCCGGCGCCGCCGCCGCGTTGTTCGGGAGTGATGTAGAGGTCTTCGAGGTACAGGCAGTTGCTGCCGAGCCACGTCGAATAGCTGAAGAAGAACACTGCAAAACCGATCGGCACACCGTCACGCAGGCAGATCAGGCCGTGGGCGGTGGCGCCTTCGCTGAACAGGCTGCGCTCGATGTCGGTGACGCTGGCGATCACTTCGTGGCGAGCCTTTTCGAAATCTGCCAGTTCGGTGATGAAGGCGAGGATTTGCGGTGCATCGCTGGGGGTCGCCGGGCGGATTTCGATCGTCATGAACGGGCCTTGTCGGAAAAGGGAAAGCGCCATACTAAGGCCGGATGCGGCGCTCGTCACATGCCAAACCTGCAGAGAACCTTGTGGTGAGGGGATTTATCCCCGATGGGTTGCGCAGAAGCCCTGAAAAATGGGATTACTTCGCACTCCATCGGGGATAAATCCCCTCACCACGGAAAGCTCAACTCAACTGAAAGAAATATCTATGTCCGTCAGCGCTTTTGCCCCTCTGATCACCCTCGCCAGCGAACTGCTGCCGCACGCGCTGGAGCCGTCCGACGACGGCGCCCACGACCTCGCCCACCTGCAACGGGTCTGGCACAACGCGCGCACCTTGCAGGCCGAGGAAGGTGGCGACCTGGAAGTGTTGCTCGCTGCCGTGCTGCTGCACGATTGCGTGTCCGTGGAAAAAAACTCGCCGCTGCGCTCGCAGGCTTCGCGTCTCGCCGCAGAAAAAGCCGCCAGCGTGCTGGCCGATCTGGACTGGCCCGAAAGCAAAATCAGTGGCGTCATCCACGCCATCGAAGCCCACAGTTTTTCCGCCAACATCACCCCGCTGACCCTCGAAGCGAAACTGGTCCAGGACGCCGACCGTCTCGACTCGCTGGGCATGCTCGGTGTTGCCCGCACCTTCTACGTCGCCGGGCGCATGGGCAGTGCGTTGTACGACCCGCTCGACCCTGAAGCCAAGGAGCGCGACTACGACGACACACGCTTCTGTCTCGACCACTTCCAGACCAAGCTGCTGCGCCTCGCCGATGGTTTCCAGACTGGCGCCGGTCAGCGTCTGGCGCAGATCCGCCATCAGCGCCTGAAGGGTTTCATGGAGCAGTTCAAGGAAGAAATCGGCGTGGACTTATAGTCCAGTGCCTCGACCGTTCGTCGTTCATCAGGCACCAATCCAATTCAAGGGCAGACCAAACACAGGTAAGGAATTCAATCACTGGAGAAGCCCTATGATCCCGTCAAGGTTGACTGCCCTCGTTTTCGCCGCCCTGCTGAGCCCTGCGGTTTTCGCCGCTTCTACCACCGCAGCGGGCACAGGCCCCACCGATCCGGTTCCATCACCGCGCGCCCCTGCCATTAACAGTGCCCCAGGCATGAACACCGATGGCTCCGGCGTACCTTTGATCAACCAGCCACCTGCCACTGGCACCGACCCACGCACCCAAGGCAGTGACCCCGGTCGCCAGGGTGGCATGAACACCCCTGACTCCCCCGCCACACCCGATAACGCCGGACCCGGCATCGGCTCGAAAACCACCACCGGTGGTTC
Organism: Pseudomonas sp. MWU318; assembly: GCF_016756945.1. Taxonomy (NCBI): domain Bacteria; kingdom Pseudomonadati; phylum Pseudomonadota; class Gammaproteobacteria; order Pseudomonadales; family Pseudomonadaceae; genus Pseudomonas; species Pseudomonas sp. MWU318. Next base: position 244,520 of record NZ_JAESJL010000002.1, read on the forward strand.
GGGCTCAGAAGGCAGCGGCCAGTAGTTCGCCGACGCGAGCGTCCTATTCACATCCATGAAGAGGTAACCATGAACGTCGATAAAAACCTGGAAAAAGAAGTCCTCACCCGCCTGCTGCACGCCCATCCAAGCGGACTGGGCAAAGAGGTGCTGGACAACTATCGCGGCGAGAAAGTGGTGGCCAGCGCCCTCGCCTCTCTGCAGGATCGCGGACTGATCCACCACGGTCATGTGACCTGCAACGAGGCCGGCGAACACTCGTTGAATTTGCCGATCAAGCTCAGTGCGGCGGGCGTTGAAGCGGCGCGAAAGCTGGATGTCTAGAAGCTGTGGTTGTGTGAAAGCATGATCGTGTAGGAGCTGCCGCAGGCTGCGATCTTTTGATCTTGTTTTTTAAAATCAAAGGATCGCAGCCTTCGGCAGCTCCTACACATGAACCCCGTCTACTGATGCAAGGAGAAATCCCATGCCTCGTGGAAGCAAAGACAAATACACCGCCGAACAGAAGCGCAAGGCCGAACACATCGAAGACAGCTATGAGAAAAAAGGCTTGTCGAAGGATGCAGCCGAGGCGCGTGCCTGGGCGACGGTCAACAAACAGTCGGGCGGCGGCGAAAAGGCTGGTGGTTCCGGACGCAAGAAACCGGCGAGTGCCAAGTCCGAAGACCGCAAGGAGTCGTCACGACGCGCAGTGGCCAGTCGCGCGGGACGTGCGCGTGACAGCAAGGCGTCGCGCGAGACGCAGACTCTCGACAGTCTGCGCAAAGAGGCGCGGGCGAAGAACATTGCCGGGCGTTCTTCGATGCGCAAGGATGAGTTGATTGCGGCGTTGCGCAAAGCGAGTTGATCCATTTTTTTGTGCTGAGCCGTGTGGCCCCTTCGCGAGCAAGCCCGTTCCCATATTGGAGTTGTGAAAGACGCAAATCCCCCCTGTGGGAGCGGGCTTGCTCGCGAAGGCGGTTGATCAGTCGCCGCAGGACTCGTGGATAAACGCATCCACCTCAGCAACTCCCGGCGCTGTCGCCGGCCCCCACCGCGTTACTGCCAAAGCCGCCGCCGCATTCGCCCGCCGCGCCGCCTCATGTGCGCTCAAACCCTGCGCCAACCCGGCGGCAAACACCCCGGCATGGGCATCACCCGCCCCGTTGCTGTCCACGGCTTTTACCGCAAACCCCGGCACATGCCGACGCTCGTCACGCTGCTGAATCCAGCAACCCTGCGGCCCATCGCGCACCACCATCAGCACATTCTTGGGCAGATGATCCGCCAACCGGTCCAGCGCTTGAGCAATGTCCGCCGCCCCGGTAAAGCGCAACGCCTCGATGCTGTTGCTGGTCCACACATCGATGCGCGGCAGCAGCGCCTGCATCAACGCCGAGTCCGGCGACTCCACCAACGGCCCCGGATCGAACACCACGTTGATCGCCTGCGGCAGCGCCAGCGTCCAGTCCAGCAGCGCCTGCGCCTTGCCTGCGTGCAGCAGGCTGTAACCGCTCACATAAACGTAATCGCCCGCCTCGGCCGCCACGCTGTTCAAGTCCTCTTCGGTGACCTCACCTTCAGCGCCGATGTAGGAAATGAAGCTGCGCTCGGCCGATGAGTCGGTCAGCGCCACACACAATCCAGTGTCGCGCTGTGCGGGTTGTTCGATACCGATTTGAATGCCTTCAGCGTTCATCGCCTGACGCGCCAGATCACCAAAACGCCCAGTGCCGTGGCGACCGAGATAGACCACCGGCAAACCGTTGCGCACAGCTGCGGCCATCACGTTGAAGCCGCCGCCAGCCTCGAAAGCGGCAGACTGCGCCAGCACATCGCCGCCGACTTGCGGCAACTGATCCACGGCCATGACCAAGTCGATAATGACCTGGCCGGTGTGCAACATCTTAGGCATGAGCATTCTCGACTTGCGAGGCGCGACGATCTTTCGCCCCACCGAGAACCAGGTAAATGCCACCGCCCACCACGAAGGTCACGATCCAGCCGAGGCCGTTGTGGCCCAGCCACGAGTCGGACAGAAAGCCCTTGAACCAGACATTCTCGGCGGTGGTGCCGATGGTGGTGAAACTGAAGCCGAGCACGATGGCAATCGCCCACGCGCCGAACGCGCGCCACTCGATGCCGCCGCGGTACCAGTAGGCGCTGCTCGGGCTGACATCGAGCAGGTCTTTCGGGCTGTAGTAATGACGGTGAAGCAGGTCGACGACAAAGATCCCGACCCACGCAGTGATCGGCACCGCCAGCAGCGAAATGAAGGTAATGAACGGGCCATAGAAGCTGTCGGCGATCAGCATAAAGTAGATCGAGCCGGCGAAGATCGCCACGATGTCGACCACCACTGCGTAGACGCGTTTGACCTTCAGACCGAGGGTCAGCGTGGTCAAACCGGCGGAGTACACCGACAGGTTGTTCGACAGCAGCAGACCGCCGAACGCGGTGATCAGGTACGGTACGGCCATCCAGGTCGGCAGCATGTCGCGGATCGCCACGATCGGGTCAGTCGCCGATGCCAGATCGTTGTTGCCCACCGACAGCAGGCCACCGAGGGTGATCAGCAGCACCAGCGGAATCCCCGCGCCGAACGCCGCCGAAGCAACCAGCCGCACAGCCTTGACGCTGCGGTGCTGATAGCGCGACATGTCGGCGCCGGCGTTGGCCCAGCCGATCCCGGTGCCGGCGGCCATGGTGCCGATGCCGATGATCATTGCGCTCAGCGGCGCCGGCGTGGCGTTGAACACGGCGCTCCAGTCGATGGTCGCGCAAAGGAAGCCGCCGACCAGAATGTTCAGCGCGCCGAACACGTAGGTCGCCCACTTCTGGATCACCAGCAAGGTGGCGTGACCGAGACCGGAAACCGACAGGGTCAGCAGTACGAAAATTGCGATGAAGATCAGCGTCAGCACGGGCGCACTTTTCGCTTCCACCGGCGAGCCGAACAGGATCGAACACAGCGACAGCAGCACGAACGCAGCGGTGGTGGTGTTGACCGTTTCCCAGCCCAGACGCGACATCAGCGAGACCAGCGTCGGGCCGATGTTGCCGCGTACGCCGAAGATCGCCCGCGACAGGGTCAGGCTCGGCGCGCGGCCACGGCGGCCGGCAATCGAGATGATCCCGACCACGGCGAACGAACCGGCGGCGCCGACGATGGCAACGATGATCGCCTGCCAGATTGCCAGCCCGCGAAACGCCACCAGCGTGGCGCCCAATGGCAGACCGAGAATGGAAATGTTGGCGGCGAACCAGACCCAGAACAGTTGCAGCGGATGACCGTTGCACTCGGCTTCCGGCACCGGCTCGATCCCCCGGGTTTCCAGTTGCCCGGCGCTTGGCCCGGCGTTTGATGAACTCATGAACAGTGCTCCTGTTTGCCTTTATTGTGGTTGTGGGCAATTCAATCGCCTGCACATCTCCTGTAGGAGCTGCCGCAGGCTGCGATCTTTTGATCTTGATTTTCCGGCTGCCCGAAGACTGCTGGAGATCAAAAGATCGCAGCCTTCGGCAGCTCCTACACGGGTCCTCAGCGTAAGGTGAGGAGTCCTTTCACGAGGGGCTCAAGCTCCAGATGATTGACCGCTTTGACTGTGGCGATCATCGGCGCCGGCCAGCTCTCAAGGCCCAGGCAGGCCCCGAGCATGGCGCCGAGAATTGCCGCGATGGTGTCAGTGTCGCCGCCAAGGCTGGCGGCCATGCACAACGCTTCGAACGCGCTCATCTCGCCAACGGCTACTTGCTGCGCCAGGGCAAACGACACCACCACCGATTCCTGCGAGGCCACCGAAGTGCCGATCACGTCGTACAGCAGATCCGCCAGCAGCGCCTTGTCACTGTCGACGCTGATGGTTCGCGCCCAACTGATGCGCGAAGCGATACGCCCACCGGCGACCCAGTGCCCATGCGCCTCGGCCTGCTGCGCAATCTGCTGGCCAAGGTTCAATGCCTCGCCCAGATCCATGCCGTTGATCCCGGCCGAGACCACCGCCGCGACCGCCGCCGCGCTGGAAATCCCCAGCGTGGTGTTGTGGGTGACCTGACAGGCCTGCACCACGGCCGCAATGAAACGCTCGGGATCGGCGACGTTTGCGGCGATGCCCACCGGGGTGATGCGCATCGCCGCACCGTTGGTGGTGCCGTAACGCCCGGCCTCCTCCGGTGAATGGCCACCGAGGATCATTTCAATGGCGCGCTTGGTCGACGGGCCGAGCAGGTCCTGCGAGCCCTTTGCCTGCATTTCCGCCTCCCATTCGATCAGCCGTTGGGCGAGGACTGCCGGCTCGATGCGGCCCTTGCCTTCGACCAGCAACTCGCCGACCAGAATCGCCTGTTCGGTGTCGTCGGTGATCGAGCCTTTGGGCATGTTCGCGGCGATCGGTTGCAGAGGGCCGGCATCCTGCAGATCAGTGATCCGGCCAAAGCGGGTCTTGATCGTTTCGCGGTTCAACGATTGCGTCGGCATTCCCAGCGCATCACCGAGGGCCAGGCCATAAAACGCACCGAGGGCACGGTTGAGCGCGGTCATTTCGATTCTCCAAATTGCAGGTGCAGACGGAAATGCACCGGGTCGAGCAGGCTTTCGACCTGCTCCATGAAACGGTTCTGCCGGTCGTAGGTGGTGCGCAGGGCCTTGAGGAACACGGTTCCCACCGGGCGCCCGAGCAGCTCAGCGTCTTCGGCATTCAGCGGTTCGGCGCCGATCCACTGATCACCGCGCTCGCCGATGTAGCCGTAAGCGGCCAGGGTGATGGTCAGCGAGTTGTCGATCAGACCGACCCGCGGCAGGCTTTCCAGGCCGCCGGTCGCCGGCATCAAAGAACGTTCGAGGGACACCAGTGTGCCGTTGTTGGAACGACGACGGCGATCGAGGGTGATGAATTGGTCGGTGCCGAAGCGCGAAAGCAGATCAGGCCGCGTCACCGCTTCCAGGCGCAGCACTTCGGTGTTGATCAGCGCCCCGCTGTCGGCCAAGGCCTGCGCCCAGCCGCTGCGCTGATCGAGCACCATACCGTCGAAGGTGACGATCGAGCCGACTCCGCTCTGCGTAGCGATGTAATTGCGCCGCTTCAGTTCGGCCAGCGCTTCGCGCAACGTGCCACGGCTGACGTTGAATTCCTGAGCCAACTGATGCTCGCCGGGCAACAGAAAGCCGTCCTCCATGAGGCCGCTTTCGATGCGCCGGACGAGTTCGTCGACCACCCGTTGTTTCTTGTCAAATCGTACCTGTCTAATCATGTACAAATTGATACCCGAAACGGGTGCGGACGAGCAAGGGAAATTTAGGGAAGGTGACAGAAGGCGGGAGAATCAAAAGCCCCTCACCCTAGCCCTCTCCCGGAGGGAGAGGGGACTGACCGAGCAGTTTCACGCTCTACATCGACCTGAAAAATCCAGTCGATTATGGATTCAGCAAAGCACTTTCAGGTCGATGTATCTCTGAAAGATCCCCCAATCAGTCCCCTCTCCCTCTGGGAGGGCCAGGGTGAGGGGGAGCTTTTGATCTCAGCGTTGTTTGAGGCGATCGATGACGACGGCCAGCAACAGAATCGAACCGCGAATCACATACTGATAAAACGTATCAATGTTCTTCAGGTTCATCGCATTCTCGATGATTGCCAGAATCAACACCCCGGCAATCACATGCCGGATCATGCCGATCCCGCCGCTCAGCGACACGCCGCCGAGCACACACGCCGAAATCACCGTCAGCTCGAAACCCTGGCCGATCATCGGCTGCCCGGAGGTCATGCGCGACGCCAGAATCACCCCAGCGAGCGCGCCGATCACGCCGTGCACGGCGAAAATGATGATCTTGGTCCGGTCAACGTTCACCCCGGCGAGCAATGCCGCTTCCTGGTTGCCGCCGATGGCCATGGTGTTGCGCCCGTAGGTGGTGTAGTTCAGCAGCCAGCCGAAGAACAGGAAGCAGACAATGGTGATCAGGATCGGCACCGGTACGCCGAACAACTGGCCGTTGCCGAAGACGAAGAACGATTCCTGCGACACGCCCACCGCTTTGCCGTTGGCAAAAATGTACGCCAGGCCGCGAACGATCTGCATGGTCGCCAGCGTGGTGATCAACGCGTTGACCCGCAACTTGGCAATCACGATGCCGTTGATCAGCCCGACAATCAGGCCCATCACCAGCGCCGCGCTGACGCCGAGGAACACGCTGTTGGTGTCGCGCATCACCACCGCCGCCACCACACCGGCGCAGGCGATCACCGAGCCCACCGACAAGTCGAAGTGCCCCGACGCCAGGCAATAGAGCATGGTGCACGCGGCGATGCCGGTAGTGGAAATCGCCAGGCCCAGCCCGCGCATGTTCAGCGGCGAGAGGAAGTTGTCGATTAGCAAGGTGCAGGCGACGAAGATGCCGATGGCCGCCAGCAGCATGACCCAGTCGTCGAGGAAGCGCCGCAGATCCAGCGGTTTGCGGGGAGTCGGCAGCGCCTTGTTTTGGATGGTCATCATAGTCACCTCTCAGTTCGCCACGCCGTCAGCGCGATGGCGCGGCAAAGCCAGTTGCAGCAGGTTGGATTCATTGGCCTGGTCGCGGCTGACTTCGCCGCGCAGCGCGCCTTCGCAGAGCACCAGAATGCGGTCGGAAATGCCCATCACCTCCATGAGGTCGCTGGACACCACGATCACCGAAATACCGTCGGCGGCCAGGTTATGGATGATTTGGTAGATCTCGGCCTTGGCGCCGATGTCGATGCCGCGAGTTGGCTCGTCGAGCAGCAGCACCTTCATCGGCATCGACAGCCAGCGGCCGAGAATCGCCTTCTGCTGATTGCCGCCGGACAGGAATTTGATCTGCTGACCGGCGTGCGGGGTTTTGACTTTCAGCGCCTTGATCTGCTTGTCAGCGTTGCCCTTCTCCCACAGCCCGCGCAGCAGGCAGCCGAGGCTGGCATTGGCGCCGCGCGCGCTGATGTTGATGTTCTCGGCAACGCTGGCCAGCGGGATGATCCCCTCCTTTTTGCGGTCCTCGGGGCACAGCAGGATCCCGGCGGCAATCGCATCGCGCGGTGAGCGCAATTTCAATTCATGCCCCCGCAGCTCAAGGCGTCCGGCGGTGTTGCGCTCAAGCCCGCTGAGCAAGCGAAACAGCTCGGTGCGCCCGGCCCCGACCAGACCGAACAGCCCGAGAATCTCGCCCTTGTGCGCCTCGAAACTCACCGGCTCACGCAGCCCCGGGCCGAGCAAACCGTCGACCTTCAACGCCACCGCGCCGCGTGGACGACTGCGGTAATCGTAGATGTCCTGAATGTCGCGGCCGACCATGCAGGTCACCAGTTGATCGTGGGTCAACTGGCTCATGTCATCGAAGGTGCGCACGTAACGGCCGTCCTTGAACACCGTCACCGCATCGCAGATGCGGAACACTTCCTCCATGCGATGCGAGACGTAGAGCACCACTTTGCCCTCATCGCGCAGGCGGCTGATGATCGCCATCAAACGGTCGATTTCGCGCGCCGAGAGGCTGCTGGTCGGCTCATCGAAGGCGATCACATGCGCGCCACGGGACAGCGCCTTGGCGATTTCCACCAGTTGCCGCTGGCCGAGCGACAGACGCCCGACCTTGGTCTGCGGATCGATTTCATCGGCCAGGCCCTTGAGGCAGGCCAAGGCATTCTGGCGCAGGACGCCACGATTGATCAGGCCGAAACTGGCCGGCAAATGACCGAGAAACAGGTTCTCCGCCACGCTCATTTCCGGCACCAGATGCAGCTCCTGGTGAATCACCGCGACGCCGCTGCCGATGCTGTCGGCCGTCGACTTGAACGCCATGGTCTGCTCGCCGATCTGCAACTCGCCGCTGCTCGGAATGTAGGCGCCACCGAGGATTTTCAGCAGGGTCGATTTGCCGGCGCCGTTCTCGCCCATCAAGGCGTGCACCTGCCCCGGATGGGCGACGAAGCTGATGGCGTCCAGCGCCTTGACCCCGGGGAAGGTCTTGCCGATCCCGTTGAAGCGCAGGCTGCCGCCGGCGCTGCTTGCATGTGTCTGTACTTGCGCGTGCATCTGAGTCACCTCTTCACACCGATCGAGCAGCCATCAATTCCACAGGCCGATTTTTTCCAGCTCTTGCTTGAAGTTCTCACGGGTGATCAGGGTGACGTCGTCCATCGCCGTGTACTTCGGCGGCTCTTTGCCGGTGGTGACCCACTCATACATCATCTCGGCGGTCTTGTAGCCTTCGATGTGCGGGCTTGGCAGCATCGAACCGAAGAAACCGCTGTTGGGCTTTTTCAGCTCGCCGATGGCGTCGGTGCCGTTGATGCCGATGCCAATCACATTGGCCGCAGCGAACCCGGCGGCTTCGGTGGCGCGGACGCCGCCGAGTACGGTGTTGTCGTTCATGCCACCGATGATCAGGTTCTTCGCCGCACTGGGCAGCTTGACCAGCGCCGAGTTGGTGGCGTCCATGCTGCCCGGCACGTCGAGGGTTTTCAGCGCGGCGGTCAGGATGTGGTCTTTCGGCAGGCCGGCGTCTTCGAGCGCCTTCATCGAACCGTCGGTGCGTTTCTTGCCGGTGTCGAGTTCGTTGTAGGTGTTGACCACCGCGTAGGTGTCTTTCCAGTCCCAGTTGCGTTTCTTCGCCTCGGCGACCATCGCGTTGCCCTGCTTCTGGCCGACTTCGAACGCGGCCATGCCGAGGTACGGCACGTCCTCCATGAACTTACCGTTGGCGTCGACGAAACGATCGTCCACGGCAATCACTTTCAGGTCATTGAGCTTGGCTTTGGCCATGATCGCCGGGCCGAGCGAGACGTCCGGCGGGCAGATCACGAAGCCTTTGGCGCCATTGGCCGCGAGGCTGTCGATGGCCGAGAGGGTTTTCTCGCCGTCTGGCACGGCGATCTTGATCAGTTCGAAGCCTTTGTCCTTGGCGGCTTTCTCGGCGAAGGCCCACTCGGTCTGGAACCACGGCTCTTCAGCCTGTTTGACCAGGAAACCGATTTTCACGGCATCGGCAGCCAGCAGCGTACTGCTCAGACTGAACGCGGTGACCGCCAGGGCGGCACTGCACAGGGTACGAATCCCGAAACGACGTTTCATAAGCTGACTCCTTGTTATTTTTTTTGAGCGTTATTTGAAAAGCGTTAAAGCCCGGTTTTGCAATGTAGGACAAAAATAGTCATATCGTATGATGATTGGATTTCACGCGGAGTTCACCGCCTGAAACACGATCCACTCAGTCGTGGTACATCACCGAGCGCCCACCATCGATGGTGATGCACGAGGCGTTGATGAACGGCGCTTCATCACTGGCCAGAAACACCGCGGTCATCGCCACTTCGAGCGGCTGGCCAATGCGTTTCGGCGGGTGCAGATCGAATGCTCGCTGACGCTCGGCGTGGGGATCGGCAAAACCGTTCCAATAATCGACGTTGAGTTGCGTCTCGATGTACCCCGGGGCGATGGCGTTGACCCGAACGCCCTTCGCCGCGTATTCGATGCCCAGCGCCCGGGTCAGCCCAAGCAGGCCGTGCTTGGCCACCGGATACGGGAAGCAGCCGGGAATGATGTGGCTGGAATGGGTCGAGGCGATGTTGATGATGCTGCCGACACCCTGCTCGATCATCTGTGGCAGCACGGCTTTACAGCCAAACCAGGCGCCATCGAGATCAATGGCGAAGCAACGACGCCAGTCTTCTTCGGTCATTTGCAGCGGGTCGCGGAACACGTTGACCCCGGCGCAGTTGACCAGCACGTCGATGCGCCCGTGCAGCTCGATGGCCCGTCTGGCCATGGCATGCAGGTCTTGCTGGCGCGAGACGTCAGCCTTGATCGCCTGCACGTCGTAGCCCTTGTCGCGCCACTGGGCGGCAACCTTCTCGACCTTTTCTGCCTGAATATCGCTGATCACCAGTCTGGCCTGCTGCGAGGCGAAGGTGGCAACGATGGCTTCGCCGATGCCTTGAGCGGCACCGGTCAGCAGCACCACTTTGTTTTTCAGACGCTCACCCTTCGGCGGCGCGGGCACCGGCGGCAAGGAAAGAGGTTCAGCCATGGATCAGGACTCCTGTTCGTCAGCACAAAAAAACCGGGCATCTGTCGATGTCCGGTCTGGAAGACTGTGAAAACGAAACAGGCAGGCGCGGCGAGCGACGCCGGGCCGTTGCGAGACGCTGACTCCGCTGAGGAGTGCGATAGAGGTTCGCTGCATCACTTCACCTGTTTTGTTCTTTTTAAGTGTGAGTGCGTGTTACTGCTGGAGCCGACTATAAACCCGACTGTCGAATAATCTCAATATATAATTTTGCATCCCACATTTTGGGATTCAGCCTGCAAACCGCGTACAGAGTTTGCCCGGCACATCGACGCGCATCGACAGCACCGCGCCATCCAGCGGGTGGTTGTGCGGACTCTGGGCGCTGGTGATGTACAGGGTTTTCAGGTCTTCGCCGCCGAATACGCAACTGGTTGGCCGGCTGACGGGCAGGTCGATTTTGCGATCGACCTTGCCGTGCGGCGTCAGACGCAGCAGGCAGCTGCCGTCCCAACGCGCGTTCCACACATACCCTTCGGCGTCGACTGCCGAACCATCCGGGCCGCCGTTCTGGTCGGGGCCGTACCAGATATCTGCGTTGCCGAGATTGCCGTCGGTGTGAATGAAATAGCGATTGAGCGCCCCGTCGAGGCTGTCGCCGAACAGCAGTCTGGTGCCGTCGTCGCTCCACAACAGCGTGTTGGGAATGCCGAGACCGAGCAGCAATGGCGTGACACGCTGGTCGGGATCAATGCGAAACAAGCCACCGGAACGACGCTCAATCGGCAGGTCTTCGCCGTTGTCGCCGATGTTGTTCTGCATGGTGCCGAGCCACAGTCGCCCCTGACCATCGCAGCGTGCCTCGTTGGGCCGATTGCCCGGTTGCGGGTCGGCGATGCAGAACAGCGTCAGGCGTGGTTCGAGACCGGGGGAATCAAGATCCAGGCGATAGACGCCGCTGCTCAGCGTCACCAGCGCATCGCCGCTGGCACAGGGGATGAACGCGGAAACGTGCTCGGGCATCTGCCAGATCTGCACATTATTGCCGATCAGCCGCAGCGCCTGCTTGCCGGCGATATCGACCCAGTACAGTGCCTGGGTCGGGGCGTCCCAGAATGGCCCTTCGCCGAGCTTGGCGCGGTGTTGGGTTGCGGCGGTCAACGGCATATTGAATCCTTCATGTTGTTGTTTTAACTGTAGGAGTGAGCCTACTCGCGATAGCGGTGGGTCAGTGACGACGATTGTGACTGACCCACCGCTATCGCGAGCAGGCTCACTCCTACAGGGGAATCTGTGTTCTCAGCTGGCTTTTTTGTCGGCCATCACCTGTGGGTAAAAGCGTTTGATTGCCAGGTCGGCATTGTCAATCAGGGTCATGCAGGCCCACACGCCGCGCGCGGAGTCACGGGCGGCGATGGCGTCAGCCATGTCCTTGTGAATCGGCAATGTGCGACGCAGTTCATCGGGGTCGGCAGCGGAGACTTCAAACGACACGGCGAGCAAGGCGCCCAGGGCCGGGACCATTTGCTCGATGAACTGGTTGTGGCTGGCGGCCAGAATGCATTCGTGGAAGGCCTGGTCGGCACGGTTGTAGTCGATGCCGCTGTCGACCGCCCGCTCCAACGCGTTGTAGGCCAGTTGCACCGCGTGAATCTGCTCCAGGCTGGCGCGCTCGCAGGCCCAGCGCACAGCCATCGGTTCGATGGTACGGCGCAGGTCGAGCAGGTCATCAACAAAGTTTTCCGGCAGGCCGTTGCGTGAGAGCCAGCCGACGACTTGCGGATCAAACAGGTTCCAGCGCCGCACCGGCAACACCCGGGTACCGACTTTCGGCCCGACTTCGAGCATGCCTTTGGCAACCAGGGTTTTGATCGCTTCTCGGATCACGGTGCGGCTGACACCTAACTGCTCGCCCAGATCCGCCTCGACCTTGATCGCCTGCCCCGACTTGACCTGGCCAGCGGCAATCCAGCTGCCCAGCCAATCGACCGTTGACGCATGAAAGCTGCTGGACATGGAGACCTCAAAGCAGTTGGCGATGGGTGTCCACGCTAATGATCATATGATTAACAGTCAATCGGGATTTTCTACTGAAAAATAAAACCCCTGTAGGAGTGAGCCTGCTCGCGATAGCGGTGTGTCAGTCACCAGCAACAGTGACTGATCCACCGCTATCGCGAGCAGGCTCACTCCTACAGGGGGATTGTGATCAAGGTTCGAGGCCGATCCGGAAGAACTCGCCGCCACTCCACACACCCAGCCAGCGCTGCCCATCGATCTCACGACTGACCGCCAGTTCCACCAGTTGGTAAAACACATTGCGGTGAATCAGCGCTTCGAGGTTGGTGCGCACATGTACGTAAGGCGCGGGTTCCTGGGTTGTTGGGTCGATCTCGACGCGGAGCGGATGCTCCGCCCCGGCTTCGGCGGTCTCTTCAACGTTGGTGGTGAAACGCAGGACCTGCGCCTCGCCCTCGCCTTCGACCTCAACGGCAATCGCCACGAACGGCGCATCGTCGACTTTGATCCCGACCTTCTCGACCGGGGTAATCAGGAAATAATCATCGCCGTCGCGGCGGATGATGGTGGAGAACAGCTTGACCATCGGCTTGCGCCCGATCGGCGTACCCAGGTAATACCAAGTGCCGTCGCGGGCGATGCGCATGTCGATGTCACCGCAGAAGTCCGGGTTCCACAAGTGCACCGGCGGCAGGCCTTTGGTTTTGGGGATCTGCCCCAACAGGTCATTGGCTTTTTGCGGTCCACTCATGTCGTACTCCTTGGTTTATTGGTCGCCGACTCCCAGCAGGCTGCGCGCGTATTGCGCCAGCGGCGGGCCGATCAGGTCTTCCGGCTTGTTATCGTGGAACGTCAGTAAACCGCCACGACTCTTGATCCGTGCAGTATCAATCAAATACTGGGTGCTGGTCTCGATCAACATGATCTGAATCACCCCACCGTCGATGCCGAGGCGATCCACGGCTTCCTGATCGAGCCATTCGTCAGAGTTGCCGATGCGGTCGTCAGCCTTGGCGAAGCGGGTGTACAGCAGGTAGTGCGCGCCGGCATCTCGAGCTTCGCCCATCGCTTGGTCAAGACCTTCCGGGGCACGGGCGCGGCGGACCATCGGGAAGTATTCGACAAAACCCTTGAACGCTTCTTCTGCCACCACGTTCGGCCGTGGGTAGGAGCCACCCGGCGGTGCGAATGAACCTTGGGCGATGTAGATGAACGAGTCCGGCTGAATGCGGAAATTGTTCACCCGACGGCTGTCGCTGTGATCCAGCAGCCCCGCGTCGCTCATCTGATAGCGAGTGCCTTCGGCCATATCGCTGACAGTCATACAGCCGCCAAGCGCCAAAACGGCCAGCAGCAAAACCAGGCTACGCATCCTCATCCTCCAGAAGCCGGTGACGGAAAACCGGCGAATGGCCGTTAGATGCAGCTTTTGCGCCAGCTCAGGATCTGCGTCGAATGATGAATCGCTTTCGCGAGCAGGCTCGCTCCCACAGAATTGCGCAAAACCCTGTGGGAGCGAGCCTGCTCGCGAAAAAGAGGGATCAGCCGCCGATGATCTTCATGACGGTCGCACCACCGGAGAACGCCACTTCCTGCTTGTCGCCCAACGCCTTGACCAACAGACGCTGCAACGCCGGCAACGCCTGATGGCGCGGCTTGTCGAGCAGATCACCGACATAGTGGCGGTTGCTCGACGACAGGCAGCCGTGCAGCCAGCCGGTCGACGACAGACGCAAGCGCGAACAGGTGCGGCAGAACGGCACGCTTTCGTTGGCGATCACGCCGAAATGGCCTACTCCCGGGATCGCATAGCGCACGGCTGTGGCATCCACCGGCGCATCAGCCTGGGCGTACTCGTAGCGCTCGCCGATCAGGCTCAGCAGTTGCTGCAGACTGACGAACTGTTGCAGGAAGGCGTTGGAGTCGGTGGCGAGGTGGCCCATGCGCATCAACTCGATGAAACGCAACTCATAGCCCCGTTCCAGGCAGTAATCGAGCAGCGGCATCACCTGATCCAGGTTCTGCCCACGCAACGGCACCATGTTGACCTTGATCTTCAGTCCCGCCGCTTTCGCCTGGTCCATGCCATCGAGCACGGTCGCCAGATCGCCGCCACGGGCAATGCTGCGGAACGCGCCGGCATCCAGGGTATCGAGAGAAACGTTGATCCGGCGCAGGCCGGCATCCACCAGTAGCGGCAGCTTCTTCGCCAGGAGTTGACCATTGGTGGTCAGGCTGATGTCTTCCAGGCCCATCTTGCCGACGGCGCTCATGAAAGATTCGAGTTTGGGGCTGACCAGCGGCTCGCCACCGGTGATGCGCAAGCGCTCGATGCCGGCGGCTTCGATCAGATAAGCCACGCCACGGGCCATGGCCTCGGCCGACAGTTCATCCTGCGCAGCCACCAACCGCTTGCCGTTGGGCACGCAGTAGGTACAGGCGTAATTGCAGGCTGAAGTCAGGCTGATGCGCAAATTGCGAAAACGCCTGCCTTGACGGTCAACGATCATGATCACTCCGGCGATAGAATTTCGAGCCGCTAAAACTTGACTCACAAATCAAGCTTTAGCAAGCCCTATGCCTGAGTATATTCCTGCGGTACTGCGTCATGTAGCGAAATCATGGCGCAATAAGGCCGCTGAATGATTCAGCTGCTCGGCGTTTCCGGGTCGCGCTTGCGCTTGTTGCCCATGCGCACACCGATGTCCATCAGGAACTGGAAGAAACCTTCCTGATCTTCCAGCACATTGCTCCAGAACGGCGAGTGATACAGCGCCACCGCGCCGTGCACCAGCGCCCAGGACGCGCAGTAGTGGAAGTATGGCGGCACGTCTTCGAGCTTGCCTTCGCTGATCCGGCCTTTGATGAGCAGGGTCAGGCGTTCGAAGTTCGAGGCACGGATCTTGTGCAGCTCCTCGACCATTTCCGGCACCTGATTGCCTTTTACCACCTTCTCTTCGAGACGGTCGAACAGGCGGTAGCGCTGCGGGTCGCGCATGCGGAATTCGAAGTAGGCACGGGACAGCGCTTCCTTGTCCTTGTCGACATCGGCCGAATGCAGCAGCTCGTTCAAATCACGCTCGTAATCGAGCATCAGGCGCAGATAGATCTCGGCCTTGGATTTGAAATGCTTGTAGATCGTGCCTTTGCCGATACCCACGGCATCAGCAATCATCTCGACGGTGACGCTGTCTTCACCTTGTTCGAGGAACAGCTTGAGCGCGGTATCGAGAATTTCTTGCTCGCGGCGACGAAACTCACGGACCTTACGAGGTTCTTTGTGCATAAGAAAAGGTCTGTAGGGGTCAAAATTCGAAGCCGCGTATTATGCCTAACTTGCACAAAAATGCACGGATCATCCGACCACATCTGCGTTTCTTGTTCATTTTGCGAACGCCAGGGGTGCAATGAGAACTCAACTGAAGCGCACGTATTCCAAATTTGTTTAAAAACCCCGACCGGCTAACTGGACTGAACGCCAGACTGATCAATACTTGAACTGTCGGGCGGCATCTCCCCCAAGTGCCGTGCCGGTAAAGGTACCAAGGGACCGCGTGCCTTTGTTTTACTCCTAATGGTCTTAACCCGGATTCACCCCCCAGAACCCGGGTTTTTTTTGCCTGCGATTTAGCGCAAATTCCTGTCATTTACGCACACCGCACCATGTAGGAGCTGCCGCAGGCTGCGATCTTTTGATGTTGATTCTTTAAAAACAACATCAAAAGATCGCAGCCTGCGGCAGCTCCTACACGATCAGCCTTTTACATGCGCCAAGGGAAACAGGCGCTTGAAGTTCTCGGTGGTCTGCTCGGCAAACCGCTCGTAGCTCTCCCCACGCAGCATCGCCAGAAACTCCGCTACCTCACGCACGTATTGCGGCAGGTTCGGTTTGCCGCGATAAGGGATCGGCGCCAGATACGGCGAGTCGGTCTCCACCAGCAAGCGATCGGCCGGCACCTTGCTCGCCACGTCGCGTAGGGCGTCGGCATTGCGGAAGGTGACGATGCCCGACAGGGAAATGTAATAACCCATGTCCAGAGCAGCCTTGGCCATGTCCCAGTCTTCGGTGAAGCAATGCAGCACACCGGCCTGGGGCAACGCGGCTTCGCGCAGCAGTTCGAGAGTATCGGCACGGGCGCCACGGGTGTGGATGATCACCGGTTTGCCGGTCTGCTGTGCGGCTTGCAGATGCAGGCGGAAAGATTCCTGCTGCAGCTCGGCGGCCTCTGGTTCGTAGTGATAATCCAGACCGGTTTCGCCGATCGCCACCACTTTCGGGTGATTGAGTTCGTGCAGCAGCCAGTCAAGTGCAGGCGCCGCGCCCGGTTGCACATCCAATGGGTGCACACCAACCGAGCAATCGACGTCGTCGTAGCGCTCGGCGAGGGCTTTGACGTCGGCAGCGTTGTCGGCACTCACGCCGATACACAGGAAGTGACCTACCCCTCGCTGGCGAGCCGCATCGAGTGCAGCATCCAGCGAACCGTCATGGGCGGCGAGGTCGAGGCGATCAAGGTGACAATGGGAATCTACGAGCATAAAAAAGACGGCTACTTACATCGTATGAGTGGGACGGTCGGATTTCAGTGCTCCGGCCAGATGAGTTTCAATGCGACTGCGGGCGGTGTTGTCGCCTTCATTGAATTGCACGCCGACGCCGGCTGCGCGGTTGCCCTGAGCACCTTTGGGGGTGATCCAGGCGACCTTGCCGGCCACCGGAATCTTCTCCGCCTCGTCCATAAGATTCAGCAGCATGAACACCTCGTCGCCCAACTTGTAGCTCTTGTTGGTCGGGATGAACAGGCCACCGTTCTTGATGAACGGCATGTAGGCGGCGTAAAGCACCGATTTGTCCTTGATGGTCAGGGACAGGATGCCGTTGCGCGGCCCCGGGCTGATGGCTTCATTCATGTTGACCTCCACTGCTGATGTTCAGAGTCTAGGTACACATTCTTATCTTTGACCAGGCAATCCCGCCCATTGCACCAACAACGCTTCCAGCAGCAGTGCCGGGTTGAGGTTGGCTTTGCTCAGGACTTTCTGCCGCTGGGCGAGAATCCAGTCCTGTATATCGAGGACTTTGCCTTGGGCGCTTTTTTGCGCCAGGTACTGCACGACTTTGCGCATATCGGTCAGACCGAGACCGGCTTCATCCTGGGTCAGTTGGTAGCGCAGGATCAGGCTCGACCAGTCGCAGAACCAGTCGAACAGGCGCAGCATCGGAATGCTTTTCCACTCTTCGGCCAGTTGCGTCGGCGATTGCTGCTGTTTGAGCAGCTTCTTCACCCCTTCGACCACCTGCGCCCGCTGTTCACGCACGCCCTGGGATTGCAGGCTGACTGCCGACAACGGCGAACCAGCCGCTAGCGTCAGCAATTCGACACGCTCCTCTTCGGAACACTCCGGCAGCGCTTGCGCCAGCCACTGCAGGCTCATGGCCTCGCCCGGCAGCGGACACGCCTGCTGCACGCAGCGGCTCTTGATTGTCGGCAGCAAACGGCTCGGCTGGTGGCTGACCAGCAACAACACGGTATCGCCGGACGGCTCTTCGAGGCTCTTGAGCAAGGCGTTGGCGGCGTTGATGTTCATCGACTCCACCGGCTCGATCAGCACCACCTTGCGCCCGCCCAGCTGCGCGGTCTGCACCACGAAACTGACCAGATCACGGACCTGATCGACCTTGATCGCCTTGTCGGCTTCTTCCGGCTCAAGGATGTAGTTGTCCGGATGGCTGCCGGCCTTGAGCAGCAGGCAGGATTTGCACTCACCGCACGCCTCGGGGGTCGGACGCTGACAGAGCAGGCTGGCCATCAGGCGCTCGGCCAACGCGCGCTTGCCGATCCCGGCCGGGCCGTGCAGCAAGTACGCGTGGGCGTGCTGACTACGTCCGGCCAGTTGCTGCCAGAGGCTGTCCTGCCATGGATAGGCCTCAGCCACGAATCAGCTCCAGCAAGTTCGGAATCAGGGTATCCAGCGCTTGCTGAACCTTGACCAATGACTGACCGGCATCGATGCGCACATAGCGCGCCGGATCAGCCTCGGCGCGTTGCAGAAACGCATTGCGTACCGCTTCGAAAAACGCCCGGCCTTCCAGTTCAAATCGGTCCAGACGGCCACGGGCACTGGCGCGGGCCAGGCCGATTTCCACCGGCAGATCGAAAATCAGCGTCAGATCCGGACGCAGGTCGCCCTGAACGAACGTCTCCAGCGCAGCAATGCGTTCCAGCGACAAACCACGACCGCCGCCCTGATAGGCGTAAGTCGAGTCGGTGAAACGATCGCACAGCACCACCGCGCCGCGAGCCAGCGCCGGACGGATCACTTCGGCCAGATGCTGGGCGCGCGCGGCGAACACCAGCAACAGCTCGGTATCGGGGTTCATGACTTCATCGGCCGGGGCCAGCAGCACATCGCGAATGCGCTCGGCGAGTGGCGTACCCCCGGGTTCGCGGGTCAGCACTACTTCGACACCTTCGGCGCGCAGGCGCTCGGCGAGGTATTCGCGGTTGGTGCTCTTGCCGGCGCCTTCCGGGCCTTCCAGGGTAATAAACAAGCCAGTCACAGGCAGTCCTTAATCAAAGTCATTGCGCGTTCTGCGGTGCGGTCGTCGCGGGTTCGGCAGCAGGAGCCGGCGTCGGCGCGGGTTCCTGAGCGGGAACCTGTGGCAGCGCTTCAGGCGCGGTATCAGGAGATGCCGCAGGAGTCGCCTCCTCGGTCGCAGTAGCCGGAGCGGCCGGCACATTCGCCGGGGCCGGGCTGGAGCGGTAATCGGCGCGGCGCTTGAGCTGGAATTCGCGCACTGCACTGTTGTGTGCGTCCAGATCATCGGAGAACACATGGCTACCGTCGCCACGGGCGACGAAATACAGGCTGTTGCCTTCCACCGGATTGAGCGCGGCGTGAATCGCCTCGCGGCCGACCATGGCAATCGGCGTCGGCGGCAATCCGGGAATCACATAGGTGTTGTAGGGCGTCGGCTCCTTGAGATGAGCTCGGGTCAACTTGCCGGTGTAGCGATCGCCCAGGCCGTAGATCACGGTCGGGTCGGTCTGCAACTGCATGCCCAGCGCCATGCGACGCACGAACACGCCGGCAATCTGCCCACGCTCCTGCGGCACACCGGTTTCCTTCTCTACCAGCGAGGCCATGATCAGCGCCTGATATGGCTCGCTGTACGGCGCATCAGCGGAGCGGTTTTCCCACTCCTTGGCCAATACCTCGTCGAGGCGGTCAAAGGCTTTCTTCAGCAACTCGACGTCGGAGACGCCCCGCACGAAGCGGTAGGTATCCGGGAAGAATCGCCCTTCCGGGAACAGCCCGCGATGGCCGATTTTCTCCATCACTTCGCTGTCGCTCAAGCCCTTGAGGGTCTGCTCGATCTTTTCATCTTTGGCCAACGCGGCACGGACCTGGTGGAAATTCCAGCCCTCGACCAGTGTCAGGCTGTACTGCACCACTTCGCCGCGCTTCCACAGGTCAATCAGACCGTTGACAGTCATGCCCGGCTGCATGCGGTATTCGCCGGTATGGATCGGCGTACCGGCCAGGTTGAAGCGCCAATAAATGCGCAACCAGAAGGCGTCCTTGATGACACCATCGGTTTCGAGTTCAAGAAAGGTACGGGTCGGTGTCGAGCCTTTCGGCACATCCAGCAGTTCTTCCTGCGTGATGTTCAGGGGCTGTTCCAGCGCCGAATGAATTTTCCAGGCGCTGGCGCCCATCAGCAGCCCTGCCAGAACCAGTCCGGTTTCCAGCAGCAGCAAGAGTTTACGTCTCACGAATCAGGCATCCAGTAGCGCACGGGCAATGGTTTGCAGTTTACGGGTGAGCGGGCCAACCGGCCAGCTCAGTGCAGCGTAGGCGCGTACCGGCCAGACGCCATACACGCTGTTGCACATGAAGACTTCATCAGCCCATTGCAGCTGTTCGAGGCTGATGTCGGTGATTTGGATGGGGATGGCCAATGACTCGGCCTGAAACAATATTTCAGCGCGCATCACTCCGGCCACGCCACAGCGCTTCAGATCCGGGGTGATCAGTATGCCGTCGCGCACCAGAAACAGGTTGCTGAACACGCCTTCGATGACGCGCCCGGCCTGATCGAGCATCAAGCCTTCGGCGTGTTCGCCGTCGCGCCATTCAGCGCGGGCGAGCACTTGCTCCAGACGATTCAGATGCTTGAGACCGGCCAGCAACGGCTGGTTGGATAACCGCGTGACGCAGGGAAACAGGCGCACGCCCTGCTCGCCATGCACGGCAGAATAAGTCGCAGGCGGACTGCCTTGCAGAATGCGTCGACCCTGCGCCGCAGGATCGGGCGCGTAGCCGCGCAAGCCATCACCACGGGTGAGAATGAGCTTGAGCACGCCCTCGCCCATTGCCGCGGCATAAGCCAGCAGCTCGCTGCGAACCCGCTCGATATCCGCGGCGATGGCCAGACGCGAGCAGCCCTCGGCCAAACGCGTCAGGTGACGATCCAGCAATATCGGCTGGCCGCCGTGCACGGCAATGGTCTCGAACAGCCCATCGCCATAAGCCAGGCCGCGATCTTTCAGTGACAGAGCGTCAGCCGGCTGACCGTCGACCCAGCTGTCCATCAACCGGCGAACCGACGGAATGCCAATGTGCCGTTGGTGCCGCCAAACCCGAACGAGTTGGACAGTACGACGTCGATATCCATGTTGCGCGCAGTGTGCGGCACGAAATCGAGATCGCAGCCTTCATCCGGCTCATCGAGGTTGATGGTCGGCGGTGCCACCTGGCTGTTGATCGCCAGCACACTGAAGATCGCCTCGACCGCGCCCGCCGCACCCAGCAGGTGACCGGTCATGGACTTGGTGGAGCTGACCGCCAGGTTGTAGGCGTGCTCACCGAACACGGTCTTGATCGCGTTGGCTTCGGCAAGGTCGCCGGCCGGGGTCGAAGTACCGTGGGCGTTGATGTACTGCACCTGGTCGATGTTGATCTTCGCATCGCGCAGCGCATTGGTGATGCAGCGCGCTGCACCAGCGCCATCAGCGGGTGGCGACGTCATGTGGAACGCATCGCCACTGGTGCCGAAGCCGATCAGCTCGGCGTAGATCGTGGCGCCACGGGCCTTGGCGTGCTCGAGCTCTTCGAGTACCAGCGCACCGGCACCGTCAGACAGCACGAAGCCATCACGGCCCTTGTCCCATGGACGACTGGCGCGAGTCGGCTCGTCGTTGCGGGTCGACAGCGCACGGGACGCGCCGAAGCCGCCCATGCCCAGACCGCACGCGGCCATCTCGGCACCACCGGCGATCATTACGTCGGCTTCGTCGTACATGATGTTGCGCGCGGCCATGCCAATGCAGTGCGTACCGGTGGTACAGGCAGTGGAAATGGCGTAGTTCGGCCCCTGTGCACCCAGATGGATGGACAGAAAACCGGAAATCATATTGATGATCGAGCCTGGCACGAAGAATGGCGAAATTCGACGTGGGCCCGTCTCATGCAGGGTACGGCTGGTTTCTTCGATGTTGGTCAGACCGCCGATGCCCGAGCCCATGGCCACGCCAATGCGCTCACGGTTGGCGTCGGTGACTTCCAGACCGGCGTTGCGAACAGCCTGAAAACCCGCGGCCAGACCGTACTGAATGAACAGGTCGAGCTTGCGTGCTTCCTTGACCGACAGGTATTCCTCGACATTGAAGCCCTTTACCGAGCCGCCAAAACGGGTGGAATAGGCAGAAAGGTCGGTGTGTTCGATCAGACCAATGCCACTGCGGCCAGCCAGAATGCCCTGCCAACTGCTCGGCACATCCGTGCCCAGTGGCGACAACATACCCATACCGGTGACTACGACGCGTCTACGCGACACAGCACTCTCCTTTTTCAAATGACGACTTTGCATCAGGCCTAAAGAAAAAACCGCACGCCATGATGGCAGTGCGGTTTTTCCATGACAGCAGACAACGATTACAAACTATTACGCCTGGTGGCTAGTAACGTAGTCGATTGCAGCTTGTACAGTAGTGATCTTCTCAGCTTCTTCGTCAGGGATTTCGGTCTCGAATTCCTCTTCCAGAGCCATCACCAGCTCAACGGTGTCAAGGGAGTCGGCACCCAGGTCTTCAACGAAGGAAGCAGTGTTGACCACTTCTTCTTCTTTAACGCCCAGTTGCTCGGCAACGATTTTCTTGACGCGCTCTTCGATGGTGCTCATACCTTGTTTTCACTCCTAATGGACAAATTCAGGCAGCTGGCCAGTGGGTAAGTGTATAGAAAGGCTTTTCAGCTTTTCAACTGAAAGCTTCACTCCTCAAACCCTGCGGCCCTCTGCCTATAAATAGATTGCAGCTTTATAACGGATTTTAGACAGCTCGTATGACATTTTTTTGAAGCAATCCGTCACATTTTACTTACATGTACATCCCACCGTTCACCGGGATTGTAGCCCCAGTGACGTATGCCGCACCGTCGGATGCAAGAAAAGCGACCACCGAGGCGATCTCTTGAGCTTGTCCCAGACGGCCCAGCGGAATCTGCGTCTGCAAGGCTTCACGCTGTGCTTCCGGCAGTTCGCGGGTCATATCGGTGTCGATGAACCCTGGGGTTACCGAGTTGACCGTAATCGAACGCGAACCGACTTCACGCGCCATCGCACGGCTGAAACCTTCCAGACCGGCCTTGGCGGCTGCATAGTTTACTTGGCCTGCGTTGCCCATGGCACCCACCACCGAGCCAATACTGATAATTCGGCCCCAGCGCGCCTTGGTCATGCCACGCAAAACGCCCTTGGACAGGCGATACAGACTGTTCAGGTTGGTATCGATCACGTCGTACCATTCATCGTCTTTCATGCGCATCATCAGGTTATCGCGGGTGATGCCGGCATTATTGACCAGAATCGCCGGCGCGCCGAACTGCTCCTGAATGCTCGCGATCACGGCGGCAACGGATTCGTCGCTGGTGACGTTCAGTTCCAGACCGGTACCTTGAATGCCGTGCTCCTTGAGCGTGGCAGCGATCGCCTCGGCACCCTTGGCGGAGGTCGCGGTGCCAACGACGATGGCGCCCTGACGACCCAGTTCCAGTGCGATAGCCTGGCCGATACCGCGGCTTGCACCAGTGACCAGTGCAACTTTACCTTGCAGACTCATGCAAGTTTCTCCTGATTCAGGCCTGCGCTGCACGGGCGGCAACGAAAGCGTCTGGGGTATTGAGATTGGAAGTCGAAACGCCTTCGGCGCAACGTTTGTTCAGACCGGCCAGCACTTTGCCCGGGCCGCACTCGACCAGACTGGTAGCGCCTTTGGCAGCCAGCGTCTGAACGGATTCAACCCAGCGAACGGGCTTGTACAGTTGTTCGAGCAAATCACGCTTGAGGGTTTCCAGATCGGCCGGCACTTGCGCGCTGACGTTCTGTACGACCGGGATCTGCGGCGCCTGCCAGTCGATGGCGGCGATGGATTCGGCAAAGCGCTCGGCAGCCGGACGCATCAGTTCGCAATGCGACGGCACGCTCACCGGCAACGGCATGGCACGCTTGGCACCACGGCCCTTGCAACCTTCGATGGCACGCTCAACCGCAGCCTTGGCACCGGCGATGACCACTTGCCCCGGCGAGTTGAAGTTCACCGCGCTGACCACTTCGCCCTGCGCCGCTTCGGCACAGGCAGCCAGTACATCAGCGTCTTCCAGACCGAGAATGGCCGCCATGCCGCCCTGCCCGGCCGGAACGGCTTCCTGCATCAGCTGGCCACGGCGCTCGACGAGCTTGACCGCGTCAGCCAGGCTCAGGCTGCCGGCAGCAACCAGTGCGCTGTATTCACCCAGGCTGTGACCGGCAACAAATGCCGGACGCGCGCCACCTTCAGCCAGCCACAGACGCCACAGAGCGATCGAAGCGGTCAGAATGGCCGGTTGGGTTTTATCGGTTTGATTGAGCAGCTCTTCCGGGCCCTGCTGGGTCAGTGCCCACAGGTCATAGCCCAGAGCAGCGGAGGCTTCTTTGAAGGTTTCGAGGATCAACGGATATTCCGCGCCCAGCTCGGCGAGCATGCCGAGGGACTGCGAACCCTGTCCTGGAAAGACGAATGCGAGGGAAGCAGACATGTAACAAGCCCCTAATGATCTTGTCGTCGAAAATGACGCCCCACTGGGGGACGCAAGAAACTGACAGTTGGATGGCCCTTTGAACCGGGCGGTCACATTTAAGCATTGTCCGACGAAAACGCCTAAGACAACAAATCCTCCAGACGACCGTGGAGGCGCTCGGGCAGGTTCTCCTGAATCTCGATCAGCGCGCGCTGAATCGCGCTCTGAAAGCCCTGAACCCCGGCCGAACCGTGACTTTTCACCACGATGCCCTGCAAGCCGAGGAAGCTTGCGCCGTTATGTCGCGCCGGTGCGAGATCCGCCTGCAGGCGCTTCATCAATGGCAGGGCCAAAGCACCTACCACGCGGGAAGCAAAGCTTTTCCTGAACAAGGCTTCGATGCGCGCGGCGATCATCGTCGCCAGGCCTTCGCTGGACTTGAGCAGGATATTGCCGACAAAACCGTCACAGACCACCACATCCGCCTCGCCGCGATACAGGCCATCGCCCTCGACAAAACCGATGTAGTTAATGCCGCGCGCCGCCTGCAACAAGGTCGCCGCCAGCTTGACCTGCTGATTGCCCTTGATGTCCTCGGTGCCGATATTCAGCAACGCGACACGCGGCCGGGCGATGCCCAGCGTCTGCGCCGCCACCGAGCCCATCACCGCGAACTGCAATAGATGCTCGGCGCTGCAATCGACGTTGGCGCCCAGGTCGAGCAACTGGCAATAACCCTTCTGCGTCGGAATCGCCGCCACCATCGCCGGCCGATCAATCCCCGGCAAGGTCTTGAGCACAAATCGCGACAGCGCCATCAACGCCCCGGTATTGCCGGCACTGACACAGGCCTGAGCCTTGCCGTCACGCACCAGTTCAAGGGCGACACGCATCGACGAGTCCGGCTTGCCACGCAAGGCCTGGGTCGGCTTTTCGTCCATGGTGATGACTTCAGACGCCGAAACAATCGTCAGGCGCGCGCGATCGGCAGCCGATTGGCCGTTGATCAGTTCTTCAAGTAGGGAGGGTTGACCGACGAGGGTCAGGTGCAGCGAGGGCGTAGCAGAAAGGCAAGCAAGGCTGGCCTGAACAATGCTGCGGGGACCGAAGTCCCCGCCCATTGCGTCAATCGCGATGACTTGAGCGGACAAGTGATTACTCGTCAGCGCCCTTGTCGATCACTTTACGGCCACGGTATACGCCTTCTGGCGATACGTGGTGACGCAGGTGAACTTCACCAGTGGTTTTTTCTACAGACAGGGTGCTAGCCTCGAGAGCGTCGTGCGAACGGCGCATGTCACGGGCAGAGCGGGATTTTTTGTTCTGCTGAACAGCCATAATTGATTAACTCCTAAACGTTTGGGTCACGCTTTAACTGCGCCAATACACTGAACGGGTTGGACCGCGTTACCTCGTCCTCGCTCGGTTCGGGTTCATCTGCTCCCGCCGGCTGCTGGCATTCTTCCGGATGATGAGCAGGCACAATGGGCAAGGCGAGCAGAAGCTCCTCCTCGATCAGTGACTGCAGATCCAATGGATCTTCGCCCAGTTCCAGCACGTCATAACCTTTCGGTAACGACTGGGTATTCGCACCCTCCTTCACTACAGCGTAACTGCATTCGCTGTGG
The DNA here is from genome assembly GCF_016756945.1 of Pseudomonas sp. MWU318. Lineage (NCBI taxonomy): Bacteria > Pseudomonadati > Pseudomonadota > Gammaproteobacteria > Pseudomonadales > Pseudomonadaceae > Pseudomonas > Pseudomonas sp. MWU318. Next base: position 270,221 of record NZ_JAESJL010000002.1, read on the forward strand.
ATCGGCAGGGTGACCAGCTCAAGACAACGCTGGCAAACCATTTTGACTTCGGTGTCGATAAAGCTGTGGATCACCACAGACTTACGTTCATCTCGTTCAAAAACGAATTTGGCCTGCACCGTACCGACATCGTCGGAAAGCGGGTCGCAGAGTCTCTTCAAATCGGCCAGCAGCAGTTCACCTTGAAGGGTGGTGCCACGGTCAGCCAATTTGCGCGGGTCAACGTGAGGTGGAATCGGGTCATTCAACATAGGCGCAGCATTATAGGGATGCACCCACCCATGTCAAAGGAAATTGTGCCCTGTCCGTCACTTGCGTGCCTCCGCTAGAATTCGCACCTGCCTCAGGAGACGCCAATGCTGCCTTTATTACTCGCCTCAAGCTCGACTTATCGCCGGGAATTACTCGCCCGCCTGCACCTGCCGTTCGTCTGCAGTTCGCCGGATATCGACGAAAGCCATCGGCCGGGCGAAGCCGCCATCGAACTGGTCAAGCGCCTCGCCGAACAGAAAGCTCGCGCTCTGGCGGCCAGCCACCCTGCTCATCTGATTATCGGCTCGGATCAGGTCGCAGCGCTCGGCGAACGGATCATCGGCAAGCCACACACCTTCGACAAGGCTCGCGAGCAACTACTCGCCGCCAGCGGCGCCAGCGTGACCTTCCTCACCGGCCTGGCCCTGCTCAACAGCCAGACAGGCCACTGCCAGGTCGACTGCGTGCCGTTTACCGTGCACATGCGTCAGCTCGACGAGGCGCGAATTGAACGCTACCTGCGCCTGGAGAAGCCCTACGACTGCGCCGGCAGCTTCAAGGCCGAAGGCTTGGGCGTGAGCCTGTTCCAATCCACCGAAGGACCTGACGCCACCAGCCTCATCGGCCTGCCGCTGATTCGCCTGATCGACATGTTGCTGGCCGAGGGCGTGCAAATCCCTTAAAGCAAAAGATCGCAGCCTGCGGCAGCTCCTACATTGATCTTGATCTCTGTAGGAGCTGCCGCAGGCTGCGATCTTTTGATCTACCGGTAAATTAACGCAACGAAGGCCCGTGGAACCCCATCCACATCGCCAACTGCTCAGCCACACTGGCGCCGAGCTTCTTCGAGAAGCGGTCGAACGGCGATTCCTGAACAGTAAAGTCCACCAGCTCCTTCTCGCCAATCACATCCCGCGCCACAGAACTGGCATTGCCCAGACCATCGATCAAGCCCAACGGCAGCGCCTGCTCGCCGGACCAGACCAGCCCGGAGAACAGCTCCGGATGCTCCTTGTCCTTCAGGCGATCGCCACGACCCTGTTTGACACTGTTGATGAACTGCTTGTGCGTTGTATCCAGTACGGTCTGCCAGAACGCAGTCTCGTCAGGCTTCTGTGGCTGGAACGGATCAAGAAACGACTTGTGCTCGCCCGAGGTATAAGTGCGACGCTCGACGCCGAGCTTGTCCATGGTGCCGACAAAACCGTAACCGGCGGCCGTTACGCCGATGGAGCCGACCAGACTGGCCTTGTCGGCATAGATCTGATCCGCCGCACTGGCGATGTAATAGGCACCAGACGCACCGAGATCGGAAATCACCGCATACACCTTGGTATCCGGGTGCAGACCGCGCAGACGCTTGATCTCGTCATACACATAACCCGACTGCACCGGGCTGCCGCCAGGACTGTTGATCCGCAGGATCACGCCCTTGACCTTCTTGTCCTCGAAGGCTGCTCGCAGGCTACCGACGATGTTGTCGGCACTGGCGGGCTCCTTGTCGGCAATCATGCCGGTGACGTCGATCAGCGCAGTGTAGTTCGGGCCACGGGTGGCGCTCTTTTCCATATCCATCAGCGGCGTGAACAGGATCAGCGCAACAAACAGATAAACAAACGTCAGCAGCTTGAAAAAGATCCCCCAACGCCGCGAGCGACGTTGCTCCTGCACACTGGCCAGCAAAGTCTTTTCCAGCAGCTTCCAGCTTTTCTCGTCACCGTCGTCGGCACTTGCCTTGGCCGGTGCTTTCCATTCGTCGGTCATGCGCTGTACCCCAGCAAAAACGTATTAAGCCTGCTGCCCCAGCCAGGCGTGCAATTCACTAAAACGGTCAATCGACAGGCGCGGTTCGAACTGCTGCAGCGACTCGATCGACTGCGCGCCGTAGCTGACCGCCACCGACGCCATGCCCGCGTTACGCGCCATCAGCAGATCGAAGGACGAATCCCCGACCATCAGCGCCTGCTCGGGCCGCACCCGGCAATGCGCGAGAATCTGCTCGAGCATCAGCGGGTGTGGCTTGCTCGCGGTCTCGTCGGCGGCGCGGGTGATATCGAAATAATCTTCCCAGCCATTGGCCTTGAGCACCCGATCCAGTCCGCGACGATTCTTGCCGGTCGCGACCGCCAGGTGATAGCCCTGCTCGCGAAACGACGCCATCGACTCGACTACACCCTCGAACAGCGGCGAAGGCACGGCTTCTGCCGCGATGTAGTGATCAGCGTAATACTCGCGAAACAAGATCATCTCGGCATCGCTGATGCCCGGATACAAGGTGCGGATCGCCTCGGGCAAGCCCAGACCGATGATGCCCTTGACGGCAAAATCATCACGCAACTCGAAACCGGAACGCGCGGACGCAGAATGCATCGCCTCGACAATCCGACCAATGGAATCGGCGAGGGTGCCGTCCCAATCGAAAATCAGCAGTTTGTAATCAGATGGGCGCACTCAATCGCTCCACGGTCTTGGCCCACATTTCATCCACTGGTGCCTGCAACTTGAGCTCGCCGCCATCGGGCAGCGGCACGGTCAGCATGTAGGCGTGCAGGAACAGACGCTTGCCGCCCAGATCACGGATTTCCTTGCTGAAACCGTCATCGCCGTACTTGGTGTCGCCGGCAATGCAGTGCCCGGCGTGCAACGTATGGACGCGGATCTGATGGGTGCGACCGGTGATCGGCTTGGCTTCGATCAGAGTGGCAAAGTCGCCGAAACGACGCAGGACCTTGAACACGGTCACCGACTCCTTGCCCTCCTCCTCGTCGACCTCGACCATGCGTTCCCCGGAGCGCAGGTTGCTCTTGCCCAGCGCCGCACGGACTTGCTTGATCGAGGTCGCCCAGTTGCCGCGCACCAGCGCCATATAGCGCTTGTCGACACCGTCACCACGCAAGGCGGCGTGCAAGTGCCGCAACATGCTGCGCTTCTTGGCGATCATCAGCAGGCCGGAAGTGTCACGATCGAGACGGTGAACCAGCTCCAGCTCCTTGGCATCGGGGCGCAACTGACGAAAGGCTTCGATGACACCGTAATTCAAGCCGCTGCCGCCGTGAACCGCAATGCCGGCGGGCTTGTTGATCACAATCAGGGCTTTGTCTTCGTAGACAATCGAGGCTTCCAGCCGCTGCAACAGGCCTTGAGCCAGTGGCACCGGTTCGTCGCGCTCAGGCACACGAACCGGTGGCACGCGCACGATATCGCCGGCCTGCAGCTTGTATTCGGGCTTGATCCGCCCCTTGTTCACGCGCACTTCGCCTTTACGCAAAATGCGGTAAATCAAGGTCTTGGGCACGCCTTTGAGCCGGGCAAGGAGGAAATTGTCGATTCGTTGGCCGGCATACTCCGGCGAGACTTCAAGCAGTTGAACGCCTGGAGTCGAAGGGGCAGTAGTTGTCATGCCGCGGATGATAACAATTTTTATGGAATTGAAGCACTTAATCATTGCTGCTATAGTCGCGAACGCCGCCAAAAGCGGCCTGGACAGCGGAACCACGGTCAAAAACCGGCCCTGACCAACGCAATTCACCAGGACGCGAGGCCGTCCTACGGGGCTTTCGCTACGTAACGGTGGAGTTTGCAGTTGTAACAAGCGCAGGTGACATGAGGCCTGAATTACACCGTCGAGCAGAGTTTTCACTCGCCTGACAGGCAAATATTCGAGGCCAGTTCACAAAGTGCAGTCAGCTGCAGATGACCCCGAGCGAAGGCTTCGGAAACATCGCCTGAATTAGCCATGATGCGTGACCTCCCCTTTCGGAGCTCACGGTAAATGCCAACCCGCTGCGGATTCTGCGCGCGGCAGCACCCGAATTATCAGGGATACGTGTAGGGTGGAGATGCACAACCGCCGGACTGTGTAGCAATAGGCTTTATCAAGACGCTTCATCTCGTCCACAGCCGCTGGTTGATTCCTCCTCCTGACTGAGTGCTTAAGTAGCCACAGCAAGCAGGACGCGTACGTCGCGATATCGGCCCAATTGGCCTGACATCGCTGGACACGGGAATGGCCAACCACTCCCGACGCACCTGACACCGACCGTGAGAAGTCGTGTGTGCCGAACGCCGTTTCCGGCAGCCCGGAAACCGACGGTACTACATGAAAAGAATGCTGATTAACGCAACTCAACCCGAAGAGTTGCGTGTTGCACTGGTAGATGGCCAACGCCTCTACGACCTGGACATCGAATCCGGTGCACGCGAGCAGAAGAAGGCCAACATCTACAAAGGCCGTATCACTCGCATCGAACCAAGCCTTGAGGCTGCCTTTGTCGATTTCGGCTCCGAGCGCCACGGCTTCCTGCCCCTCAAAGAAATCTCCCGCGAATACTTCAAGAAAGCCCCTGAAGGCCGCGTCAACATCAAGGACGTCCTGAGCGAAGGCCAGGAAGTCATCGTTCAGGTCGAAAAAGAAGAACGTGGCAACAAGGGCGCCGCCCTGACCACCTTCATCAGCCTGGCCGGTCGTTACCTTGTACTGATGCCGAACAACCCGCGTGCCGGCGGTATCTCCCGTCGCATCGAAGGCGAAGAGCGCAACGAACTGCGTGAAGCGCTGAACGGCCTGGTTGCACCCGCCGACATGGGTCTGATCGTGCGCACTGCCGGCCTGGGCCGCAGCAGCGAAGAAATGCAGTGGGACCTCGACTACCTGCTGCAACTGTGGACTGCTATCAAAGAAGCCTCGCTGGATCGCTCCGCGCCATTCCTGATCTACCAGGAAAGCAACGTGATCATCCGCGCCATCCGCGATTACCTGCGCCAGGACATCGGCGAAGTGCTGATCGACAGCGTTGAAGCCCAGGACGAAGCCCTGACCTTCATCCGCCAGGTGATGCCGCAGTACGCCAGCAAGATCAAGCTGTACGAAGACAGCGTGCCGCTGTTCAACCGTTTCCAGATCGAAAGCCAGATCGAGACCGCTTTCCAGCGCGTCGTCGAACTGCCTTCCGGCGGCTCCATCGTCATCGATCCGACCGAAGCCCTGGTGTCCATCGACATCAACTCGGCGCGCGCCACCAAAGGCAGCGACATCGAAGAAACCGCGCTGCAGACCAACCTTGAAGCCGCCGAAGAAATCGCCCGTCAGTTGCGCCTGCGCGACATCGGCGGCCTGATCGTCATCGACTTCATCGACATGACCCCGGCCAAAAACCAGCGCGCCGTGGAAGAGAAAGTCCGCGAATGCCTGGAAGCCGACCGCGCTCGCGTGCAGATCGGCCGCATCTCGCGTTTCGGCTTGCTGGAAATGTCCCGTCAACGCCTGCGTCCATCGCTGGGCGAAAGCAGCGGCATCGTCTGCCCACGCTGCAACGGCACCGGCATCATCCGTGACGTCGAATCGCTGTCTCTGGCAATCCTGCGCTTGATCGAAGAAGAAGCCCTGAAAGACCGCACTGCCGAAGTGCGCGCTCAGGTGCCGATCCCGGTCGCCGCGTTCCTGCTCAACGAAAAACGCAACTCGATCACCAAGATCGAACTGCGCACCCGTGCCCGTATCGTCATTCTGCCGAACGATCACCTGGAAACCCCGCACTTCGAAGTTCAGCGTCTGCGTGACGACAGCCCGGAAGCTGCGACCAACCAGTCCAGCTACGAAATCGCTGCTGCCGCTGCCGAAGTCGAAGAAGTCCAGCCAGCCGCTGCCACCCGCACCCTGGTTCGCCAGGAAGCTGCGGTCAAGACTGCGCCGGCCCGTGCCAATGCGCCGGTGCCGACCGAAGTCGCCGCGCCTGCCGCTGCTGCACCGGCTCCGGTTGCCGCGCCAGAGCCAAGCCTGTTCAAGGGCCTGGTGAAATCGCTGGTCAGCCTGTTCGCGACCAAAGAAGAGCCAGCCGCTCCGGTCGTCGTTGAAAAACCGGCCACCGAGCGTCCGGCCCGCAACGAAGAGCGTCGCAACGGTCGTCAGCAGAGCCGCAACCGTAACGGTCGCCGCGATGAAGAGCGCAAGCCGCGCGAAGAACGTGCACCGCGTGAAGAACGCGCACCACGCGAGCCGCGTGAAGAGCGTCAGCCACGTGAAGCCCGTGAAGTCCGCGAGCCGCGTGAAGCCCGTACCGAGGCGCCAGTCGCCCGCGAAGAACGCGCACCCCGCGCTCCGCGCGAGGAACGTGCACCACGTGCTCCACGTGAAGACCGCAAACCACGTGGCGAGCGTGAAGAGCGTGTACGTGAACTGCGCGAACCACTGGACGCCGCTCCGACTGCTCCAGTAGCGGCTGCCGCTGCCGCTGTGGTCGCAGAAGAGCGTCCGGCCCGTCAGCCACGCGAAGAGCGCGCACCGCGCCCACCGCGTGAAGAGCGTCAACCACGTGCCGAGCAAGCTGCTGCTGCCGTTGCTGAAGAAGAAGTGAACAGCAACGAAGAGCAACTGCCGGAAGACGGTCAGGACAACGCCGAAGGCGATCGTCCACGTCGTCGCTCCCGTGGTCAGCGTCGTCGCAGCAACCGTCGCGAGCGTCAGCGTGATGCCAACGGCAACGTGATCGAAGGTTCGGAAGAATCCGAGTCCGGCGAAAACGCCGCCGCACCAAGCGCTGCCGATCTGGCTGCCGGCCTGGCCGTCACTGCCGCTGTTGCCAGCAGCGTGATCAGCGCTCCGGCCGAAGCACAGGCTCACGAGCAAGCCGAACGCGCCACCGCCGCGGTTCAGGAAACCGCTCCAGTGGAAGCGCCGGTTGTTGAGGCCACTACCCCAGTGGAAGTGGTTGCTGCTCCGGAAGTCGAAGTGGCACCGGTTCAAGAAACGCTGCCTCAGGTTGAAGCTGCTGCAGAACCTGCCATTGAAGCGCCAGTTGTGGCCGCTGAGCCGGTTGCTGAAACCGTCGCTGAAACCGTGACCGAAACCGTGCGTGAAGTTCGCGAAGAACAGACCGCGTTCAACTGGGTTGCCGAGCCTGCCGTCGCTGAAACGCCAGCGCCAGTCGTTGAAGCCCCAGTGGTTGAAGAAGCCAAGGCTGCCGCGCCAGTGGTCGAAGCCGCCGAACCTGCTCCAGCGCCAGTGGTTGAAACACCGGTGGTCGAAGCGCCAGTGGTTGCCGAAGCCCCTGCTCCAGTGGTTGAAGCCACTCCGGTCAGCGCCCTGACGCCAAACGGCCGTGCGCCAAACGACCCACGTGAAGTGCGTCGCCGCAAGCGTGAAGCCGAGCGCCTGCAGAAGGAAGCCGAACTGGCTGCCGCTGCTGCTCCGGCTGCTGAAGTGGTCGAAGTTGCTGCCGTGACTGAAGAAGCGGTGGTTGAGTCGGTGATCGCCGAAGCACCACGCTCCGTTCAGGACGCGGTGGAGCATCACCAAGCGGCCGAGGAAAAAGAACACGAGCCTAAACCGCTCGTCTGATTCCGCAAGCCAATAAAAAGCCCCGCCCGGTGAAAACCTGGCGGGGCTTTTTTATTCCATTTAGAAGATCAAAAAATCGCAGCTCCTGTAGGAGCTGCCGAAGGCTGCGATCTGTTGATCTTGCCTTTATCTAAAAGCCAACGCCTCGGGCACATCGATATCCCACAACACCCCGGGATCATCCACCGCCACTTCCACCACCCGACCCTGCTTGAACAACGGTCTGGCGCCGCGATCGCCACTCAACGCCTGCAAGCCCGGCCCGAACGAACGCCCGAACCCCACCGGATGGCCGAACTCGCCCTCCTGCACCGGCACACTCACCGCATCCTCGGCAATCGCCGCCGCCACCCGTTCAATACTCGACGGCAGGATAAACGGCATGTCACCCAGCACGATCAACCAGCCATCCGCCTCGGGGCAGGCTGCGACGCCAGCCGCAATACTGTCACCCATCCCGGTCGATTCAATCGAGACCACGTCACAGCCATAAGCCTGAGCCATGCGCATCGCCTGCGGCCGCGCTTCAGTGGTCACCAGCACCCGCTTGTCGAGGTTGGCCGGCAGATTCAGCAACACTTGCTCGATCACCGAGCGCACCGCGCCATCACGCCCGGTGCAATCGGCCAGCAACTTGTCCTTGTCGGCACCGGCAACCTGGCGAAAGCGACTGCCCTCGCCCGCCGCCAGCACAATCACTGCGATAGATCGACTCATGTGCCCTCCACGACTTTCTTCTGTTTCAACTCGACGCCGTTCTTGATCGCCACAATCTCCGCCAACAATGACAGGGCAATCTCCGCTGGCGAATGACTGCCGATGTGCAGACCGATCGGCCCGTGCAATCGCGCAATGGCGGCTTCTGACAAGCCCAGCTGAGCCAGATTGTCCCGGCGCTTCTGGCTGTTGACCCGCGACCCCAGTGCACCGACATAGAAGGCCGGCGAATCGAGCGCGGTGAGCAACGCCATATCATCCAGACGGGGATCGTGAGTCAGCGCGACGATGGCTGTGCGTTCGTCCGTCTGAATGCTCAACACCGCATCATCCGGCATACCCGGGACGAACCGTCCGTGGTGCTCTTCCCAGCCATAAACGAACTCGGTACGCGGATCGCAGATCAGTACTTCGAAATCCAGCAGCCGCGCCATGTCTGCCACGTAACGCGACAGCTGCCCGGCGCCGATCAACAACAGACGCCAGCGCGGACCATAAATAGCGCGCAGGGTCTTACCATCGAATGCCAGCACATCGGATTTGCTCGCCGCTGATAGCACAACCTCACCGGTTTCGATGTTCAGCTCGCGAGCGACAATCTCATGGGCTTCACAACGGGCGAGCAATTCGGCGACCCACGCCGGATCAGCGACCCGCTCCTCGGTCAGGCGCAGCGTGCCGCCACAGGGCAAGCCGAAACGCGCCGCCTCCTCGCGGGTGACGCCATAGGTAATCAGTTGCACTGGCGGGCCGTCGCTGGCGATGCGCCCGTCGTGCAGACGGGCGATCAAGTCATCCTCGACACAACCGCCGGACACCGAGCCGATCACCACGCCGTCCTCGCGCAACGCGAGCATCGCGCCGGGTGCCCGGGGCGCAGTGCCCCAGGTCTGCACCACACTGAACAGCACCACCCGCTGCCCGGCGCGGCGCCATTTAAGCACGCTGCGCAGGACGTTGAGATCGGCGCTATCCATTACGCCTGCGCCTTCTGCCAACCCTGCAACTGATAACGCACCGGCAAGTTACGGATGCGCTGGCCGGTGGCGGCGAAGATCGCATTGCACAGTGCCGGCGCAATCGGCGGCACGCCGGGTTCACCGACACCACCCAACGGCACGTCGCCCGGCGGCGTCACCAAATGCACCGCGATTTCCTTCGGCGCCAGCGACATGCGCGCCACTTCGTACATATGGAAGTTGTCCTGCTGGACCTTGCCGTCCTTGAAGCTGATTTCACCCAGCACCGCGTTGCCCAGGCCCATCACGCACGCGCCCTCGAACTGCGAGCGAATGCGTTCAGGGTTGATCTGCGGCCCGCAATCAACAGCGATGTCAGCCTTGTGCACGATCAGCGTACCGTCGTCCTTGACCTCGACTTCGATCACCGCCGCCACATAGGTGACGAAGCTGTAATGCACCGCCAGACCGAGGCCTCGGCCCTTGGGCAATTGGCGCCCCCAGCCGGCAGCCTTGGCGGCGGTTTCCAATACCGTGCGCATGCGCCCGGTGTCGATCGGGTAGCGCTCGGGGGATTCGCCGTAGTTCCACTCCTCACTCAGGGTACGCGGGTCGATCTGCCGATCCGGGCCGAGCAACTTGATCTGGTACTTGAGCGGATCGACGCCGGCCTTGTACGCCAGTTCATCGACGAAACTCTGAATCGCAAAACCGTGAGGAATGTTCGACACCGAACGATACCAGCCGACCCGGGTGTGCACCGTGGCTTCGGGGTTTTCCAGGCGCACGTTGGGAATCGCGTAGGCCATGTTGGTAAAGCCCATGCCCAGTTCGAACGCCGCTTCATGGTTCATGCCCGGGGCGAACAGCGCCGTAATACTCGGCGCCACCGTGCGATGCAGCCAGCCGGAGGGCATGCCGTCCTTGCCAACAGCGGCCTTCAGGTACTCGGCGGATACCGTGTGGAAATACGAGTTGTGGATGTCATCCTCGCGGGTCCATTGCACCCGCACGGCTTTACCGGGGAACTCCTTGGCAAGGATCGCAGCTTCGACGACGAAATCCGGCTTCGATTTACGGCCGAAACCGCCACCGAGCAGCGTGACGTTGAAGGTGACATTGTCGAACGGCAGCCCCAGGCGCTCGGCGATGCGCTCGCGAGTTACCTGCGGCGCCTGACTCGGCGCCCACGCTTCACACACGCCTTTGTCGTAGCGGGCGATGGCGACCATCGGCTCCATCGGTGCCTGCGCCAGATGCGGCAGATAATAGGACGCTTCGAGGCTGCTGGCGGCGTCGCTCAGGGATTTGTCGATATCACCAGTGTTGCGTACCACTTTGCCGGGTTTGCGCGACGCCGCTTCCAGTTCCTTGCGATAAGCGATCGAGTCATAACTGGCATTGGGGCCGTCGTCCCATTCGATCTTCAGTGCCTCGCGGCCTTTGATCGCCGCCCAGGTATTGCTGGCAATCACTGCTACGCCGCCCAGCGGCTGGAATTCCGAAGGCAGCGGACGGCTCTCGATCTGCATGACCTTCAGCACACCCGGAACCTTCAGCGCGGCGCTGTCATCCAGCGACTTGACCTTGCCGCCATACACCGCCGGACGCGCGATGGTCGCGTAGAGCATGCCGTCGAAATGCACGTCGGCGCCGTACACCGCGCGCCCGTTGACGATGTCGGCACCGTCGATGGCTTTGGTGCCTTCCTTGCCGATGTAGCGGAACTCCGACGGCTGCTTGAGGCGCAGGCTATCACGGGCCGGCACCGCCAGCGCACTGGCTGCAGCGGCAAGTTCGCCGTAACCCAGCTCGCGACCGGACGGTTTGTGCAGGACTTTGTGCAACTGCGCCTGGCACTCGCCCACCGGCACCTGCCAATGCGCGGCGGCGGCTTGTTCCAGCATGGTCCGGGCCGCCGCGCCGCAACGACGCATCGGCTCATACCAGTGACGCATGCTGCGCGAACCGTCAGTGTCCTGGTTGCCGAAACGTACTTCGTCACCCGGCGCCTGTTGCACTTTGACTTTGGCCCATTCGGCGTCCAGTTCATCAGCGACCACCATGCTCAAACTGGTGCGCACGCCCTGGCCCATTTCCGAGCGGTTGCAGACCACGGTGACCGTGCCATCCGCGGCAATGCTGACGTAGACCTTGGGATCGTCGATCCAGCCGTTGGGCATGCCATCAGCGCCAAACTTCTTCGGCGCGTCTTCAGCCAATGCATCCTGCCAGCCCCAGCTCGCGGCCAGCACCAATGCGCCCGTGGCGCCGACGCCTTTGAGAAAACCGCGGCGGCTGAGATTGCTCAGGGCGAAATCATTCGGCAAGCGGCTCATGCCTTGGCCTCCTTCAAGTGAGTCGAGGCCTGGCGGATCGCGGTCTTGATCCGGTTGTAGGTGCCGCACCGGCAAATGTTGCCGACCATTGCCTCTTCGATCTGCTCGTCGCTCGGATCGGGGTTGGTCTTGAGCAACGCGGTGGCGGACATGATCTGCCCGCCCTGACAAAAACCACACTGCGCCACGGCGCTATCGAGCCAGGCTTGCTGCACCACCTGCCCGACCGGATCGGCGTGCAGATTGTCGATGGTGGTGACGTTTTGCCCGACCACCGAGCCGATCGGCGTGATGCAACTGCGCGCCGGCAAGCCGTCGATATGAATGGTGCAGGCACCGCACAGGCCCATGCCGCAGCCGAATTTGGTGCCGTTGTAACCGGCGACATCACGGATTGCCCACAGCAGCGGCATGTCTTCGGTGACATCCAGTGGGTGATCCTGGCCATTGAGTTTCAGGGTAATCATGGGCACGCCCGCATATTCTTGGTGGTTATGGGGTCGAGCAGAACTGGCGGTGGTTCACGCAGATCGACTCAGGCTAATGGGCCAATACACATCAGTGAAGCCGAACACTGAGCCTGTGGCGAGGGTGCTTGCTCCCGCTGGACTGCGGAGCAGGCCCTTCTTGAAAGCGGGGCCGCTACGCGCCCCAGCGGGAGCAAGCTCCCTCGCCACAGGGTCATCGCTGACTGATATGTGGTTGGCACAGGCTCTCTTGTGCCGACGCGAACGTCTGCACCGGGCCTTTGGTGGAGCAAATGACGGTTATCGTTAGCTGGCTAAGTTAACCCACCGTTAACAAAAAAGCCCTGCACTTTTTGTTCAGTGCAGGGCATTGGATACCGACCTGAAGCGTAGCCTCAATAGCGGTTCGGCTCCATTTCCAGCTCGACATTGAAACGTTCGGCAATATCTTTCTGGATGCGTTGCGCCAGATCGAGCAACTGCAGACCGGTCGCGGTGCCGTAGTTGACCAGCACCAGCGCCTGCAATTTATGCACGCCGGCATCGGCCTCACGGAAACCTTTCCAGCCAGCGCGCTCGATCAGCCAGCCGGCGGCCAGTTTCATCTGCCCGTCCGCTTGCGCATAAGCCACCAGATCCGGGTGCTGCGCCTTGATCTGCTCGACCAGCGCCGCTGATACCAGCGGATTCTTGAAAAAGCTGCCGGCATTGCCGAGTACCGCCGGATCCGGCAATTTTTCGCTGCGGATACTGCAGATCGCGCGACTGACGTCGCTGGGTGTCGGTTGCTCGATGCCTTGCTCGGTCAGGCGCTGACGCACCGGGCCGTATTCCAGATGCAAGTGGGCAGCTCGATCAAGCTTGAAGCGCACGCGCAGGATCAGCCAACGCCCCGGCTGTTGCTTGAACAGACTGTCTCGGTAGGCGAAGTTGCATTCTTCCAGACTGAAGTCGCGCAGCTCGCCGGTCTGGCGATCCAGCGCGGTCAGCCCGGCGAACACATCCTTGATCTCGACGCCGTAGGCACCGATGTTCTGCATCGGCGCCGCGCCAACAGTGCCGGGGATCAGGCTGAGGTTTTCCAGACCGGAAAAACCCTGCGCCAGCGTGTGCTGCACGAACGGATGCCACGGCTCACCGGCTTCAGCCTCGATCACCACGCGGTTGCCGTCGTCGCTGATCAGCCGAATGCCACGGCTGGCCATGCGCAGCACCAGCGCCGGAATGTCTGCTGTCAGCAGCAGGTTGCTGCCGCCGCCGATCACCAGTAACGGCAGATCATGGGCACTCGCATAGGCAAGGGCTTCGCGCACGTCGGCGTCGCTGTGGGCCTCGGCGAACAACTGCGCGCGAACGTCGACGCCGAAACTGTTGAACGGTTTCAGCGAAACCTGTGATTGAAGCTGCAAACTCATAACCGGCCCTTCACTTCGATCAACAGTTGATCACACGCTGCCTCGATCAGGTCCAGCACCTGCTCGAAGCCTTGATCGCCGTCGTAGTACGGATCCGGCACTTCATCGACCACACCGGCATAACGCCGCAGGAACAGGTCCAGCTCGGCCTTGCCAGTGGACGGTTGCAGCGCCTTGAGGTTGCGCAGGTTGCTGTTGTCCATGGCCAGAATCAGGTCGTAACTGGCGAAATCGGCGCGGCTGACCTGCTGCGCGCGTTGCGCCGACAGGTCATAACCACGCACTTTGGCTGCAGCCTGGCTGCGCTTGTCCGGCGGATTGCCGACGTGCCAGTCACCGGTGCCGGCGGACGCCACTTCGACCTGATCCGCCAGCCCCGCTTCGCGCAATTTGTGGCGCAGCACGCCTTCAGCAGTGGGCGAACGGCAGATGTTGCCCAGGCACACGAACAGAACGCGCATCAGGCCTCCAGCAGGCGACGAACGCGCTCGAGGTCTTCAACGGTGTCGACGCCGGTTGGCGGCGCGATCAACGCGTCGGCGACATGAATCCGCACGCCATGCCACAAGGCACGCAGTTGTTCGAGGGATTCAGTGTTTTCCAGCCAGCACGGGCCCCAGTTCACGAAGTCCTGAAGGAAGCCGGCGCGGTAGGCGTAAATGCCGATGTGGCGACGGTACGGCACGCCCTCCGGCAACTGCTCGCGGCTCTTGGCGAAGGCGTCGCGTGCCCACGGCAAGGTGGCGCGGCTGAAGGTCAGCGCCAGACCGTTGAGGTCGCTGACGACCTTGACCACGTTCGGGTTGAACAGGGTTTCGACGTCTTCGATCGGCTCGGCCAGGGTGGCCATGCGCGCTTCGGTGTGGGCCGCGAGATTGGCCGCGACCTGATCGATCACACTTGGCGGGATCAGCGGCTCATCACCCTGCACGTTGACCACGATCGCGTCCGGCGCAAGGTCCAGTTTGGCGGCGACTTCCGCCAGCCGATCGGTGCCGGAGTTGTGATCTTCACGGGTCAGCACCACTTCCGCGCCGAACACTTTGCAGGCCTCGACGATGCGCGCATCGTCGGTCGCGACCACCACACGGCTGGCGCTGCTTTTGCTCGCCTGCTCCCAGACATGCTGGATCATCGGCTTGCCGGCGATGTCCAGCAGCGGTTTGCCTGGCAGGCGGGTCGAGGCGTAACGCGACGGGATGACAACGGTGAAAGCAGTGGTCATTTATCCAGACGCTCGTCAGTGGTCAGGGTGCGCGCTTCGCTTTCGAGCATCACCGGGATGCCGTCGCGGATCGGATAGGCCAGGCCGGCGCCCTTGCTGATCAGTTCGGTCTTGTCGGCGCTGAGCTTGAGCGGGCCTTTGCAGATCGGGCACGCGAGGATGTCGAGCAATTTGGTGTCCATGAACATTCCCTGGATAAAGAGTTAAGGCAAAAGACGATCGGGCAACAGGCGCATCAATTGGGTGTCGAACCAGGCCACGAAGGCCGGTGACGGCACGGCATCGACCGCCAGATACCACCAGTCGTCTGCTGCGAAGGCACGGCACTTCACCGCGTCCTTTTCGGTCATCACCAACGGCAATGACGGTGTGAAATTCAAGGCCTGCACGCTGTATTCGGCGTGGTCGGCAAACGCATGGGGGACTGCTCGCCAGTCTAGCGCTTCGAGGGTATTGAAGAAACGTTGCGGATTGCCGATCCCGGCCACCGCGTGCACCGATTGACCGGGCGCAAAATGCGCCAGCGGCTGGCGCTTGCCGCTGCGCAGATTGACCAGTGCGGTCGGCTGCAGGTGAAAGGCGAAGCCGTCTTCACGATCCGCAGTGGCACCGTTGAACAGCACGCCATCGACGCTTTGCAGGCGCTCGATCGGCTCGCGCAACGGACCGGCCGGCAGGCAGCGCTTGTTGCCCAAACCACGGGCGGCGTCGATCAGCACCAGCTCCAGATCCCGCGCCAAGCGGTAATGCTGCATGCCATCATCGGAGAGGATCAGGTCCAGCGGCTCACTGGCGAGCAAGGCTTTGACCGCTGCGCTGCGATCAGGGTCGATCATCAGCGGCACGCCGGTGCGCTGCACGATCAACAGCGGTTCATCGCCGGCGACGTCGGCGCTCTGCTCGGCGGTGACCCGCCACGGCAGTTGCGGCGGTTTGGCGCCGTAACCGCGACTGACCACGCCAACCCGCAGACCGGCGCGTCGGCAATGCTCGATCAGCCACAAAATCATTGGCGTCTTGCCGGTGCCGCCGACGGTGATGTTGCCGACCACGATCAACGGTACCGGTGGCTGATAGATCTGGCCTTCACCGTCGAGAAAGCGCTGACGCTTGTTGACCACCACGCGGCGGTAGAGCATTTCCAGCGGCCGCAGCAGCGTCAAGGCCGGATGCCCCTGATACCACGCGGCGAGCAAACGATCGGACAGGCTCATCAGGATTTGGGCGCCGCCTCAACCGTGGTCATGCGCAGATGGCTGAAACCGAGCTTGCCGGCCGCGTCCATGGCGGTGATCACCGATTGGTGTTGGGTCTTGCCGTCAGCGCTGATCGACAACGGCATGTTGGTGTCACCGTTGGCTTCTTTCTGCATGGCTTCCATCAGCGTCGCCAGGTCATTTTTCGGCAAAACCTTGTTGTTCACCGAAAACACGCCTTCGGCGCTGATCGCGACGTCCAGTTGCTTGAGCTGCTGGTCTTCGGCCGGCGATCCGCTGACCGATTCCGGCAGATCGACGCGCAACTGGGTTTCGCGGGTGAAGGTGGTGGTCACGACGAAAAACAGCAACAGGATGAACACCACGTCGATCAGCGACGCGAGGTTGATGTCGATCGTTTCCCGGGGTTTGCGACGGAATTTCACGCTTTGTCCCCGGCCAGATCGACGTCACGGTCGCCCTGCACCACTTCGACCAGTTTGATCGCTTCCTGCTCCATGCCCACCACCAGCTCATCGATGCGGCGTTGCAGGAAACGGTGGAAGAACACCGACGGAATACCGACCATCAGGCCCGCAGCGGTGGTGATCAGTGCCTTGGAAATACCGCCGGCCAGGACCGAGGCGTTGGTGGTCATGCCGGAACCGGTGAAGGCGCTGAAAATGTCGATCATGCCCAATACCGTGCCCAACAGGCCCAGCAACGGCGACATGGCGGCAATCGTGCCCAGCGCGTTGACGTAGCGTTCGAGCTCGTGAATCACCCGCGCGGCGGCTTCTTCGATGCATTCCTTCATGATCTCGCGACCATGCTTGGAGTTGGCCAGGCCCGCGGCGAGGATTTCACCCAGCGGCGAATTGGCGCGCAATTCCTTGAGTTTTTCTTTATTGAGCTGCTTGTCCTTGATCCAGACCCAGACCTGACCCAGCAGATGCTCGGGGGTGACGCGGCTGGCGCGCAGGGTCCACAGGCGCTCGGCGACAATCGCCATGGCCGCGATGGAACTCAGAATGATCGGCAACATCATCCAGCCGCCGGATTTGACCAATTCCCACACAGTGACAGTCCCCTCGAAAAAGTGCGCCACTTTACCATACCGGTTGGCGATTAAGACCCGCTGCCCCGACGACCTGATGCCACATTCGGCGATCCCGCGATCAATGGTGTTTCAACGCCAGAAACGCCGTTGTTGACGCATCAACCACGGCGCCTGAAAGCTGCCCAGACGCAAATGGATGGCGCCGTGCTGCGCGCTGTCATAGATGCGCAACCCTTGCTGGCGGTAACGCGCGAGCACCAGCGGGTGTGGATGACCGAACGAATTGCCCTGCCCCCGGGAGATCAGCACCGAATGCGGGCGTAATGCCCGCAGCAAAGCCATCGATGAGGAACTGCGGCTGCCGTGGTGCGGTGCTTGCAGCCATTGCGTCGGCACCGCCAACGGACTCTCCAGCAGAACCCGTTCGGCAGCCGTGTCGATATCACCGGTCAGCAGCAGACGCTCGCCATTGGCCTCGATCTGCAACACGCAAGAGCGCTGATTGCTGTCATGGGCCGCCGACCATTGCCACAGCTGAAAACTGACGCCGTCCCACTGCCATTGGCGCCCGCTTTCACAGGCCTCGGCCCGCAGGATGGCGGGCAGGCCCGGCGGATCGCCGCTGATCACCCGCGTCACTTTCAGGCCCCGCGATACTGCCAGCGCACCACCGGCATGGTCGGCATCGGCATGACTGAGCAGCATCAAATCAATGCGCTCGACCCCCAGTTTGTGCAGCGCCGGCAGCACCACCCGCTCCCCCAGATCGAAATCGCCGAAGCGTGGACCGGCGTCGTAGAGCAACGCGTGATGACGCGTGCGGATCAGGATCGCCAAGCCCTGACCGACATCGAGCTGCCAGATGTCGGCCAGTCCCTCGGCCACCCGCTCGCGAGGCGGCGCCAGCAGAATCAACAGCAACGGCCAGCCCAACGGTCGCAACGGCACCCCGCGCGGCAACAGCAACAGCAAGGCGCCGAGACTGCCGAGCAGCAAAACCCACCACGGCAGCGACGGCGAGATCCACGCCGGCCAAGCCCCGGCGATCAGCGACAAGCCGCGAAACAGCCAGTCGATCAAACCACCGGCCAGCCACAACAAGCCTGCACCGACGTAAGGCACCGGCAACAACAGCGTGCCGAGCAGCGCCGGTGGCAGCACCAGCAGACTGACCCACGGCACCGCCAGCAGATTCGCCAATGGCCCGCTGAGGCTGATCGGCAGGTTCAGCGCCAGCAACACCGGGCACAGACCCAGCGCAATCAGCCATTGCGCGCGAGTCCAGGTCTGCCACCATTTCCACGCGCCGAGCCGCCCGCCGAAGGTGAAAATCAAAATCCCCACCGCGGCGAACGACAACCACAAACCGGGACGCAGACTGGCTAACGGGTCGAACAACAGCAATGCATCGAATGCCAGCAACAGCGGCCACCACGCGCCGAGATGGCGAAAGCGCAGGCGCCACAACAACATCAGCCCGACCATCACGCAGGCCCGTTGCACCGGCACATCAAACCCGGCGAGCAAGCCGTAACCGAGCGCGGCGGCAAACGCCAGCCCACAGGCCCAAGGCAGCCAGGGCCAACGCAGCGGCCACAGTCCTAAACGCGCCAGCCCGGCGACAAGCAGATACATCACCGCCGCCAACATCCCGATGTGTTGACCGGAAATCACCAGCAGATGCACGGTGCCGGTGTCTTGCAGAATTTGCCAGTCCTCGCGACTGAGCCCGGAGCCGTCGCCGAGCACCAGCGCCGCCAATGCACCGCCCCGGCCCTGGGCATCGACTGCCAGCAAGCGCTGCCGAATGCTGTCGCGCCATGCCCAATTTGCCTCGGCCAGGCGCTGACCATCCTTGATCGTGCCGGTCGCGCCGATGCGTTGCGCCAACAGCCAGACTTCGTAATCGAAGGCGTCGGGATTGAGCAAACCACCGGGGCGTTTGAGCTTTACCGCCAGGCGCCAGCGCTCGCCGCAGTTGAGCGGCGGCCCGGCGTACCACGCCAGACGCAGCAAAGACGGCAGTTTCTCGTGTCGCGAGCGAGCATCGGCCAGCTCGAAACGCACCACGCCGTCGCTGGTTTGCGGCAAGCCGACCACCCGTCCTTCGACCCAACGGGTTTCGCCGTCAAGCGCTGCGGGCAGACGATCATTCAACGCCCATTGCGCACTGACGCACGCCCAAGTGAAACCGAACAACAGAAACGCCAGGGGATAGCTGCGAAACGGCAGCAACATCAGCCCCACCAACGGCAATAACATCATCAACCCGACCGGCGGTAAAACCGGCAAAAAAACCGGAACCAGCAGACCGACTGCCAGCGCCATCATCCCTGTGCGCATAAGCCCGTCCTTGAGAGTTCGTGCATTAGGCGTAGCTGGTACGAAGGCGGGTCGTCGTCAACAATTGTCACAAAGTCTGAATGGGCGCTTCGTAGAATCCAGACATACTTGCCGCCTTAACCGACCGAGAAGCCTTATGCCCCGGCGCTTATTCAAACGTTACATGCCCGATCCGACGAGCATCAGGGAACACAAATCCTTACGCTTTCTCGGCAAGTTGCTGCATGACCCGAACCTCTGGCACCTCAATCGTCACTCGGTGGCCCGGGCGATGGCCGTCGGCCTGTTCGCCGCGTTCCTGCCGATTCCGGCGCAGATGCTGGTGGCGGCGGCACTGGCGATCACCGTGCGCGGCAACATGCCGATTGCCGTCAGTCTGGTCTGGCTGACCAACCCGATCACCATGCCAGCGGTGTTTTTCTGTACTTATCAGGCCGGAGCCTGGTTGATGAATGTGCCCGCCCGCACCCTGCCCGATTCGTTGACCTGGGAATGGATCAGCGGAGAGTTGTCGACCATGTGGCAGCCGTTTTTGCTGGGGTCGGTGGTATGCGGACTGCTACTCGGCATCCTCGCCTACTTCACGGTGATGCTGTATTGGCGTTGGTGGGTGGCGCGGCAATGGGCGCGGCGCAAGAAAAGCCGTATGCGCTGAATGCAAAACGGCCTCCGCAGTGGGAGGCCGTTCAGTTTTGTGTTGTCTGCATTCGCGAGCAGGCTCGCTCCCACATTGGATCAGGTCCGCATCCCGCGCCCACTCACCAGCAGCCGCGCGCAACCGAGGTACAACACCACTGTCGCCACCAGCATGAAGGTGATCGCGATGCCGATGCGGATATCCGACACCCCGAGAATGCCGTAACGGAAGGCATTGACCATATGCAGCACCGGGTTGGCCAGCGACACGGTCTGCCAGAACGGCGGCAGCAAGGTGATCGAGTAGAACACGCCACCGAGGTAGGTCAGCGGGGTCAGCACAAACGTCGGGATGATCGAAATGTCATCGAAGTTGCGCGCAAACACCGCGTTGATGAAGCCCAGCAGCGAGAAGATCGTCGCGGTCAAGATCACCACCAGCAAGGTCACGCCGAGGTGATGCACCTGCAGATGGGTGAAGAACAGCGACAGAATGGTCACGATCACCCCGACCATCAGGCCACGCAACACGCCGCCAATGGTGAAGCCGATCAGAATCGTGTGCGGCGACACCGGCGAGACCATCAGTTCCTCGATGGAACGCTGGAACTTGCTGCCGAAGAAACTCGAGACCACGTTGCCGTAGGAGTTGGTGATCACCGACATCATGATCAGCCCCGGCACGATGTACTCCATGTAACTGAAGCCACCCATGCCGCCAATCTGCTTGCCGATCAGGTTACCGAAGATCACGAAGTACAGAACCATGGTGATCGCCGGCGGCAGCAGGGTCTGCGGCCAGATCCGCGTGAAGCGTTTGACCTCGCGATAAACGATGGTCTGGAGGGCGACGAGGTTGGGGCGGAACTCGGAACTCATACCGCCACCTTCGACAGATTTTTCTCCACCAGGGACACGAACAGCTCCTCGAGGCGATTGGTTTTGTTACGCAGGCTCAGCACTTCGATGTTCTGCTGCGCCAATTGGGTGAACAGCGCGGTGATGCCCATGGATTTGTCGACCTGGACTTCCAGGGTATGGCCGTCGAGCAACCGCGCGGGATAGCCGATCAGTTGCGGCGCGGCGTGCAAGTCGTTTTTCAGATCCAGCAGGAAGGTCTCGACGTGCAGCTGGCCCAGCAGCTGTTTCATGCTGGTGTTCTCGACGATGGTGCCGTGGTCGATGATGCCGATGTTGCGGCACAACTGCTCAGCCTCTTCCAGATAGTGCGTGGTGAGGATGATGGTGATGCCTTTCTGGTTCAGCTCGGTGAGGAACGTCCACATCGAGCGACGCAGTTCGATGTCGACGCCAGCGGTCGGCTCATCGAGGATCAGCAGGCGCGGCTCATGCACCAGGGCGCGGGCAATCATCAGTCGGCGTTTCATGCCGCCGGACAGCGAACGCGACGGCACATCGCGCTTGTCCCACAGGCCGAGCTGGGTCAGGTACTGCTCGGCGCGTTCCTTGGCGATCTTCGCCGGGATGCCGTAGTAACCGGCCTGGGTCACGACGATGTCGAAAGTCTTTTCGAACTGGTTGAAGTTGAATTCCTGGGGCACCACACCGATCGAGCGCTTGAGCGCGGCGGGGTTCTTGTCCAGGTCATGACCGAAGATATTCACCGTGCCGCTGGTCTTGTTGACCAGGGTCGAGAGAATGCCGATGGTCGTGGATTTGCCGGCGCCGTTGGGGCCGAGCAAGGCGAAAAAGTCACCTTCGGCGACGTCCAGATCGATACCACTCAAGGCCTGGAACCCGTTGCCGTAGGTTTTGGTTAGCTGCCGGATGGACAGAGCGGAACTCATATCGGATTTACGCACCAAGAAGGGAAGAAAAGGAAAGATTGGGCCGGGCGGCGAACAAAACAACCACGGCGCATGAGCGCAATGGTGCTTGCCGCCGCCACACAAGTACAGTCAAGAGTGTCGATAGTTATTATCAAGTCAACGCGGTCATGACTGCTTTCTGATAGGCCGGACGCTGCTTCAGCCGTGCGTACCAAGCCTGCAGATGCGGCTGCGCGGCACGTTCGATCGGCATCTCGAACCAGGCATAAATGAAACTGCCCAGCGGAATATCGCCCATGCCGATTTCGCTTCCGGACAGGTACGGCTGGCTGGCGAGGGCCTGATCGGCCATGGCCAGCAGCGTCGTGCACTCCTTGATCGCTGCATTGATTGCCGGCCAGTCCTGCTGGTCCGCTGGGGTACGCAACACGCCCCAGAACACGGTGCGGAACGGCCCGGCAAAACTCGAGGTGGTCCAGTCCATCCACTTGTCCGCGATGGCCCGGGCTTGCAGGTCTGCCGGATACCAGGCGCTGTTCGGTGCATGCCTGGCCAGCAGGTAACGCACGATGGCATTCGATTCCCACAGCACGAAGCCGTCATCCTCGATCACCGGCACCCGGCCGTTCGGGTTCATCGCCCGGTATTCAGGCGTGTCGACCACACCGAAGGCGCCACCGGCGTCAATCGCCTCGTAGGCCAGGCCCAGCTCCTCGGCGGCCCACAGTGGCTTCCTGACATTCGATGAGTTTTTCCGTCCCCAGATCTTCAGCATGACCACCTCTTTTCCAATGCGTGGGCAGGCAGCATACGCCGGATCAGACCCGACTCAAATCGCTCTGCATATCGCCCAAGACCTTCGCCTGATGTTCGCCGAACAGATGCGGGTAGCACTTTTTCAAGTGCTCGAAGAAGAACCGCTCCGGCACATCGACGAACTGACCATGATCGACCAGATACTCCATCAACAGCGCGCCGTCACGGTTGTATGGGTGGAAAACGCTGTCACTGATGCCGTCAAAGTCCAACGGTGCGACGTTGAACAGCTCGCAAAGTTGCTGATTGAAGGCCGGCGTGGCCTTGACCCAACGGTCATTGAGGAACAGCTCGGTGTAGCCGTGCATGGCAAACACATCGCTGCGCAGCAGTTCCAGCAGACGCGGGGTCGACAGGTGATTCTTGACGTCGGCCAGACCGATGCGTGCGGGAATGCCGCAATGCCGTGCGCACCCGGCCAGCAATGTGGCCTTGGGCACGCAATAACTTTCCCCGGCCGCCAGCGCATGACTGCCGCACAAGGTTTGTGGGTCGAGGCTGAAGGTATACGGGTTGTAGCGCACCGCTTCGCGCACGGCGTAATAGAGACTGATCGCCTGCGCGAGCGGGTCGCGGCTGGCACCACGCTGTTGTTCGGCGAACTCCACCACCGCCGGGTGGTCACTATCGATGAAGCGGCCGGAACTCAGATACTCGCGCATGACGATGTTCTCCTGGGTGAGCCCCGAGTCTAGCGACAGCTCAAGCACAGAGATAACGACGTTTCGGCCAAACATGCACGCGAAGATGCGGGAACGGCGAACGATTTCCCACGGGTGTTGCCCACCGAACCTACGAAAACCATCCGGGGTTTCCCACAAGTTCAATCACCATGTTCTGACCACCCCGTTTTACAGATGCCGTCTAAGCTCTGGAGGGTCGGTTTGCCTTGGTTCACGGAGGATTACATATGCTGTTGTTGTGGATACTGGTTCTGATCGTCGGTGTGGCGTATCTCGCCCACCGCCGCATCGCCCCCCTGCCCGCGTTGGGTATCGTCGCCGTATACCTGCTGGCGATGGGCATTTTCAGCCATGCCCCGGGCTGGTTGCTGCTGGTGTTGTGGGTGGTGCTCGCGGCGGTTGCCGCGCCGTTGCTGTTGCCTGACCTGCGCCGCAAACACTTCACCGCGCCGCTGTTCAACTGGTTCCAGAAAACCCTGCCGCCGATGTCGCAGACCGAACGCGACGCGATCGATGCCGGCACCGTGTGGTGGGACGGTGAACTGTTCAGTGGCCGTCCGGACTGGGACACGTTGCTGTCCTACCCGAAAGCGCAACTGACCGAAGAGGAACAGGCCTTTATCGACGGCCCCACCGAAGAACTCTGCGCGATGGTCACTGACTGGCAGATCGGCCAGTCGATGGACCTGCCACCCGAAGCCTGGAGCCACATCAAGGAGCACGGTTTCTTCGCCCTGATCATTCCCAAGGAGTTCGGCGGCAAGGGCTTTTCCGCCTACGCCCACTCGCAAGTGGCGATGAAACTCGCGACCCGCAGCGGCGACCTCGCCTCCACCGTGATGGTGCCCAACTCCCTCGGCCCGGCCGAACTGCTGCTGCATTACGGCACCGACGAACAACGCAACCACTACCTGCCGCGGCTGGCCCGTGGCGACGACATTCCATGCTTCGCCCTCACCGGCCCACTGGCCGGTTCCGATGCCGGCGCCATGCCGGACACCGGGATCATCTGCAAAGGTGAATGGGAAGGCCAGGAAGTCATCGGTCTGCGCCTGAACTGGGAAAAACGCTACATCACTCTCGGCCCGGTCGCGACCCTGCTCGGTCTGGCCTTCAAAGCCTATGACCCGGAGCATCTGCTGGGCGACAAGGAAGATCTCGGCATCAGTCTGGCGCTGATTCCTACCGATACACCGGGTGTGGAAATCGGCCGTCGTCACCTGCCACTGGGTGCCGCGTTCATGAACGGCCCGAACTCGGGCAAAGACGTGTTCATCCCGCTGGACTACCTCATCGGCGGCCAGGACATGCTCGGCAAGGGCTGGATGATGCTGATGAACTGCCTGTCGGTCGGGCGTTCGATTTCGCTGCCGGCAGTCGGCACTGGCGCGGCCAAATTCACCAGTCTGGTGACCGGTCAATACGCGCAGATACGTGAGCAGTTCAACGTCCCGCTGTCGGCCTTCGAAGGCATTCAGGAAGCCATGGCGCGCATCGGCGGCAACGCCTGGATGATGGACGCCGCGCGCATGCTCACCGCCAACGCGGTGGATCTGGGCGAGAAACCATCGGTACTGTCGGCGATCCTCAAGTATCACCTGACCGAACGCGGCCGCGAGTGCATCACCCACGCCATGGACGTGCACGGCGGCAAGGCGATCATCATGGGGCCGAACAACTACCTGGGGCGCAGCTGGAACGGCGCACCGATCTTCATCACCGTGGAAGGCGCGAACATCCTCTCGCGCAACCTGATGATTTTCGGTCAGGGCGCCATTCGCTGCCATCCGTTCGTGCTCAAGGAAATGGCCCTCGCCGGCCGCGAAGACAAAGAACAGGCACTGAAAGAATTCGATGGCCTGCTGCTCAAGCACATCGGTTTTGCCGTCGGCAACGCCGCCAGTACGCTGGTGCTGAACCTGGGCTTCGGCCACTTCGAACATGCGCCCGGGGACAAGATCAGTCAGGGCTACTTCCGCGCACTCAACCGTCAGGCAGCGGCTTTCGCCATGCTCGCCGACTTCAGCATGATGCTGCTGGGTGGCGAACTGAAGCGTCGCGAACGCCTGTCCGCACGTCTTGGCGATGTGTTGAGCAACCTGTATCTGGCCTCCGCTGCGCTCAAGCGTTATCACGACCTGGACTCCCCGGCGCATATGGAGCCGCTGTTCCGCTGGGCCATGGAAGAAAGCCTCGGCCAGTCGGAACGGGCGCTGGATGAGCTGCTGAGCAACTTCCCGAACAGAGTGTTCGGCGGACTGTTGCGAGTAATCGTGTTTCCGTTCGGTCGTCGCCACAAAGGCCCTTCGGACAAACTGGGTGCCGAAGTGGCAGCTGTGATCGGTCGCGCCAAAGGCGATCCGACCCTCGAAGAACTGCTCGCCGGCTGCTATCGCCCGCAGTCTGCCGACGATGCCGTGGGTGCCCTGCAACACGCTAGCGATCTGCTGGGTGCCGCCCAACCGCTGCACAAAAAACTGCAAACCTCGCTCAAGAGCGGTCAGGTCAAACCGGTGGCTGGCGAACACGCCATCGACGCCGCACTGGAGGCCGGGGTGTTGCAACCGCAGGAAGCACAGACCCTGCGCGATGCCGAAGCGGCACGGCGCAAGGTGATTGATGTCGATGATTTCGACAAGGAAGAGCTGAAGCAGGCTGAGGGCAAAGTCCGCTGATGCCGACGACCGTGTAGCTGTTTATTTGTGAAAAACGGGCACGAGAGCTTTATACTCCCGCGCCCGTTTTGCTCTTGAGGACTTATCTCGTGTCCAACGTCGTTGCCGATCATCTGGTTTTGCTCGACCATCTGCGCAGTATCCTGGTCGCCGTAGGTGAGGCCGAACAGGTTCCCGAAGAAAGCCATGCCTTGTTCCTGGAGCGCTTTGACGAACTGCTGGCCTCCCTGCCAATCGACCCGATCGAAAGCCAGTACCTGGGCCAGGACATCCTGACCCAAGTGATTACCCGCTATCCACAAATTGCCCACCTGATCCCGCGGGATCTGCTGTGGTTCTTCGCTGGTGACTGCCTGCACTACCTGTCTGATGAAGAAATCGACCTGTATCAGGCGCTGGAAGAACGTCGCTACGAAGCCGAACAGAACGACGAACCGTTCGACTGGAATCAGGAAAAACAGTTGCTGGCGATGTCTGCTCAGGACAGCAAGCACTGATTTAATGGTTTGAAGATCAAAAGATCGCAGCCTGCGGCAGCTCCTCCAGGGAATACATGTGATTCCTGTAGGAGCTGCCGCAGGCTGCGATCTTTTGCTTTTAAAACAGCCCCTCGCTCTCCGGCAATTCATACGCCATCGCCAGATTATTCAGCGCCCCCGCCTTCCCCGGCTTGCTCAACGTCGGCTCCTTCTCCAGGCACTCCACCAGATAATCGATGAATACCCGCAGCTTCGGCGGCAGGTAACGCGTCGGTGAATGCAGCAGCCACAGGCCGCCATGGTAGGAAGCGAGAAATGTCCACTCCGGCAACACCTGCACAATCAACTTCTGCTCAAGCGCATAGCGCGCGGTGAAATACGGCAGGCTGCCTATACCAATGTGCTGCAACACTGCCCCGAGCCGCACGCCGGTATGGTTGGCGGCATAGCGGCCACGCACGCCGACGGTCACCGCTTTGCTGCCCTTCTTGAATTTCCAGCGCGCATCGCTCGGGGTTTCCCCCAGATAGATGCAACTGTGATTGAGCAGATCGTGAGGGTGAGTCGGCGTGCCGTGTTCGGCCAGGTATTGCGGGGTGGCGCAGAGCAAATGGTCGATGGTCAGCAGCTGCCGCCCGACCAGCCCGGCCGGCGGACGGTCAGTGATACGAATCGCCAGGTCGACATGATCGTCGATCAGATCAACCTGACGGTCTTCCAGCAGCAACTCGACATCGACCTTCGGATAACGCCGCAGAAACTCGGGCATGTGCGGATGAATCACGAATCGCCCGACCGCTTTCGGCACACTGACCCGCACCAGCCCCTCCGCCTCGTGGGTGAACTGCCCGCTGATCTCCATCACCGACTTGGCGGCGCTGACCATCTCCTGACAGCGCTTGAACACTTCCTCGCCACCGTCACTCAAGCGCAGTTTGCGCGTAGTGCGCTGCAGCAAACGCGTGGCCAGGGCTTTTTCCAGGCGGGAAATGCTGCGACTGATAGCCGACGGCGACGAACCCAACTGACGGGCCGCCTCGGAGAAACTGCCGGTCTCCACGACCTTGACGAAGATCGCCATTTCACCGAGCAGTGGCAGCGGAAGATTGATGCTCACAGCGCACAAGTCCTTTGATGTTTGAACGGATTATCACGTTATTGCACGATTCATATAATAAAAAAAGACACTTTAATAAGGGCATGGAATATGACGCTTCGCCTCTTTTTCCATAGTGATGACCTCAAGGCTAATGTGGAAGTCCTCGACTGCACGCCCCACGAGAACGAATTTGCCGTAGTGCTGCGCGCCACGCTGTTTCATCCGCAAGGCGGTGGTCAGCCTTGTGACACCGGCATGATCGGCGAAAGCCAGGTACTGCGCGTGGTGCAGGAACCTGACCGGATCGTGCATTACGTCGATCGCTCGGTAAAACCCGGCATGACCTGTATTCACGTGGATGAACAACGTCGCCGCTACAACACCCGCATGCATTCGGCCGGGCACCTGATCGGGCATTTCCTGCAGGCCATGGGCTGGACGCCGATCAAGGCGCACCACTGGCCGGACGAGGGCCGGGTGCAATTCAAGCCGGGTGATGCCGCCCAGGAAGTCGACGCGACAACCGTTCAACACGGTATCAGTCAGTGGATCGAACACGATCTGCCGCGCCTGACCTCGCTGCGCGAAGGCGCGCGGGAAATCGGTTTTGGCGAACTGCCGGCCTATGGCTGCGGTGGCACCCATGTACGCAGCCTGAAGGATTTGGGCGCAGTCACGATCGCCTCGATTTCGCAGAAGAAAGGCACGTTATCCGTCCACTACAGCGTGGATTAAGCTTCTCGGGCGCTGCTCCGCGCAGCGTTCGACGCCGGGGGAACCGCACTCGCCGGTTCCGTTGACTATCGATAGATGGACCTAAAAACAATGATGCTAGACGTCGAGCGTCTCGATGAGACGTGCATAAAAAAACTGGCCAACGAAGAAGTCCTCGCCATCCGCGTCAAAGGCTTCTTGCCCGAGCCGCTGGCGATCGAGATTGGCAACAAGATTCTTGCTCCGGGCTTCGAGGGCTACATCAACGCGCCGAGCATCGGCCGCATCGGCATGGCGTTTTACGAGGCGGAAAACCAGCCGCTGCTGATCGAGGACTACTTCGAACGCGCCACCCGCAACATCGCCGAACTGCGCGAGCGCTGTGCGCCCTACTCCTCGCCGGTCGACACCCTGCGCTGCATGCTCGACGAGTCGTGGCCGGCCGGCGCGCATCTGGAAAACCTCTATGGCCGCAAGATGTATGTCGGCCTGTCGCGGGTGGTCAAACCCGGTGTGTGCTTCCTTGCCCACCACGACATTTTCGCCAAGGACGCCCCGGACAGCTTTCAGGCCCGCAGCCTGGAGGCGCAGTTCGCCTGTAACGTCTACTTGAACATGCCGACCGAGGGCGGGGCGCTGCAAATGTGGGACGACGACATCACCCCGGATCAGTTCGACCAGATGCGTGGCGACAGTTACGGCATCGACCCGGCGCTGCTCGGCCCACCGACCCTGGAAGTTCGGCCGGAGCCGGGCGATTTCATCATGTTCAATTCGCGCTGCATGCACTCGGTGACTCCGGGCGTGGCGGATCCGCGTCTGAGCCTTTCGTTCTTTGTCGGCTATCGCGGCAATGCATCACCCCTGACCTTCTGGAGCTGAGATGTTATCGAACTACCTGGGCGAGTTTCTGGCGCTGGCCACCATTCACTTTCTGGCCGTGGTCGCTCCCGGCCCGGACTTTGCCGTGACCATTCGCCAAAGCGTGCGCTTCGGCCGACTGGTGGGCATCTGCACCGCACTGGGCATCGGCGCCGGCATTTCGGTGCACGTTCTCTACACCTTGCTCGGCGTTGGCGCCCTGATGCACACCACGCCGTGGTTGCTGACGGTGGCCAAGGTGATCGGTGGCGCATACATCTTTTACCTCGGCATCAGCCTGATCCGCAGTAAACCGAAGACCACGCTCGAGGGCGAAAAAGGCGCTGACGAAGCGCTGGTCGAGCAGTCGCTGTTCAAGGCGTTCAGCACCGGTTTTCTGACCAATGCCACCAACCCCAAGGCCACGCTGTTCTTCCTGGCGATCTTCACCACGATCATCAGCGCCAGCACCCCGCTGAATATTCAGGCGCTGTACGGGGTGTGGATGTGCTTCGTCAATGCGCTGTGGTTCGTGATCGTCGCGCTGTTTTTTTCCAGCAGCCGAGTGCGAACCCTGTTCATGCGCATGGGCCATTGGTTCGAGCGCAGCATGGGCGTGATCCTGATTTTGTTCGCCGGCAGGCTGGTGCTATCGATGTAAACGCTGCGCCCAAAGACAAGGCCCGATCAGTTGCACACTGCTCGGGCCTTTTTCGTTCGTGCGCCGCTTTTGAATTTCTGTGCGACGGATCCCACTTCAGGGACTCCCCTTCAACACCTTCGTGGTGTTAGTTTGGAAAAGATTTGTTTCAACTTTCAAACACTTCCACTCAACTGCCTGCAAAGGAATGCCCACCGTAATGAATTTTTCTCTCAAGCGCCTGGCCGCTGCCAGCCTGGCTCTGGCCAGTCTTTCGTCGTTCACCCTGCCTGCCCAGGCCAACATCACCCCTGAGCAAAGTGCTGCGATCCTCAAGACCTTCAGCGATACGACGGTCAGCGATTTTCGTCAGTTTCTCGGTGCCGTCGCGAAAAGCGATCTGAGCAAGACCGACAACCTCGCCCCGGCGATCAATGGTTTTCTCGACAACAAGACCCTGACCGCCGAGCAGCAGAACGAGATCAATCGCCTGCTGGGCATCTACACCCGCGCCAAGTACGGCAAAGCCGCCCTCGAAACCCTGCGCGAACTGGTGGAAATCCCGACCTTCCAGAAAGAAGGCGTGGCCCAGCACGACAACCCGGAGTTCATCAAGATCGCCGAAAAGATCAGGAACCTGGCCGAATCGTTCAACCTGAAGTTCCGCAACGTCGACAACCGGGTCTATGAAATCTCCCTCGACGGCAGCGGCGACGAAGTCGTGGGCATTCACGCCCATGCCGACGTGGTGCCGGTCACCCCGGAAAACTGGGTGCTGAAGGACGGCACCAAACTCGACCCGTTCAAAGTCACGCTGATCGGCGACCGCATGTACGGTCGCGGCACCGAGGACGACAAGAACGGCATCGTCGTCGCGATGTACGCGATGAAAGTGATCAAGGAAGAAAAGCTGCCGCTGGCACGCAACTTCAAACTGCTGGTGGACACCACCGAAGAAACCACCGGCGACGCGATCCCGTATTACTTCGAACACAACCCGACGCCGAACTACAACATGGCGCTGGACGGTGGCTACCCGGTGGTCATTGCCGAGAAAGGCTACGGCACGGTCATGGCCAGTTTCCCGCTGCGCAAGGCTGAAGGCAGCGGCGCAGAAATCATATCGATGACCGGCGGCCTGGCAACCAACCAGATTCCATCGGTTTCGGTGGCGACACTCGTCACCGACAAGCCTGAGCAACTGGCTGCGAGTCTGCAGAAAGCCGGCAGCGAATACGCGAAAAAACACGGTGGTGACTTCGAAGTCGCGGCCAAGGTTGACGGCAAAGACGTCAAGCTGAGTGTCACCGGTGTGTCCGCGCACTCCTCCGAACCCGAGTCCGGCGTCAACCCGGTCGCGCGGATGCTCGACTTCATCAACAGCCTCGACGGCAAGGTGGCGCTCAAGCACAACCAGATCACCGACGCTGCACGCTATGCGTCCACCAACTGGGGCCTGGATTATCTGGGTAAAAAACTCGGCGTGGACTTCTCCGATTCGTTCATGGGTCCGCTGACGACCTCGCTGACCTACGTCGGCGTGGACGACAAAGCCTTCAAACTGGCAGTCAACCTGCGCGTGCCGAAGGGTAAATCGCCAGAAGTGCTGAAGAAGCAAATCGCTGACAAACTGGCGGCCTGGAGCAAGAAATCCCACGTTGCCGTGGACTTCACTTACTCGATCGCCGAACCGATGTACCGCAATCCGGAAGGCGAATGGGTCAAGGCACTGCTGGCGGTTGCCACTGAAAACCTCGGCATGAAGCACGAGTTCGGCACGTCTGCCGGCGCGACCTCGGTGCATGAACTGCCGAACGGCGTGCAATTCGGCCTGGCCCGGCCTGAAGTCAAATACACCGGGCATACCGATGGCGAGTTCAAGACGGTTGACCAGTTCCTGCTCGACCTGCAGATCGTCACTGAGATGATGGGCCGTGTCGGCCAGCTACCGAAGCTCTGATAAGGCATGGGCCCGTGATTCAGCGGGCCTGACGTGAAAACAAAAAAGGACCCGAAGGTCCTTTTTTGTTGCGTACAAAACGCTGCACAAACAAAAACGCCGATCATCACTGATCGGCGTTTTTGTGAAATTGGAGCGGGAAACGAGACTCGAACTCGCGACCCCGACCTTGGCAAGGTCGTGCTCTACCAACTGAGCTATTCCCGCAATGGCGTCCCCTAGGGGACTCGAACCCCTGTTACCGCCGTGAAAGGGCGGTGTCCTAGGCCACTAGACGAAGGGGACAGGCTACAACTTTCACTAATAAAAACGCCGCTCACTGAGCGGCGCTTTTAGAATTTGGAGCGGGAAACGAGACTCGAACTCGCGACCCCGACCTTGGCAAGGTCGTGCTCTACCAACTGAGCTATTCCCGCAAATGGCGTCCCCTAGGGGACTCGAACCCCTGTTACCGCCGTGAAAGGGCGGTGTCCTAGGCCACTAGACGAAGGGGACACGCTACCCGGAACACATGGTGTGTGTTTCGGTGTCCAGACCCGCATCCGAAGACTTGGTTCTGGTTTCACTCAGCCCCGCCCGAAAGCAGTGCTGTTTAAAATTGGAGCGGGAAACGAGACTCGAACTCGCGACCCCGACCTTGGCAAGGTCGTGCTCTACCAACTGAGCTATTCCCGCATTGGCGTCCCCTAGGGGACTCGAACCCCTGTTACCGCCGTGAAAGGGCGGTGTCCTAGGCCACTAGACGAAGGGGACACACTACAACATTCACTCCCTGCCGCGTTTCGCTATGTGCTTTACGCTGCAAGTGGCGCGCATTCTAGGGATGGTTTTAGAGGTCGTCAACCCCCGAATATAAATTTATTTAAATCAATGACTTCGACCTGCTTTACGGGAGCATTCGGGCTTTTCCGTCGCCCGACGATTGACGCCTATATTCCGCCACACGCCAAGGCGTTATAGTCCGCAACACAATGATGGCAATCTGCGCACCTTGCGCCAGCATTCATATAAGCAGTGTGCAGCCGATATAGACAGAAGCTGCTGAATCAACTCGTCGAGCGGCGCTGGGCGCCTGAATGTCCAGCCACTACACTCGCAAGCGAACCCTATAAAGAGGTCTTACCGGTGACACCACTCATGATCACCCTGCTAGTCGTAGCCGGGATCGCAATTCTGATCGCCATTGGCTACATGAACCATGTGGTGGAAAACAACAAACTGGAGAAGGCCCGCACCAAAGTCGAACTCAACGACCGCCTGCGCCGCTGCGGCGAACTGACCGAAACCTTTCCCGGCCAGTTCATGACCCCGGCACTCAAGCTGCTGCTGACCCGACTGGAACTGAACGTCTGCCAACGTCTGCTGAACCTGGAAAAAACCAGCGCCACGACCAAGGCCCGAATCACCGAACTCAGCGCACTGGTGGCCCAAGGCGAATCGATCCCGGTCAACAACCCGCCGGCACCGATCCTGACCGAAGCCAAAGCCAAGGACGTCCGCTTCCTGCTCGAAGCCCTGCACGGCCAGATCACCCGCGCCGCCCATGACGGTTTCCTGCCACCGAACGAAGCCAAACACTGGATCAAGGAAGTCCGCCACATCCTGGTCCTGCTGCACATCGAATTCTTCAACAACCTCGGCCAACAATCCCTGCAACAAAACCAACCCGGCCAGGCCCGCCTCGCCTTCGAACGCGGCGTGCAATACCTGCGCAAACAGCAAGACCCGCAGATGTACGCGGAACAACTGCAATACCTGGAAAAACTTCTGGCCCGTGCCAATGCCCAGGTCATGGACAAGACTGCTCCGGTTGAAGGCGAAGTGAACCAGTTGACCGAAGGCCTCAAAGAAGTCGAAGCCGATGCGGACTGGAAGAAGAAAGTGATTTACGACTGATGGTTGATAGGTACAGAGAAGCCACCGAGAGGTGGCTTTTTTGTGGGTGGTGGCTGGCTGCCATTGAGAATATTCGGTTAGAGATTGGTTGGCAGTCAGGCCTCTTCGCGAGCAAGCCCGCTCCCACAGTGGGCATGAGTTTATTCAGTTGGAGACTGGTCGGCTGTCAGGCCGCCATCGCTGGCAAGCCAGCTCCCACAAGATCAAGATCAAGATCAAGATCAAGATCAAAAGATCGCAGCCTGCGGCAGCTCCTACACAGGATGAGCGCAAGCTCGGCTGCAGCTCTTGATCTTGCCGTGCCGGCCCCGTCGGCAGGCTGAGTGGAGGGGTTCATCCGGGGGTGGGAGCGCAGCGACCGTTTGGCGCAGCCAAACACATCGAGAGGAGGTGCAGCGAAGCAAACCGGAGGCGATGCGCCCGGATGAATCCCGCAGCGAAGGAACCCGAGCCTAAGCGAGGGCCGAACGCTGGGGCCAAGCCTTTTGGTTACTTTTTGGCGTCTGAAAAAGTGACTCGCCGTAAGGGCGAAACCGCCAGCCGCAACACCCAAAAAAACGGATATTCACCCCAAACCCCAAGAACCTGGTCGGCCCAGAGGCTGCCAAGTCAAAGCCGAAAATGCCCAACCATCCCCTTGAGCTCCCCCCCCAACCGCGCCAGCTCAACACTCGAAACCGCATTCCCCCGCATCGCAATCGAAGACTGATCCGCACTCGCGCGAATACTTGTCACACTGCGATTGATCTCCTCAGCCACCGAACTCTGCTCCTCGGCCGCCGCCGCAATCTGCTGATTCATCTGCTGAATCAACGAAACCGCCGCCGCAATACTCCCCAACGCACTCTCGGTCTGCAGCGCATCACTGACCGCCAGCTTCACCAATTCACCACTGCTCTGAATCTGCTGCACCGACGAATGCGCTGCCGAACGCAAAGCACTGACCAGCCGCTCGATCTCCTCGGTCGATTGCTGGGTACGCCGCGCCAACGCACGAACCTCATCAGCGACCACTGCAAACCCCCTGCCCTGCTCCCCGGCCCGCGCCGCCTCGATTGCGGCGTTAAGCGCCAGCAGATTGGTCTGCTCGGCAACGCTCTTGATCACATCCAGCACCGTTCCGATGTTCTGGATCTGCGCACTGAGGCTTTCGATGCTCGAACTGGCCGAAGTCGCCGAATCCGCCAGTTGCTCGATCCGCGCCATGCTCTGGCGCACCACCTGCTGACCGCTCTCGACCTTGCCATCCGCCGTTTGCGCAGCCAGTGCCGCCTCCTCGGCGTTACGCGCCACGTCATGCACGGTGGCGGTCATCTGGTTCATGGCTGTGGCCACCTGCTCGGTCTCTTCCTTCTGGCTGTTGACCTCAAGGTTGGTCTGCTCGGTGACCGCCGACAGCGACTGTGCGGAACTGGCCAACTGCTCGATCCCCGCCTGCAAACCGCTGACGATCGTGCTCAGCCCAGTGCCCATCTGCTGCATCGCCAGCGTCAGTTGACCGATTTCATCACGACGGGTGACCTCTATCCTCGCACTCAAATCCCCCGCCGCAATCTGCTGTGCGACCCGCATCACGCTGCGCAGCGGCGTGACAATCAAACGGGTGATGACCCACGCGGCAATCAGCCCGACCAGCAATGCCAGCGCCGAAGAACCGATGATCAACACCGAGTTCTTCTTCAATTCCGCCTGCATCGCGCCATCCTCGGCGCCATACGCCTGATCCACGCGCTCCATCACCTGCGCTGCACGCTGGTGCAACTGTTCGTAGACGGTTTTTTCCTGGGCCAGCAGGCCGGTGTACTCGGCGAGCTTGTCGTTGAAACCGGCGATGTGCCCGGACACTTCATTGAGTACCGTCAGGTAGCCCTCATCCTTGACCGTGGTCTTCAACTGCTCGGCCTGGGCCTGCGCCTGAGCGGCCTGCTCGATGTTGCCCTTGCCGGCGCTGTCGGCATCGCCCTTGCGGCTCTGATCCAGACGAACCCGCGCCTCGTTCATCGCCTGCAACATCAGCCGCGACACCTGGCTGACCTGGCTGGCCTGTTCGATGAACTGTGCGCCGTCCTTGCCTTCGGTGTCCTTCAAGGTATACGCGCCGTCATCGGCCAGCCCGGCTTGCAGCACATCCAGGTTGTTGGCCACGCTGGACACCGACCAACTGGCCATTTCCAGCGCCAGATCCTTGGCCTGGGTCAGCGAGACGAACTCATCGAAAGCCTTGCGATAGGCGCCCAATGCCTGCTCGACATCGCTCATCACCGCCACGTTGGCCGGAGATTGCGCCTTGAGTTGCGCCGCCTGGGCCAGCAAACCGTCTACGCCTTCGTGCAAGGCATCAACGGTTTTCGGGTTGCTGTGCAGCGCATAGTCCTGCTCCAGCAGCCGCACCTTGAGCAGTGCACTGTTGAGCGACGACATCTGCTTCAGCCCATCGAAGCGCTGACTGATGGTCTGCAGGGACCAGACACCAATGGCGGCCACCAGCGCGGTCAATAACAGCACCAGCACGAACCCGATAGCCAGCTTCTTCGCCATACCGAGGTTGGCAAAACGTCCTTGCACGGCGGAAATCATTGCGCGTAGTCCCCTGCCAAAGTCTGTTGCCGAAGATTCGCAACGGCCATGGAGCAGCACAAGTCTCTGGCGTCGGAATAATGGCAAAAAGCTACGCACGCGTCGTTTTCAGAACGCTCGAGGTCGATTCACGCAGGTGCTGCGAAAAAACTGCCGGGCCCGTGGATCACAGGCATAGGCGACATTGATTCGCTGCCACTCACCGACTTCCCCACTCGGACTGAAAGCCCCCGGAGCACACAGGCGCACGCCACTGCACTGTGCCTGCCCGTGCAAGCGGGCAGGATCACTCAGCGGTGCACGGGCCCAGATGAACAGCCCGCCGCACGGCTTGCCGAAAACCTCCCAGTCGGCATCTTCCAACGCCTGTAATGCGGCAATCCGATCAGTATTCAGGCGCTGACGCTGACGCTGGACCATTTTGCGATACGCACCATTGGCCAGAAGACTGGCCAGCACTGCCTCATTGAAACTCGAAGTGCCCATGCTGCTGATCATCTTGACCCGCGCCAGACGCGCAATCAGCGGCGGCTCGGCATACACGAACCCGACACGCAGCGAGCTGCTCAGGGTCTTGGAGAAACTGCCGACATAGATCACTCGCTCATCGAGAGCCGCCAGGCGTGTGCCGTTACCATTGTGCAGGTCAGCGTAGACATCGTCTTCGATCACGCGCACATCGTGGGCATTGCATAACTGCAGGATCTGTTGGGCTACGCCCAGGGTCAGACAGGAGCCGGTGGGGTTGTGGTGGTGGCTGTTGATGAACATCGCCACCGGCCTGAACTGCCGCAACAACGCCTCGAGTGCCTGGGGATCCGGCCCGCTCGGTGTGCGACGCACTTCCAGCATCTGCACGCCGTGCAGGCGCAACAACTCAAAAAGTGGCGTGTACCCGGGGGTTTCGACCACCACGCAATCCCCGGTCTTGAACAGCGTGCGCACAAGCAGATCAAGTGCATGGCTGGCACCGGAGGTCGTCAGCACCTGTTCATCCCGGGCCTGGAGACTGATCAGCCTGAGACGCTTGATGATCTGTTCGCGCAGGGCCGGCAAACCCAGCGGGCTGCTGTAATTGAACAGACTTGCCATGTCGGTACGGGCTACCTGACGGATCGCATAACTCAAGTCATCGGACTCCCGCCAGCTTTGCGGCAAGCCACCTTCTCCGAGTTTCAAGGCGCTATCGGTCTGCTTGCATTCAGTTCCAGGCAACCCGCCGCCGGCCACCATGAATCCGGCGCCCTGACGCGGAGCCAGAAGACCTTGCGCGACCAACCGCTCGCAGGCCTCAGCGACGCATGACTGGCTGAGCAGATTGGCCCGCGCAATCTGCCTGACAGAGGGCAGCCGCGTGCTCGGCGCCACACCACTTCGCGAGATCCACTCGGTCATGCCATCAACAATCTGCTGTACGACCGGCACCATTGCCTGTCGGTCAATTCTCAATTCCATGAGCACGCAAACTCCTGTCCGTTTTGCTGGCGGCAGTAAATCACAGCCACGGCCTACAGGCTGTGCGACAACGCCGTCAAAAGCGACAGTTCTAACTATTTGATACACATTGTTTAACGAATTCCGGGAACTGACGGACAACAACAAGAAAACCCGCAGCAAGGCGGGTTTTCTCAAGTCTTGCGGCAACCCATCAGAAGGCGGTGACGCCACCGTCCACAGCCAGGGAATGGCCGGTGGTGAATGCCGCGCCATCACTGCACAGATACAGCACGGCGCTGGCAATTTCCTCGACTTTGCCGATGCGGCCCACCGGGTGCATCGCGTTGGCGAATTCGCCTTTCTTCGGGTCGGCCTCGTAGGCGCGGCGGAACATGTCGGTGTCGATCACCGCCGGGCACACGGCGTTGACGCGGATTTTCTTCTTCGCATATTCGATCGCCGCCGATTTGGTCAGGCCGATCACCGCGTGCTTCGACGCTGCATAAATGCTCATCTTCGGCGCCGCGCCAAGGCCCGCCACCGACGCGGTGTTGACGATCGCCCCGCCGCCCTGAGCGAGCAACAGCGGCAACTGATATTTCATGCACAACCACACGCCTTTGACATTGACGCCCATGATCGCGTCGAACTCGTCCATCGAGCCGTCAGCCAGCTTGCCTTGCTCGATTTCGATCCCGGCATTGTTGAAGGCGTAGTCCAGGCGACCGTAAGTATTGATCACCTCGTCCATCAGATTCTTCACTTCGCTTTCGACGGTAACGTTGCAGCGTACGAAGGTCGCTTCGCCACCGGCTGTACGAATCAGCGCCACGGTTCCTTCGCCCCCTGCCGCATCCAGATCGGCCACCACCACTTTCAGACCTTCGGCGGCGAATGCCTGAGCGGTCGCCCGGCCAATACCGTTGGCCGCTCCAGTGACTACGACCACCTGGCCGGAAAACGTCATGCTCATTGTTATGTCCTCGAAGGGAGAGATGCAGGAGGGATTTGCAGAATCGCAGCATAGCCACCGTGGCGCGCCTCACGTCAGCACTATCAGAAGGCTGTTTATGCCTTCATCCGTCGCAGTGATAAAAGCTGCCGTGGGACTATCACTGCACTGGATCATTGCGCATTCGCCGCATCAGCCAACCTTGCGGCATTGGCCTCGAGGGTCTATCAACTAGGCTTCATTCAGTTCGAGTGCCTGCCATGACCAGCCAGACCAATCGCCAGTTCCTCCTCGCCAAACGCCCGGTGGGGGCTGCGACCCGTGAAACCTTCACTTATCAGGAAGTCCCGGTCGGCGAACCGGGCACAGGCCAGATCCTGGTGAAAAACCAATACCTGTCCCTCGACCCGGCCATGCGCGGCTGGATGAACGAGGGCAAGTCCTACATTCCGCCGGTGGCGATTGGTGAAGTCATGCGCGCCTTGGGCGTAGGTCAGGTCATTGCCTCGAACAACCCGGGCTTTGCCGTCGGCGACTACGTCAACGGTGCCCTCGGCGTGCAGGATTATTTCCTTGGCGAGCCCAGAGGTTTCTACAAGGTCGATCCGAAACTGGCGCCGCTGCCAGTGTATCTGTCCGCGCTGGGCATGACCGGCATGACCGCCTATTTCGCGCTGCTCGACGTCGGCGCCCCGAAGGCTGGCGACACGGTGGTGTTGTCCGGAGCTGCCGGGGCGGTGGGCAGCATTGCCGGGCAGATCGCCAAAATCAAAGGCTGCCGGGTGGTGGGCATCGCCGGTGGTGCCGACAAGTGCAAATACCTGATCGATGAACTGGGCTTCGACGGTGCCATCGATTACAAGCACGAAGACGTGCTGGCCGGGCTCAAGCGTGAGTGCCCGAAAGGCGTTGATGTGTATTTCGATAACGTCGGCGGCGAGA
The DNA here is from genome assembly GCF_016756945.1 of Pseudomonas sp. MWU318. NCBI lineage: Bacteria > Pseudomonadati > Pseudomonadota > Gammaproteobacteria > Pseudomonadales > Pseudomonadaceae > Pseudomonas > Pseudomonas sp. MWU318. The sequence continues at coordinate 309,687 of NZ_JAESJL010000002.1, forward strand.
TCCTCGACGCCGTGCTCAGCCGTCTGGCACCGAAAGCCCGGGTGGTGATCTGCGGCGCCATCAGCCAGTACAACAACAAGGACGCGGTCAAAGGCCCGGCCAACTACCTGTCACTGTTGGTCAATCGTGCGCGCATGGAAGGTTTTGTGGTGATGGACTACGCCGAGCAGTACGCCAGTGCAGCGCAGGAAATGGCCGGCTGGATGGCCAAGGGGCAGCTCAAGAGCAAGGAAGACATCGTCGAAGGTCTGCAGACCTTTCCGGAGACGCTGATGAAATTGTTCAGCGGGGAGAATTTCGGCAAGTTGGTGCTGAAGGTCTGAAGCAAGATCAAAAGATCGCAGGCTGCGCCAACTCCTACAGGTGTTCACATAACCCCTGTAGGAGCTGCCGAAGGCTGCGATCTTTTTAGGCCAGTTCGGCCACGACCGACGCCAGTGCCTTGGCAGGATCTGCCGCCTGGCTGATTGGACGACCAATCACCAGGTAATCGGAACCGGCATCCAGTGCCTGACGCGGGGTCAGGATACGGCGCTGGTCATCTTGCGCACTGCCTGCCGGACGAATCCCCGGGGTCACCAGTTGCAGCGACGGGTGCGCCGACTTCAGTGCGGTGGCTTCCAGCGCCGAGCACACCAGACCGTCCATCCCGGCCTTCTCAGCCAGCGCAGCCAGACGCAGCACCTGCTCCTGCGGCTCGATATCCAGACCGATACCGGCCAGATCCTCGCGCTCCATGCTGGTCAGCACGGTCACGCCAATCAGCAACGGTTGCGGGCCGCTGCGCTTGGAAAGCTCTTCACGGCAGGCCGCCATCATGCGCAGACCACCGGAGCAATGCACGTTGACCATCCACACGCCCATCTCGGCAGCGGCTTTCACCGCCATCGCGGTGGTGTTGGGAATGTCGTGGAATTTCAGGTCGAGGAACACCTCGAAGCCTTTGTCACGCAAGGTGCCGACGATTTCCGCGGCGCAACTGGTGAACAGTTCCTTGCCCACTTTGACCCGGCACAGTTTCGGGTCCAACTGGTCGGCCAGCTTCAGTGCGGCGTCACGGGTGGGGAAATCCAGGGCGACGATGATAGGAGTCTGGCAGGCGGACATGGATGGGCTCTCAGGCAAGTCGAAATCGGCGCGCATTGTAGCGGAAGCGGCGCCAGCGCGGCACCCGATGATCGGTAAATCGTCGCCGCAAACGTGATCAGCATAGCGCTCGCGGCTATTGTGTCGAACCCGATACACAACCGACACGCCGCCAACAAGCGCCCGCGCTAGCCTCGCCAGCCGCAACACGTCCTTACATCAGCACTTCCCGCCTCACGGCAGGACGCCTATGCTGAAACCACCACCTCGCAGCCCATCTTTGTGGTTGGCGGCCTACTGGCAGATGAACAGCCCCATGCACAACACCCAGACCACCGTGACTGATGAGCATAAAGACGACAAGCGCTGGAGCATCCGCGCGCTGATCGTCGATGACGATGTGCCGATCCGCGAGCTGATGATCGACTACCTCGCGCGCTTCAACATCCACGCCAGCGGCGTCACCGACGGCGCAGCCATGCGTCAGGCGATGCAGGCCGAGCATTTCGACGTGGTGGTGCTCGACTTGATGCTGCCCGGCGAAGACGGCCTGTCGCTGTGCCGCTGGCTGCGCGCCGAATCGGACATCCCGATCCTGATGCTCACCGCCCGCTGCGAACCCACCGACCGCATCATCGGCCTGGAACTGGGCGCCGACGACTACATGGCCAAACCGTTCGAACCCCGGGAACTGGTGGCGCGGATCCAGACCATCCTGCGCCGTGTGCGCGATGACCGCACGGAACAGCGCGCCAACATCCGCTTCGACAACTGGCGCCTGAACAGTGTGCTGCGCCAGCTGATCGCCGACGATGGCCTGGTAGTGCCGCTGTCCAACGCCGAATTCCGCTTGCTCTGGGTCTTTATCGAACGTCCGCGCCGGGTACTCAGCCGCGAACAACTGCTGGATGCCGCCCGTGGCCGGTCGATCGAAGCTTTCGACCGCAGCATCGATTTGCTGGTGTCGCGCCTGCGGCAAAAACTCGGCGACGACCCGAAAGCCCCACAGTTGATCAAAACCGTGCGCGGTGAAGGTTACCTGTTCGACGCGCGAGACATCGGCTGATGCGAGCGCGCTTCGACACGCTGTTCGGCCGCCTGTTTGGCATGCTGTTCGTGGCGATCGTCCTGGCGCACTTGCTGGCCTTTGCCTGGTTTCACCACTACGGCCCGCCCCCACCGCCGCCTCCCCCGGAGTTTAGCGAGGGCGGCGACGGCCAGCGGCCACCGCCGGATCCGCGTTTCGCCCATCGCCCGCCGCGCCCCTGGTTCGGCGGGCCGTTGGTGCCGCTGACCTTCCAGTTCATCTCGCTGATGATTGCTGCGTGGTACGGCGCCAAACTGCTCAGCCGGCCGATCCAGCGCCTGAGCGACGCCGCCGAACGCCTCAGTGAAAACCTCGAAAGCCCGCCGCTGGACGAATCCGGCCCGCGTGAGGCCCGACAAGCGGCGCACACCTTCAACCTGATGCAACAACGCATCCGCGAACAGGTGCAGCAACGGGCACGCATGCTCGGCGCCGTCTCCCACGACCTGCGCACGCCGCTGTCGCGGTTGAAGCTGCGCCTGGAACAGATCGACGACGAAAAACTGCAAGGTCAGATGCGCCAGGACCTTAACGACATGATCGGCATGCTCGACGCCACCCTCACCTACCTGCACGAACAGCGCACCAGCGAAGCCCTGCAGTTGATGGACGTGCAGGCGCTGGTCGAATCGCTGTGCGAAAACGCTCAGGATCAGGGCGCCGACGTTGACGTCAGCGGCCATTGCGCACCGCTGCAAGTGCAGCCGATGGCGCTGCGCTCGTGCATCAACAACCTGATGGACAACGCCCTGCGCTACGCCGGACAGGCGCGCATCGAACTGCAGGATCAACGCGAGCAACTGTTGATCCGCGTGATCGACCACGGCCCGGGCATTGCCGAAGACAAACGCGAGGCGGTGTTCGAACCGTTCTATCGCCTGGAAGGCTCACGCAACCGCAATTCCGGCGGCGTCGGCCTGGGCATGACCATCGCTCGCGAAGCCGCGCAGCGGCTGGGTGGGCAATTGAACCTGGAAGAAACTCCCGGCGGCGGCCTGACCGCGATCATCCGCCTGCCGCGCACCTGAGACACATCAAAGCCATTTGCAGGAGCTGTCGAGTGCAACGAGGCTGCGATCATTTGATTCTGCTGGGTGCTGGATAGGGCAACGGCAAAAGATCGCAGCCTTCGGCAGCTGCTACAGGGGGATCGGGGCATCTGTGTACCACCCGGTACAAAACCCAAATACCCAGGACAACTTGCCCCTTGAGTCTGCACAAGCCGGTACACCCACCGGTTTTACAGTCCAAGGAGTGAGCCCATGATCAGTAGCGTCAGCAACTACACGAGCTATACCAGCACCAGCAGCACCACCCAGAACGCCCGCAGCCAGCAACTGCAAAAGCAACTGTTCGCCAAACTCGACAGCAACGGCGACGGCGCGGTGGATCAGGACGAACTGAAAAGTGCGCTGTCGCAGAAGTCCGACGATGGCCTGCTGGTCAACCTGAGCAAACAATTCGGTGATCTGGACAGCGACGCCAGCGGCAGCCTCAGCATCGAAGAAATGACCGCCATGGCGCCCCCACCGCCACCGCAGGATCAAGCCCCCAACACCGATCTGGCCGACGCCCTGATCAGCGCCCTCGACGCCGATGGTGATGGCGCCATCAGCAGCGACGAACTGAGCAACGGCCTGACCAGCGCCGGCAGCAGCGCCGACAGCAACCAAATCTTCTCGGCCCTGGACAAGAACAAGGACGGCACCGTCAGTCAGGACGAACTCACCGCCAGCCTCACCCCGCCACCGCCTCCCCCGCCGCAACAGGCCTCCAGCGACGAACTGTTCAGCCAACTGGATGCCGATGGCGACGGCAGCATCAGCGAGACCGAACTGAGCAGCGCGTTGCAAAGCAGCGACAGCACCTCGACGAGTAGCACTGATACCAGCGCTGCATTGCTCAAGGTTCTCGACAGCGACAGTAACGGTGGCGTGAGCAGCGACGAACTGAAAGCGGCGCTACAGGCAGGTCGGGAACGCCCGCCCGAAGATCAGACCACCGGTACCCAGACCACCCGCGAAGCGCTGAACCGGATGATTGCCAACTTGAGCAAGCAGTATTCGCTGGACAATGCTGCGCCGGTGGGCAAATACCTGAATGTGGCGACTTGAGGTGATGGGGTAATCGTTTCCATGGATTGGTGTGGGAACGGTCATATGAATGCAGGCAGTTAGAGAATGGTTGGCTCGCAGGCCGCCATCGCTGGCAAGCCAGCTCCCACAGTGGGGTTGGTCTGTTGGAGATTGGTCGGCTCGCAGGTCGTCTTCGCTGGCAGGCCAGCTCCCACAAGATCAGGATCAAGATCAAGATCAAGATCAAGATCAAGATCAAGATCAAAAGATCGCAGCCTTCGGCAGCTCCTACACGGGATGAGCGTTAGCTCGGCTGCTGCTCTTGATCTTGCCGTGCCGGCCCCTTCGGCAGGCTGAGTGGAGGGATTGATCCGGGGGTGGGAGCGCAGCGACCGTTTGGCGAAGCCAAACAAGCGAGAGGAGGTGCAGCGAAGCAAACCGTAGGCGCTGCGCCCGGATCAATCCCGGAGCGAAGGGACCCCGAGCCCCAGCGAGCGGACCGAACGTAGGAGCAAGCGTTTTGGGTTACTTTTTAGGCGTTTGTAAAAAGTGACTCGCCGTAAGGGCGAAACCGCCAGCCGCAACCCCCAAAAAAACGGATATGCCCACAACCCCAAAAAAGCCAGGGCGCCTAAACCCGAGCCTGACTCTTGCTCCAATCCGTCAACAAACTATAAGCCACCGCCAACAACGTAGGCCCGATAAACAACCCGATAAACCCAAAAGCGATCAACCCGCCAAACACCCCAAGCAATACAATCACCAACGGCAGATTCCCGCCGCGGCTGATCAGATAGGGCTTCAACACGTTATCCACGCCGCTGATGATGAACGTCCCCCAGATCCCGAGAAACACCGCCATCCCGTACTCACCCTTCCAGGCCAGCCAAGCCGTGGCCGGAATCCATACCAACGGTGGCCCCATCGGAATCAGGCTCAACAGAAAGGTCACGATCCCCAGCACCAACGCCCCCGGGACCCCGGCAATCAGAAAGCCGATCAACGCCAGAACCGCCTGCGCCGCCGCCGTACCGATCACCCCGTTGACCACTCGCTGCACGGTGCCGGCCACCAGCTCGATGTAATACCCGGCACGCTCGCCGATCAGGCGCTGCAGCAGACCGTGCACAAACGCCGCCAAGCGCGGCCCGTCGCGATAGAAAAAGAACACGAAGACAATGCTCAGGGTCAGCTCGAGAATCCCGCCGCCGATCTGCGCACTGCGTGCCAACAGCCAGTTACCCACCTGCCCCAGATACGGCTTGATCGACACCATCAGCGCTGCGCCCTGCTGATCAATGCTGTTCCAGATACCCACCAGCCGCTCGCCCACCAACGGCACGCTGCCGAGCCAGACCGGCGCCTCCGGCAGACCATCGACCTGCACATCCTTGATGAACGCCGTGGCATCGCGCACGTGATCGGCCAGGTTGAACCCCAACCACACCAGCGGCGCCGCCACCAGCAACATCCAGCCCAGGGTCAGAATAGCTGCGGCGAGTGATTCGCGGCCATTGAGCCAGCGGGTCAGCAGCCGCATCAGCGGCCAACTGGCGAACGCCAGCACCGCGCCCCAGAACAGCGCCGACCAGAACGGCGCCATTACCCACAGGCTGGCACCGAACAGCACCAGCAGGAGGATTTGCACCAACAGCCGATCGTTATTGAGCATGTAAAGTCTCGAAGAAGTCAGTCGGTCAAAGAGTAGGCGAACACGCCACGCGTGCACGCCCGGTGCAGCTTATCGCAACAGATCGATGCGCAGGCCAGAGCCGTCGGCGCTCCCCGCCTCCATCCGAGCCGCCCGCACCCCCTGACCGATCAGCGCCTGACGCCAGGCCTCGGCCTTGGGTCCGGCAATCGTCACGCGCTGGGTGGTGTCGAGGTTCAAGCCACGGGAAATCAGTCGTAGCCAGGTGTCATCCGGATCCCCGGTCAGCTTGGGAAAGTCCAGTTCACCGGTGTTTTTGAGCTGTCGCAACAGCGTGGCCGAGGTCGGCAACAACTCGCCCAGCGGCGCGCCCGCTTCGAACTGTTCGACATGCAGGTAGGCTTTGCGATTGCCGCGGGTGATGCTGTAGAGCGCCACCAGGGTGTTGTCCTTTGGTGCGGCCAGACGCAACAGCAGATAGGCCTGTTGCTCGTCGGCACCGTACAGTTTGGAGTTGCCGAACACTTCATTGGCCCACAGGCTGCTTTCGCCACAATCGCGGGCCTGGCACCAGAACAGCAACTCGGCGCCCTGCTTTTGCAGGGCTTCACGGGCGGCGGTGAAGGCTTCAGTGGCGGAATGTTCCGGGGGCAACTCGTAGGTGACCGAAGTGGTCTGGCCGCGCGCCGTGACCTGGCCGTCAAAGCGCAACTGGCCGCTGATCTTGCGGATGGAGCCCAGCGGATAGATCCGCTCAAGCTCCACGGGAGGGCGATAGTCGACGATCTGTGCATCGGCCAGACGCGGCACGATCTGCAGATCCTGGCTGCCGGGCACGTCGGCGGCGAACGAAACGGAACTGAAACAGCACAGCGCCAACAGACTGAGTGACCGCATAGTCAGGCTCATCGGATCGGCATGGCTTGGCGGGTCGGGGGCGCAGCGGTATAGAAATCCATCGTGTTTGTCTCCCATTTCAACCCGCCCAGCCTCGACAGTTGCCCGGTGCAAGTCAAGGAATGGCGAAGAAGCGATTGAAACAGTCTGCGACAAGGTCGGCACCGGACTCCTCGTTCAGGTGCAGATGATGCCCGCCCGCCAGCTGTTCCTGGCTAAAGGGTAGACGCTCCAGCAACTCCGGATGTTTGGCCAGCATGCCGTCGGCGGCCACCACCAGTCGCGCCGGACAGGTAATGCGCTGGACGAAGGCCATCGCCTGCTCCTGGGTCAGGCGCAGCGGTGATGGCAGGGTCAGGCGATTGTCGGTGCGCCAGGTATAACCGCCGGGCACCGGCATCAAACCACGTTGCGCCAGCAGTTCCGCGGCTTCGCGACTGACCGCCACTAGCCCCTTCATCCGCGCTTCGATGGCACGATCGAGGGTGTTGTAGACCGGCTTGCGCTTCTCGCGCAGATCCAGCTGCGCTTGCAGGGCCATGCCCATGCGCTCGGCGGCATTTTCGCCTTTGTCCGTAGGAGGAATTACCCCGTCGATCAACGCCAGGTGGCTGATGCGCTCCGGCAACGAACCGGCCAGCACCAGCGAAACGATCGCGCCCATCGAATGCCCGAGCAGACCGAAGCGTTTCCAGCCCAGTTGCTCGGCGACCTGCAACACATCGTGCGCGTAGTCCCACAGCGCATAACCGGCGCCGTTGGGTCGATGCCCGGAATGCCCGTGCCCGGCCATGTCCAGGGCGATGATGCGCAGGCCTTTGAGCTTGGGCGCCAACCGCGCAAAGCTGTTAGCGTTGTCGAGCCAGCCATGCAGGGCAATCACCGGCAGACCGTCCTCCGGGCCGAACAAGTGCGCGGCCAGTTCGATATGCGGCAGGCTCAGGCGCACTTCTTCGAAGGTCGGGCTCATGCGCAATCCTTCTGTTGGCGGCGCTCCCAGCGCGTAAACAGCTCTTTGAGCAGGCGCGCCGTGTCCTGCGGACGTTCGAGCGGAAACATGTGCCCGCCGGGCATGCTCAATGCTTCACCCTGCGGCAGGCGCCCGACGAATCGGCTGTGATGACGCATGACCACGCGGCTCTTGTGACCACGCACCACCGCCAGCGGCACCTGCAATTGGCGCGTGCGACCGGGACTGGTGTGCGGCACGCCGCGATAGATGCTGATTTCAGTGGCCGGGTCGAAGCGCAGACGCAGCTTGCCGCCGACCGTATGCAATCCGTGTTGCAGATAGGCATCGAAGCATTCCGGATCGAAACCGCGAAACAGGCTCTTGCCGGCAAAGTAGCTGCGCGCCGTGTCGAGATCGGCGAACTCTTCGCGCCGCCCCAAAGTACGCCCGGCCGGGGTAAGTTTGTCGATGAAGCCGAAGCGTTTGGCCGCGCGGATCACCCACTGGTCTGTACGCGTCAGCACCGGCGAGTCGAGCATCACCACGCCGCGATACAGCTCAGGGCAGCGCAACGCCGCATGCAGGTGCAACACGCCGCCAAACGAATGGCCGACGCCCCACACCGGTTGATCCTGCTGCTGCAGATGGTGGATCAGTTCGTCGACCAGGTTGTACCAGTTGTCGTCCGCCGGGAAACGCGGGTCATGGGCATGCTGCTCCAGATGCGCAACCCGGTACTCGGGCGCCAGCGCCGCGAACAACTTGCCATAGGTGCCCGAGGGAAACCCGTTGGCGTGGGCGAAAAAGATCGGTTGCGACATGCGGGCTTATCCATGAACGGGAAACGTGATGTTGATTGTCCGTAAGACCAGGATCGGCAGCAATGACCATAACTGCCAGAAAGGGTGGTGGAGATGTCGTGAAAAGCAAAAGATCGTCCGATCGCGGCCCGAACCTGCGCCAGCTCCTGCATTGAAATACGATCCCATGTAGGAGCTGGCGCAGCCTGCGATCTTTTGATCTTATATATCATCACCGCAGCGGTGGCTGCTCGCCCAATGGCACCACCGCCATGGTCAAACGCGACACACAACTGGCCTTGCCCTCGTCACTGGTCAGGCGGATATCCCAGACATGCGTGGTGCGGCCGATGTGAATCGGTTTGGCCACCGCGGTCACCCGCCCGCTGCGCAAACCGCGCAAATGGTTGGCATTGATCTCCAGCCCCACGCAGTAGAACTTGCTGACATCGATGCACAGATAACTGGCCATCGAACCGACGGTTTCCGCCAGCACCACCGAGGCGCCGCCGTGCAGCAGACCGTAAGGCTGGTGGGTGCGGTGGTCGATGACCATGCTCGCCGTCAGCGATTCCTCGTCGAAGGACTCGAAACGGATATCCAGTACTTCGCCGATGGTGTTTTTCTGGATTGCGTTCAACTGCTCGATGTTCGGAGTGGTGCGCCACAAGCTCATCGCAGGCTTCCTTTGTTGTTTTGGTGGTCACTCAATCCTGCCACAGCACCGCCTCGCTGCGCGCGCTCCATTCTTCAAACCGCGCGCCGTAGGTGTCTTCAATGACATTGCGCTTGATCTTCAAGGTCGGCGTGAGAAAACCGTTTTCCACCGCCCAGCTGTCCTTGACCACCACCAGCCGCCGCAGGCGCTCGTGTTTATCGAGCACGGCGTTGACCTCTTCCAGCAGTTTTTCCAGGCTCGAATGCAGGCTGGCCCGCCCTTCTTCCTGATTGACCGTCGACAGTACGCACAAGCCCAGCGGCGCACTCAGGCCATCGCCGACAACACAGACCTGTTCGATCCGCGAGTGCACCGCCAGCCGGTTTTCAATCGGCGCCGGGGCGACGTATTTGCCTTTACTGGTCTTGAAGATTTCCTTGAGCCGGCCGGTCAGGCGCAAGCGCCCCTCGGCATCCTGCTCGCCCTTGTCGCCGGTACGCAGAAAACCGTCCTCGGTGAGGGTCTCGGCGGTTTTCTGCGGCTCCTTGAAATAGCCGAGCATGTTCGCCTGACTGCGCACCTGCACCTCGCCGGACTCGTCGATCCGCACCTCGACCTCCGGGCACGGTTTGCCGATCCAGCCCTGTTTGTACTGACCCGGCAGACAGATGTGCGAGTAGCCGCAACTCTCGGTCATGCCATAGACCTCCAGCACATCGAGGCCGAGCTTCTGATACCAACTGAGCAAGGTCTGCGGCACCGGTGCCGCACCGGACAGCGCCACGCGCAAGGCATCAAGGCCCAGGCCGGCCAGCACCTTGTGCCCGACCCGCTTGCCAAGGAACGGCAGGCCAAGGAGGAAATCCAGGCGCTTGGCCGGGATCTTGCCGTACACGCCCATCTGGAATTTGGTCCAGATCCGCGGCACGCCGAACATCGCGGTCGGCCGCGCCCGCTGCAGATCGGTGATGAAGGTGTCGAGGCTTTCGGCAAAGAACACCGTTTGCCCGGTGTAGATCGACGCAAGCTCGACGAACATCCGTTCGGCGACATGACACAGCGGCAGGTACGACAGCAGCCGGTCTTGCTCGTTAAGCCCGAACAGTTGCGTGCCGCGAGTCGTGGCGAACCCCAGATTGGCAAAACTGTGCATCACGCCTTTGGGCAACCCGGTGGTGCCGGAGGTGTAGATGATGGTTGCCAGTTGCTCCGCCGCAGGACGCGGATCGTCCTGGATCGGCGAGCTTTTTTGCAGGTCATCCCAACTGAAATCGAACTCACCGGGCGGGTGCAGCGGCAGGCTGATGGTCGGCAAATCCGCCGGCACACCGACGGACATGCCCGGCCAATCATCGAGCTTGCCGATGAACGCCAGCACACTTTCCGAATGCGTGAGCACCTGATTCACTGAGTCGGCGGTGAGGTTGGGATACAGCGGCACCGAGACGTGCCCGGCCATCCAGATCGCCAGATCGGCGATGATCCAGTGCGCGCAGTTTTTCGAGATCAGCGCGATATGGCTGCCTTGCGGTAATTCCCGGGCGCGCAGCCAGTGCGCGGCGCAACGCGCTTGATGACCGACATCGGCCCAGGTCAGGGTCTCGACCTGCCCGCCACCGATGGGCTGCACCAGAAAACGCTGGCGCGGGTGCCGGGCCTCGCGCTCGTAGAACACGTCCAGCGGCAAACGGAAGGCGGCAGACATGCGACTCGCTCCTGTTTTTTGGGTCTGGAGCAAGCGTAGTCAACCAAGCAAGTGCTTGGTTGGATTTTTTACCAAAAGAAACAAGATCAAAAGATCGCAGCCTGCGGCATCTTCTACACGGATCAATGTAGGAGCTGCCGCAGGCTGCGATCTTTTGCTTTTAAGGATGCTTCAGGCTGTTAAGGGTCATCGAGCCAATCAGCAATTCAGGGCTTTCCAGCTCGGCAAGGCCAGCGGTGCCGACCTTCTCCGGCGGATATCCGGCGCCGTGCTGCAGATAGCTCAGCAGGTTGCCCACCAGCGGATTGTGACTGACCAGCAGCACATTGCTCACCGACACCAGTTGATCGGTGACCTTGTCCGGATCGGTCTCCGGGGTCAGCCATTCGACGGTACGAATCTCCGGCTCGAACCCCAGCGCCTCGCGGACAATCTGCGCGGTCTGTTGCGCACGCAGATAAGGGCTGGCGTAGATCGCCGTCAGTGGCTGACCGATCAATCGGGCTGCACTGTTCAAGGCCTCTTTGCGACCCTGCTCGGTCAACGCCCGCTCGGAATCGGGGCACGAGCCATAAGGCACCGCCTCACCGTGACGCAACACCCAGAGTTTCATAGCTTGGGTTCCTCATCGCGGGCCGGATGCGGCGCTGGCGGCACGGCGTGCGGTGCTTCGCCTTCCGGGGCACGCGGGGTTGGCCAGTCGGCAAACGGCCAGGGTTTCTGATCGCTGTGAAAGCTGCCGAAACGGCCGATCTGCGCGAGGAACTGGCTCAGGCTGTCGCCGAAATTCATCAGGCTGGCGCTCGGCGCGCCGTAAATCAAACGATAGATCAGTTGCACCAGCACCACCGCGCCGAGGATGAACTGCGCCACTTGCCAGACCAGCACGTAGACGATCATCCACAGCACCCGCAGGAGGATGGATTCGTACTTGGCTTCGGTTTTCGGATCGTTCATGGCTCGCTTCCTGTTGAATCAGTTGAAACCGCTGGTGGAAATAAAGTCGACGTCGGTTTTCGGCTCGGCACGCATCAGTAGACCGATCACCTGCTCCAGCGTGCGTCCTTCAAACAGAATCGCATGCAGCCCGGCGACCAGCGGCATGTACACGCCAACCTCCTGGGACTTGGCCTTGAGCACCTTCAGGGTGTTCACACCTTCGGCGACTTCGCCCAGGCGCGACACTGCTTCATCGAGGCTCAAGCCCTGACCGAGGGCAAACCCGACCTGATAGTTGCGGCTCTTCGGCGACGAGCAGGTGACGATCAAATCACCGACCCCGGCCAGACCGAGGAAGGTCATCGGGTTGGCACCCTGGTTCACCGCGAACCGGGTCATCTCGGCCAGGGCGCGAGTGATCAGCATGCTCTTGGTGTTCTCGCCCATCTCCAGCGCCACCGCCATGCCGGCGATGATCGCGTAAACGTTTTTCAACGCCCCGCCCAGCTCGACGCCAAAACGGTCAGCACTGGCATATACGCGGAAGGTGCGACCATGCAGTGCAGCCTGCACCTGTTTGCACAATTCCTCGTCTTCGCTGGCGACCACGGTGGCGGTCAGCGCGTGCTCGGCGATCTCCCGCGCCAGGTTCGGCCCGGACAGCACGCCAATACGCGCCTGCGGGGCGATTTCTTCGAGGATCTGGCTCATCAGTTTGAAGGTGTGAGCTTCGATGCCCTTGGTCAGGCTGACCAGCATCTTGCCGCTCAGTCGCTCGGCGTGGGCGGCCAGCACCGTGCGCAGCGCGCTCGACGGCAGCGCGACGAAGCACAGCTCGCAAGCGTCGAGGGTGGCCTGCAGATCAGTGACCGCAGTCACTCCCGGCAGAATCTTGATGCCTTTGAGGTAACGCGGGTTCTCGCGGTTGACCCGGATGGCCTCGGCCTGCTCGGGGTCACGCATCCACTGCCGGACTTGATGGCCGTTCTCGGCCAAAAGATTGGCCACGGCGGTACCAAAACTTCCGCCTCCCAGGACCGCAATCGGGCGCTGTTCAGTCATATGCAATCCGTTAATCCATACCAGTGGCGATGGCGGCATTATACGGGGCGACCGGAGCGCGGCCAGCCCCTGCATCAATTACCGACACTTGTAAGAAGAAGACCAATAAAACCGAGGAAAATGCCAGCATCGTGACTGGAAAAGTCACTGTCCTCGGTTAACATGCGCGCCAATTCTCTGCGATCAAGGCTGTGTCGTGTCTTTTGGCTCTCCCCCCTCGCGTTCGTCGCTGCTGCTGGCGCTGCTGTTCAGCCCGGTGTTGCAGGCGGATGACCTGTTTGTCGACAGTGAAATGCTGCCGCAGGTGCTGACGGCCACGCGCCTGAAACAGACACCGGCGGAAGTGCCGGGGAGCATGACCGTGCTCGACAGTGAGCTGATTAACGCCAGCGGCGCGCGGGACATCAGCGAGCTGCTGCGGCTGGTGCCGGGGATGATGGTCGGCAACATCAGCGGCAATCAGGCGGCGGTCAACTATCACGGGACCAACGCCAGCGAAGCGCGGCGCATGCAGGTGCTGATCGATGGCCGTTCGGTGTACCGCGCAGGCCTGGCCACGGTGGACTGGAGTGATATTCCAGTGGCCATGGAAGACATCGAGCGGATCGAGGTTTTCCGTGGGCCGAACACCGTCAGCTACGGCGCCAACGCGCTGATGGCGGTGGTCAACATCATCACCCGCAACCCGGCAGACAGCCACGGCACGCGCCTGAAGTACACCCGTGGCCAGCGCGGCATCAACGATTTCTACGCAAGCCAGGGCACCGGCTGGAACGGCGGCGACCTGCGTCTGTCGCTGTCCGGCCAGGAAGACGATGGCTTCGACAGCGACCGCACCGGCGCTGATTATCGCGACAGCCGCCGCTTGAACCGCTTCAGCCTCGCGGTCAGCCAGACCTTGAGCGACAACCAGAGCCTCGACTGGCAGATCAACGCGAAGGACGGCAGCAACCAGCGGCCTTACACCTACCGCCCGGTGTTCTCGGGGATTACCGCTGCCGGGAACAATTCCGACGTGATCGCCAAGGATTACGCCGGCTCGGTGCGCTGGAATCTCGACATCAATCCCGAACACAGCCTTTATATACAGGGTTCGGCCCAGCACTGGGATCGCCAGCAAGTGTGGCGCGCCTGCGATGCCGAAGTGTCGTTCAGCCCGCAACTGACCCAGCTGTGGCAGCTCAACCCGAACTACACCGAACGCCTGGCACGCAATATCACCCGCTTCACCGGCCCTGGCGCCGCGCCGGGTACCCCGCAGGAAATGGCCCTGGCCAATCAGGTGCTGGATCAGTGGCGCAACGGTGCCAGCCAGACCCTGTGTGGCGACATCGATCAAAGCGCCCGCGAATCACGCTACGATCTCGAATTGCAGGACACCCTCAGTCTGTCCGACAGCCTGCGACTGGTCAGCGGCATGAACTATCGTTACGACCGGGCCGATTCCGAGACCTACTTCAACGGCACGCTGGATGACACCACCTGGCGCGCGTTCGGCCAACTGGAATGGCGCGCCAGTGAACACTGGCTGTTGCAGGGTGGCGCCATGTTCGAAAACACCCAATTGATCGGCAGCTCGCTGACGCCCCGCTTCGCCGTCAACTATCTGATCAATCCGCGCCATGGCCTGCGCGCGGTGTACTCGGAAGCGATCCGCTCGCCGGACATGTTCGAGAACAACGTCAACTGGAGCTATCAGGTAAGTAACCTGCGGCCGTCCGCCTATGGCCAATCTTCGGCGCGTTACTTCGTCAAGACCCGCGGGCCCGGCGATCTCGATCAGGAGCACATGCGCTCGCGCGAACTGGGCTACAACGGCTATTTCGCCGAGCTGGGGCTGGCCGTGGACGTGAAGCTGTTCTACGACGAAATCACCGGGATGATCAGCGAGCCGCTGCGCAACAATCAGTACATCGCCAGCAACGCCAACAGCTCACGCTTTCGCGGCACCGAAACCCAGCTCGACTGGCGCCTGAGCATGATCGATCGCCTGCGCCTCACTTACGCTTTCGTCGACGCCGAAGCGAGCAATCCGCTGGATCAGCAATTCACCTCGCGTAACAGCGGTTCTGCCGGCTGGCTGCGTGATTGGGGCCACGGCTGGAACAGCGCCCTGTTCTATTACGGCGACAACGCGCTCAACGGCTACCGCTTCGAGCGCGTCGACACGCGCATCGCCAAACGCATCCCGCTGTGCAAGGCGCAACTGCAACTGGCCGGCGTGCTGCAGCAGCGGCTCGACAACCAGCCGACCACTTTCGTCGACAACAATTACGACGAACGCCGGGTGCTGTACTTCAGCGCCGAGCTGGAGTTCTAGGGTGCGCTACGCCACGGCAAACAAGACGCCAACCCTTGGCCACTGGCTGGCGGGTGTCTGTCTGTTTTTGACCGCGTGGCTGCACGGCGTGGCGGTGCAAGCTGCCGATATTCTGTTGACCGGTGCCGAAGAAAGCCCCGGGGTGCAAGCCTTCGTCCAGGCCCTGAGCGAGCTGCGTCCCACTGACAACGTGCGGTTCCAGCCACTGACCAGCCTGCCGGCGCCGGGCAAGTTGCCGGCCAATCTGCGGATGATTCTGCTCGACCTGCCCAGCCTCGACTGGCGTCTGCAGGAGCCCCAGGGCCCGGCGACGCTGGTGTTGCGCATCAGCCGACTGCAAGCGCGGCAACGCCTGGGTGGCGCACAACCGCCGCACTTGAGTCTGCTGTGGAGCGACCCGCCGCTGGGGCGGCAATTGCAACTGATTCGGCGGATTCTGCCGCAGGTGCGGCGGGTCGGCGTGCTGTTCGACCAACACAGCGAATTCCTGCTCAAGGAGCTGCATCAGGCCGCAGCGCCGCTGAATCTGCAAATCGTCAGCCAGCGTTGGGACAACACCCAGGACAGTCGCCCGTTGCAAAGCGTGCTGAGAAACAGTGACGTATTGCTGGGCCTCGACGATCCCGATCTGTACAACCCGAAAACCGCGAAAAACCTGTTGCTCAGCAGTTACTCCCGGCAAGTGGCGCTGGTCGGGCCGAACGCGGCGTTCGTGCGTGCCGGCAGCCTCGCCAGCACTTACAGCGATCAGCCCGACTGGCTGGCGATCCTTGACCAGTTGCTCGATCGCCCGCCGGCGACGTGGCCGCGAACGCTCTACCCCGATCGCTTCAAGGTCTCAAGTAATGTGCAGGTCGCTCGTTCCCTGGGTATCGAGCCAATCGATGAAGCGTCTGTTGCCCGCCAGTTGGCTGAAGGAGAAAGCCACCCATGAATCTGCGTCGCCGCTGGGACATCAACACCCGCACGCAATTGATCAGCCTCGGCCCGGCCCTGCTGCTCACGCTGCTGCTGATCAGTTTCTTTACCTTCGTGCGGATTCAGGATTTACGGCAGGAGCTCAATCACACCGGGCAACTGATCGCCAATCAACTGGCGCCCGCCACCGAGTACGGGGTGATTTCCGGCAACAACGAAGTGCTGGAAAGCCTGCTCAAAGCGACCCTGGCCACGCCGAACGTGCGTTTTCTGGAAGTGCAGGACAGCGCCAACCGGATTCTCGCCTACGTTGAACAAGCCGCCGACGCGCATAACCGACCGCATCAGGTCGAGGTGTTCCAGGCCCCGGTGCGCCTGCAACGAATCGCCCTCAACAGCGATTTTTTCCACGACGCCAAAGCCAGCAACAACGTGACCAGCGAGGACTATCTGGGCCGGGTGATCGTCGGTCTGTCCAACGATGCCTTCAGTCAGCGCCAACAGGAAATTCTGCTCAAGGCCGGGATTCTGGCGTTGTTCGCCCTGCTCTTCACCTTTGTTCTGGCGCGGCGTCTGGCCGGCAGTCTGTCGGCGCCGATCCGCGATATCGGCAACGCGGTCAAGGCGATTCAGCAAGGCGATTACAAGACCCCACTGCCGATCGTCGATGACACCGAGTTGGGCGCGCTGTCGCAGCACATCAACAACCTCGCCCAGGCCCTGGAACAGGCCAGCCGCGAACAGCATCAGGCGATGGCGCAACTGATCCAGACCCGCGAGGAAGCGGAAAAAGCCAACAATGCCAAATCCGATTTCCTCGCGATGATGAGCCACGAACTGCGCACCCCCATGAACGGCGTGCTGGGCATGTTGCAGTTGCTGGAAACCACGGACATGACCGAGGAGCAGATCGAGTACGCGGCGCTGGCTTCCGAGTCCACCGAACACCTGCTGAAAGTCATCAATGACATCCTCGACTTCTCGCGGATCGAACGCTCGGAGCTGGAGCTTGAGCACATTCCGTTCAATCTGGCCGACCTGATCGGCGCGTGTGCCCAGTCGTTCCAGCACAGCGCGGTGCAGCGTGGCCTGGACCTGAACCTGCGGATCCCCGAGGACATGCGCGCCTTGCAGGTGCAGGGCGACCCGACGCGGATCCGGCAGATTCTGGTCAATCTGGTGGGCAATGCCTTGAAGTTCACCGAGCGTGGCCGGGTCAGCATCGAGGCGCAGTGGCAGTCGCTGGATCACGAACTGCTGTGGTTCACCTGTTCGGTGCGCGACAGCGGCATCGGCATCTCCCCGGAGAGTCTGGAGTTGATGTTCAACGCCTTCCAGCAGGCCGACAGTTCGATTTCCCGGCGCTATGGCGGCACCGGCCTCGGCTTGCCGATCGCCCGCACCCTGGCCGAACGCATGGGCGGAACGTTGCGGGCGCAAAGCGAAGAAGGCCTGGGTTCGGTGTTCACTCTTGAAATCCCGCTGGCCTTATATAAGCAGACGCTGCCGCAGCTGACGCCAACGCGCGCAGCCAGCGGCAATGGGCATGGCGAAGGACGCAATGTGTTGCTGGTGGAGGACAATCCGGTCAACCAGACGGTCATCGAAGCCATGCTGCGCAGCCTCGGCTTTACTGTCAGCGTTGCCACGGACGGGGCGCAAGCGGTACGCAGCGCCGAAGGCAATGATTACGAAGTGATTCTGATGGACTGCCGGTTGCCGATCATCGACGGCTACGAGGCGACCCGGCAGATCCGCCTGCTGCCCGGACGCGGCGAGGTACCCATCATCGCGCTGACCGCCAACGCGCTACAGGGCGACCGCGAAACCTGCCTTTCGGCGGGCATGAACGATTACCTGGCCAAGCCGTTCAAACGCAATGACCTACAACAGATTCTGCAGCGCTGGGTGCAGTAGTGACGGTTTTTCGACCATCTGCGACTGGCGTGAAAAGCGAAAGTGCGGCAGTCTTAGGCACCCGAACGAGCCTCAAAAGAGGCTTGAATAAAAATTTCAGTGCACAAGTGTACATTCATGTCCTTGGTGCTGTGACTTTCACCACAACGCAATAGTCTATGAGTAGGCTGCCGGTACGAGGCATGAACGCGTCGATCGGCCGGGAAGATTTGCCCCACCTGCCGCATGGGATTATTGAGGAGCTCGCATGACCAAACAAAACGCCTTTACTCGGGAAGACCTGCTGCGCTGCAGTCGCGGTGAGCTGTTCGGCCCAGGTAACGCGCAACTGCCCGCCCCGAACATGCTGATGGTGGATCGCATCACCCTGATCAGCGAAGAAGGCGGCAAGTACGGCAAAGGTGAATTGGTCGCCGAGCTGGATATCAACCCTGACCTGTGGTTCTTCGCGTGCCACTTCGAGGGCGATCCGGTGATGCCGGGCTGCCTGGGTCTGGACGCCATGTGGCAACTGGTCGGCTTCTTCCTGGGCTGGCAAGGCCTGCCGGGCCGTGGCCGTGCGCTGGGTTCGGGCGAAGTGAAATTCTTCGGCCAGGTCCTGCCGACCGCCAAGAAAGTCACCTACAACATTCATATCAAACGCGTCCTCAAGGGCAAGCTGAACCTGGCCATCGCCGACGGTTCGGTGACTGTCGACGGTCGCGAAATCTACACCGCCGAAGGCCTTCGCGTCGGCGTGTTCACCTCCACTGACAACTTCTAAGGGTTATTCGCATGCGCCGCGTCGTTATCACTGGTCTGGGCATTGTTTCGTGCCTGGGCAATGACAAAGAGACCGTCTCCGCTAACCTGCGTGCAAGCCGCCCTGGCATCCGGTTCAACCCGGAATATGCTGAAATGGGTCTGCGTAGCCAGGTTTCCGGCTCCATCGACCTCAACCTTGAAGAACTGATCGATCGCAAGATCTATCGTTTCGTCGGCCACGCAGCGGCTTACGCCTACCTGGCCATGAAAGACGCCATTGCTGACTCCGGCCTGACCGAAGAGCAAGTGTCCAACCCGCGTACCGGCCTGATCGCCGGCTCCGGCGGCGCGTCGACCCTGAACCAGATGGAAGCGCTGGACATCCTGCGCGAGAAAGGCGTGAAACGCGTTGGCCCATACCGTGTAACGCGGACCATGAGCAGCACCGTTTCCGCATGCCTGGCCACGCCGTTCAAGATCAAGGGCCTGAACTACTCCATCGCTTCTGCCTGCGCCACCAGTGCTCACTGCATCGGTACTGCCATGGAACAGATCCAGATGGGCAAGCAGGACATCGTCTTCGCCGGTGGCGGTGAAGAAGAGCACTGGAGCCAGTCGTTCCTGTTCGACGCGATGGGCGCCCTGTCCAGCAAGCGCAACGACACCCCGGAACAAGCCTCCCGCGCCTACGACGCCGACCGTGACGGTTTCGTCATCGCTGGCGGTGGCGGCATGGTCGTGGTTGAAGAGCTGGAACACGCTCTGGCCCGTGGCGCCAAGATCTACGCCGAAATCGTTGGCTACGGCGCAACGTCCGACGGCTACGACATGGTTGCCCCAAGTGGCGAAGGCGCGATCCGCTGCATGCAGATGGCAATGTCCACCGTCGACACCCCGATCGACTACCTGAACACCCACGGCACCTCGACGCCGGTCGGCGACGTCGCGGAAATGAAAGGTGTGCGTGAAGTGTTCGGCGACAAGGCTCCAGCAATCAGCTCGACCAAGAGCCTGTCCGGTCACTCCCTGGGCGCCGCCGGCGTTCACGAAGCGATCTACTGCATGCTGATGATGGAAGGCAACTTCATCGCCGGTTCCGCCAACATCGACGAACTGGACCCTGAAGTGGCCGATCTGCCGGTGCTGACCAAGACCCGCGAGAACGCCACCATCAACACCGTGATGAGCAACAGCTTCGGCTTCGGCGGCACCAACGCCACGCTGGTGCTGAAGCGCTGGGAAGGCAAGTAATTCCCCCCGCTTGAGCCACACACAAAAACGCCCCGACTGGTTCGGGGCGTTTTTTTGGTCCGCACAAAACTCATGGCCGCCACAAATCCCCCATGTAGGAGCTGCCGCAGGCTGCGATCTTTTGATCTTGTCTTTTAAAAATCAAAGTCAAAAGATCGCAGCCTGCGGCAGCTCCTACATGGGATTGCGTCAGGCTGAAAATGAAACTTCTGTCATGCAACTTCCCGCCCTGCGACCGAATGTCGCGGATTACGCGGGCTGCAGCACTGTTGCAAAAACCGCAACAACACCTTGCGCGAATCAAGCGTTTACTTAGCAAGCTAACAAATCATATAAAAGAGTCCTGCACACGCCTTGCTGCAGATAACTTGAGATTTGGAGCTAGCAGATGACTGTGAAAGTAACTGAACGCGACGATTCACACATGTCCCATGAAGGCGTAGCCGCCGGAGTACGGATCTGGGATGTGCATCAACAAGACTTGCTGGTCGGCATGTTCCACAACGAGATCGACGCCCACAACTACAAGGCCGAACTCGAACTGCAGGAACAGCAGCGGGATCTGAAATCCGCTTAGGCGAATATTGAACCTGTGGCGAGGGAGCTTGCTCCCGCTGGGGCGCGAAGCGGCCCTGTTCTTCAACTCAAGAGCAGGGGCCTGCTACACAGTCCAGCGGGAGCAAGCTCCCTCGCCACAGTTTGGGTTGTTACAGCTTTATCGGTTTACCACATCAGATCATCCGGGATCTGATAGGCCGCATACGGATCGTCCTCGGCATTGACCTCTTCGGTCTGCACGTTGAGCTGCACGATACGCTGCGGGTCGCGCTCCTGGATCTTCAGGGCCGCTTCACGCGGGATCACTTCATAACCGCCGGCATGGTGCACGATCGCCAGCGAGCCGCTGCTGAGCTTGTTGCGCATCAGCGTGTTGACCGAGATGCGCTTGACCTTCTTGTCGTCGACGAAGTTGTAGTAATCCTCGGTGGTCAGCTTCGGCAGACGCGAGACTTCGATCAACTGCTTGACCTGCGCGGCACGGGCCTTGGCCTCGGCTTTCTCCTGCTGCTGACGGTTCAACTCCTGATCGCGCTTGACCTTCTCGGCCATGGCTTCCTGGGCGGCGCGCTGCTGCGAATCATCCAGCTCGGCCTGCCCTTTGTGGGCCAGACGCTGTTGCTTCTGCTTGTCTTTGCTGACCTGCTTGGCCTGCTTTTGGTTGACCAGGCCTGCTTTGAGCAACTGGTCGCGAAGGGAAAGGCTCATTAATGCTTACTCACTTGGGCAACGGCTCAGCCGCAGCTGGGCAGATTCTTTTCCTGACGTTTGGCTTCGCCCCACAGGGCGTCCAACTCTTCGAGGGTGCAATCTTCCATGGGACGACGGGTGTCGCGCAATGCCTGTTCGATAAAACGGAAACGTCTTTCAAACTTGGCGTTGGCGCCACGCAGCGTGGCTTCCGGATCGACCTTCAGGTGCCGGGCCAGATTGACCACGGAAAACAGCAGATCGCCGATCTCGTCGGCCACCGCTTGCGGATCATTTTCGGACATGGCTTCGAGCACTTCATCGAGCTCTTCGCGCACCTTGTCCAGCACCGGCAAAGCATCCGGCCAGTCGAAGCCGACCTGCGCTGCACGCTTTTGCAACTTGGCCGAACGCGACAGTGCCGGCAACGCGGCGGGCACGTCGTCGAGCAGTGACAGCTGCTCGGGCGCGGCAGATTTCTCGGCGCGTTCTTCGGCCTTGATCTCCTCCCAGCGCTGCTTGACCTGCTCTTCGCTCAGGCGCGGCACATCCAACGGTGCGTACAGTTCGCCGGTGGGAAACACGTGCGGATGAC
The DNA here is from genome assembly GCF_016756945.1 of Pseudomonas sp. MWU318. Taxonomy (NCBI): domain Bacteria; kingdom Pseudomonadati; phylum Pseudomonadota; class Gammaproteobacteria; order Pseudomonadales; family Pseudomonadaceae; genus Pseudomonas; species Pseudomonas sp. MWU318. Next base: position 331,592 of record NZ_JAESJL010000002.1, read on the forward strand.
GGCGGATCAGCTTGCGGGTGATGCTGTCGATCACTCCGGCGAATTCGAAGCGCCCTTCTTCCTTGGCCAACTGGCTGTAATAGACCACCTGAAACAGCAGATCACCCAGCTCGCCCTGCAAGTGATCGAAGTCACCGCGCTCGATGGCGTCAGCCACTTCGTAGGCTTCTTCGAGGGTGTGAGGGACGATGGTCGCGTAGGTTTGCCTGATGTCCCACGGGCAACCGTACTGCGGGTCGCGCAGACGGCTCATCAGGTGAAGCAGGTCTTCGAGGCTGTACATACAAAATCTCATTCAACCGTGTAGGAGCCGCCGCAGGCTGCGATCTTTTGACTTTGATTTTCAGGATCAAAAGATCGCAGCCTGCGGCAGCTCCTACAGGGGACCGCGTTATGGGGTACGGTTACGCCGCGTCTCGATGATGTTCGGCAACTGCGAAATCCGCCCCAGCAAGCGCCCCAGTGCATCCAGCCCGGGGATCTCGATGGTCAGCGACATCAACGCGGTGTTGTCTTCCTTGTTCGAGCGGGTGTTGACCGCCAGCACGTTGATCCGCTCATTGAGCAGCACCTGCGAGACGTCACGCAGCAGACCGGAACGGTCGTAGGCGCGGATGACGATGTCCACCGGATAGGTGAGCACCGGCACCGGGCCCCAGCTGACCTGGATGATCCGCTCCGGCTCGCGCCCGGCCAGTTGCAGCACCGAGGCGCAGTCCTGCCGGTGAATGCTCACGCCGCGGCCCTGGGTGATGTAGCCGACAATCGCGTCGCCCGGCAGCGGCTGGCAGCAGCCGGCCATCTGCGTCATCAGGTTGCCGACACCCTGGATCTGAATGTCGCCGCGCTTGCCCGGCTTGTAGCCAGTGGCCTTGCGCGGAATCAGCTCCAGTTGTTCGTTGCCGCGCTCCGGCTCGACCAGTTGCTGTGCGAGGTTGACCAGTTGCGCCAGACGCAGGTCGCCGGCACCGAGGGCGGCGAACATGTCTTCGGCGGTCTTCATGTTGGCCTTTTCGGCCAGCTTGTCGAAATCCACCGCCGGCAGACCGAGGCGATTGAGTTCGCGCTCGATCAGGGTTTTACCGGCCGCGACGTTCTGGTCACGGGCCTGCAACTTGAACCAGTGAACGATCTTCGCCCGCGCCCGCGAGGTGGTGACGTAGCCCAGGTTCGGGTTCAGCCAGTCGCGGCTCGGCGTACCGTGCTTGCTGGTGATGATCTCGACCTGTTCACCGGTCTGCAGGCTGTAGTTGAGCGGCACGATCCGCCCGTTGATCTTCGCGCCCCGGCAGTTGTGACCGATTTCGGTGTGCACGCGGTAGGCGAAGTCCAGCGGCGTCGCCCCCTTCGGCAAATCGATGGCGTGGCCGTCGGGGGTGAAGATGTACACCCGATCCGGTTCGATATCGACCCGCAGCTGTTCGGCCAGACCACCGATATCGCCCAGCTCTTCGTGCCACTCGAGGACCTGCCGCAGCCAGGAGATTTTCTCTTCGTAGTGGTTGGAGCCGGATTTGACGTCGGTGCCCTTGTAGCGCCAGTGCGCGCAGACGCCGAGTTCGGCTTCTTCGTGCATCGAGTGCGTACGGATCTGTACTTCCAGCACCTTGCCTTCCGGGCCGATTACCGCGGTGTGCAACGAGCGGTAGCCGTTCTCTTTCGGGTTGGCGATATAGTCGTCGAATTCTTTCGGGATGTGCCGCCACAGGGTGTGGACGATGCCGAGCGCGGTGTAGCAGTCGCGCATTTCCGGCACCAGCACGCGCACGGCGCGCACGTCGTAGATCTGGCTGAATTCCAGACCCTTGCGCTGCATTTTGCGCCAGATCGAATAGATGTGTTTGGCCCGGCCGCTGATGTCGGCGTCGACGCCGGTGGCCTGCAGTTCGTCCTTGAGCTGGGTCATCACATCGCTGATGAACCGCTCACGGTCCAGCCGTCGCTCGTGGAGCAGCTTGGCGATCTGTTTGTATTGATCGGGTTCCAGGTACCGGAAGGACAAGTCCTCCAGTTCCCACTTGATATGACCGATGCCGAGTCGGTGCGCGAGCGGCGCATAGATGTCGAAGACTTCCCGGGCAACGCGGTTGCGCTTCTCGTCATCAGCGGTTTTCACCGCACGAATGGCGCAGGTACGTTCGGCCAGTTTGATCAGCGCGACGCGGACGTCGTCGACCATCGCCACGAGCATCTTGCGCAGGTTTTCCACCTGGCCCTGGGTGCCCATCACCATCGACTGGCGCGGGCTGAGGCTGGCGCTGATCGCCGCCATGCGCTGCACGCCGTCGATCAGCTTGGCCACCACCGGGCCGAAGCGCTGGCCAACGGCCGCGAGCTCGATCTGGCCCTCGCGAACACCGCGATAAAGCACTGCCGCGACCAGCGAATCCTGATCGAGTTTGAGGTCGGCGAGGATCTCGGCGATCTCCAGTCCCGTGCTGAAACTGCCGGAGCCTTCGGCCCACAGATTCTTCTTGGCATTGGACTGCTGTTCGGCCTCGCGAGCGAACTCGCAGGCTTCTTTCAAGGCTTCGCGATCCAGTGCCATGTCGACACTGACCGCGTGATCGAGCCAAGCCTCGAGATTGATACTGCCGTCAGTGTTGATCGGCTGGTGTGCTCTCACCTGTACCATGCTGCTTTACCTTCCCTACGACGCAGATTCAATGCGTCAAATCGCTGACCCTCAATGCCCGTATGCGCTCGCGGGGCTAAAGCGAGCGCCGCCCGGACAGGTCAGACGGATTCAGACGAGCCATCCTGGCTCGCTTCAAATAACGCCATGGCCTCGACATGTGCCGTCTGAGGAAACATATCGAGAATCCCGGCACGTTTTAACCGGTAGCCCTGCTTGATCAATTCGACCGTATCGCGCGCCAGAGTTGCAGGGTTGCACGATACATACACCAACCGTTTGGCACCCAGGGTCGCGAGCTTGCGCACCACCTCGAAAGCACCGTCACGCGGTGGGTCCAAGAGTACCGCAGAAAAGCCGTTTCCGATCCACTGGGCATCGGTCAAAGGCTGGGATAAATCGGCTTGAAAAAACTTTGTGTTATGCAAATTGTTGCTAGCGGCATTCGCAGCGGCGCGGTCGACCATGGTCTGCACGCCCTCTACCGCCACCACTTCACGCACGCATTTGGCCAGCGGCAAGGCGAAGTTGCCCAGACCGCAGAACAGGTCGAGCACTCGCTCGTCACTGGTCGGTTTCAGCCAGTCCAGCGCCTGCGCGACCATCGCCTCGTTGACCCCGGCGTTGACCTGAATGAAATCCCCCGGCCGCCAGGCCAGATCCAGATCCCATTGCTTCAGGCGATAGCCCAGCGCCTGCGTGGCATCCACCGGTTGCGGCTCGCTGTCACCATGCAGCCACAGTTGCGCTGCATGGAACTGGCAGAAATCCTTGAGGATCGTCAGGTCGGCTTCGGACAGCGGCGCCATGTGTCGCAACAACACCGCCAGCGATGAACCACTGAACAACTCGACATGCCCCAACGCCTGCGGTTTGCTCAAACGGCGGAGCATCTCCGGCAAACGGGTCATGATCGGTTGCAAGGGCTGTACCAGCACCGGGCATTCGTTAATGGCGACGATGTCCTGGCTGCCGGCGGCGCGAAAACCGACTTCAAGCTGCTTGGCTTTCATGTCCCAGCGCACGGCGATCCGCGCGCGGCGGCGATAGCCGAATTCCGGGCCGGTCAACGGCTTAGCCCATTCGTCAGGCGCGACCCCGGCAACCTTCGACAACTGCTCGGCGAGCATGCGCTGTTTCAGGGCAAGCTGTTCGGTGTGGGGCAAATGCTGCACGCTGCACCCGCCGCAGCGGCCGGCGTGCTGACAGGCTGCCGGGCGACGCAACTCGCTGGCCTTGAACACGCGCTCGGTGCGCGCCTCGACCACTTTGCCGTGCGCGCCAAGTACCCGCGCCTCGACCTCTTCACCGGCAAGGGCGCCGAGGACGAACCAGGTTTTGCCTTCGAAAAACGCGATGCCGCGACCGTCATTGGCCAGGCGCTCGATGTTCAAGCGCTGTTTTTTGCCGGTCGGAATTTGCGCGGCCTTGCTGCCGCCGGTGGGCTGGAAGCGCAGGCCTCTCTCGTGCTTGGCCATCAGTTGGGCGCGTCGAAAATGCCGGTCGACAGATAACGGTCGCCACGGTCGCAGATGATCGCGACGATCACCGCGTTTTCAACTTCTTTGGACAGGCGCAGCATCGCTGCCACCGCACCGCCCGAGGACACGCCACAGAAGATGCCTTCTTCGCGGGCCAGACGCCGGGTGACGTCCTCGGCTTCGCTTTGCGCCATGTCGACGATACGGTCGACGCGGTCGGCCTGATAGATCTTCGGCAGGTATTCCTGCGGCCAGCGACGGATACCGGGAATGGCCGAACCTTCCATCGGTTGCAGCCCGATGATTTGCACGCTGTCGCTCTGCTCTTTCAAGTAGCGCGAGACGCCCATGATGGTACCGGTGGTGCCCATCGAACTGACGAAATGGGTGATGGTGCCCTGGGTCTGACGCCAGATTTCCGGGCCGGTGGTGGTGTAGTGCGCCTCCGGATTATCGCCGTTGGCGAACTGGTCGAGCACCTTGCCACGGCCTTCGGCTTCCATCCGCTGGGCGAGATCGCGAGCGCCTTCCATGCCCTCCTCCTGACTGACCAGAATCAGCTCGGCGCCATAGGCGGTCATCGCCGCCTTGCGCTCGGCGCTGGAGTTGTCCGGCATGATCAGGATCATCTTGTAACCCTTGATCGCGGCGGCCATGGCCAGCGCAATCCCGGTGTTGCCCGAGGTCGCTTCGATCAGCGTGTCGCCGGCGTGGATCTGCCCGCGCAGTTCGGCACGGGTGATCATCGACAGCGCCGGACGGTCTTTGACCGAACCCGCCGGGTTGTTCCCTTCGAGCTTGAGCAACAGGGTGTTGCTGGTGGCACCGGGCAGGCGCTGCAAACGCACCAGCGGAGTGTTGCCGACGCAATCGGCGATGGTTGGGTACTGCAGGGTCATGGCGTATTCGCAATCCAGACGTGCGGGGGCGCCTATCATACCGGCAAACGTTCGCAGGCCATATCACGCAAAGTGCGGTGCTTATGGTTTATGGGAATAAGCAGTAAAAGTCTCACCAGTGGTGAGACAAAAGACCGGCAGTTCTGAAGTTTCCAGAGCGATGCAAATGGCCTCATCGCTGGCAAGCCAGCTCCCACAGAGTTGCAGGTGTTCACACGATGTTTGTCTGACAGAAGTTCACTGTGGGAGCTGGCTTGCCAGCGATGGCGTCGGAACTGAGTGCAGCGTCATCCGCCACCAGCCGCAGATTCAACCGCAACCCCGCCCCACCATTCTCCGCCCACAACATCCCACCCTGCCTTTGCACCGCATTCCTCGCAATGCTCAGCCCCAGACCAAACCCGCCATCCCCCGGGCGCGAGCCGTCGAGGCGGGTGAAGGGCGCGAAGATCCGTTGCAGATCGCCCTCGGCCACCCCGCCGCCCTGATCCTCCAGCCACAAATGCCAGTGATCACCATCACGCCGACCATCGAGGCGTACGAGGCCGCCCTCGGGCGAATGCCGAATGGCGTTGCGCAGAATGTTCTCCAGCGCCTGCGCCAAAGTATTGAGATGGCCGCGCACCCAGCACGACGCCGGCACCGCACACTGCAATTGCAGGCTCGGCCAGCCGCTTTCATAACAGGCATTGTCGGTGAGCATTTCCCACAGCGCCTGAATCTGGATCGCCTCGTCCGGCAGCGGCGCGCGCTCGGTGTCGAGCCACGCCAGTTGCAGGGTGTCTTCGACCAGCCGTTGCATGCCGTCGACTTCACGGCCGATGCGCTCGCGCAGTTGTCGCAGATCCTGTTCGCTTTCACTGGCCACCCGCAGACGACTCAGTGGCGTACGCAGTTCATGGGACAGGTCGCGCAGCAGCTGCTGTTGCAGGGCTACGGTGGATTGCAGGCGTTCGGACATCGAATCGAAAGCCCGCGCCAGCTCGCCGAGTTCGTCCGGGCGCTGGGTGATGCCGCTCGACAGGCGCACATTCAGTTGATCGGCGCGCCAGGCATTGGCCTGTTCGCGCAGGTTGTTCAGCGGCACCACCAGCAAGCGATACAGGCCGACACACAGCAGCAAGGTGAACAATCCCGGAATCACCCCGTTGGTGATCACACGCCAGAACACCCGGTATTTCCCCGGCAGGAATCGCTCGGGCAGTTCGATCACCAGACTGCCGGCAGACGGGTCCTGGGGAAACGGCACACGCAGCCACGGGCGACCCTTCTTGTGGATCGGCCAGTCGAGGCCGCGCAAAAAGGTCAGGTGCTGGATTTCCTGTTCATCCAGCGGATCGCTGCTCAACGACTGCAGATTGCGATCGATCACCCCGACCCAGGCGGCTTCGCGCAGCTCCATGCTCTGCAACCAGTTATCGACCCCGTCACGCTCAGCGCGCTGCCAGGCCCGCTCGGCTTCGCCGGCATAGCGGCTCAGCGTGCCGCGCGCCTCGTCGGAGAGGAACTGGTTGCGCTCTTCCATGTAGCGGCCCCACGACCAACTGAGCCAGATCATCAGCAGACAGAACGCCACCAGCAGACACGCCAGTTTCCAGAACAGCGAATGCCGCCCCGGCAGGTCAGAGATTTTCATCAGGCGCACTCAGCACGTAGCCCTTGCCCCACACCGTGCGCACTTCACGCTCGAGGTAACCGATGGCCTTGAGTTTGCGGCGGATCTGGCTGATGTGCATGTCGAGGCTGCGGTCGTGGGCCGCGTAGCCGCGTTGCAGAACATGCTGATAGAGGAAGGCCTTGCTCAGCACTTCTTCGTTGTTGCGATTGAGGGTTTCCAGCAGACGATATTCGCTGCGGGTCAGGCCGGCGGCTTGCTGGTTATAGAAGACTTCGCACTGTTCGTCGTCGAAACGCAGCGCGCCGTGGATCGCAGCCGGTGCAATGGCGGCCGGGCGTCGATCCAGCGCTACACGGCGCAAGATCGCTTCGATCCGCACATGCAGTTCGGCCATGCTGAACGGTTTGGGCAGGTAATCATCGGCGCCCAGGCGAAAACCGCTGATGCGATCGGCCTCGGCGCCCAGAGCCGACATCAGCAGCACCGGCGTCGAATGGCTCTGGCGCAATTGCGTCAGCACCTTCAGGCCATCGAGCCCCGGCAACAGAATGTCCATCAGCACCACGTCGAACGGCTGGTGACGCGCAATGTTCAGCCCTTCCTGACCGTTCTGGCACCAGGTCACCGCAAAGCCGCTGCGGCCCAGATGCTCGTGAACATAGGCGCCCAGCACCGGGTCGTCCTCAATGGCGAGAATGCGTGGCAGGTCGGTGGAAACAGGAGTCATGAGTATCTGCTAATAATTCTCAGTTGGCCGATTATTCAAGATTGCCCGCCATCGGGCAACCCAAGGTTGACCGGCCGGACAAACGAACCGTGACCTGCTGACTGATGCCGAGATGATTTTTCCGAAGATTGCCTGCCTGCAAATCGCTACACTGCGCCAATGTCGCGTGCCGGACGCACGTGTGAGTCAACAGTTCAGCGGGATGCAGGAGATGGGTGTGCTCAAGAAACTGGGAATCAAAGGTCGCGTATTGTTGCTGACCCTGTTGCCGACCAGCCTGATGGCGTTGGTCCTAGGGGGCTATTTCACCTGGATGCAACAGTCCGACCTGCAGACCCAATTGATGCAGCGCGGTGAAATGATCGCCGAGCAACTGGCGCCGCTGGTGGCGCCCGCCATGGGCCACGGCAACACCGATCTGCTGGAACGCATCGCCACTCAGTCTCTCGAACAGCCTGACGTGCGCGCCGTCACCTTCCTCGCCCCCGACCGCACACCGCTGGCGCACGCCGGCCCGACCATGCTCAATCAGGCGCCCAGCGGCGACAGTGCACAACTGCAACGGCGCAGCGGCAATGACGCCACCCGTTACCTGATGCCGGTGTTCGGCAAGCATCGCAACCTCGCCGGCGACGTGATTCCGCAAGAGTCCGAGCGCCTGCTCGGCTGGGTCGAACTGGAGCTGTCGCACAACGGCATGCTGCTGCGCGGTTATCGCAGCCTGTTTGCCAGCCTGCTGTTGATCGCCGCTGGCCTGGCCGGCGCGGCCTTGCTCGCGTTGCGCATGGGCCGCACCATCAACCGCCCGCTGAGCCAGATCAAACACGCGGTCGCCCAGCTCAAGGACGGTCATCTGGAAACCCGTCTGCCACCGCTCGGCAGTCAGGAGCTGGACGAATTGGCTTCGGGCATCAACCGCATGGCCGGGACCCTGCAGAATGCCCGCGAAGAACTGCAGCACAGCGTCGATCAGGCCACCGAAGACGTGCGGCAGAATCTGGAAACCATCGAGATCCAGAACATCGAACTGGACCTGGCGCGCAAAGAAGCGCTGGAAGCGAGCAGGATCAAATCCGAATTTCTCGCCAACATGAGCCACGAGATCCGCACGCCGCTCAACGGCATTCTCGGCTTCACTCATCTGTTGCAGAAGAGCGAACTGACCCCGCGCCAGCTCGACTATCTGGGCACCATCGAAAAGTCTGCCGACAGCCTGCTCGGGATCATCAACGAAATCCTCGACTTCTCGAAGATCGAGGCCGGCAAACTGGTGCTCGACCATATCCCGTTCAACTTGCGCGACCTGTTGCAGGACACCCTGACCATCCTGGCGCCGGCGGCCCACGCCAAGCAATTGGAGCTGGTGAGTCTGGTCTATCGCGACACGCCGCTGTCGCTGGTGGGCGATCCGCTGCGCTTGAAGCAGATCCTCACCAACCTGGTCAGCAACGCGATCAAGTTCACCCGCGAAGGCACCATCGTCGCCCGCGCCATGCTTGAAGAAGAGCATGAAGACAGCGTGCAATTGCGCATCAGCATTCAGGACACCGGCATCGGCCTGTCGAGTCAGGATGTGCGCGCGTTGTTCCAGGCCTTCAGTCAGGCCGACAACTCGCTGTCACGCCAGCCCGGCGGCACCGGTCTGGGTCTGGTGATTTCCAAGCGCCTGATCGAACAGATGGGCGGCGAAATCGGCGTCGACAGCACCCCGGGCGAAGGCTCGGAATTCTGGATCAGCCTGAGCCTGCCGAAAGCCCGGGACGACACCGAAGACCTGCCGGCCCCGCCGCTGCTCGGACGCCGTGTGGCGGTGCTGGAAAATCATGAACTGGCGCGTCAGGCGCTGCAGCATCAACTGGAAGACTGCGGCCTCGATGTCACGCCGTTCAATACGCTGGAGAGCCTGACCAACGGCGTCACCGGCGCGCACCAGACCGATCAGGCCATCGACCTCGCGGTGCTCGGCATCACCAGCAACGACATGCTCCCGGAGCGTCTGAACCAGCACATCTGGGACCTCGAACACCTGGGCTGCAAGGTGCTGGTACTGTGCCCGACCACCGAACAGACGCTGTTCCATCTCTCGGTACCCAACCCTCACAGTCAGCTCCAGGCCAAGCCGGCCTGCACGCGCAAATTGCGTCGGGCGCTGGCCGATCTGGCCAATCCGCGCCAGCCGCGCAACGAGCCGGGCGAACCGCTGTCGAGTCGCGCGCCGAAAGTGCTGTGCGTCGACGACAACCCGGCCAACCTGTTACTGGTGCAGACCCTGCTCGAAGACATGGGCGCCAAGGTGCTGGCGGTTGAAAGCGGCTACGCGGCGGTCAAAGCGGTGCAGAGCGAATCTTTCGATCTGGTGTTGATGGACGTGCAGATGCCGGGCATGGACGGACGCCAGACCACCGAAACCATCCGCCAGTGGGAAAGCGAACGGCATTGCACGCCGCTGCCGATCGTCGCCCTCACCGCCCACGCCATGGCCAACGAGAAACGCGCCCTGCTGCAAAGCGGCATGGATGACTACCTGACCAAACCGATCAGCGAACGGCAACTGGCGCAAGTGGTGCTGAAATGGACCGGTCTGGCCTTGCGCAATCAGGGATCTGAGCGGGCCAGCGACAGCGCGGCGGGCAGCAGCGAACTGCCAGTGCTCGACCACGAGGAAGGCCTGCGTCTGGCCGCCGGTAAGGCGGACCTCGCCGCCGACATGCTGGCCATGCTGCTCGCCTCGCTGGAAGCCGACCGCGAAGCGATTCGCGCTGCCTGTGAAGCCCGCGATCAGAACGCACTGATCGAGCGCGTGCATCGCCTGCACGGCGCGACTCGATACTGCGGCGTGCCGCAATTGCGCGCGGCCTGTCAGCGCAGTGAAACCCTGCTCAAACAGGGCGATCCCAAAGCCGTGGCGGCGCTGGAGGAACTGGAGCGGGCGATCAATCGCCTCGCGACACAAGCCAGGATCAGCGCCTGATCCACGGCAATGCCGGCAGCGGCATTCGCCGTTAAAGTGGTGGCCGTCAACGCTGACTCGCCACCGGTTCCAGGAGGAATTCATGCGCACGCTCGTTTTCAGCAGCCAGACCTACGACCGCGACAGTTTCCTCGGCGCCGCCTGCCCGGCCGGGATAGAACTGCACTTTCAACCGGCCCGGCTCAGTCTCGACACCGCCGCCCTGGCCGACCAGCATGAGGTGGTCTGCGCCTTCATCAATGACGATCTCAGTGCGCCGGTGCTGGAGCGCCTCGCTGCCGGTGGCACAAGGCTGATCGCCCTGCGCTCGGCAGGCTATAACCATGTCGATCTGCTCGCGGCAAAACGCCTCGGACTGGCCGTGGTGCGGGTCCCGGCCTACTCGCCGCATGCGGTGGCCGAACACGCGGTGGCGCTGATTCTGGCGCTCAACCGGCGTCTGCACCGCGCCTACAACCGCACCCGCGAAGGCGATTTCACTCTGCACGGCCTGACCGGTTTCGATCTGGTGAGCAAAACCGTGGGGATTGTCGGCACCGGGCAGATCGGCGCGACGTTCGCGAAAATCATGCACGGCTTCGGCTGTCAGTTGCTGGCCTACGATCCGTATCCCAACCCCGAGGTGGTGGCCTTGGGCGCACGTTATCTGAGCCTGCCGGAGTTGCTCGCGCAGTCACGAATCATCAGCCTGCATTGCCCGCTCAACGCGCAAAGCAAACACTTGATCAACCGCGAATCACTGGCGCACCTGCAACCGGGGGCGATGCTGATCAACACCGGACGCGGCGGTCTGGTCGACACACCGGCGTTGATCGATGCACTGAAGGATGGCCAACTGGGCTATCTGGGACTGGATGTGTATGAGGAGGAGGCGCAGCTGTTTTTCGAGGATCGCAGCGACTTGCCGTTGCAGGACGACGTGTTGGCGCGGCTACTGACCTTCCCGAATGTGATCATCACTGCGCATCAGGCGTTTCTGACCCACGAGGCACTGGGCGCTATTGCCGCGACCACCCTGCACAACATCGCGACCTGGGCTGCAGGTGCACCGCAGAACCAGATCGAAGGCTGAAGGCTTGTCGGTTTACTTCGGCGACAGCGAAGAAGCCAGGATCAACAGCGCCAGCCAGCCAAAACCGAAAAAGCGCTGCTTCATCGAATGACCGTTACGCAGCAGGAACCAGACAAAGACCATCGGCAGCAGGAACACCATGATCTTCAACCAGCCTTCCACCGGACGCGAACCGTCGGCGTTAGGCTGAAGTTGAGGGGCGGGCTCGGGTTGCCGACGACGGCGGCCGAGCGCGGCCGGTGTGACTTTCGGCGCCGGCTCCGGGGCTGGCGCCGGGACGAAGGCTTCAGGCACGGATTTGTTGCGCGGCAGGCTGCCGAATGAAATCGTCGCGGCGGCTGCCGTCGCCTGCGGCGGGTTGTGGTCATGCTGCTCCGCCATCGGAGCGCCACAATGAATGCACGCATTGGCTTCGGAGCTGATGCTCCGCTTGCATTCATAACATTCGATCAGCGCCATGTTCCGTTCCCTCAGATTGAAGGGCGGCAGTTTGCCATGAGCGCCAGCCGATTTGAACCGGATCGAAGGTCGCACGCGTACGCCATCCTGCAATCCAGCCCGTGCTAGCATGTCGCGCAGATTTGGAGGACCCATGGTCGAACACGATTTCCGCTACACCCTGATGAACCCGCAACACACCCTCACCGAATGCCGCGCCCTCGTACCGGGCCGCTATCAGGTCACCGGCAACGGTGGCTCGATCCGCAACGGTGATGTCCTGTTGGTCACTCTCAAAGGCAGCAAGGACTTATCCATGCGCCTGACTGTCGACACTGTGCGCCACCTGATCAATCCGCCGGGCCAATGGACCGCGATGACCACTGGCCCGGTGTTCGGCGAACTGGCGATCCACACCTGGCAGGTCAACTGCGACAGCTGCGCCAAAGAGCTGAACTTCGAGTTTGCCGTGGACGCCAGGCTGGGCAAGACTGCCGAGAAACCGGCCGCCACCGCGCGCATCGCCGAGCTGGGCTGGAAAGCCGTCGGCGACAAGCACCTGTGCCCGAAATGCCAGGAGCCTGCGTGATGAAACGCCTTGCCCTGCCGCTGCTGGTCGGTGCCGCTCTGGTGGGCTGCGCCGCAGAGCCTGTGCAATTGCAGCAAAACCGCAGCTACATTCTGGAGTGGATCGGCGAGCGGCCATTGATGGATTACAGCCATCTGACCGTGACCCTCGGCGACGATGGCCGCGCGTATGGCAATGGCGGCTGCAACCACTGGTTCGCACCGTACACCCTCGAAGGCGACAAGCTGAGCTTCGGCCCGATCGGCAAGACCCGCAAACTCTGCGCCCCGGCGCTGATGGAGCAGGAACAACGCTTCCTGCAGGCGCTGCAAGGTGTCGAGCGCTGGGACATCTCGCCGATCGAACAGATGCGCTTCTGGCCGGCCGAAGGCAAGCCGTTGCGCTGGTGGCTGGAAGAGGGTTAACCCCCTCCTGCTGCTGAGACTACCCTGTGGTGAGGGGATTTATCCCCGATGGGGCGCAGAGCGCCCCCCCCCTTCGGAGGGTCAGGGTAAACCGAGCTCTCGGGTTTCAGGGCTGCTGCGCAGCCCATCGGGGCGGTGCGACGTTTCGCTAAATCCCCTCACCACAAAACCTCACTTGCCCTACTTGGTCGCCTGCAACGCCTCCAGCTTGGCCATCACCCCCGCCGCCGTCTGCTCGCCCATCAATTGCTCGCGCACCTTGCCCTTGTTGTCGATGATGTAGGTCACCGGCAAGGCCTCACTGCGCGGCAGGTCGAACAGGTCGGCCGGATCCTGCGCCAGCACGGTGAACTTGATGCCCAGCTTCTCGCTGGCGCTTTTCAGGTCTTCACCCTGGACGTTGTCGAAGTTGACCCCGAACACACCGACGTTCTTGCTCTTGAGTTCGTCAGCCAAATGATTGAGCTCAGGAATTTCCGTGCGGCACGGGCCACACCATTCGGCCCAGTAATTGATGACTACCCATTGTTTGTCCAGACGCTCGGACGCGACCTTCTGACCATTCTGGTCAATGCCGTAGTCGTTGCCGCAGCCCCCCAGCATCAACGCCCCGATTATCGTCAATGCCGCTGCCAATCGCCGTGTCATGTCATGTTCCCTGGTCAAAAATTGAATGCGCCTGCGACCCATCGCCTCTGAAGGTTCTGGATTGCGCGCTGCACAGTTAGAATAGCCGCCACTTTACGCCAGAAGCGACCCGCCATGACCGATCTGACGCTTTATCACAATCCGCGCTGCTCGAAATCCCGCGGCGCGCTGGAACTACTTGAGGCCCGTGGCCTGACCCCGAACGTGGTGCGTTACCTCGAAACCCCGCTGAATGCGGTGCAAATCAAGGCACTGCTCGGCAAGCTCGGGATCAGCGCGCGTCAGTTGCTGCGCACCGGAGAAGATGAATACAAAATGCTTCAGCTGGCTGACGAAAGCCTCAGCGAAGCGCAATTGATCGACGCCATCGCCCAGCATCCAAAACTGATGGAACGGCCGATTCTCGAAGTCGGCGACAAAGCGATAATCGGCCGTCCACCGGAGCAGATCCTGGAGCTGCTGCCGTGAGCGCGCCGTACATTCTGGTTCTGTATTACAGCCGCAACGGTTCGACCAATGAGATGGCCCGGCAGATTGCCCGCGGCGTCGAACAGGCTGGCCTTGAAGCGCGCCTGCGTACCGTACCGGCGATTTCCAGCGAGTGTGAGGCGGTCGCCCCGGACATCCCGGAAGACGGTGCGCTCTACGCCACCCTCGATGACCTGAAGAACTGCGCCGGCCTCGCCCTTGGCAGCCCGACGCGTTTCGGCAACATGGCCGCGCCGCTCAAGTACTTCCTCGACGGCACCAGCAACCTGTGGCTGACCGGTGCGCTGGTGGGTAAACCGGCCGGCGTCTTCACCTCCACCGCCAGCCTGCACGGTGGCCAGGAAACCACCCTGCTGTCGATGATGCTGCCGCTGTTGCACCACGGCATGCTGATCACCGGCCTGCCGTACAGCGAGTCGGCGCTGCTGGAAACCCAGGGCGGCGGTACGCCGTATGGCGCCAGCCACCACGCCGGGGCCGATGGCAAAAAAGGTCTGGATCAGCACGAGATGGCGCTGTGTCGCGCACTCGGCCTGCGTCTGGCGAAAACCGCGCAAAAACTGGAGGGCTGAGGGTGGCGAAGAAGCCGAGAGTCCTGCCCTCCGTCGAGTGGCTCGAACCTCGCGTCAAGGCGATGCGGGTCGTCAGCCTGTTGTGCTTCTTCGGCCTCGCCGGGCTGCTCGCCGCTTACTACCTGGTGTTTGCCGACCTGCACGGCGCCCGACCGTGGGTGATCCTGCTGGTCGAGCTGATCCCGTGGCTGATCCTCGCGCCGGGCATGCTGATGGGCAATGCGCGTGCGCACTCGTGGATGTGCTTTGTGGTGAATCTGTATTTCATCAAGGGCGCATTGGCAGCGTATGACCCGAACCGGCAACTGTTTGGCGTGCTGGAGATGGCCGCGAGCCTGGCGCTGTTCTGCTCGGCACTGCTGTATGTGCGGTGGCGGTATCAGTTGAATCGCAAACTCGCGGGCGAAGGCGAGATTGCCGTCGCCTGATAGAAAAAGATCGCAGCCTTCGGCAGCTCCTACAGGGGAACGCATTCCAAATGCAGGAGCTGCCGAAGGCCGCGATCTTTTAGCGATTCAATGATTGACGGTGTAAGCCAGCATCATCGAAATCTGGCTCATCGGCCGCCCGCCACTCTGTTCATGCCACTGATTGAACGCATTCTGCACAATCGCCAGATCGCGCAGACTGGTCGGCACCTTGTCGACGATCTTCTGTGCATTCAGCGCGGCGACCACGTCATAGCTCGGCACGAAGGTGTCCTTGCCGACCATGCGCAGAAAGCGCGGCGCCGACAGCCCGCCCAACTGACTCCCGTGCTTTTTCAGGTAGGTCCACAGACCGACGATATCGGTCACCGGCCAGTCGGCAATCAGCGCGCCGAAACTGCCCTTGTCTTTCTCGACATCGAGGATGAACTGCGCATTGCGCGGCACGCTCTTGAGCTTGCCCAGGTGGCGGATGATCCGCGCATCCTGCATCAGGCGTTCGAGGTGTTCGGCGCTCATCAGCACGACTTTTTCCGGGTCGAACTTGAAGAACACTTCTTCGAAGGCCGGCCACTTGGCGTCCACCAGGCTGTGCTTGAGCCCGGCGCGAAAGACACGCAGGGCCATGGTCGAGAGGTAACGATCGTCGCTGATCTTGCGCAGTTGCGCGGGAGTCTTGGGAACGGGCAGATGGGCTTCCAGTTCAGCCGCCGAACCGAAGCGGTTCAGACAGTATTCGTGCAGCCACTTGTAATCGCGCATGCCCTCTCCTATTGAATGAAACGAAGAAACCCATGTGGGAGCGGGCCCTGTGGTGAGGGGATTTAGCGAAACGTCGCACCGCCCCGATGGGCTGCGCAGCAGCCTCAGCTTTTCTGGGGGCGCTTCGCGCCCCATCGGGGATAAATCCCCTCACCACAGGGCTCACTCCTACAGGTGGTGATTAGAGGTTGACCACGTTGACGAAGCGCGAAGCCGCCGTCTCGTCGATCTTCAGGCTGGTGAAGTCGAACAGGTTGCGGTCGGCCAGTTGCGACGGCACCACGTTCTGCAGACTGCGGAAGATGCTTTCAGTTCGGCCCGGAGTCTTGCGCTCCCAGTCCTGAAGCATTTCCTTGACCACCTGACGCTGCAGGTTTTCCTGCGAACCGCAGAGGTTGCACGGGATGATCGGGAATTCCTTGAAGTCCGAGTAGGCCTGGATGTCTTTCTCGTTGCAGTAGGCCAGCGGACGGATCACCACGTTGCGCCCGTCGTCGGCGCGCAACTTCGGCGGCATCGCCTTGAGGGTGCCGTTGAAGAACATGTTGAGGAAGAACGTCTCGACGATGTCGTCACGGTGGTGACCGAGGGCCATCTTGGTCGCGCCGATTTCGTCGGCGAAGGTGTACAACGTGCCGCGACGCAGGCGCGAGCACAGCGAGCAAGTGGTCTTGCCTTCCGGAATCAGTTCCTTGACCACCGAGTAAGTGTCTTTCTCGACAATGTGATACTCGACGCCCAGCTCTTTCAGGTAGGCCGGCAACACGTGCTCGGGGAAGCCCGGCTGCTTCTGATCCATGTTCACCGCGACGATTTCAAACTTGATCGGTGCAACCTTCTGCAGGTGCAGCAGCACGTCGAGCATGGTGTAGCTGTCTTTGCCTCCGGACAGGCAGACCATGACCTTGTCGCCGTCTTCGATCATGTTGAAATCGGCGACCGCTTCGCCGGCCAGGCGGCGCAGGCGCTTTTGCAGTTTGTTCTGGTTGACCGTAAGAGTGCCCATGACGCGAAATCCGTGAGGTGTGACGAAAGGCGGGCATTTTACGCAAAAACCCACCAGCGGCGAAGCGTCCTGACGGACGCACCCTGTAGGAGCTGCCGAAGGCTGCGATCTTTTGATTGTAAAAAACCAGGATCAAAAGATCGCAGCCTTCGGCAGCTCCTACAGAGATAACTGCGATTACGCCCCCTGTTTACAGCGCGATTTGCTCTAAGCCCCTAGTCCCTGTGCGGTTAAGTCCTTTCTATACTGCGACATAAGGTCGCACACATCTGAAGACCTGTATTTGCTCGGCCACCTTGGCCCGTAGGCGCTCCGTTGGGGGGCGATGGCAATAACAAGAGGAGTGACTGGCATGATCCATCACGTAGTGGGACTTTTTACCCACCCCGATCAGGAATGGAAGGAAATCCGTGGCGACCAAGAGGAAAGCATCAGCCACATGTACCTGACGCACACGCTGATCCTGGCGGCAATTCCGGCGGTTTCAGCGTTTATCGGCACCACGCAGGTCGGCTGGGTGATCGGCAACCGCGCACCGGTGATGCTCACCGTCGAAAGTGCGATCTGGATGACCGTGATGTCGTACCTGGCGATGCTCGGCGGGGTCGCAGTGATGGGGGCCTTCGTGCACTGGATGGCCCGCACCTATGACGCCAACCCGAGCCTGGCCCGTTGCGTGGCCTTCGCCACCTACACCGCGACACCGTTGTTCGTCGGCGGATTGGCGGCGCTGTATCCACACATGTGGCTGGGAATGATCGTCGGCACGGCGGCCATCTGCTACACGGTGTATCTGCTGTACGTGGGGCTGCCAACGTTCATGAACATACCGTCAGACGAAGGTTTTCTGTTTTCCAGCTCGGTGCTGGCGGTGGGTCTGGTGGTACTGGTGGCCATCATGGCGTTCACCGTGATTGTCTGGGGCCTCGGCGTGGGGCCGGTGTACACCAACTGACAGGCTTCACCCCAGAGAACAACAAGATCTGCCAATACAGGCCGCCGCAAGGCGGCCTTCTCGTTTGGCGGATGACCATTCGGCAGGTCAGCGATTCGCAAGTCAGGAACGTTGCGGCATACTCGACGCCTCTGGAGATCCATCAAGCATGCCCGAGCAACTCAATACCCGCGTCGAAGACTGTTACCAACTCGCTGAAGCCTTTTTCAAACGTCATTTCCAACGCCCGGTCGTCAGCCTCAAGCTGCGCGGGCAAAAAGCCGGTGTCGCGCATCTGCACGAGAACCTGCTGCGCTTCAACCCGCAGCTGTACCGGGAAAACACCGAACATTTCCTCAAGCAGACCGTGGCCCACGAAGTCGCGCACCTGATCGCCCACCAACTGTTCGGCGACCGCATCCAGCCGCATGGCGAGGAGTGGCAACTGATCATGCGCGGGGTTTACGAGCTGCCGCCGGATCGCTGCCACACCTACGCAATCAAACGCCGCAGCGTGACTCGCTACATCTACAAATGCCCGTGCGCCGACAGTGATTTTCCGTTTTCGGCGCAGCGCCATAGCCTGGTGCGCCAAGGGCGACGGTATTTATGCCGTAGATGCCGCAACACCTTGGTGTTCAGTGGTGAGATGCGCGTCGAATAGTCGGTTCGTTGCAGCATTGGAGGGCCTCATCGCTGGCAAGCCAGCTCCCACAGGTTTTGTGTCGGACACAGAGTCTGTGAACACCCCGAAAAACTGTGGGAGCTGGCTTGCCAGCGATGAGGCCGGTACAGACGCTAGAGAATTACTTTGGCCGCCCGCAATTGAGCAATCCGCTCAGCATCAAACCCCAACTCCCCCAACACCTGCTCAGTATGCTGCCCCAACCCCGCCCCGACATGTCGCGGCGCCGGCAGCGCTTCGGAGAATTTCAGCGGACAGGCTAGCTGCGCTTGCGTCGTACCGTCCCCACGCGGCACCTGGGTCACCAGCTCCCGCGCCTGCAACTGCGGATGTTGCACCGCCTCGCTCAGGTTCAGCACCGGCTCGACACAGGCATCGATCCCGGCGAACAGCTCGCACAACTCGGCAAAGTCGTGTTTCTCGAATTCAACTTTCAGCGCGTCCTTCAATAACCGTTGCTGCTCGGGTTTCGGCGACAAGCCCTGCGCCGCCAGCTCCGGCCGGCCCAACGCCGTGCACAGTTGCTGCATGAACCCCGGCTCCAGGCTGCCCACCGACAACCAGCGCCCGTCGCGCGAGCGGTAGTAGTCGTAAAAGCTGCCGCCATTGAGCATCTGGTCTTCCCAGTGCGGCTCCTCGCTACAGGCCAGATACCCGGCGCCAGCCATGGCGTTCAGGCTGAAGGCGCAATCGGTCATGCTCACGTCCAGATGCGTGCCCTGCCCGCTCTGCTGTCGGGCGATGACCGCCGCCAGCAGGCCGATCACCCCATGCAGCGAACCGCCCGCGATATCCGCCACCTGCATGCCCAGCGGCAACGGCCCGCTGTCGGCGCGGCCGGTGTAACTGGAAAGACCGGCCAGCGCCAGGTAGTTGATGTCATGCCCGGCGCGATCCTTGTACGGCCCGGTCTGGCCGTAGCCGGTGATCGACACGTAAATCAGCTTCGGGTTGATCGCCTTCAGCGCCTCGTAACCCAGCCCCAGACGCTCCATTACACCGGGACGAAACTGCTCGAGGACAATGTCGTATTCGCCCAGCAACTGCCTGACCACCTCCAGCGCTTGCGGCTGTTTGAGATCCAGCGCCAGACTGCGCTTGTTGCGATTGAGGTAAGCGTGGCTGGCGGACATGCCCTGATCATGCGGCGGCAGCATCCGCAGCAGGTCCATGCGCGTTGGCGATTCGATGCGCAGCACTTCGGCGCCCATGTCCGCCAGCAGCAGCGAGGCGAACGGCCCCGGCAGCAGGGTCGAGAAATCCAGAATCTTCAGTGAGGCCAGCGGCGCGGACATGGGCGATCTCCTTGGGCGATACACCCAGCCTAGGCAGCGCTGCCGCGCACGGCAATCACCGGATGCATCAGCGGCAGTGACCGTAATGCTCAAATCGCAGGCAATAAAAAACCCCTGTAGCGAGGGGATTCATCCCCAATGGACTGCGCAGCAGTCCCCTTCTATCTAAGAAGGGGCCGCTTCGCGACCCATCGGGGATGAGTCCCCTCACCACAAGGGCTCTCAGACTCCAGCATTACACTGGAGCCAATTCAGATTACTTGACGTTGCTCGGAGTAGCACCTTCAGCAACACCCAGGTCATCTTCCGGACGAGTATCCGCGATACCGCGACCACCCGACGCCAGCTCGGATTGCAGCACGTCGGTGTCCAGCTCTTTCACCCACTTGGCAACCACGATGGTCGCGACGGCGTTGCCGACCAGGTTGGTCAGGGCGCGGGCTTCGGACATGAAGCGGTCGATACCGAGGATCAGCGCCAGGCCGGCCACCGGCAGGTGACCAACCGCCGACAGGGTGGCGGCCAGCACGATGAAGCCCGAACCGGTCACACCGGCTGCGCCTTTGGAGGACAGCAGCAACACCACCAGCAGGGTGATCTGATGGGTGATGTCCATGTGCGTGTCGGTGGCCTGAGCAATGAACACTGCAGCCATGGTCAGGTAGATCGCGGTACCGTCGAGGTTGAACGAGTAACCGGTCGGGATCACCAGACCCACGACGGATTTCTTCGCGCCCAGACGCTCCATCTTGATCAGCATGCGTGGCAGTACCGATTCCGAGGACGAGGTACCGAGTACGATCAGCAGTTCTTCACGGATGTAGCGGATCATCTTCAGCACGCTGAAGCCGTGCATGCGGGCGATGGCACCCAGGACGATCAGGATGAAGGCCAGGCAGGTGATGTAGAAGCAGGCCATCAGTTGACCCAACTGCACCAGCGAACCGACACCGTAAGCACCGATGGTGAACGCCATCGCGCCGAAGGCACCGATTGGCGCGAGCTTCATGATCATGTTGATGATGTTGAACATCACGTGGGCGAAGCGATCGATGAAATCGAGGATCGGACGGCCATAGTCACCCAGGCGATGCAGGGCGAAACCGAAGATCACCGAGAACATCAGCACTTGCAGGATGTCACCGGTGGCGAACGCGCCGACGATGGTGGTCGGGATCACGTTGAGCAGGAAGCCGACTACGCTCTGGTCTGCGCCTTGCTGCACGTAGGTCGCGACTTTCGAGGCGTCCAGGGTGCTGACGTCGATGTGCATGCCGTTGCCCGGCTGCACGATGTTGACCACGATCAGGCCCACCAGCAGGGCGATGGTCGAAACGATTTCGAAGTATAGGAGTGCGTAACCGCCGGTCTTGCCGACCGACTTCATGCTTTGCATGCCAGCGATGCCGCTGACCACGGTGCAGAAGATGATCGGGGCGATGATCATTTTGATCAGCTTGATGAACCCGTCACCCAGTGGCTTTACCGCCACACCGAACTGCGGGTAGTAGTGACCAAGGGCAATACCGATGATGATCGCGACGATCACCTGGAAATACAGGGATTTGTACAGTGGCTGACGAGTCGTCATTGCAAGTGTCCTCAAGCGTCCCGCGGGCAACATCCATCTGTTGAGCGCAGAACCTGAATTGCGAACCCTCCTGCACTGGAGGGATTTGTTGTTCGAGCAGCGCTATTCCCGCGGAATAGACGCACACTTCTGTCGCTCTTATCGCAAACGCCGTGCCACTTTGGTGCAATTCGCTGCAAGCCTTTTGATATCAGGGGATGCAGAGTATTTTTTGTCACTGCCCGGTGACGCCAGTGTGGCGGATTTCCGCCAAGTCAGCGGTTCTCGTCCTACAATTTGGCGGAAATCCGCCTTGTTGCCCTGCGCATGCCCCGGCTACCATCCGGCGCCTGAAGAAGGATCTGCCGCTTATGCGCGAACGTACCATCGCCAGTCATTTCGCCCGTGCCGCGCTCGGTGGCGCACGCCGTTCGGGCTTCGACTATTCGCCGCTGCTGCAGCAACTGGGGATCAGCCCCGAGTTGCTCGATGAACCACGGGCGAGGATTGCCCCGGAGCAATTCACCCAACTGATCCAGAGCCTGTGGCTGGCGCTGGATGACGAATACCTGGGCTTTGGCAACGCGCCGAGCAAGCCCGGCAGCTTCGCGATGATGTGCCACGCGCTGATCCACTGCCGCAATCTGGAGAAGGCACTGCAACGCGGTTTATTGTTTTATAGCCTATTCCCCGAGGCTCCGCGCCTGAGCCTGAGCCGCGAAGACGAATGGGTGCGCCTGAGCCTTGATGACTCGCAGTTATGGGACCCGGATCACTTTCTCAGCGAGAGCCTGCTGGTGATCTGGCATCGCCTCGGCAGTTGGCTGATCGGCCAGCGGATTCGTCTGGAGCAGGCCACCTTCAGTTATCCGAAACCGGCGCATGGTGCCGAGTACGACCTGCTGTTCCCCTGCCCTTTGGTGTTTTCGGCCCAGCAGAGCAGCCTGCTGTTTCACAGCCGCTACCTGCACATGCCGCTGTTGCAGGACGAACGCACCCTCAAGCACTTTCTCGAACGCTCACCCGCCGACCTGCTGTCGCGCCCGGACGACGGCGACAGCCTCAGCAGTCGCCTGCGCCGCTTGCTCAGCCGCGACAGCGCACAGTGGCCGGACCTCGAAGCCGTGGCCGCGCAGCTACACATCAGCCCGCAAACCCTGCGTCGGCATTTGCGTGAGGAAGGCAGCAGTTTTCAGGAATTGAAGGATCAGTTGCGCCGCGACATCGCGATTTATCACCTGGGCCGGGCGGACCTGTCGTTGCAACAGATTGCCGAGCAGTTGGGGTTTTCCGAGCCCTCGGCGTTTCACCGGGCGTTCAAGAAATGGACCGGGCTGACACCGGGGGCGTATCGGGCGCAGGAGCAGTGAGGCTTTAACGTCAAAAGCCCCTCACCCTAACCCTCTCCCGGAGGGAGAGGGGACTGGATGGGGGAAGCTCGATAAATACGCCGACCTGAAAGCTCTCTGCTGAATCCATATTCGAGGCAAATCACTCAGGTCGATCATTTTCTGGAGACACTCAGGTCAGTTCCTTCTACCTCTGGGAGAGGGCTAGGGTGAGGGCAACTTCCAATTAAACCGCAGGAAACTGAATCCTGAACGCCGCCCCGCCCATCGGCGAATCCCCGAGCATCAGCTTGGCGTTGTAGCTTTCGATGATGTCCTTGACCACCGCCAGCCCGATGCCCTGCCCCGGATGCTGGCGATCCAGACGCTCACCGCGCTCAAGGATCCGCGCGCGCTGATTCGGCGGCACACCGGGGCCGTCGTCCTCAATGCACAGCTCGATGCCGGCCAGGCTCTCGCGCACGCTGATGCGCACTTCGCCCAGGCACAGGCGATAGGCGTTCTCCAGCAGGTTGCCCATCATCTCCAACAGCGCGCCCTGTTCGATCGGCACGTAGCAGTGCTCCGGCAGATCGAACGCCACCCGCACGTGTTTGTCGCGGTAGACCTTGTCCAGCGTGTCGCACAGGCTTTTGAGCACCGGTTGCAGCCGCACCTGATGGCGCACCAGGCCGCTCTTGCGCAGGCTGGCGCGCTGCAGTTGATAGCTGATCTGCTGACTCATGCGCTCGATCTGGGTTTGCAGCACCCAGGCCTGATCGCGATCTTCCGGGCGTTGGGCCATGTCTTCACTGACCCCTTGCAGTACCGCCAACGGGGTCTTCAGGCTGTGCGCCAGATCATCGAGGGAGTCGCGGTAGCGGCTGCGCTGCTGGCGCTCACTGTGCAGCAAACGGTTGAGCGAGCCGGTCAGGCGCAGCAGTTCGCGCGGGTGCTGTTCGGTGAGGCTTTCACGAGTGCCGCTTTCGATTTCGTCGAGCTCCTGACTCAACCGGCGCAAGGCTTTCAAACTCCAGGTCAGGCCAATCCACAACAGCGCAAGCAAGACAAACAGTGCAGCACCAAAGCCCAGATAAAGGTTGTCGCGCAGGCCTTCGAGCGTCGATTCGTACTCGTGCACCGGTTGCAGGGTCACAAAGCTGAATGCCGCACTCTTGCCCCCGAGCAACTTGACTTCGACGTCGTAGACAAAAAATTCCTGACCGCTGGCCTGGCGAATCCGCGCGAACTCATTGCCCATGCCGTCGTAACGCGGCTTGTAGTTGATCTGCCCTTCTTCTGTGCCCTTGGAGCGCCAGACCAGATGCCCCTCGCGATCATAGATGTAGCCCAGCAGACGCCCGTCAGTAAGGTTGAATCGCTCGTCAGGCAACTGCGCCGGCATCTGCAGGCGACCGTTCTCGATACGTGCCGCCGAAATCAGCGTGGTCACATCCGAGGCCAGGCGCTGCTCGATCGAGTCCTGCAACGCCAGGCTGAACGCGCCCTGCATGGCCGGCAACAAGCCGAGCATGAACAACACCGCCAACGTGGTGGCAGCGAGCATCAAACGAACGCGAAGAGAACGAATCAAGTGCAGCGCTCATTGAACAGGTAGCCGAGACCGCGCACGGTGTCGATCGGCTTGAACCCGCCCGGGCCTTCGAGCTTGCGGCGCAGACGGCCGACCAGCACTTCGATCACGTTCGGATCGCGCTCGTCGTCATCCGGATAGAGCTGCTCCATCAGGCGATCCTTGGGCACCACTTGCTGGTGGTGGCGCATCAGGTATTCGAGGATGCGGTATTCGTAGGCGGTCAGCGCCAGCGGCTCTTCATCCAGCGACGCCTGTTTGCGATTGAGATCAAGCAACAACGGCCCGGCGACGATGGTGGACTGGGTGAAGCCGCTGGAGCGACGCAGCAAGGCGTTGAGTCGCGCCTCGAGTTCTTCGAACTGGAACGGCTTGACCACGTAGTCGTCGGCACCGGCAGCGAGGCCCTCGACCTTGTCTTGCCAATTGCCACGCGCGGTGAGGATCAGGATCGGAAAGGTCTTGCCGCTCGAGCGCAACTGGCGGATCAGGTCCAGACCGCCCATGCCCGGCAGACCGAGGTCAATCACCGCCAGATCGAAGTTGAACTGCCCGGTCTGGTACAGCGCCTCTTCGGCATTGGCCACGGACTCGACCACATGACCGCTCTCCGTCAGGCGGGTTTGCAGGTGATGGCGCAACAGCGCTTCATCTTCGACGACCAACAGTTTCATAACGCTCTCCCGGGCAAATCAAAAAGCTCCAACGTCAACAGCATACTTGTGAGGGCGAGTCTGCTCGCGAAGGCGACGGCACAGGCGACAACTTTCTCATTGCTGTTCGATAGGCTGCAAGGTTAGCAAGCCGCCCCTGTACCTGCCCTGAACACTCGGTGAACCTGCACTGAATCAAATCGACTAGGCTGTCCTGACCACTTTCGATAAGGAGACCGACCATGCGCCTGTTCCTCGCCCTCGCCCTGCTCGCCGCCAGCAGTCTGGCCAACGCCGCGATCAAGACCCAGGAGATTCCCTACCAGAGTGCCGACGGCACCAAACTGATCGGCTACTACGCCTACGACGACGCGATCAAGGGCAAACGCCCTGGAGTCGTCGTGGTGCATGAATGGTGGGGCTTGAACGACTACGCCAAACGCCGCGCCCGCGATCTCGCCGAACTGGGCTACAGCGCGCTGGCGATCGACATGTACGGCGAAGGCAAGAACACCGAGCATCCGAAAGATGCGATGGCATTCATGCAAGCCGCGACCCAGGATGCCGCGGCCTCCAGCAAACGTTTCGAGGCCGGGTTGAATCTGCTGAAAAAGCAGCCGCAGACCGACGTGAATAAAATCGCCGCCATCGGTTACTGCTTCGGCGGTGGCGTGGTGCTCAACGCCGCGCGTCAGGGCGAGCCGCTGGCGGGCGTGGTGAGTTTCCACGGTGCGCTGGCGACCACCACCCCGGCGACGCCCGGCAGTGTGAAGGCAAAGGTTCTGGTCGAGCACGGTGCGCTGGACAGCATGGTCACCGCGGACAACGTCACCGCGTTCAAGAGTGAAATGGACAAAGCCGGCGCCGACTACACATTCGTCAGCCTCGACGGCGCCAAGCATGGCTTCACCAATCCGGATGCCGATCGCTTGAGCCACGGTGAACACGGTGGCCCGGATATCGGTTACAACAAGGCCGCCGATGAAAAATCCTGGGCGGACATGAAGGCGTTCTTCCAGAAGATCTTTGGCTGATCCACATCCACCCTGTAGGAGCTGCCGAAGGCTGCGATCTTTTGATCTTAAAAAGCAAGATCAAAAGATCGCAGCCTTCGGCACCCCTACAGGATTAGCGCCGCCAGATACAGGATTTGGCTCTACCCAGCATCCGCGCCAACCGGCAAAATGCCCGCCATGAATTCCAGCCCGCTTCTCCCCGCCTGCTGCACCCCGCTCGACGCCCACTGGCCGTTGCCTAACGTGTTGCCCGACACCGTCCTGCTCAGCACCTGTTTCGATCCGAAACAACTGCTCGGCGATGACTTCCAGCGCAGCGCCATCGAGCCGCCGCCGAGCATTCAGCGCTCGGTCGCCAAACGGCAGGCCGAGTTTCTCGCCGGGCGGGTTTGCGCCCGGGCCGCGCTGCAGCAACTGGAAGGCTCAAGCGTGATTCCGGCGATTGGCGAAGACCGTGCGCCGGTATGGCCGGCGCACATCTGCGGCTCGATCACCCACAGCACCGGGCGTGCGGCGGCGATTGTCGCCAACAAGCAACACTGGCGCGGCTTGGGCATGGATCTGGAAAACCTGCTCGAGACCGAGCGCGCCGAACGCCTGGCCGGGGAGATTCTGACGCCTGCGGAACTGCTGCGCATGACCGCCGGTGCGCGGGAAGAACTGGCGTTGCTGGTGACCCTGACGTTTTCGGTGAAAGAGAGCCTGTTCAAGGCGCTGTATCCGATTGTGCAGAAGCGCTTTTATTTCGAGCACGCCGAGGTGCTGGAGTGGACGGAGCGGGGTCAGGTCCGGTTGCGTTTGCTGACAGATCTGTCCACTGAATGGCGTCACGGCACCGAGCTGGAGGCGCAGTTTGGTGTGCAGGATGGGCAGTTGTTGAGTCTGGTCAGCATTCCTGCCTGAGGATTTTTCAGCGCCGGTGAGGGCCCATCGCTGGCAAGCCAGCTCCCACAAGTTTCAGGGGTGTATCCAAAATCTGTGCTTGCCACGGACACTGTGGGAGCTGGCCTGCCAGCGATTGGGGCCG
This sequence comes from Pseudomonas sp. MWU318, assembly GCF_016756945.1. Taxonomy (NCBI): domain Bacteria; kingdom Pseudomonadati; phylum Pseudomonadota; class Gammaproteobacteria; order Pseudomonadales; family Pseudomonadaceae; genus Pseudomonas; species Pseudomonas sp. MWU318. The sequence goes on from NZ_JAESJL010000002.1 coordinate 358,433, forward strand.
GCAAAACCAACACAAAACTCAGCGGCGTTCCTGATTCCTCGGCCAGCTCAAACTGAAGCAAGCCCCACCCAGGCTCTTGCTCTTGTTGATCAGCGCCCGACCGTCATGCCAGTGGATGATCCGCCGCACAATCGACAGCCCCAGCCCGTGCCCACCAGAGGCCCGCGTGCGGCTGTCATCCAGACGCAGGAACGGCGTGAAGATCCGCTCCCACGCCGACTCCGGTACGCCCGGCCCGTCATCCTCGACATCGACCCGGCAGCGCAACTGCCCGACCTGATAACTCACCGTGACGTTCGAGCGTGCATGGCGCATCGCGTTGCTCACCAGATTCTGCAACGCGCGGTGCAGAAAGCGCGGCTCGGCCTCGACCCAGGCGCCGTCGTTATCCGCTGCCGACAGACATAACCCGCGTTGCACCGTGACCTCGGCACGCAACGGCGCCAGTTCTGCGATCACCTGATTGACCAGCGCATCGAGGTCAATGCGTTGAAAGGTCAGTGCTGGCGAACCCTGTTCCAGCCGCGCGTAAGTGAGCATTTCGTCCACCAGCTTATCGAGATCCTCGATGTCGTGATCCATGCCCTCACGGTATTTTTCCAGCGCTTGCGGGGTGGTGGCCGAGCCAATCATCTCCAACCCGAAACGCAGGCGCGCCACGGGAGTACGCAATTCGTGGGACACCGCGCGCACCAGTTCGCGCTGAATTGCCAGCAACTGCTGCAAGTGCTCAGCCATGCCGTTGAACGCTGCCGCCAGTCGCCCGACCGAGTCAGCTCCGCGGGCCGGCACGCGGGTTTCCAGGCTGCCCTTGGCGATGCGTGTGGCTGCCGCTTCGAGTCCGCGCAGACGTCGTTCGAGCTGACGCACCAGCAGATACACGATCAGACCGATCAGGCTCAGGCCCAGGGCCGCAATCAGCACCAGCCATTGCGGCGGATACGGATTCATCTGATACAGCGGGCCGATCTCCAGCACCCAAGGCGTGCCGACCATGCCGGCAAACACCCGGATCGAATCCCCGCCCTTGCCCAGCGCCATCACCGTATCGCCCTCGGACACGCGACGACTCTGGTCTTCGTCCATGTCGGCTTCATTGACCGTGACCAGTCGCAGATCGAAACCGAAGCCCTTCTCTTCCTTTAACTGCGCCAGCCGCTTGGGTTGTTCGCCCACCGGAAAACGCACCAGTTCATCGGCCAACAGATAAATAGTCGCGCGCGCCAGTTGCTCGCTGATCTGCTGCACGTCGCCGGTGAGCACCAATTGTTCTTTATCACTGACCAGTCTGTAGACTCGCGCCGCATGCGGGCCGGTCTGCTCCACCAAGGCCTGACCGCGCTGCACCCGGGCGCGCTGAGAGAGATCCAGATCGGTCTCGGAAAACTTCTTCAGCGCCAGCGGAATCCCCAGCAGACGCTCCCAGACCAACAACGCCCGATGGCGCTCGGTTTCGTTCATCGGTTGCAGGTTGTCGGCCATCAGCGAGAACGTGCCGTGGGCCAGGCGCTCGCGGTATTGCTCGCTGCGCACCTGATTGAGCAGGTGCAGCGCCAGCACACCAAGCACTGCCACCAGAATCAGCGCCGCGCACATGCCGCCATAGATGCGCAGGAAGATCGAGTTCACAACGCCAGATCCACACAGGCTTCAGGGACGAACAGATAGCCTTTGCTGCGGATGGTCTTGATCAGGCGCGGGTGATCGGGGTCGTCACCGATTTTCGGGCGGATGCGCGAGATGCGCACATCGATCGAGCGATCCTGGCCGTCATAGCCGATGCCGCGCAGCGCAGTGAAGATTTCTTCGCGAGAGAGGATTCGTCCGGCATTCGACACCAGCAGCCAGAGCAGGTCGAATTCGGCGCTGGTCAGTTCGATGCCACTGTCGCTGAGCCAGGCTTCGCGCAAAGCGTTGTCCACCACCAGCGGGCCGAATTGCAGACGACGGTTTTTTTCCGCGATCGGCTCGGCTGTGTCGCTGCGGCGCAGCAAGGCCTGAATGCGCGCCAGCAACAGCCGTGGGCGCACCGGTTTGCACACGTAATCATCGGCACCGAGGTCGAGGCCTTGAATCTGGTCAGCGTCGTCGGTGCGCGCGGTGAGCATCAGGATCGGCCCGTCGTAACGATCGCGCACCTTGCGGCAAATGCTCAGGCCGTCTTCACCGGGCAGCATCAGGTCGAGGATCACCAGATCCGGCTGCTCCTTGATGATCCGCGCCGCCGCCAGCGCGCCGTTGCCTTCGATCTCCACGCGCAATCCATTGGCTTGCAGGTATTCGCGGGTGAGTTCGGCCAGACGCTGGTCGTCCTCGACTATCAATACCTGCCAGGCTTCTTGCTCCACCGGTGACCTCTGCTTGCTGTTTTTATTAATAAGGCAGAAACGCATTGCCCCCTGTAGGAGCTGCCGCAGGCTGCGATCTTTTGATCTTGCTTTCTAAACTCAAATGATCGCAGCCTGCGGCAGCTCCTACACAGGTGTGCGGTTGCCCGCAGATTCGGATCCTCCCGTCTTTTTGTCATCTTTCGGGAGGATAAGAATGGGTAAACACAGCCCGATTGTATAAACGGCGTACAGCCAGAACACAAGTCGGCAAATGCGTTCGGACAAGGCGGTTTTTTGTGATAGGGTTCGCGCCCTTAAAAATCCGCTGAAGCGTTTTTCCCGAGTGAAAAACAGTGACAAACGGTCTAGCTCAGCAGGTTCGCGGCCTACACGCGAATCAGCCCTTTCGCACACAATTTACGCACAGGTTTATCCACAGGCTATACGTTGCAATACTCCCCCAAAACGCATTATCTTGTAGCCCGTGCGTAAAAAACCCCTACATGTAGGGGTTTTCGCAAAAAACCAAACACAAACCGGACAGTGAATTCAAGGCTTTTTATTGCCATTGTCGGGTTGAACCAAACGTATTTTCGAAAGCCCAAACCGCGCCTGCGGATGGCTACCGTTTTTCAGTCGACCACGACGATACGGTACGGGTGTTGCAGTGACGAATCTGCTCCCCGAAAGGAATGCGGTCTCACGCGTATCGCGCGAACCGAAGACTTCGGCATGGAAGCGGCGCCCACAAGGCCCCCTTCCTGAACTGTCCCGAAGTCGTTATGCCCGGCGCGTGCCGGTTGTAGTGCTTCAGGACGGAACGGTGGGCACCTTGATGGTGCCCAAACAAACATAGAGAACGTGGAGACACCCATGCAAACCGACACAACTCGCGAGAACCCGCAGGGCACCTTGCCGCAGGCCGCCGATTCGAATTCGGATCTGGCCGCCACCGCGCCTGGTCAACTGCGCGTGATCAAGCGTAATGGCACTGTCGTTCCTTACACCGATGACAAGATCACCGTCGCTATCACCAAAGCGTTTCTCGCAGTTGAGGGCGGCACCGCTGCCGCTTCGTCGCGAATCCACGACACCGTTGCCCGCCTGACCGAACAAGTCACCGCGACCTTCAAGCGTCGCATGCCTTCGGGCGGCACCATCCACATCGAAGAGATCCAGGACCAGGTCGAACTGGCCCTGATGCGTGCCGGCGAGCAGAAAGTCGCTCGCGACTACGTGATCTACCGTGACGGCCGCTCGAAAGAACGCGCAGCCCATGCGCCGGTAGAAGCTGCGGTCGACGCGCACCCGTCGATCCGTATCACCCGTGCCGACGGCAGCCTCGCGCCGCTGGACATGGGCCGCCTGAACACCATCGTCACCGAGGCCTGCGAAGGCCTGGCTGAAGTCGATGGCGACCTGATCCAGCGCGAAACCCTGAAGAACCTGTACGACGGCGTGGCCCTGAACGACGTCAACACCGCACTGGTGATGACCGCGCGTACCCTGGTTGAACGTGAACCGAACTACTCGTTCGTCACCGCCCGCCTGCTGATGGACACCCTGCGCGCCGAAGGCCTGGGCTTCCTCGAAGTGGCCGAAAGCGCCACTCACCACGAGATGGCCGACCTGTACGCCAAGGCACTGCCGGCTTACATCGCCAAAGGTATCGAGTTCGAACTGCTGAACCCTGTGCTGGCCACCTTCGACCTGGAAAAACTGGGCAAGGCGATCAACCACGAGCGCGATCAGCAATTCACCTACCTGGGCCTGCAGACCCTGTACGACCGTTACTTCATCCACAAGGATGGCGTGCGTTTCGAACTGCCGCAGATCTTCTTCATGCGCGTGGCCATGGGCCTGGCGATCGAAGAGAAGCAGAAAGAAGACCGTGCGATCGAGTTCTACAACCTGCTGTCGTCCTTTGACTACATGGCTTCGACTCCGACCCTGTTCAACGCCGGCACCCTGCGTCCACAGCTGTCGAGCTGCTACCTGACCACCGTTCCGGACGACCTGTCGGGCATCTACCACGCGATCCACGACAACGCCATGCTGTCGAAATTCGCTGGCGGCCTGGGCAACGACTGGACCCCTGTGCGTGCCCTGGGTTCGTACATCAAGGGCACCAACGGCAAGTCGCAAGGCGTGGTTCCGTTCCTGAAAGTGGTGAACGACACCGCCGTAGCCGTTAACCAGGGTGGCAAGCGCAAAGGCGCTGTGTGTGCCTACCTGGAAACCTGGCACATGGACATCGAAGAGTTCATCGAACTGCGCAAGAACACCGGTGATGATCGTCGTCGTACCCACGACATGAACACCGCCAACTGGATCCCTGACCTGTTCATGAAGCGTGTCTTCGATGACGGCAAGTGGACCCTGTTCTCGCCATCCGAAGTACCGGACCTGCACGACCTAACCGGCAAAGCCTTCGAAGAGCGCTACGAGTACTACGAAGCCCTGACCGAGTACCCGGGCAAGGTCAAGCTGTTCAAGACCATCCAGGCCAAAGACCTGTGGCGCAAAATGCTCTCCATGCTGTTCGAAACCGGCCACCCATGGCTGACTTTCAAAGACCCGTGCAACCTGCGTAGCCCGCAGCAGCACGTCGGCGTGGTTCACAGCTCGAACCTGTGCACCGAGATCACCTTGAACACCAACAAGGACGAGATCGCCGTTTGCAACCTGGGCTCGATCAACCTGCCGAACCACATCGTCGACGGCAAGCTGGACACCGCCAAGCTGCAACGCACCGTGAACACCGCCGTGCGCATGCTCGACAACGTGATCGACATCAACTACTACTCGGTGCCGCAAGCGAAGAACTCCAACTTCCGCCACCGTCCGGTCGGTCTGGGCATCATGGGCTTCCAGGACGCTTTGTACCTGCAGCACATCCCTTACGGTTCCGACGCTGCCGTCGAGTTCGCCGACAAGTCGATGGAAGCGGTCAGCTACTACGCGATCCAGGCGTCCTGCGACCTGGCTGACGAGCGCGGCGCGTACGAGACCTTCAACGGTTCGCTGTGGTCCAAAGGCGTCCTGCCCCTGGATTCGCAACAGATCCTGATTGAACAACGCGGCCAGAAGTACATCGACGTTGACCTGAATGAAACCCTGGACTGGGCACCGGTTCGCGCCCGTGTACAGAAAGGCATTCGTAACTCCAACATCATGGCCATCGCACCGACCGCGACCATCGCCAACATCACCGGCGTATCGCAGTCGATCGAACCGACCTACCAGAACCTGTATGTGAAATCGAACCTGTCGGGCGAATTCACCGTGATCAACCCGTACCTGGTTCGCGACCTCAAGGCTCGCGGTCTGTGGGACTCGGTCATGATCAACGACCTGAAGTACTACGACGGTTCGGTTCAGCAGATCGAGCGCATCCCGCAAGAACTCAAAGAGCTCTACGCGACCGCGTTCGAAGTGGATACCAAGTGGATCGTTGACGCCGCCAGCCGTCGTCAGAAGTGGATCGACCAGGCCCAGTCGCTGAACCTGTACATCGCCGGCGCCTCGGGCAAGAAGCTCGACGTGACCTACCGCATGGCCTGGTACCGTGGCCTGAAAACCACCTACTACCTCCGTGCCCTGGCCGCGACCAGCACCGAGAAGTCGACCATCAACACCGGCAAGCTGAACGCTGTTTCCAGCGGCGGCAACCACGGCGACGATTCGGTTCTGGCAGCTCCGGCCGGCCCAGCGCCAGTGCCAAAGGCTTGCGCGATCGACGAGCCGGATTGCGAAGCTTGCCAATAAGCTGAGCCGGATCAGGCGTTGCGAGACGCCTGATTCTTCCAGGCAAAAGAAACCCCCGACAGACTTCTGGTTTGTCGGGGGTTTTCTTTTGCCTGCCATTTACCTGTAGGAGCTGTCGAGTGCAACGAGGCTGCGATCTTTTGATCTTTAGTGCTCTGCCAAAGATCAAAAGATCGCAGCCTTCGGCAGCTCCTACAGGGATTACGTGAATCTGACGGAAATTAGTTGGCTCGCGGGCCGCCATCGCCAGCAGGCTGGCTTCCACAGAAGAGCAAAAGCCAAGCGCATGCTTTTCACCACTCAATGGCCGAGTGTCAGCTCGCCGAAAGCTTTTGATCTTGCCGTACCGGCCCCGTCGGCAGGCTGAGCGTAGGGATTTATCCGGGGGTGGGAGCGCAGCGACCGTTTGGCGAAGCCAAACACAGCGAGAGGAGGTGCAGCGAAGCAAACCGTAGGCGATGCCCCGGATGAATTCCGCAGCGAAGGAACCCGAGCCTAAGCGAGGGCCGAACGCCGGGGCCAAGCCTTTTGGTTACTTTTCGCTGGGCCGGCACTCCGGCGTCTGAAAAAGTGACTCGCCGTAAGGGCGAAACCGCCAACCGCAGCACCCGAAGCAACGGATATTCACCCAATCAAAACCGCCGCCACCCAATAGCCGTCCACAAAAAAGCCCCTCAAAAAGAGGGGCTCCTTGCACAATCAGAAACCCGAATCAGGTCATCTGAATGATGGTCTGCATGATGGTGCTCTGGGTCGAAATGGTCTTGGCGTTCGCCTGATAGTTGCTCTGGCCCTTGATCAGATCCACCAGCTCGTTGGTCAGGTTAACGTTGGACTCTTCCAGCGAGTTGGACACCACCTCACCCAAGGTACCGGTTTTCGGCGCGTCGTAACCCGGGATACCCGAGGCGAACGTCTCTTTCCAACTTGTGCCGCCGACAGGCTGCAGGCCTTGCTCGTTGGTGAAGCTGGCCAGCGCAACCTGGCCGATGGCCTTGCTCTGGTTGTTGCTGAAGTTGGCGAACAGCGTACCGGTGCCGTCGATGGTCAGGTTGGTGATCTGGCCAGTGGCGTAACCATCCTGAGTCGGGATCGAACGAGCGGTATCTGCGTTGTACTGGGTGGTCTGCGCCATCGAAATGGTGATACCGGCCGGGTTCGCCGAAGCGCCATTAGGCGTGAACGTCCCGTTAACCACAGTACCCGGAACCCAGCCAGTGAGCTTCAGGTCACTGCTGATCACAGGACCTGGCGGAGTACTGACCTGGGTCAGCTTGCCAGCAGAGTCAAAGGTCATGGTGGAAGGCACTGGCGCGGTGACCTTCGGATCGCTGCCGGTAGCGTCCGGGTTACGACCGTCTACCAGGGTGTAGACCTTCCAGGTGTTCTGGCCAGTCTTCACCACGTACTGATCCATGACGTGCGAGTTGCCCTGAGAGTCATAGATCGGAGTACTGAACTGCTTGGTGTATGTCTCGAGTTTTGTCGGGTCGAAGACGACAGCGTTAGCGCCGGTATCGGTGATCACCGGTGCCGACGAGTTCAGGTTGATGGTCGAGGTCACCAGCGAGGTGGACTTCGGCGCCAGGTTGGAAGTATCGATTTTCAGGTCGGTCAACACACCGTTGATGATCTTGCCGTTGGCATCCACACCGTAACCTTGCAGACGCGAGGTGTAATCGGTGTTAGTGATGTAACCGGCATTGTCGACTTTGAACGTGCCGGCACGGGTATAGGAAATCGAGCCGTTGTTGCTCATGGTGAAGAAGCCGGAACCGTTGATGCCCATGTCCAGCACGTTGCCAGTGTTGTTGATATCACCCTGGGTGAACTGCTGGGACACGTTGGCCAGACGCACACCGTTGCCGATGACTTTGCTGCCGCTACCCAGGCGAGTGGCCGAGTAGACGTCTTCGAATTCTGCACGGGACGATTTGAAACCGGCGGTCGCGACGTTGGCGATGTTGTTGCCGGTCACGTCCAGTTGTTTGTTGGCTGCATAGAGACCGCTAAGGCCGATATTGAAAGACATATTCCACTCCTTTGTGCCGGTTAGTCGGCTCTATATACCAATGGTTTGTACTTTGGACAGGGCGACGGTGCCCTTGCCGGACAGGTTGAGCATCAGCTCGCCACCGGTCTGACTGATCGTCACGCTGTTGACCGTGGCTGGCAGGTAGGTCGCCATATCGGTCGAGGTGCCATTGATCGATGCGTTGGCTTTGACGGTATAGGTTCCGGTCGGCACAAGATTGCCGTCCTTGTCCTTGCCGTCCCAGGTGAAACTCGCGCTGCCTGCGGCGCGACTGCCCAGATCGATGGTACGAACCACCGTGCCGCTGCTGTCGGTAATGCTGACGGTGCCGCCGGCAATCGACGACGGGACGGTGACCGAACCGGTCATGCCTTTGCTCGGGTCGTCCAATTGAACGGTATTGGTCTGCACGATCACGTTGCGGCCCACCAGCGACGACGCCTGCAGTGCCTGCGACGAGTTGTAGTTGCCGGCCAGCGAGCTGACGGTGCTGTTGAGGGTGGTGATGCCCTCAAGGCTGCTGAACTGCGCCAGCTGCGCAACGAAGGCGCTGTTGTCCTGCGGGTCGAGCGGGTTCTGGTTTTTCAGCTGGGTGACCAGCAGTTGCAGGAACGCGTCCTTGCCCAGGGCTTTGCCGCCGGTGCTGCTGTTGGTCGCTGAGGCAATGCCATCGGTGGTCGTACTGCTCGTTTTCTTCGAGGAGTTCGCCAGGATGTCATTCATGCTCAAGCTGCTGGTGGTATCGGAAACACTCATGGCCGTCGCCCCTTATTACTGACCGAGGGTCAGTACCTTCTGCATCATGGTTTTGGCGGTGTTCATCATTTCGGCGTTGGTCTGGAACGACCGGCTCGCGGAAATCATGTCAGCCATTTCTTCCACCACGTTGACGTTCGGGTAGTAGACGTAGCCCTTGGCGTCAGCGGCCGGATGGTTCGGCTCGTAACGCGCCTCGAGATTGCTTTGGTCTTCGACCACGCCGAGTACCTGAACGCCCTGCCCCGCAGCGTCCTGACTCTGGAACAGCGAGTTGCTGCCAGTGTTCTGGCCGCCCTGGAACATGGTGGCGAACACCGGGTGACGGGCACGGTAAGTCTGGTCGATGCTCGACGAAACGGTTTCGGCGTTGGCGATGTTCGAAGCCACGGTGTTCAGGCGCGTGGTTTGTGCGCTCATGCCGCTGCCGGCAATGTTGAAAACGCTGGACAGGGACATGGATTACTCTCCGCGCAGGGCTGACACCAGCCCTTTGAATTTGCTGTTGAGCAGGGTGAAGCTGGCCTGGAAGCCGACCGCGTTTTCCGCGTAGTTCGACTGCTCAAGCTGAGCGTCAACGGTGTTCTGGTCGATCGAAGGCTGCATCGGCGTGCGATACATCAGCGACTCGTCGCCATTGCCCAGGCCTTCAGCTTCGATGTGACGGCTGTTGGTCATGTTCAGGGCGATGGTGCCGTTGGCGTTCTTCTGGGTCTGTGCTTCAAGCACTTTGGAGAAGTCCAGATCCCGAGCCTTGTAGTTCGGGGTATCGGCGTTGGCGATGTTGTTGGCCAACACTTCGGCACGCTGGGCGCGGAAGCCCAGTGCCTTTTCGTGAATGCCGAGCGCTTTATCGAAGCTGATGCTCATGTCGGGAACCTTCGGGTGACCGGTTTTTCGTAACTGAGCTTTAGCAAGCGCCGTGCCAAACAGAAGAACCCCCGTAAACCGGGGCTTTGCGAGAAGTCGGCAAAGCGGCAATGCCAGAAAAGCGGCAACCGGCTTCCGCTGGCTGCCGCTTTTCTGCCGCTCCGACGACTCCCCTGTAGGAGCTGCTGAAGGCTGCGATCTTTTGATCCTGTTTTTGCTGCATTACAAGCAAGATCAAAAGATCGCAGCCTTCGGCAGATCCTACAGAGGGATGTGAGAGGCAAAAAAACGGCAGGCCTTTGCGGGCCTGCCGTTTTTTTGCTGTTGCCGATGCAATCATTTCGCCTGGTAAATGATCCCCGGGCTGCACTGAACCATCTGGTAATGATCCGGCAAACCGTTCAGCGCTTCGGAAGCGCCAAGGAACAGATACCCGCCCGGCTTCAGCGTGCTGTGAATGCGCAACAGGATGTCTTTCTTCACCTCGGCGGAGAAGTAGATCAGCACGTTGCGGCAGAACACGATGTCGAACTTGCCCAGGCTCGCGTAACTGTCGAGCAGGTTGAACGAACGGAATTCCACCCGGTTCTTGATCGGCGCCTTGATCACCCAGCGCCCCGGCCCTTTCGGGTCGAAGTAGCGCTGCAGACGATCGGCGGACAAACCGCGACCGATCGCCAGGCTGTCGTACTCCCCGGTCTTGCAGTTGGTCAGCATGCTGCCGGACAAGTCCGTGGCAACAATCTGCACGCCCATCTTCAACTGACCGAGGTTGCTGCGCTCGAACTCGTCGATCGACATCGACAGCGAATACGGTTCCTGACCCGACGAGCACGCCGCCGACCAGATCCGCAGACGCTGGTTGGGACTGGCCTTGATCGCCTCGGGCAGCACCTTGTTCTTCAAGACTTCAAACGGATAGGTGTCCCGAAACCACAGGGTTTCGTTGGTCGTCATGGCATCGACCACCTGCTCGCGCAAACCGCTGCGCGGCTGGGTCTGGATGCGCTGCACCAACTCACCCAGGGACTTGATGCCTTGCTGCTCCATCAGTTTGTTGAGACGGCTCGAGACCAGGTACTGCTTGTTTTCACCGAGCAAAATGCCACAGGCTTTTTCCAGGAAGACCCGGAACTGTTCGAAATCCAAATTACCCGTAGACAATGATGCCGCCTCTTAAATCGTGTTGATCGCCAGGGACAAAAGGTCCCTAGCTGATATCTGCTGCTTTGATCCGGTCGACTACCCGGGATGCCAGGTCATCAGGACGGAATTTGGCCAGGAAGTCATCGGCACCGACTTTCTTGACCATCGCCTGATTGAATACCCCCGACAACGAAGTATGCAGGATGATATGAAGCTTTTGCATGCGCGGGTCGCTGCGGATCTCCGCCGTCAGGGTGTACCCGTCCATCTCCGGCATCTCGATGTCGGAAATCATCATCAGGAACTCTTCTTCCGGCTTCTTGCCCTCATCGACCAGCTTGCGCAGGTAATCCAGTGCCTGCTTGCCGTCGTTCAGCGCCACCACTTCGACCCCGACCGTCTGCAGGCAACGCGTGACCTGCTTGCGCGCCACCGACGAGTCATCGACCGTCAGCACCCGTAGCGACAACGCCTTGCTCTGGGTTTCGACATCGACCACACCGACCGAAATTGCCTCGGGCGTCGGCGCCACTTCCGCCAGCACCTTCTCGACATCGATGATTTCGACTAACTGATTGTCGACCCGAGTCACAGCCGTCAGGTAGTGATCGCGCCCCGTGCCCTTGGGCGGCGGATGGATCTCTTCCCAGTTCATGTTGACGATGCGCTCCACCGAGCGAACCAGGAAACCCTGGGTCTTGGTGTTGTACTCCGTGATGATCACGAACGGACTGTTCTTGTCTTTCAACGCCCCGGAACCGGTCGCCATTGCCAGATCAAGGATCGGAATGGTCGCCCCCCGGATATTCGCCACCCCGCACACGACAGGACTGGACTTGGGCATCAACGTCAGCGACGGGCATTGCAGCACTTCCCGCACCTTGAACACGTTGATGCCGTAGAGCTGTTGACCGTCGAGACGGAACAACAACAGCTCCAGGCGATTCTGCCCTACCAGTTGCGTGCGCTGGTTCACCGAATCCATTACACCAGCCATGCCCAGACTCCTACACCAACGCCAAGTGTTGTTGCGACGCACATTCATTGCTAAACGGCACGGCGCTTGCTTTTTAACTCGTATGAACGCTCAAACGACATTTTTCCGACACCTGACCTCCCGCACCCGCAAAGCGCTGTGCGCGACGTCTGCCGTCTGTTTGTTTTTCGCTGGCAGCCCTGCCGGTGCAGATACGGTTACCTTGCCTGACATGCTTATCGGCGTCACCCAAGGCTTTCTTGAGTTCACCGTAGAAGACTATCTGGCTACCAGTCAAACGGAAGGCCGCTACGAAATCGAGGTCAACCAGCTCGATCCACGTATGCGCATGCCTATGTGCGACAAGGAATTGACAGCGTCGCTGGAGAGTCCGGCCCGTCCGCTGGGCCGGGTAACGGTCAAGGTCCGATGCGAGGGAAGCTCGCCATGGACGGTGTTCGTGCCCGCTCAAGTCCGCCTGTTTCGCGAGATTGTCACTACCACCCGACCGCTGAAACGCGCCGGAATTATCGAACCGCAGGATGTGACCTTGCGTGAACGCGACATCAGCCAGATCAATCAGGGTTTCCTGACGTCGGTGGATGAAGCCATCGGGCAGAAATTGACCCGACCAACGGTCGCCGATCAGGTGATTACCCTGGTGCATCTGGAACAGGCTGAAGTGGTGCGCAAGGGTGATCAGGTGGTCATCATCGCCCGCAGCGGTACGCTCGCCGTGCGCATGCCCGGCGAAGCCCTGGCCAATGGCGGTTTGAAAGAACAGATCCGGGTGAAAAACCTCAATTCCAACCGGGTGATCAAGGCGCAAGTCATCGCGCCGGGCCAGGTGGAAGTGGCCATGTAAAACGCTCAGGCAGAAAACTGGCGCCGGCCTCGATGCTTCCCTAAACTGTGCCGCAGCAGAACACGCTTCGGCACATGCAGCTCATTGCAAAGTGAGCCTAAAGTTTTCCAGGGAATGGCCGAGAACATGGCAAGCGTCCAAATTCCCAGAGGTTTTTAACATGGTCATCGATTTCAGCCGTTTGAACAGCTCCTCGTCACTTACGGGCAGTACACGTACCAGCAACGCCAAGGAAACCGCCGAATCCGGCACCTCCGCGCCGCTGAATACCCAGGCCGAAACGGCCAGTACCGCAAAAAGCGGGGAATCGGTACACCTCAGCAATGAGGCTCAACAGTTGCAGAAGGTCACTGACAAGCTGCGCGATCAGCCTGCCGTCGACAAAGCCCGGGTGGCCGAGTTGAAAGCAGCGATTGCCGATGGCAGCTATAAAGTCGACAGCAACCGTGTAGCCAGCAAACTGCTCAACTTCGAAGCCCAGCGCTAGGCTTTTGCCGGCGCCAGGCTTTTGGACGCTTAAAACCCAAGGCCAGCCATGCACGACACTAATTTATTGCAACTGATCACCGACGACTTTGCTCCAGCTCAACAATTGCTGGAGTTACTGCAAACCGAGTCCCTCGCCTTGCACGGTCGCGACATGCCTTTGCTCGAAGATATTCTGGCGCGCAAACAGGCATTGATCATTTTGCTTGAACAGCATGGCCGCAAGCGCAGCGAAATCCTCGCCAGCCTCAACCTGCCGCTCGACCGTCAGGGCCTGGAGCAACTGGCCAGCCACTCGAGCATTGGCGACCAGTTGCTGGCCCAGAGCGACGTGTTGACCGACCTGATTGCCCAGTGCCAGGCGGCCAACGTCAAGAACGGCCAGTCGATCCAGATTCAGCAGGCCGCCACGGCCAATCAACTGAAAATCCTCACCGGGGGCGAGCCACCTGCGTTGTATGACGCCTCGGGCACATTCGCCAAACCTACCAAGCCGCGTACGCTCAGCCAGGCGTGAGCCATTCGATGTGCCTGCACTATCAACCCGCGAAACATGCTGGCAAAATGCTGGCTAGTCGTAGTCAAATTTTGTCTGGAGATTGAGAAAACGTGCCAAACGCCCTAAGCGCGGATGATAGTCCGCAGCCACCAAAGGTGCTGACCACGCCCCTGGAAATCTCCAGCAACCTGCGCCAGCTGCAAGAAAGCCACGATCCACTGATCATCACGTTCCACGAACGCAGCCAGCGTTTCCAGAGCTACCTGATCAAGGTCGACCGCGATACCGCGACGATTACCCTGGACGAGATGATCCCGCGCGATGGCGAGCGCTTTCTGCAGGCGGGCGAACCGTTCAAGGTCGAAGGCTTCCACGAGGGCGTGCGCATCGCCTGGGAATGCACCGGCACGCTGAACATCGAAGAATCCGAGGGCGATCGCTTCTACACCGGCGAACTGCCGACCGAAGTGGTTTACCACCAGCGCCGCAACGCCTTTCGGGCAGCCCTGAAGCTGACCGATCTGGTCAGCGTCGAACTCGGCGGCGAAAAGCTCAAGGCGCCGATCAACGGCAAACTGCTGGATATTTCCGCCACCGGTTGCAAGCTGCGCTTTGAAGGCGACATCACCGACCGCCTGCAACTGGGTCAGGTCTACGACCGCATGATCGCCACCCCGCTGTTTGGCAATCAACCTATCTCGGTCGAACTGCGTTATCTGCACTTCGAAGAAAAGCTCAACATCACCTTCGCTGGTCTGCGTTTCCACAACATCAGTGGCCAGGCGGCGCGCAACGTCGAACGCTTCGTCTATCAGTTGCAGCGTGAAGCACGCCGGTTCGATAAAGACGATCTGTGATTCGTACAGGCAAATAGAAAGGGCAGCCCCTCGCGGGACTGCCCTTTTTTATTTCCATTGTCCCGTCCTGGCCTGGAGATCCCTGTGGCGAGGGGATTTATCCCCGATGGGTCGCGTAGCGCCCCCAAGACCTGCCGATGCGCAGTATCAGATACTTCGCATGCGTTGATTTTGCGACTGCTTCGCAGCCGGTCGGGGATAAATCCCCTCACCACAGTTAAAGCATCATTCTTTGAACAGCCTTACCCTCACCCGATTCAGGGTCTGGCCCCACTGATGTCTGGTGTCGGTTTATCGCCCTCATCAGCCGAATCAGTTTCCGCCGCCGCTTCAGGCTGCACTTCGGGTTCTGGCTCCGGCTCCGGCGTAACCGTGGTCTGCATCTGCTCCTGCACCACCTGCTCATCCACTCGCGGATCGAGTGCTGCAACCAACGGCGAGCTGGACATGCTGTCCGGCATCGCCACGTGGTGCAGCGGTGCGTCGTCGACCTGATGCAGATTGGTCACCGCTTTCGGGCGGATGCGCCACACCAGCACCAGCGCGAAGAAACTGAAAAACGCGTACAGGCTCTGACTGCCGAACAGTTTCATCAGCACCCCGGCCAGCAGCGGGCCGATGCTCGCGCCAACCCCGTAGGTCACCAGCAGCATCGCCGTCAGCGACACCCGGCGATCGCCCTCGACGTGGTCGTTGGAGAACGCCACCGCCAGCGGATACAGGCAGAACTGCACCAGCGAACACATGAACCCGACGACAAACAGAACTTCCAGCGGCACCTGCGGCAGGATCGCCAACGGCAACGCCGCCACCGCGAGGAACCCGGCAAAACAGCGGATCAGCAGCGCCCGGTCATAACGGTCGGACAACCAGCCCAACGGCCACTGCACCAGCAGCCCGGCAAAAATGCAGCTACCCATGAACAGACCGACCTGCTCGGTCGACAGCCCCTGCTGCGAGGCATACAGCGGCGCCAGACCGTAGAACGAGCCGATGATCAGACCAGCACCGAGCACCGTGCTCAACGACTGCGGCACGCGCTTGATAAAGAAGCGCGGTTCCATCGGTGCCGGATGCAGCGGCGCCGGGTGAATTCGTCGGGTCAGCGCCACCGGCACCAGACACAGGGCAAAACACAGCGCGACCAGCATCAGCAGCTCCAGGCCGAGGCCCGGATGCATGACCAGAATCAACTGACCGAGCACCAGCCCCAGATACGAAGCGATCATGTATCCGCTGAACACCAGCCCGCGCTGGTTGGCGTCGGCCTGCTCGTTGAGCCAACTCTCGATCACCATGTATTGGCACATCATGCCCAGACCGACGATGGTCCGCAGCACCAGCCACGCCGGCAGCCAGTCGACCAGGCCATGCCCGAGCACCGCCGCGCCGACGATCCCGGCACACGCCGAATAAGCGCGAATGTGTCCGACCCGGGCAATCAGCCGGTGACCGATCTTGCCACCCAGCACCAGACCGAAATAGTTGGCCGCCATCAGCGCACCGACCCACAGTCCATCGACATGGTCAGCAGCCAGGCGCAATGCCAGGTAAGTAGATAGGAGGCCCGAGCCGATCAACATCATCAGCGAGGCGAAATACAGCGCTCGAAAGGATTTCCAGATTTGGCGCATCGGCGTTCCGAGCGGCTCCTTGCAGTGAGTATCGGACTATCAAGACGATAGCCCGACGGCGACAGTTAGTCAGGCCTGGGCTGCTAGAACACGCCGTTCCCAGGGAGTGATTTCATCAAAGAAGCTGGTCAACTCCATGGTCTTCGAAGCGATGTAGCCTTCGATGAACTCCTGTCCGAACAGTTCCCTGGCCAATTGGCTACGTTTCAGACGCTCGAGCGCGGCATGCAAGGTACACGGCAGCGAAAGATTGTCCGGCACTTCGAATTCGCCCTGAATCGCCGCACTCGGCTCCAGCTCATGCTCGATCCCATGCAAGCCGGCGGCCAGACTCGCGGCAATCGCCAGATACGGGTTGGCATCGGCGCCAGGCAAACGGTTTTCCACGCGTCGAGCCACCGGCGAACTGGCCGGAATTCGCAACCCTGCGGCGCGGTTGTCATGGGACCAGCAGGCATTGTTCGGCGACGCATACGGGTGACACAGACGCTGATAGGAGTTTACGTTCGGCGCAAACAGCGCTGTGAAATCAGCCATGCCCGCCTGCTGCCCGCCGATGAAATGGCGGAACATTGCGGTCGGCTGGCCGCTCTCGTCACTGAACACGTTGTTGCCGGTGGCGATCTCGACGACGCTCTGGTGAATGTGCATCGAACTGCCCGGCGTGTGCGCCAGCGGCTTGGCCATGCACACTACGCTCAGACCATGCTTGAGCGCGACTTCCTTGAGCAGGTGTTTGAACAGGAAGGTCTGATCGGCGAGCAACAGCGGATCACCGTGCAGCAAGTTGATCTCGAACTGGCTGACGCCCATTTCATGCATGAAGGTATCGCGTGGCAGACCGAGGGCGGCCATGCATTTATAGACTTCGCTGAAGAATGGCCGCAGGCCATTGTTGGAGCTGACACTGAACGCCGACTGCCCATCCTCACGGCGTCCATCAAGACCTACCGGCGGCCGGAACGGCTGGGTCGGATCGATGTTCGGCGCGAAGACGAAGAATTCCAGCTCGGTCGCCACTACTGGCGCCAGACCGCGTGCGGCGTAACGGGCGATGACTTTCTTGAGTTGGCCGCGGGTCGACAGATTGGAGCTTTCGCCGCTCAGTTCGTCGGCATCGCAGATGGCCAGAGCGCGCGGTTCATCGCTCCATGGCAGGGGATGGATCATGCTCGGCTCGGCGACCAGCGCGAGGTCGCCGTCATCGCTGCCGTAAAACCGCGCCGGCGGATAACCGCCCATGATGCATTGCAGCAGCACTCCCCGCGCCATCTGCAAACGCCGCCCTTCGAGGAAACCCTCGGCGGTCATCACCTTGCCGCGCGGCACGCCGTTCAAATCCGGCGTGACACATTCAATCTCATCAATGCCGGTCAGTCGCTGCGCGAGTGAACGCTGGCCATCGGTTGTCATGACGCAATCCTTGTTATTGTGCGAGCCGCAAGCGGCGACCCGTACAAAATAGGCTCCGGCTGTTCGGAATATCAAGCAGCGTCAAACAAAAAAGGCCGCCACTGAATTTCCGTGTAGGAGCTGCCGCAGGCTGCGATCTTTTGATCTTAAAAAAAGTCAAAAGATCGCAGCCTTCGGCAGCTCCTACAGGGGGGCATGCCTTCAGGGCAGGTAGAGGCTGAAGATCCCGCCACCCAACGGTCCGCCATTGCGGATTTCGGTGTGCCCGACCACGCCATTGCGCTGATGCAACGCAGCAATGCGGTTGGCGAAATACAGGCCCAGACCAGTGCTGCCGCTGCCGTGATTGATGCCCTGCACGTAATCAGCCTGACGCTCGAGCATCGCTGCCGGGTAACCGTCGCCGTCATCGTTGACGCTCAACACCAGTTGCCCAGCCTCGTCGCTGACGGTAATCAGCAGCGACTCGCGGGCATAACGAATAGCGTTGTTGATGCAGTTGCCCAGCACCGACGCAACCAATTCGCGATCGAAGAAACCCAGCGGGCTAAGCGGATCAACTTCGTAGGTGGCAATGATCCCGCGACTGGCGAACACCTCCTGGTGCGCGGCCAGTTGCGCCTCAATGAAATCATCCAGCTCGTGATACGCCGGTTGCAGCGGCAACTGGTTGACGCCGAGCTTGTACAGTCCAAGCAGTTGCACCAGCATGCCGTTGAGGTGGGCGAACTCGAAGTCGATCACACCCTGCTCCGCCCCTGCGCGCTGCCCCTTGGGCAAGCGCGCCAGCCACTGGCTGTGGGCTTGCATCAGCATCGCCAGCGAGTTCTTCATGTCGTGAACGGTGGAGGCGATCACCGTGGAGAAATCCAGCGCCTGCTCGTCTTGGTTCATTCGCCAAACGCCTTGCTTTTCAGCTTCTGATAACGCGCAAAACGCGCGTCGGTGTCGGGCATCAGGCCGACCATTTTCAGGCAGGCCCGACATTCTTCCAGCTCCGCCGACGGCACACTGGTGTCGGTGCCGTGCAGCAGCGACTGGGCCATGTTCAGCGCGATACTGATGTTCTTCGGTTGCATCTTCAGCGCCTTGCGGAACACCTCGCGGGCCTCCACCAGGTTGCCGGTCTTGTACACGCGCACGCCCTGACGGTTGAGGTCGGCGGCAGCGTTGCTCGAACTGAGGATAGTGGGGTCGTCGGTGAGCTTAGCGATGTCTTTCATCACCGCCGGATCGTCACCGTAGATCTCCGCACAGCTCTTGAGCATCGAAGTGCCCGCCTCGGCCTGACCGAGCATCTGCAATTGCTTGGCCACCAGCAGCGCCGCTTCAGGGCTCATGAACTGCTCCATGCCGTCGAGGCGCATCAGCGCTTGTTCGGTAAGCTTGTCGGCGGTCTCGGCATCGTTGAGCAGCAGACTGGTTGCCTTCATCAGCCGCGCACGAATCTGCAGGCCGGGGTCAGACGGGTTCTCTTTGGCGACGGCGCTGAGCGTGGTGTTGATCTCCAGCCGCGTGCGCGTGTCGAGCCCGCGCTCACTGCCCTTGCTGATCAGGGCATGAGCCAGACCAAGGTTGCTTTCCGGATCCTTGAACCGCGACTGCGCACCCTGCGCCACCGCCTGACGATAGGCCCGGGACGCGGTGTCGAAATCCTCGTTGGTCATCGCCAGTTTGCCGAGCAACGCCTGCCGGCGCACCGCCAGCGGCGACAAACGAATCGCCTCCTCCAGCACCCGCTGCGCGCCTTTGGTATCGCCCTCGGCGACCAGCACATCGGCCATGCCGTCGTACAGCGCCGGCATCATCGGGAACACTTTCAGCGCCTTTTCGTAAACATCCTTGGCCTGCGCCACTTGCCCACGCTTGAACAACAACTTGCCCAGCCCGGCAAACGCCCACGGCAACGGCCGATCAGCGATGATGCTGTCGTAGAGGCGTTCAAGCGCTTCGTTCTGGTTCATGTCGCGCAGCGCATCGGCGCGATAACGCAGGCACAGCGGCGAATAACGGATGTCCTGCTTGCACAGCGCAATACAGGCATTGAGCACCTCGACCGGTTTACCGCGATCAAGGGCTTGCAGAATCGGTTTGAGCAACGTCTTGCGCTGCTCCAGACGCTCCAGACGCTGCGCCAGACCGGAGCGATTGAACGGCTTGGTCAGGTAGGCATCCGGCTCATGCTCCAGGGCACTGAGCACCATCGCCTGACTGGTCTCGGCCGTGACCATGACAAACACCGCTTCATGGCTGATTAGCTTTTCCGACATCAAGTCTTCCAGCACCTGCTGGCCGTTCTTCTTGCCGTCGCCGAGGTGGAAATCCTGCAGGATGAAATCGTAGGACTTCTGCGCACACATCTTCAGCGCCTGCTCGCCGGTATCGGCGGTATCCACATCCTTGACCCCCAGTTCACGCAGCATCGAGCGTACGGAACTGCGGAAATCCGAGAAATCATCGACGATCAGAAAACTCTTTTGGTGATACGACAGCATCGAGGATTTCCAGGCAATTGAAGTAGGTGAACCGGGGGCGTTTTCACAGGCGCGCTGATGATAGCTGGAGGCCAAATGCTATCAAGCGATTTCGCGCGAGTCTGAGGTCGCCGAATGAGTTATCGGCAAGGGGTGGGGTTCTCTGAAGTGGGTGTTCAAGATTCCTTGAGGAATAATGAAGCTGTCTGGCTGAACGATTACCGGTAAGTGCCAGACTCCGATAAGCCAACCGCAGGCGCATAAAAAAGCCCTGAGATGTGGCCCTGCTCGAGGCTTTTTGGGTGGACGCTTTTAGCATCCGGAACTGATGGTGTCCCAGGGCAGGTTCGAACTGCCAACCTTCCCCTTAGGAGGGGGATGCTCTATCCAATTGAGCTACTGAGACACTGAGTTGTCGCGGCCGGACTCGGCGCGACGGACGGCATGCATGTTAACGGCCAGCCCTTGATTTGTCATGTCGTCCGTGGGCTTTTTAAGTGTAGGCAGGCGCCCTGCAAGGTTGCGAGAACATTTACCGTGCAATTTGCACTACCTCAAAAAGCCATCATTGCAGATTGCAACCCGCGCCTTATGAAAAAACCTTGCAAATCCTTGTTTTTAAAGGACTTAACAGCAGTTAGACTGTTGGCACGACGGCTGCTTTGTCTGTTCTCACAACAGCACAAACGGAGTCCGCCCCATGAACAGCACTCTCCTGCTCGCAAACGCTATCGCACTGGCGGTTTTGGTCGGCTTTCATTTTGTTCCCGAGCGTGCTGAACCGGTGGCCCAGCGCATGCCGCATTACTTGCAGGTGCAGAAGGCGCCGCAGTGGGCGGTGCTGAGCGATCAGAGCGACTTCGCAGCACAGGCAGTCAATGAGCCTGAGCAAGCACAGCCGACGCGCGAAACCGAACGTCTGGTTTTTTGAAATATCTTCAGGAGTACAGCATGTCCAAATCAGCCGCAGGATTTCTGATCCTCGCCTTATTGAGTGGCGTTGTGCATTTTTCGCTGTTCGAGGAAACCTCAGTCACCCTGCCCCTGATTGGCTGCGGCGTGTTTGCGGTGTTGTTTGTACTGGCCCTGGTGGCTGGGCGCAGGATCAAGTTTGATCCGGTGCTGCGTTAAGCCGGATCAAGTCCAGCAGTTGCTTGACGGCGTCCGCCAGGTCGCCCGAGTTGTCGATCATGTGCACGAGCAAGTCAGTTGCCCTTCTGTCCCTGAAAAGCGTATTGCGCGCCAGCCTCGCGTCAATCTGCTCAGGCGTCTCCCGGCCCCGCCTGAGCAGGCGCTCACGCAAGACCTCGTCCTTGACCGTCAGAAGCACCGGCAGCAGCGTCGGATAGCGCTCAAGCGCCTGACGCAGATTGGCGCGTGAGCCGTTCACCAGCACAGATCGTCCAGTCCGTAACCGCTCGTCCATTTCTGCCAGGATGCCATAAGCCAGCCCATTGGCCTGCCAGGCCAGCGCGAAATCCCCGGCTTGCTGGCGTCGCTCGAACTCTTCGGGCGTCACGCCGATGGCATCCTCACCCACCGATTCCGCTGATCGGGTAATCACTCTGCGGATGATTTCGCAGTTCAACTCACGCAAAGGCTCACGCGCGGCCTCGATCAGGCTGTCCTTGCCTGAACCGGAGGGTCCCATCAGATAAATAAGCCTGCCATCCATCCTGAAAACGCCCTCCAACGGGTGTTTGCCCTAGTAAATCGGCAAATTGCCACTATCCTGTACAGGTAAGGAACAAGGATTGAAAGCCGCATAGCATGCACGTTCTGACGTCTTCGGACATCAACAGATGTGCACCCGGAAGCGGTCATTGATGCGGACCAAGGCAAAGTTTTCAAACCAGTCCGCATTTCTGATAATTGGTGCTGGCATTACGCCTTTACCCAGCTCAATATTTGTCACAGAATTGACGCCAATGATCTGGCAATTTTGAGGCATGATGCGGGCCTCTTAACAATTCAGGTTGAACCATTTGGCGCGGATGCTTGTCCTATCACACATCCTGCGGCCAATCCCGAGAACCGCTCCCCTGAACTAACCGGTTAAATATATGCGCCCATTGAAACAGGCAATTTATTCCAGCCGTACGGCTGACAAGTTCGTCGTACGTCTGCCAGACGGGATGCGTGAACGCATTGCCGAGGTGGCTCGCAATCATCATCGCAGCATGAACTCCGAAATCATTGCGCGCCTTGAGCAGAGTCTTATTCAGGAAGGCGCACTGGGCGAAGAGCTGAGCATGCGCCTGGACAGCCCGGAGCTTTCGCTGCACGAGCGTGAGCTGCTGCAACGCTTCCGTCAGCTGTCGCACCGTCAACAGAACGCCCTGGTGTCGCTGATCGCTCACGACGCCGAAATGGCCGCAGACGCGTCCTGAGCCACACCGAACATCTCAAGCCAGCTTAAGTGCTGGCTTTTTTTTGCCCGGATTTTAATAACGACAATCCGAGGCAGTCTTTGTAGCGAGCGGATTTATCCCCTCACTACAGATAAATACACAGGCATAAAAAAGCCCGCCAATTGGCGGGCTTTTGCATTGCAGAGAATCAGAGCAGGAAGATCGTCGCCAACCCCAGGAAGATGAAGAAGCCACCGCTGTCGGTCATGGCCGTGATCATCACACTGGCGCCCATCGCCGGGTCGCGACCCATTTTGGCCAGCGTCATCGGGATCAACACTCCCATCAGCGCCGCGAGCAGCAGGTTGAGGGTCATCGCCGCCGTCATCACCACACCCAGCGACCAACTGCCGTAAAGCAGATAGGCGACCACACCGATCACCCCGCCCCAGACCAGACCGTTGATCAACGCTACCGCCAGCTCCTTGCGCATCAAACGCGAGGTGTTGCCGGTGCTGACCTGGTCGAGCGCCATGGCACGCACGATCATGGTGATCGTCTGGTTACCGGAGTTGCCGCCGATACCCGCCACGATCGGCATCAGCGCCGCCAGCGCCACCAGCTTCTCGATCGAGCCTTCGAACAGACCGATCACCCGCGACGCGACAAAGGCAGTGATCAGGTTGATTGCCAGCCACGCCCAACGGTTGCGCAGGGATTTCCAGACGGAGGCGAAGATGTCTTCCTCTTCACGCAGACCCGCCATGTTGAGGACTTCGCTTTCACTCTCTTCACGAATCAGGTCGACCATTTCGTCGATGGTCAGACGGCCGATCAGCTTGCCGTTCTTGTCGACCACCGGGGCCGAGATCAAGTCGTAACGCTCGAACGCCTGAGCCGCGTCATAGGCGTCTTCGTCCGGATGAAAACTCACCGGATCGCTGGCCATGACTTCAGCAACCTGTTTCTCCGGGTCGTTGACCAGCAGACGCTTGATCGGCAGTACGCCCTTGAGCACGCCGTCGTAATCGACCACGAACAGTTTGTCGGTGTGGCCCGGCAGCTCTTTGAGCCGACGCAGGTAACGCAGAACCACTTCGAGGCTGACGTCCTCACGGATGGTCACCATCTCGAAGTCCATCAGCGCACCGACCTGCTCCTCGTCATAGGACAGGGCCGAACGCACGCGCTCGCGTTGTTGCTGGTCGAGCGTCTCCATCAGCTCATGGACAACGTCTCGCGGCAGCTCGGAGGCCAGGTCAGCAAGTTCGTCGGCGTCCATGTCCTTGGCCGCAGCCAGGAGCTCGTGATCGTCCATGTCGGCGATCAGCGTTTCCCGAACGGAATCGGATACTTCGAGAAGAATGTCGCCGTCGCGATCAGCCTTGACCAGTTGCCAGAGCGTCAGACGGTCGTCCAGCGGCAAGGCTTCAAGAATGTAGGCAACGTCGGCGGAGTGCAGATCATCGAGTTTGCGTTGCAGTTCGACGAGATTTTGCCGGTGAACCAGGTTCTCGACCCGGTCGTGATGCGCGCCTTCCTGGCGATGAGTCAGGTCTTCGACGACCTTCTGGCGCTGCAGCAGCTCAACGACCTGAGCCAGGCGATCCTGCAGGCTTTCCTGGGTTTTCTTTACTTCGATTTCGGACATAGGCGAACTCCACTCCCAGCAGCGGGGCACGCCGGAAGGATCAATCAGTCAATTCATGATTGGTGAAACGGGCTACTAAGTAACTACTGGGTAAGTCCATGGAGGTTTTCCATAAGCCCCGGCGGGGCTGACGGGCGCAATGATACACCGCCTGACGGTTTTAAACGTTAAAAAATCGCGGTCGAAACAAGTGCTTGCGCGACAAAGTTGAGCGCTGTCCTGACCCGTGCAGATGCGACGACTCATCTTGAAAAGAAAACACACCGGCGTTGAAAAATGTAGCGACTACCCTTGAGCGTAGACCGTCATGGAGGACGTCGAATGCTATCCAGAACATCCCTTTTTGTAGTCGCCAGCCTGCTCTGCCTGCCACCCGCCGGAGCCGCCACCACCCTTCACCGCTGCGAGGCTGTCGACGGCGGCATCACCTTCACGACCCTGAGCTGTGCGAGCGACGAGCAGCTTTCAGAGCAACAGGTTCACCCTTACTCGCCCGGGTCCGTCGTACCGATCATGCCGGAACACAACCACGAGGAAATATCCGGTATGACAATCAGGGGACGTGAACCGGGCATCGTTGGCCGCCTGGAGGATAAATGTGGAAACCTGATCGATGCCAGGCAGCGCCGCGCAGCGATCATCAATCAACGAGTGATTGCCGGCATGAGCCAACAGGATGTCGAAAGCGCGCTCGGCAAACCGGACAAGGTGAACATTCGGACGTCGACAACGAGCTATCGCTATGACCTGAAACGAGGCCGCAGTGCTCAAGTCGATTTTGACGAGAAGGGATGTGTAAAAGGAAAAGCCAAATCGCAGACAACAAAAAGCCCGCGTTAAACGCGGGCTTCTTGAATATGGTGCACTCGACAGGATTCGAACCTGTGACCGCTCGGTTCGTAGCCGAGTACTCTATCCAGCTGAGCTACGAGTGCATTTTGTGTTTTTAGACCAGATCACAACTGGTTGAAGCCGAGTTGCCTGTATTGCTACAAACGACTCTTAAATGGTGCACTCGACAGGATTCGAACCTGTGACCGCTCGGTTCGTAGCCGAGTACTCTATCCAGCTGAGCTACGAGTGCATTTGTGTTTTTAAACCAGACCACAACTGGCTGAAACCGAGTTCTTTATATCGCTATAAACAACTCTTAAATGGTGCACTCGACAGGATTCGAACCTGTGACCGCTCGGTTCGTAGCCGAGTACTCTATCCAGCTGAGCTACGAGTGCATTTGTTGCGCCGCATTATAGCCCGTCTAATCTCTATTCCAACCACTTTTTCTAATAAATTCAACAACTTACAGAAAAAGCCAGATTACAACGTACTAAGCAAATAATGGCGGAGAACGGGGGATTCGAACCCCCGACACCCTTTTGAGGTGTACTCCCTTAGCAGGGGAGCGCCTTCGGCCACTCGGCCAGCTCTCCGCAACACGGGGCGTATATTAACCACCTTCTTCCCCGTTTGCAAACATAAAAATCGATAAAAATTAATGGCTTGGTTCTTCGTCCTTCTCTTTCTTTATACGCAGGTAAATTTCCTCACGGTGCACGGCAACCTCTTTCGGGGCGTTGACGCCGATACGCACTTGATTTCCTTTGACGCCGAGCACGGTCACGGTGATTTCGCCATCACCGATAATCAGGCTTTCTGCGCACCGACGAGTCAGAATCAGCATACCTTTCTCCTCACGCATTTCATTTCAGGGACAACAGTCTGCAAAAAAAAGGCACCCGACCTACAACCGGAGCGATCGTAGCCCTACATGCCTGAGTATTGACCAGCGCGAGCAAAAGAACAGTTCAGGGGCTCGCGCCATTCAAAAATAAAGGGCGCGGTCAGACCGCGCCCTTCAGGTGACCGGATTACTCGCCCTGACGGGCCGGAGCGTCCAGTTCGAAAGCCGTGTGCAGGGCGCGCACGGCCAGCTCCAGATACTTCTCTTCGATCACCACGGAAACCTTGATTTCCGACGTCGAGATCATCTGGATGTTGATGCTTTCCTTGGCCAGGGATTCGAACATGCGGCTGGCCACGCCTGCGTGGGAACGCATGCCGACGCCGACGATCGAGACCTTGGCAATCTTCGTGTCGCCCACCACTTCCCGGGCACCGATCTCGCGAGCGGTGTTTTCCAGCACGGTCTGTGCTGCCTGGTAGTCGTTGCGGTGCACGGTGAAGGTGAAGTCGGTGGTGTTATCGTGCGCAACGTTCTGCACGATCATGTCGACTTCGATGTTCGCGGCACTGATCGGGCCGAGAATCTTGAACGCCACGCCCGGGGTGTCTGGCACGCCACGGATGGTCAGCTTGGCTTCATCGCGGTTGAAAGCGATGCCGGAAATGATCGGCTGTTCCATGGTTTCCTCTTCATCAATAGTAATGAGGGTGCCCGGACCCTCCTTGAAGCTGTGCAGTACGCGCAGCGGAACGTTGTACTTGCCGGCGAATTCCACCGCACGGATCTGCAGCACCTTGGAACCGAGGCTGGCCATTTCCAGCATCTCTTCGAAGGTGATCTTGTCCAGACGCTGAGCGACCGGCACCACACGCGGGTCAGTGGTGTAGACACCATCGACGTCGGTGTAGATCTGGCACTCGTCAGCCTTCAATGCAGCCGCCAGTGCCACGCCTGTGGTGTCGGAACCGCCACGGCCGAGGGTGGTAATGTTGCCGTGCTCGTCGACGCCCTGGAAACCGGCGACAACCACCACGCGACCTGCTTTCAGATCACCGCGAATCTTCTGGTCATCAATCTGCAAGATACGCGCTTTATTGTGCGCACTGTCCGTCAGGATCCGCACCTGATTACCGGTGTACGACACCGCCGGCACACCACGCTTGATCAGCGCCATGGCCAGCAGGGCAATCGTCACCTGCTCACCGGTGGAAACGATCACGTCCAGTTCACGCGGAACCGGTTGCACGTCGCCACTGATTTGCTTGGCCAGATCGATCAGACGGTTGGTTTCGCCGCTCATTGCAGACAGCACAACCACCAGGTCATCGCCGGCATCGCGGAATTTCTTAACCTTGTCGGCGACCTGCTCGATTCTCTCGACAGTGCCGACCGAGGTGCCTCCAAATTTCTGTACGATCAAAGCCATTTCAAAGCCGCCTCTGCCCATGAAGGGCGCCCAATAATCACTCGAACAGCCGCCGGGCCCGCCACTAGACTGCGGGCCAGACGGGCCGTCTTATAAACCCTGCTCGACGAATGGAACGGTCAGCGCCAGCGCGCCATCCAGTGCGCCGGCGTCGACACCGCCGCCCTGCGCCATGTCCGGACGACCACCGCCCTTCCCGCCCACTGCCGCAGCAGCCTGTTTCATCAAATCACCGGCTTTGAGTTGGCCAGTCAGGTCTTTGGTTACGCCTGCAACCAGTACGACCTTTTCCTCATGGACACTGCCGAGCAGGATCACTGCGCGGCCGAGTTTGTTTTTCAGCTGATCGACCAGCGCCAGCAGCGCCTTGCCATCCTGACCATCCAGACGTGCGGCCAGAACCTTCACGCCCTTGACGTCGACTGCCGAGTTCGACAGATCGTCGCCCGCGGCGCTGGCAGCCTTGGCCTGCAACTGCTCGAGTTGCTTTTCCAGCGCGCGGTTGCGCTCCAGCACGGCCGACAGCTTGTCGATCAGATTGTCGCGGCTGCCCTTGACCAGGTTGGCCGCTTCCTTGAGTTGTTCTTCTGCAGCGTTCAAGTAGGCCAGTGCCGCAGCACCGGTGACTGCCTCGATACGACGCACACCCGATGCCACACCGCCTTCGCTGATGATTTTCAGCAGGCCGATGTCGCCGGTACGGTTGGCGTGGATACCGCCACACAGCTCGACGGAGAAATCGCCGCCCATGCTCAGCACGCGCACGTTGTCGCCGTACTTCTCGCCGAACAGCGCCATCGCGCCTTTCTGCTTGGCGGTCTCGATGTCGGTTTCTTCGGTTTCAACCGCGGAGTTCTTGCGGATCTCGGCGTTGACGATGTCTTCCAGCGCTTTGATCTGCTCAGGCTTGATCGCTTCAAAGTGGCTGAAGTCGAAGCGCAGACGCTGGCTATCCACCAACGAACCCTTCTGCTGAACGTGCTCGCCCAACACCTGACGCAATGCAGCGTGCAGCAAGTGGGTGGCCGAGTGGTTCAGCGAGGTCGCGTGACGCACTTCGGCATCGACGTGGGTTTCCACTGGCGCGCCAATGGTCAGGCTGCCGGAATCCAGCACGCCGTGGTGCAGGAAGGCGCCGCCGGTCTTGGTGGTGTCACGGACGTCGAAACGCGCGTTGCCCGCCTGGAGGAAACCGCAGTCGCCGATCTGACCGCCGGATTCAGCGTAGAACGGCGTCTGGTTCAGCACGATTACCGCCTCTTCGCCTTCACTCAAGACGTCGACCGACTGACCATCTTTATAGATAGCGACGATTTTTGCCGAACCGCTGGTGTCTTTGTAACCGGTGAACTCGGTGGCCACATCAACCTTGACCAGGGTGTTGTAGTCCAGACCGAACGAGCTGGCCGAACGCGCACGAACACGCTGGGCTTCCATTTCACGCTCGAAGCCGACTTCGTCCACAGTCAGGCCGCGCTCGCGAGCGATGTCGGCCGTCAGGTCCATCGGGAAACCGTAGGTGTCGTAGAGTTTGAACACTACGTCGCCCGGCACCACGGTGCCTTTGAGTTCCAGCAGATCCTGCTCGAGGATCTTCAGGCCGTGCTCCAGGGTCTTGGAGAACTGCTCTTCTTCGGCCTTGAGTACGCGCTCGATGTTGCTCTGCTGCTTCTTCAGTTCCGGGAAGGCTTCACCCATCTCGGCGACCAGCGCAGCGACGATCTTGTAGAAGAAGCTGCCGGTAGCGCCCAGCTTGTTGCCGTGACGGCAGGCGCGACGAATGATCCGGCGCAGCACGTAGCCGCGACCTTCGTTGGACGGCAGCACGCCGTCGGCGATCAGGAAACCGCAGGAACGGATGTGGTCGGACACCACTTTCAGCGACGACTGGTCGCCATTTTCGCAGCCGATCGCTTCAGCCGAGGCTTTGAGCAGGTTCTTGAACAGGTCGATGTCGTAGTTGGAATTGACGTGCTGCATCACCGCACTGATCCGCTCCAGGCCCATGCCGGTGTCGACCGACGGCGCTGGCAACGGATGCAACACGCCATCGGCGGTGCGGTTGAACTGCATGAACACGTTGTTCCAGATCTCGATGTAACGGTCGCCGTCTTCTTCCGGCGAACCCGGTGGGCCGCCCCAGATGTGGTCGCCGTGATCGTAGAAAATCTCGGTGCATGGGCCGCACGGGCCGGTATCGCCCATGGTCCAGAAGTTGTCGGAGGCGTAAGGCGCACCTTTGTTGTCGCCGATGCGGATCATGCGCTCGACCGGCACGCCGATTTCTTTGGTCCAGATGTCATACGCTTCGTCGTCGGAGGCGTAGACGGTGACCCAGAGTTTTTCCTTCGGCAGTTTCAGAACGCCGGTCAGGAAGGTCCAGGCGAAGGTAATCGCGTCGTGCTTGAAATAGTCACCGAAGCTGAAGTTACCGAGCATTTCGAAGAAGGTGTGGTGACGAGCGGTATAACCGACGTTTTCCAGGTCACTGTTCTTGCCACCGGCACGCACGCACTTCTGGCTGCTGGTTGCGCGGGTGTACGCGCGCTTTTCCTGGCCCAGGAAGCAGTCCTTGAACTGGTTCATCCCCGCGTTGGTGAACAGCAGGGTTGGGTCGTTGCCCGGAATCAAAGAGCTGGAGGCTACACGGGTGTGGCCTTGCTCTTCGAAGAAGCGAAGGAAGGCTTCACGGATTTCTGCGCTTTTCATTAGGTTCTTCCACGGAGGCTGCGGCCAAAGGCCTGTACGAAACGTCAACAGACGAAACGACGGCAAAGGGCCGCATTATATCGGCCCTTCGCGCGGGGTACAGCGTGTTTATACGATAGTAACGGTCAATTGGACGGCTAACGCTGTCACTTGCGCGAAAACTCGACGAATGTCGCGATCACTTGCTCGATTTGCGAGCGACTGACGTCCATGTGCGTGACCATGCGCAAGCGCGCCGCGGCGCTCAACTTGATCCCGCGTTCGGCGGCAAACGCCTTGAGCGCTTCAGCCTGATCGCCCATTTGCACGTAAACCATGTTGGTCTGCACCGGCTCGACGCTGAACCCGGCCTCGCGCAAGCCTTCGGCCAAAAACAGGGCGTTGGCATGGTCATCCGCCAGGCGCTCAACGTGGTGATCCAGCGCATACAGCCCCGCCGCTGCCAGCAACCCGGCCTGACGCATGCCGCCGCCGACCATTTTGCGCAGGCGGCGGGCCTTGCCGATCAGTCGCTCAGTGCCACATAGCACCGAACCGACCGGCGCGCCGAGGCCTTTGGACAGGCACACCGACACCGAATCAAAGTGCTGAGTGATTTCCCGTGCATCGACGCCCAGCTTGACCGCGGCGTTGTAAAGGCGTGCGCCATCGAGGTGCAGTTGCAAGCCTTTATCCTGAGTGAAGCGGCGGGCGCGGGCCAGATACTCCAGCGACAACACTTTGCCCTGCATGGTGTTTTCCAGCGCCAGCAGACGGGTACGGGCGAAATGGAAGTCATCCGGTTTGATCGCTGCCGCGACCTGATCCAGATCCAGCGAACCGTCGGCCTGCACTTCCAGCGGCTGCGGCTGGATCGAGCCGAGTACCGCCGCGCCACCCCCTTCGTACTTATAAGTGTGCGCCTGCTGGCCGACGATGTATTCGTCGCCACGTTCGCAGTGCGCCATCAGGCCCAGCAGATTGCTCATGGTGCCGGTCGGCACGAACAGCGCGGCGGCGAACCCCAGGCGTTTTGCCAGTTCCGCCTCCAGACGATTGACCGTCGGATCTTCGCCGTACACATCGTCACCAGTGGCCGCCGCCGTCATCGCGTCGAGCATGGCAGGAGTCGGTTGGGTGACGGTGTCGCTGCGAAGATCGATAACGCTCATGAACCTGGCCTCTGGTCAGCAGGGGAATCCCTTTTCGAAGGTGGATTACTGCGGTCATGGCGCCGATTAATCAACCCTTGGCGCAAGAATTCTCACCACGAGCGTTCAAAAAAACCGATAGCAATCATCACAAAGGCGCAATGCACCGCTTGCCGATCTGTGATAAAAACGCTGCGCCGTCCGAGAAAGGGCGGCAAAAACGTTCTCAGGGCGGGGTGCAATTCCCCACCGGCGGTAATTGCGCGCAATGCGCATAGCCCGCGAGCGCTTGGCGACGAACACGGCAAAGGCTGTGATCGGCGACAAGGTCAGCAGACCCGGTGTGATTCCGGGGCCGACGGTCATAGTCCGGATGAAGAGAGAACGGGATTGACGCCAAAGGGCCGCCCGCGCGCTTGTGTGCTCGTGCGTACCCTTGAATCCCTTTCAATTCATAACGCCCTGTTTTTCACACAAACAGGAGTCAGAACATGCAACCCACCGCTATCGACAGCAAAAGCAAACACCCTCACGGCGAGCGCGTTGCGTTCATCCAGGCCTGCTGGCACAAGGAAATCGTCGACCAGAGCCGTAAAGGCTTCGTCGCCGAAATGCTGGCCCAGGGTTATCAGGAATCGGACATCGATTTCTTCGAAGTCGGCGGCGCCTTTGAAATGCCCCTGCACGCCAAGTTGCTGGCCAAAACCGGCCGTTATGCCGGCATCGTCGCGGCGGCTCTGGTCGTGGACGGCGGCATCTACCGTCACGAGTTCGTTGCCCAGTCAGTGGTCAGCGGCCTGATGCAGGTGCAACTGGAAACCGAAGTGCCAGTGTTCTCGGTGTCCCTGACCCCGCATCACTTCCATGCCGGTGAAGAACATCAGAAGTTCTTCTTCGAGCACTTCGTGCACAAGGGTCAGGAAGCGGCGCGGACTTGCGCGGATACGCTGCAGAAGGTTCGTGCGTTGCGTCGCAGTGAGCCGCGTGCTGTAGCGGTCTGACCACAACGCTCCCCTGTAGGAGCTGTCGAGTGAAACGAGGCTGCGATCTGTTGATCTTCTAAAAACAAGATCAAAAGATCGCAGCCTTCGGCAGCTCCTACAGGGATTTTTGTCAGGCGAGGTTTTCGTCGGTGGCCGGTACGATCAGGATGCCCGCGCGCAAGCCGTTCTTGACCTTGGGATTAGGGAAGATGATCCGCGCGCCCTCTTCCTCGATGACCCAGCGGGTATTGGCCAGATCTTCGGCCAGCACATAACCCACATCCAATTCAGAAAAGTTTTCGATGTCCGCTGGCAGGTTCAGGCGGAACGCATCGCTGTGCTTGATGATTTCCCGGGCGACGCTGAACAGCTGCAAACCATCCAGTCCCTCTGCTGCCAGATCCGGCTCATTGCCTTCGATGATCTGCTTCAGACGAGTTTCCAGACGTGAAACATCCACCCCTTCGTTCTGCCCGAACGGCCGCGCCTTGCCCAGTTCCAGGGTGAAAGCCTCGGCACCGAGTTTGTCGTAGGTGTACGAGCTGAAAACGATCGACGGCTTGTTCTGCAGCAGCACCGCTTCCATCCCGGCGGCACGCAGGCGCGCCAGTTCGCGGCGCGAATGCTGGCGACCGTCTTTCCACGGGTACAGCGCGAACTGCTCGATCTTCGAACCACGAATCGCGGTGTGCAGGTCGTAGTGCAGACGCTGACGATCCGGCAAGCTGAAGAAGCTCGCCGCCAGCCGTTCCAGCTCGCAGGCGCGGATGGCTTCCGAACCGCTGGTTTGTTCATGCCGGCCGTTGAACAGCCGATTGACGTCCTGCTCGACGAAGCGCTCGCCCTTGCGGATCGCTTCCGGGTTGCCGAACAGGAACAGAATGCGTGCACGCGGCTTCAGATCGCCGCGAGCGATGTCATGCAGCAGCCGATCGAGCAACTCGATCGGCGCTGTTTCATTGCCGTGGATACCTGCCGACAGCAGCAGGTCCAGACCATTGTCACGCGCTTCGGGTGGCCGGACTTCCAGCGCACCCTCGCTCAACCAGCGCATGCGCACGCCTTCGACAGTCAGTTGAGTCTTCTCCGCCGGTTCGCGGCCGGCGAGGGTCAGTTCAAGCAGTTTGCCGAGGGCGAGCATAGAGCGGTTTCCTTAGTGATCGTGGTTGCAATCCGGGCCGTGCACGTGGTCTTCGTCACCGACTTCAGCCGGCTCCATTTCCAGTTGCAGACTTACCAGATTAGTTGCCAATGGGCGCAGCAGCAGGTTGGCGTACTCGGCATCACCTTCTTCGACGTCCACGCCGATCAGCAGCTGGCCACGGCCGTCCTGCTGGATCCACAGCTCTTTGCCTTGCCACATGACCGCGACGCGGGTGCACGAGGTTTGCAGTTGCGTGCCGTCGGTGTCTTCAAGGATCAGCTGCAGGGAATCGCTCATGTTTTTACTCTCTTGGGGAGACAAGCCGCGCGTCGCGTTCAGACGACGCGCCGGCCATCAATTGATCTGGAATGGATAAACCGCGCCCAGTTTAAGGATTTGCGTCAGTTCATCCAGTGCCGTCCGGCATTCAAGCAGCAACTGCGGGTCCGCCAGATCGGTTTCGCTCAGGCGGTCGCGGTAGTGCTTTTCAACCCATGCGGTCAACGAACCGTACAACGGGGCCGTCATGATAACCCCTGGGTTGACGGCCGCCAGCTCGGTTTCGTTGAGCGCGACGCGCAGTCGCAGGCACGCCGGGCCACCGCCGTTCTGCATGCTCTGCTTGAGGTCGAAGACTTTGACTTCGCGGATCAGCCCGCCGGAGCTGGTCAGACCTTGCAGGTAGTTCCACACGCGCTCGTTGCCACGGCATTCTTCCGGCACGATCAGCAGCATCGAGCCATCAGGACGCGACAGCAACTGGCTGTTGAACAGGTAGGAGCGCACCGCATCGTCCACGGTGACCGCCGAACGCGGCACGCAGACCGACTGGAACTTGCCGCCGACCTTGGCCAGTTTGCCCTGCAACTCGGCCAGCATCTGCTCGGTGTCGAGGAACGCGTCCTCGTGATAGAACAGCACCTCGCCGTTACCCACCGCGATCACGTCGTTGTGGAATACGCCCTGGTCGATCACCGCCGGGTTCTGCTGCGCGTAAACCACGCCTTCGTCACGCAGACCGTGCAGACGCGCTACCGCTTGCGAGGCTTCCAGAGTCTGGCGCGCCGGGTACTTCTGCGGCGCTGGGTAGCGAGTGTCGAAGGCACTGCGACCGAACACGAAGAACTCGACACCGGCCTCGCCGTACTCACGGCAGAAACGCGTGTGGTTGGCCGCGCCTTCGTCACCGAACTGCGCCACCGCCGGCAACGCGGCGTGATGGGCGAAGTGCTGCTGATCGGCGAACATCGCACCGAGCACGCGGCTGGTGGTCGGGTGTTCGATGCTGCGGTGGTATTTGCAGTTGAGGTTGGCGGCGGTGAAATGCACGCGACCGTCAGCGGTGTCGGCACTCGGGCTGACAGTGGCGGCGTTGGCCACCCACATGCTCGATGCCGAACAACTGGCGACCAGCAACGGCATGGCTTCTTTCGCTGCACGCTCGATCACTTGCGCGTCGCTGCCACTGAAACCCAGACGGCGCAGAGCGGCCACGTCCGGACGCTCCTGCGGCGCCAGCACGCCTTGCTGAAAGCCCATTTCCATCAGCGCTTTCATTTTCGCCAGACCTTGCAGCGCCGCTTCCTTCGGGTTCGAGGATTGCTGGCTGTTGCTCTGGGACGCAACGTTGCCGTAGGACAGACCACCGTAGTTATGGGTCGGCCCCACTAGACCGTCAAAATTGACTTCATAGGATTTCATCAGCGAGGCTCCACGAGAATCTGTTGTTATAGGCTTCAGTAACTATTCTTTGAGACCGCGGCGCGGCCATCGCTGGCAAGCCAGCTCCCACAGTGATCGCGTCGGACACAAAATGTGTGAACGCCTGCGATCCTGTGGGAGCTGGCTTGCCAGCGATAGGCATCACACCATTTTGATGCCAGGCGTCAGGGCCGCAGGCAACACCAGGCTCGACGTTTCCAGCGAGGCCACCGGGTACGCGCAGTAATCCGCCGCGTAGTAAGCGCTGGCGCGATGGTTGCCCGAAGCCCCGACGCCGCCGAACGGCGCGCTGCTCGCCGCACCGGTCAGTTGTTTGTTCCAGTTGACGATGCCGGCGCGGCTTTCCAGCCAGAACTGCTGATAACGCGCTTCGGAATCCGACAGCAAACCAGCCGCCAGGCCATAAGCGGTGTCGTTGGCCTCAGCGATCGCCGCAGCGAAATCGGCGTAGCGAATCACCTGCAGCAACGGGCCGAACAGTTCTTCGTCTGGACGCTCAGCCACGGCGGTCACATCCAGAATGCCCGGAGTCAGCAAGGCCGACTGCGCCTGTGGCTGAGTCATCGCCAGCAGCGACACCGCGCCATTGGCCAGCAGGTGTTGCTGGGCATCCATCAGCGCTTTCGCCGCGCCAAGGGAAATCACCGAGCCCATGAACGGCGCCGGCTGCTGATCGAACGCACCGACTTCGATGGTCGCGCTGACTTCCACCAGACGCTTGAGCAGGCTGTCGCCCCACGCGCCTTGCGGCACCAGCAACCGGCGCGCACACGTGCAGCGCTGACCGGCGGAGATGAACGCCGACTGAATGATCGTGTACACCGCCGCGTCCAGATCAGCCACCTGATCGACCACCAGCGGGTTGTTGCCGCCCATTTCCAGCGCAAGAATCTTGTCCGGACGCCCGGCGAACTGCTGGTGCAGGTGATTGCCGGTACGGCTCGAACCGGTGAAGAACAGACCGTCGATGCCCGGGTTCGCCGCCAGCGCGATGCCGGTTTCGCGAGCACCTTGCAGCAGGTTCAATACGCCGGCCGGCAGACCGGCTTCGATCCAGCACTTGACCGTCAGCTCGGCGACTTTCGGCGTCAGCTCGCTTGGCTTGAACAGCACGCTGTTACCGGCCAGCAGCGCCGGCACGATGTGCCCGTTCGGCAAATGACCCGGGAAGTTGTAAGGACCAAACACCGCCACCACACCGTGTGGCTTGTGGCGCAGCACGGCGGTGGCGTCGCCCAGCGGGCCGCTCTTCTCGCCGGTGCGTTCGCGGTAGCTCTGCACCGAGATCGCGATCTTGTTGACCATGCTGGTGACTTCGGTCGCGGCCTCCCACAGGGGCTTGCCGGTTTCCTCACCGATGGTGCGGGCCAGTTCGTCGCTGTGGTTTTTCAGTGCCGCAGCGAAAGCTTCGAGCACGCTGATACGCTCGTCCAGCGAGCGCCGCGCCCAGCCCGGGAAAGCCTGACGCGCAGCCTGCACGGCGGACTCGACCTGAGCGGCGGTAGCACCCTCCCC
Source organism: Pseudomonas sp. MWU318 (assembly GCF_016756945.1). NCBI lineage: Bacteria > Pseudomonadati > Pseudomonadota > Gammaproteobacteria > Pseudomonadales > Pseudomonadaceae > Pseudomonas > Pseudomonas sp. MWU318. The sequence continues at coordinate 394,857 of NZ_JAESJL010000002.1, forward strand.
CGACCACAGTACTTGCTGGGTCACCGGGTTCAGTGATTGAAAAGCTTCGCCCTGACCGGCCAGCCATTCACCTGCGATGTATAGCGAATTCATTATTTCGACTCCCGAGCAGCAGACAACGCCACGGCGCGCACTTGATCGCCAGCGTTGAGTTGAAGACGTTTGGCGGTCTGCGGATCGACCACTAGCGTGCCGGCGGCCAGGCGGGCCGGCGCAGCCGTGATGCGGCAGTCTTCGCGCTTGCGGTTATGGATGATGAACGGCGTGGCGTCATCGCCCGGCGTACCAATCGCCAGCACCAGCGCTTCGCTGTCGCGGACTGCGCGGATCTTGCTGGTTTCGCACTCGATGGCCGGGCCGGCGTCGAAGATGTCGACGTAGCCCTGATAGCTGAAACCTTCGCTCTTGAGCATCGCCAGCGCAGGCTCCGTGTCCGGGTGTACCTGACCGATGACGTTGCGCGCATCCGGCGACAGGAAGCAGGTGTACAGCGGGAACTTCGGCATCAGTTCGGCGATGAACGCTTTGTTGCCGACCCCGGTCAGGTAATCAGCCTGGCTGAATTCCATCTTGAAGAAGTGCCGACCCAGGCTTTCCCAGAACGGCGAACGACCGGCTTCGTCGGAGACGCCGCGCATCTCGGCGATGATCTTGTTGCCGAACAGTTCCGGGAACTCGGCGATGAACAGCATGCGCGCCTTGGACAGCATGCGGCCGTTCAGGCCGGTGCGGTAATCGGCGTGCAGGAACAGCGAGCACAGCTCGGAGTTGCCAGTCAGGTCGTTGGCGAGGAACAGCGTCGGAATCTCGCGATAGATGTTCAGTTCTTGCGAGGCGCTGACGGTCAGGCCGACGCGGAAGTTGTACCACGGCTCACGCAGACCGACCGCGCCGGCGATGGCGGAAATCCCCACCACGCGACCGTTGTCGTCTTCGAGCACGAACAGGTAGTCCGCGTCGCCACGGCCGGCTTCGCCGCGAAAGGTCTTCTCGGCCCAGCCGACCCGGTGGGTCAGGCGCTCTTCGTTGGCCGGCAACGTGGTCAGGCCGGTGCCGGTGCTGCGGGCCAGGTCGATCAGCGCGGATAAATCGCTGCTGCGTACGGGACGAACAATCATGCTATCTCCTCAAACGGGCCGCCTTCGCCACCCGTGAAACTCGCTAAGGCGTTAAACCGCCACCAGGCGCACGCTGGCACCTTCACCGACGCCCAGGGCTTCGGCTGCTTCCAGATCCAGGGTCACCGGTTTGCCCGGCGCGTAATCCAGTTCCAGCAGCACCGCGCGGTAATCCTGCAACTGCGCGTTGGCCACCAGATACTGGCGCCCGGCGCCTTTGACCGGCTCGCCGATCTTCACCGGCACTACACGGCTCTGGGCGATCGAACGGATCCCCGAAACACGCGCATGCAGGGTCGGGCCACCGTCGAAAATGTCGATGTAGTGATCGGTCTCGAAGCCTTCGCGCATCAGGATGTCGAAAGTGATCTGCGCACGCGGGTGCACCTGGCCCATCGCTTCTTGAGCGGAATCCGGCAGCAGCGGCACGTAGATCGGGTAATGCGGCATCAGTTCGGCGAGGAACGTGCGGCTCTTCAGGCCACACAGGCGTTCGGCCTCGGCGTAGTTGAGGTCGAAGAAGTTGCGCCCGATCGCGTCCCAGAATGGCGAGTCACCGTTTTCGTCGCTGTAGCCGACGATCTCGGTCACCACCGAATCAGCGAAACGCTCCGGGTGGCTGGCGACGAACAGCAGGCGACCACGGGAGTTGAGCTCGGCCCACGGCGACCCCACCAGCTCACGCTGCACGTAGAAACTGGTCAGCAAGCTGTTGCCGGTCAGGTCGTGGCATTGCGAGAGCACGTGGATCTTGTTGTGGATCTTCAGCTCGCGGGAGGCGTGGACGAAGGTCTCGTTGCGGAAGCTGTAGAACGGCTCCGAATAACCGGCCGAAGCAACGATGGCCGAGCAGCCGACCAGTTTGCCGGTGGCGGTGTCTTCGAGGACGAAGAAGTAGCTCTCTTCACCGTTGAAGCTCACTTCGGCGGCGAACGAGGCTTCGCTCGCAGCGATCTTGTCGCTCAGACGTTCCACGTCATCCGGCAAGGAAGTGACACCAATCGGACTGTCCGCAGCCAGACGCTGTACCTCGCCCAGATCAGCCATTTGCGCAGGGCGCATCACCAGCATGGTGTCACTCCTTTTCTCTTATAAAAATCACAGAAAAAACACCGGACATTGTGGGAGCGGGCCCTGTGGTGAGGGGATTTATCCCCGATGGGTTGCGCAGCAGCCCCAAGATTTTGGGGGCCGCTTCGCTGCCCATCGGGGATAAATCCCCTCACCACAAAGGCTCACTCCTACAGTGGATCGGGTCCGGCATTAAAATTTTGATCGACGCCTGAAGTAGTCAGGCGTCGAAGGGTCTATCAGGCTTGCGTCAGTGCTGCTGCGGCGCGTTCGAAGCGGTCCAGACCGGCGTCGATATCGGCGTCTTCCACCACCAGGCTCGGGGCGAAACGGATCACGTCCGGGCCGGCCTGCAGAATCATCAGGCCTTCTTTTTCAGCGGCGTTGAAGATGTCTTTGGCCTTGCCCTTCCAGGCATCGCTCAGCACACAACCGATCAACAGACCGAGGCCACGCACCTGAGTGAACAGGCCGTACTTCTCGCCGATCTGCTGCAGGCGGGTCTTGAATTTGTCGTGCTTGGCGTTGACGCCGCTCAGCACCTCAGGGGTGTTGATCACGTCGATCACTGCCTCGGCAACGGCGCACGCCAGCGGGTTGCCGCCGTAGGTGGTGCCGTGGGTGCCGACGACCAGATGTTTGGCCAGCGCTTCAGTGGTCAGCATCGCGGCGATCGGGAAACCACCGCCCAGGCTCTTGGCGCTGGTCAGGATGTCCGGAGTCACGCCGTAATGCTGGTAGGCAAACAGGTGACCGGTACGGCCCATGCCGGTCTGCACTTCGTCGAACACCAACAGCGCGTTGTGCGCGTCGCACAGTTCGCGGGCACCTTGCAGGTAAGCCAGCTCGGCCGGCAGCACGCCGCCCTCGCCCTGGATCGGTTCCAGCACGACCGCACAGGTCTTGTCGGACACCGCCGCTTTAAGCGCGGCCAGATCGTTGTAAGGGACGTGAGTGATGCCGGTGATTTTCGGACCGAAACCGTCGGAGTACTTCGACTGGCCACCGACGTTGACGGTGAACAGGGTACGACCGTGGAAGCTGTTGAGCGCGGCGATGATCTCGTACTTCTCGCTGCCGAAACGGTCGAACGCCACGCGACGGGCCAGCTTGAACGCGGCCTCGTTGGCTTCGGCGCCGGAGTTGCAGAAGAACACGCGCTCGGCGAACGTGGCGTCGATCAGCTTGTGCGCCAGGCGCAGGGCCGGCTCATTGGTGAACACGTTAGACACGTGCCACAGCTTGTTCGCTTGCTCGGTCAAGGCACCGACCAGCGCCGGATGCGCGTGGCCCAATACGTTTACGGCAATCCCGCCGGCGAAGTCGATCAGCTCGCGACCGCTCTGGTCCCAGACGCGGGAACCGGCGCCACGCACCGGAATGAAAGCGGCAGGCGCGTAGTTGGGAACCATTACCTGGTCGAAATCGGCGCGTTGTACCGCAGCGTGCTCAACGGACATCGGAGTCTCCTGAAGAGGAACACCCGCCTGAAACTGGCGAGCGATGGGGGGATTGTAAGGACAGTTTTCAGCCCGGCCTTGCCGCCAAGCGACAACTTCTTATAGCGCAAACCCCGGATTTTCCCGGGTTTACGGCAATGCGACATATAGCGTCGCAAAGGCGCAGTTTAAACTGCACGCCGCCATTTGCGCAGACGTACCGGGGATCTTAATCAAGAGAGTTTTGTGGCGTGCGGTATATATGTACCGCACATCGAATCAACGGCCAGTGTTTGCTAGGGACCTTTCTCCAGGCAAACGGCCTCACCCCATGATTCAAGAAACCACACCCGCCCTCGCGACTCTGCCCGACCCACTACTGCTACCCAGGCAGGACGCACACTATCAACCGCTGCTCCAGGCCATCCCGACATGGCTGATTCAGGCTGCGGCACACAAGCGCACGGCATTGAAACGGGCCAGTCCGCTGCTGCCCGCCAACCTCAAACAGGCATCACGCACCGAGCATGCAAAACTGCGCGCGCTGAATGCCGCGCACTGGACCGCACACAACCGCGTCGAACGAAGCCTTGCCCGGTTGCAGGACGCCAAAGCGTTCGCCGAACCGCTGCTGCGCGCCGAACTGGCAAAGCGCTTTGGCTTGAATCTGGATGTCCGGCAGACCTTCCTGCGCCTGTACCTGCCCGACCATGTTCCGTGGCTGCGCATCAAATCCGGCGCCGCACGCGCCTGGACCGTCTCGTTGCTGGACGCCGCGCTGCACAATTTTGAAAGCAGCGAGACCAGCGCTGACGCCTTTGAGTCCACCTCGGGTTATGTCAGCCAACCCTCGCCTGACGGTCAGTTCAGCGTGCTGCCGAACATCCTCAAGGCGATGCCGATCCCTGCCTTCACCCGCCTGTGTCGCGAGCTGGATATCGGCCGCCGCTACAACAGTTATCTGCAAGACAATCTGGGCATCAGCAATCCGCTGGTCGCAGCCGTGCTGCAACCGCAGGTTTGCACGAGTGACAAAGCCGCACTGGTCGCCGCCCTGCAAATGGCCTACATGCAAAAGCTGCTGGGGGCCGATATCCATCGCCTGATTCTCGGGCTGCTCGATGGCTTGCAGCATTTGCGCCTCAATCGTCAGGCGTGGCATTGCCATGCGCTGACGATGATGAAAGTCAGCCTCACCGGCATCGTACTGTTCGCGCCGAATCTTGAAGCTGCAAACGCAACAGCGAGAGTCGTGGTTTACATTCCCGATGACCCGCAACATCCGGTCAAGGAATACGCCAGTTCCGCTGCCTTCGCTGAGGATCTGGCGCGACGCTTGCGCGATCCGGACTATCAAGTCTTCTTCAGCCGTTTCATCGATCACGCCGAGCGCGGCGCTTTCTTCGGTCAGTTGCGGGCCTTGCTCAGCCCCGTCACCTGGCAACCCGTACCGGCCGGTGATCCACGCCCGACCTGGCGCGAGCATCCGGCCGTGCGGCCTTTTACACAGATCGTCGCGACCCCGATCCGGGGTGAGCTGTGGGTGTATCTCTACCAGCGCAAGCTCGACAAGATGCTCAACGATGCCCGCGTCATCGCCGTCTCGACGGCCATGGTCGATCGCAAGGCGCGCTGGGCACTCTGGGATTCCTTCACGGACATCGCACAGTCGCTGCTCAACCTCGTCGCGTTTGTCGCCTTGCCATTCGTGCCATTTCTCGGCGAGCTGATGCTTGCCTACACGGCCTGCCAACTGCTCGACGAGACGTTCGAAAGCATCGTCGACTGGGCCGAAGGACACCCCCGCGAAGCGTTCGCGCATTTGATCGGCGTCGTGGAGTCCATGGTGCAGGTCGGCACTTTCGCCGCCGGCGGCGCTATCGCCGTCAGCGAGTTTCGCGCGCTGTTGCCTGCCGATGTCGTCCAGTTCATCGACCGCTTCATTCCGGTGAAAACGGCCAATGGCAAGACCCGCTACTGGAAACCCGACCTGCGCCCTTACGAGTGGTCTGGCACGCTGCCCAAAGACGCCAGAACCGATGCACTGGGCCTGCAAACCCACCTGGGCAAGAGCCTGCTGGCTCTGGAAGACAAGTTGTATGCCGTCAGCGTTGACCCCGAAACGGGCGCCCATCGCATCGACCATCCGAAGCGCCCCGAGGCTTACAAACCCGCACTCAGGCACAACACCGCAGGCGCCTGGCAAACCGAAATTGACCAGCCACTGGCTTGGGATCGCGCCACCGTGCTGAGCCGCAGCAGTGCGCAGATGCAGCGCCTTCCCGCCGCTCTGCGGGAGCGCCTGCTGAATATCAGTGGCTGCGAGGAAAACACCTTGCGCCAGATGCACGTCGAGCGCGATCAATTGCCACCCTTACTCAGTGACACGCTGCAGCGCTGGCAGATCGATCAGGACATTCAATTGTTCATCGAGCAGATTGGCAGCTCGAATGCCGAGGATTACCTCAAGGCCGACCCGGCCACCCAACTGCAACTGCTTTTCGACCACGGCTACTGGCCTGCCGACCGAGGCCTGCAACTGATCGACCGTCAGGGCAGAACCCTGTGGCGCAGCCCCGGCGCCGATGTGCCCTTCGTACAAATCGAGGGTTCACGACTGGACGATCGCGACCTGCTCAAGACCTGTCTGCAACGCCTGACAGAATCGCAACGAAGGCGGCTATTGAGCGAAGCCCTGCATACGCCCGCACCCTCGGCCGAGGCCCGCGCAACTAGCCTGCGGCGCAGCGTCGCCGAGCTGGCAAAGCGCAAACGCCAAAGCCTGTTCGAGGATCGATATCGTCAGTTACAGCGCGGTGCCAGCCCGCCGGTACAGGTACTGATGGATGCCGAACCCGGCCTGCCGAAGGCGTTGGCGCAATCGATACTGGAAACGGCAAGTGATGCCGAATACCTGCAAGTACAGCGCGGAACACTCTCCGCAAGACTGGCCGCTCTGACCCAGGAGATGGGCCTGCAAGTGCGCGTAACCCGAGCCCTCGAAGGACTGGAGCTGCAAGCGACAGTCAATAATCTGGATACCGATCGGCTGGCCCTCCATTCCTTGCCTCGGTTGCCGGGCTGGTCGCAGACCATACGACTGGAGCTCAGGCATTACACTTATAGCGGGCAACTGATCGACAGCCTCGGCGCGCAGGACGCGCTCATTCGCAAAGTGCTGGTACTGACCGAACAAGGCGACTATCAGCCATTCGACGCTACCGGTGAGTCGCTCAGCGCGCCGGGTTCACTGTATTCAAGCCTGCTGCATGCCCTGCCCGACGCAGAACGTTCGGCGCTGAACATCCACATCACGCAAGACCTGCAGCTCAAGCAACTGATTCGTGACCACGCGCTCGACCGTCAAGGGTTGCTGGAGCTGTTGTCGCAGAATCCGATTCACAAACCCGCTTACGATCCCACCGTGATGCGCCTGCGTGGCGGTACCAGTGGCTATCGGCGCATGCCTACCAATACGCCGACGCTGCACGCCCATGCCCACTGGCTACTGCCGCACTTGCTGCCCGAGGAACTCAATGCATTCGTCGAGCGCCTGCAACGCCATCCGGGCGGCCCGCGAATGGAACTCAGCCGTTTGATCGCTGAACGCAACCGCCTCGACGCGGTGCTGAGTCCGTGGACTGAGGGCATTCCCCTCGTTCATCCGCAGTCCGGCGCCCGCCTCACCACCGAGCAATATGCGATCCAGCGTCATCGCCGACGGCAGATGCGGGTCGACATCCTGGACTGCTGGAAGCAGCAGGTTTCCTTGCCGGAGAACACCGAACAGACCATCGATCTACGCCTGTCACAGTCAATCATCGGAGAGCTGCCACAGCTGGAGGTGAACTTCAGTCACGTGGACTACCTGACCATTGAGGGGGTCGGCAGCACTCAGGGTATACACGGGTTTCTGAACTGCTTCTCCGGCCTGCATCGTCTGGCGCTGCGCAATTTCCAGCTGGGCAGCCTGCCGGAGTCGATCAGCCGGTCACCGCAACTGCGCGAGCTGATTCTCAGCGACTGCAGCATCACCCTGACAGCCGAGAGCCACACAACACTGGCGGCCTTGACTCACCTGAGAACCCTGGACCTGTTCAGGAACCCGCTCGGGCTCACCCCCAATGTCGAAAAAATGCCCCGACTCAATTACATCGATGTGTCGGAGACCGGCATTTCCGAACTGCCACCCGGCCTGCTCACGCGCCCGCTATTGCGCACCGCGCTGCTCAACGACAACCAGATCCGGTCGTTGTCTCCCGCCCTTTTCGAGCTGCCCAACAACGTTCCGGAAGGCTTCGATCTGAGCGGCAATCCGATTGCCAGCGCAGACCGGGAGCGCATCAAAAGCCATTTCAACGACACCCGCCAGGACTTCGGCGTAATGGCCGAACAGGCTGATCTGCTGCGCGTACAGGCGCTGTACACACACATGGATCTGGAACAGGCCAGTGAATTTTTCTATCTGCTACCCGGCACCCTGGCCGAGGGTCGAATCGAACTTGCACGGCTTGAGCGCGAATACAGCGACTTGAGTAGCAACCTCGCCAATTGGGCGACCGACCACCCGGCCTTGCACCCTATCAGTGGCGAGCCCTTCACGATTGAGCAAGTGCTGAACGAGCACGCCGCACGTCACGAATTCAAATCGCTCATTGAACAGTGCTGGCGCCGGGAAACCGAGCAAGACGAACCGGATGAGAACCTCCAGCCACTGCATGACTTGAACCTGGCGACGATCATCCGCGGTGATTTGCCCGTACTCAATGCCGATTTCAGCCATGTCACCCATCTGTACCTCAGAAGCCTGCCGGGCCAGACGTTTGGAATCGACAGGTTTGTCGAGACGTTTACCAGCCTCAGAGGACTGACGATTTATCAATATCGGCTTGAACACATTCCGCCGGCGGTGTTTCGCATGGCCAAGCTGAGCTATTTGTCGCTTTCACACTGCGAGTTGACGCTCACGCCGCAAAACGCCCTGGAGCTTGCGCAAATGGAGCGTCTGGATCACCTGGACCTGAGTGACAACCCGTTGGGCGAGACCCCGGATGTCAGCCAGATGACCCATCTGCAAACGCTGATGCTGGACAACAGCGGCATCACCAGCCTGCCGCCGGGCTTGCTGCAACTCGAACACCTGGAAATCGCCGACATGAGCGACAACGCGATCACCCAGGTTCCCAGCGATATCCTGGAGTTGCCAGAAGAGCGTGCGGACAAATTCAGCCTGCGCGGCAATCCGCTCTCTGAGCTCAGCGTGCAACGGCTGATCGCCTACTTCAAAAAGCACCGCATCGATTTTGGCGTGGAAGCCGTCATCGAACGGGCGGAAATGGAGGTGTCCACGTCCGAAGATTCCGGGGTCGATGAGTGACGTTCAGCGGGTTCTGCCGGGGTGCGTCAACCGCGCTCCGGCGGCACTGACGACAGTTCGAACGGACTGCTGCTGCGCCGCTGGTTGCGATCTTCGCGCGGCGTGGCGCCGAAGAAGTTGCGATAGGCGCTGGAGAAATGCGGCCCCGAGGAGAAACCGCAGGACAGGCCGATCTGGATGATCGACTTGCTGGTTTGCATCAACATCTGCCGGGCCTTGTTCAGGCGCAGTTCCAAGTAGTACTGGCTCGGCACGCGGTTGAGGTATTGCTTGAAGATCCGCTCCAGCTGCCGACGGGACACGCACACGTGCTGAGCGATTTCGTCGGTGGTCAGCGGCTCTTCGATGTTGGCTTCCATCAGCAACACCGCCTGGGTGAGCTTCGGATGGCTGGAACCGAGGCGGTTCTGCAGTGGAATGCGCTGGCGTTCACCGCCCTCGCGGATGCGCTCGACCACCAGTTCTTCGGACACCGCACCGGCCAGTTCTGCCCCATGATCACGGGCCAGCACCGCCAGCAACAGGTCGAGTACCGACATGCCGCCACACGCGGTCAGGCGATCGCGATCCCAGTCGAACAAGTGACTGGTGGCGATGACTTTCGGAAAACGTTCAGCGAAATCGTCCTGCCAGCGCCAGTGCACAGCCGCGCGATAACCGTCGAGCAGACCGAGCTGCGCCAACGGATAGACACCGGCCGACAGACCACCGATCACGCAACCGGCCCGCACCAGTTGCTTGAGCGCGCTGCTGAGGGCCGGGGCCAGGGTGGTAGGCGGCTCGTCGGCGAGCAGGAACAGTTTCTGGAAGTTTTCCAGCTTGCCGGTCCACGCCTCGCCCGGCAGTTGCCACGCCCCCTCGGCCGCAACGTCTGTCACGGTTTCGGCCTGGAGGAACGACAATTCGTAAACCACCTCCGGATGCACCCGCTGAGCAACACGCAAGGCCTCCTCCGCCAGCGCCAGCGTCAAAGCTTTAGTGCTGGGCCAAATCAGGAAACCAATTCGATGGGCAGTCATGGGCGGGCAATCCGAAACGAAGAACGGTGATGAAGGCATGGGCCAATGCTAGCCCGTAAATGAACGCAAATCTCGAAACCTGCGAAGCTCCCACTGCAGGAGCTGTCGAGTGAAACGAGACTGCGATCTTTTGATCTTGTTGTGAAGATCAAAAGATCGCAGCCTTCGGCAGCTCCTACAGGGGATCGGAGCCAGCCTTCAGGCTGCGAAGCATGCACTATTCGGGTGCATATCGGCAGCTCTGATTACTTCAAGCTGCCCGAGAGAAACTGCTGCAAGCGCTCGGATTGCGGATTGACCAGCACTTCGCGCGGGTTGCCGCTCTCTTCCACGACACCTTTGTGCAGGAACACCAACTGGTTCGACACTTCACGGGCGAAGCCCATTTCGTGTGTGACCACGACCATGGTGCGGCCTTCCTGAGCAAGGGCCTGCATGACTTTCAGCACGTCGCCGACCAGTTCCGGGTCGAGCGCCGAAGTCGGTTCGTCGAACAGCATCACTTCCGGCTCCATCGCCAGCGCACGGGCAATCGCCACACGCTGCTGCTCGCCACCGGACATGTGCCCCGGGAACGCATCTTTACGATGGGCCACGCCAACCTTGTTCAGGTAGTGCTCGGCTTTCTCGCGGGCTTCAGCCTTGGACACGCCCAGTACGTGGACCGGCGCTTCCATGATGTTTTCCAGCGCGGTCATGTGCGACCACAGGTTGAAATGCTGGAACACCATCGACAGGCGCGAGCGCATGCGTTGCAGCTGTTTCGGATCAGCGGCTTTCAGCGCGCCGTCCTTGTTCGCTACCAGTTTCAGCTCTTCGTTGTTGAGCAGGATCTTGCCCGCGTGCGGCTGCTCGAGCAGGTTGATGCAACGCAGGAAAGTGCTTTTGCCGGAGCCACTGGAGCCGATGATGCTGATCACATCGCCGGCTGCCGCTTTCAGGGACACGCCCTTGAGCACTTCGTGACTGCCATAGCGTTTATGCAGGTCTTGGACTTCAAGTTTGTACATGCGGTCGGTTCTCACAAAAACAGTCAGTCAGTCGTTGAGCAAGCGCCCGTGACGCAGCGCTTCGCGCCCCGCCACCTTGGCCAGCCAGAAACCGGGTTGGGCATAGCGCAGCCGTTCAATGGCAAACAGCACCCCGGATGTACCAGCACACACCGTGCTGACCCGATCGGACACAGGGTCGATCACTTCGAAAATTTCATCCCCGGCTTCAACCCACTCGCCGGGTTTACGCAGAAAACTCACCACACCGGGGTGCGGCGCCAACAGTAATTCAGTGCCTTCGAACGGCATGCCTTCGGACGGCTCGTTGGCCGGCTTCGGCCACTCGCCAGTGATCAGGCCTTGCTCGGCGAGGAACGCCAGAATGCCTTCGGCCCAGGCCTGCGCATCAGCGCGGTCGGTATTGGCCTGACCGCCCAGCTCGACGGTGGTCGCAAGGCACGCCAGTGGAATCTGCGCGTCCGGGAACTGCCGCGACAGACGCAACCACGGCAACGAGCACGCTTCATCGAAGGAACTGCCGCCGGAATCTTCCGCCAGCAAACCGACCTTCACATTCAGATGTGCGGCCAGCGAACGCCACTGCGGCCAGTGCTGCGGCAGCGCATACATGTGCAGCGCCGCTTCAGCGTCGCAATGCAGATCAAGCACCACATCGGCGGTGCAGGCGTGGCTGAGCAAAACGCGCTGCATGCCTTGCAACTGGCTGCTCGCCTCGGGCAATGCCGCCAGATGATCAGCCATGGCCTGACGGATCAGGCGAATGTTGGCGTGCGGATCGTCACCAAGGCTGTCAGCCAGTGCCGCCGCAACCGGCGCGCTCAGCTCGACGAAATCGCGGTTGAAATTCTTGCCGCTGCCCGCCTCGAAACGCCCCTGATGATTGCCTTGCAGCAATTGGCCGAGGCCCAGCGGGTTGGCGACCGGCACCAGCTCGATCACGCCGTTGAGCAAGCCTTGGGCTTCGAGCTCGCCGAGACGTTTTTTCAGCTCCCAGGCGGTGCGCATGCCCGGCAGTTCGTCAGCATGCAGGCTGGCTTGAATGTAGGCCTTGCGCTCGCCCTGACCGAAGCGGAAGACCGAGATCTTGCGCTCGCTGCCCAGGTGGCTCCACGGCAATACGTGGTCGATGCGTTCCATATCAGTGCTTCCGCGGGGCCAGGTAGCTCAACCAGCGGCGCTCGGCCAGCTTGAACAGCTTCACCAGAATGAAGGTCAGGCACAGGTAGAACACGCCGGCGGTGATGTACGCCTCGAACGGCAGGTAGTACTGCGCATTGACCGTACGGGCCGCGCCGGTGATGTCGATCAGGGTCACGATGGACGCCAGACTGGTGGTCTGCAGCATCATGATCACTTCGTTGCTGTACTGCGGCAGTGCCCGGCGCAGGGCCGATGGCAGCAGGATGCGCTTGTACAGTTTGAAGCGCGACATGCCCATGGCCTTGGCGGCTTCGATCTCGCCGTTCGGCGTGGCCTTGAGGCTGCCGGCGATGATTTCGGCGGTGTAGGCGCTGGTATTGATCGCGAAGGCCAGGCACGCACAGAACGTGGCGCTGGACAGCCACGGCCACAAGAAGCTTTCACGCACCGCTTCGAATTGCGCCAGACCGTAGTAGATCAAAAACAGCTGCACCAGCATCGGCGTGCCGCGGATCACGTAGGTGTAGAGCCACGCGGCGCCGTTGACGATCGGATTCTTGGAGACGCGCATCAGGCCCAGCGGCAGTGCCGCCAACAGACCGAACAGCAGCGACAGCGCGAGCAGTTTGAGGGTGGTCAGCAGGCCGCCGAGGTACAGCGGCATGGCCTCCCAAATGACGTTGTAGTCGAAGATCATAGATCAGCCGCCCTTACGCCTACCGAGTAGCGCTTCTCAAGGTGACGCAGCGCCAGCAACGAGACACTGGTGATCACCAGGTACATCGCCGCCACTGCGAGGAAGAAGGTGAAAGGCTCGCGAGTGGCATCTGCCGCCTGCTTGGCCTTGAACATCATGTCTTGCAGACCGACCACCGAAATCAGCGCGGTCGCCTTGGTCAGCACCAGCCAGTTGTTGGTGAAGCCAGGAATCGCCAGACGAATCATCTGCGGCACCATCACCCGGAAAAACACCTGAAAACTGCTCATGCCGTAGGCCATGCCCGCTTCGGCCTGGCCTTTTGGGATCGCCATGAACGCGCCACGGAACGTCTCGGACAGGTACGCACCGAAAATGAAACCGAGGGTGCCGATACCGGCGGCCAGCGGATTCAGGTCGATGTAGTCGTCATAGCCGAGCATCGGCGCAACACGGTTGAGCAAGTCCTGACCGCCGTAGAAGATCAGCAGGATCAGCACCAGGTCGGGAATCCCGCGGATCACCGTGGAATACAGATCGCCCAGCCACGCCAGCCAGCGAATCGGCGACAGGCGCAATGCGACCCCGATCAGCCCGAGAACGATGGCCAGGGCCATGGACGACAAGGCGAGCTGAAGCGTCAGCCATGCGCCATCGAGGATGACAGCCCCGTAGCCTTTCAACATGATTCAGGTCCTCGAAAGTTGGGATGAAAAAATGGCGCAAACCGCAGAGATCCTGTTGCTTGCGCCATTTCTGACTTGTCGCAGAGACGTGTTACTTGCCGTAGATATCGAAGGCGAAGTACTTGTCCTGGATAGCTTTGTATTTACCGTTTTCACGGATGGCCGCGATGGCAGCGTTGATCTTGTCTTTCAGCGCGTCACCCTTGCGCACCGCGATGCCTACGCCGTCGCCGAAGTATTTGACGTCGGTGAACTGCGGGCCAACGAAGGCGAAGCCTTTGCCGGAATCAGTGTTCAGGAAGCCGTCCTGCAGCAGGGTGGCGTCAGCCACGGTACCGTCGAGACGACCAGCGGCCACGTCGAGGTAGATTTCGTTCTGCGAGCCGTATGGCTTGATCTCGGCACCCAGCGGGGCCAGGACTTCGCGAGCGAAACGCTCGTGGATCGAACCACGTTGCACGCCGATGTTCTTGCCTTTGAGCTCAGACAGGTTGTCGCTGACAACGGTGCCTTGCTTCATGACCAAACGGGCCGGGGTGTTGTAGTACTTGTTGGTGAAGTCCACGGACTTCTTGCGGTCTTCGGTGATCGACATCGACGACAGGATCGCGTCGATCTTGCGCACTTTCAGTGCCGGGATCAGACCGTCGAACTCTTGCTCGACCCACTGGCACTTGACCTTCATTTCTTCACACAGGGCATTGCCGATGTCGTAGTCGAAACCAACGATGCTGCCATCCGGCGCTTTGGAAGCGAACGGAGGGTAAGCCGCTTCGATACCGATCTTCAGAGGTTTTTCATCAGCGAAGGAATTCAGCGACAGCACGGACAGTGCCAGGGCGCCAAGCAGCACAAGTTTCTTCATCTTGGGACTCCATCGGTAAAGGGCAAAAACGGCAGAGTGAGCGACAGCCCAATATGCGAATGGGTGAATCGGGAAAGCGGCGCAGCATCGGTGGGAAATTTCCCATTGAAACCCTCGGAGGTTTCAACGTCAGCCACGATGAGCGAGTGATCGGCATTCTAACGACAGGCCCGAAGCCGATATTTCTTCAATGCGACAACTAATTACAGATGCACAGAGAAACCCGCTTGAGCGCATTGACAGCCTTGCAAATTCATGCAAGAGCGAAAGACAGTGAACCGATCTATGCTGCAAATTGCGGGCCTATTATTCGCAAACCCTTCTAATCCGGCAAGCGCAGCGTTGTGTCTTATTTTTCACCGGGGGTTTTAAGGCTCTAAAACGGGGCATTGCGTTTCCCCTCGCCCCGCGACTGGGCGGGCGGTTACACATTTGGTTACTCTGACGGGGATGGGTAACAGCGGGAAGGGGCTTACGCAGGAAATCGATAATTATTGGCTGGGTGGGTTGGGTTTCTGACAGGGGATTACTGCGGCGTCTGACAGATGGCTATCGCTGGCAAGCCAGCTCCCACAGAGATCTCAGTTGATAACCATCTCACACACCCAAAAACCTGTGGGAGCTGGCTTGCCAGCGATGAGGCCAGCAAAACCACCACAAATCCCAGACACAAAAAAGCCCCGCCCGGCATCACCGGACAGGGCTTCCATGCAGTTAACGCTTAAGCCACATTCATCGTCTTGTGCGTATCAATCAAATGCTGCACCACACCCGGATCCGCCAGGGTGGAGATATCGCCCAACCCATCGTACTCAGCCGTAGCAATCTTGCGCAGAATCCGCCGCATGATCTTGCCCGAACGTGTTTTCGGCAGCCCCGGTGCCCACTGGATCACATCCGGCGAAGCAATCGGGCCGATCTCTTTGCGCACCCAGTTCTTCAGTTCCAGGCGCAGTTGCTCGCTCGGCTCCTCGCCGTTTTTCAGGGTGACGTAGACATAAATGCCCTGCCCCTTGATGTCGTGCGGCACACCGACCACCGCCGCTTCGGCGACTTTCGGGTGGGCGACCATCGCGCTTTCGATCTCGGCGGTTCCCATGCGGTGGCCGGAGACGTTGAGCACGTCGTCCACGCGCCCGGTGATCCAGTAGTAACCATCGGCGTCACGCCGCGCACCGTCACCGGTGAAGTACATGCCACGGAAGGTCTTGAAGTAGGTGTCGACGAAGCGGTCATGGTCGCCATACAAGGTGCGCGCCTGACCCGGCCACGAATCGAGAATCACCAGATTGCCCTCGGCCTCGCCCTCGATGATGTTGCCGAGGTTGTCGACCAGCGCCGGTACCACGCCGAAGAACGGACGTGCCGCCGAACCCGGCTTCAGTGCATGCGCCCCCGGCAGCGGGCTCATCATGTTGCCGCCGGTTTCGGTCTGCCACCAGGTATCGACGATCGGGCAACGGGACTTGCCGACATTCTTGTAGTACCAGTCCCAGGCTTCCGGGTTGATCGGCTCGCCCACCGAACCGAGCAGACGCAGGCTGCTGCCGTCGGCGCCTTCAACGGCGGCGGTGCCGGAGGCCATCATCGCGCGGATCGCGGTCGGCGCGGTGTAGAGGATGTTGACCTTGTGCTTGTCGACGATCTTCGCCACCCGGGTGATGTCCGGATAGTTCGGCACGCCTTCGAACAGCAGCGTGGTCGCGCCATTGGCCAGCGGGCCATATACGATGTAACTGTGGCCGGTGACCCAGCCGACGTCGGCGGTGCACCAGTAGATTTCGCCCGGACGGTAGTCGAACACACGCTCGTGGGTCATTGCCGCATACAGCAGATAACCGCCGGTGGTGTGCTGCACGCCCTTCGGCTTACCGGTGGAGCCGGAGGTGTAAAGGATGAACAGCGCTTCTTCAGCGCCCATCTCTTTCGGCGCGCAGACGGTGCCCGCCACTTTCATCAGGTCTTCGTACCAGATGTCGCGATGCTGGTTCCACTTGATGTCGCCACCGGTGCGCTTGCACACGATGACTTTCTGGATGCTGCTGGTTTCCGGGTTGGTCAGCGCGTCGTCGACGTTGGCCTTCAGCGAGATCTTCTTGCCGGCACGGATGCCTTCGTCAGCGGTGATCACCACTTTCGATTTGCAGTCGATGATCCGCCCCGCCAGGGCTTCCGGCGAGAAACCACCGAACACCACCGAATGAATCGCGCCGATCCGGGTACAGGCCAGCATGGCGACCACGGCTTCGGGGATCATCGGCATATAGATAGTCACCACGTCGCCGCGGTGCACGTCCTGACCACGCAGGGCGTTGGCCAGTTTGCAGACTTGTTCGTGCAGTTCGCGGTAAGTGATGTTGCGACTTTCGGAAGGATCGTCGCCTTCCCAGATGATCGCGATCTGATCGCCGCGCTCGGCCAGATGACGGTCGAGGCAGTTGTAGGAAACGTTCAGGGTACCGTCGGCGAACCATTTGATGTCGACATGGTGATCGTCGAAGGACGTCTGCTTCACCGTGGTGAAAGGCTTGATCCAGTCGAGGCGCTTGGCTTGCTCACGCCAGAAACCGTCAGGGTTGACGACCGACTGCTGGTACATGGCTTTGTAGGTCGCCTCGTCAGTCAGCGTATTGGCCAGAACCTCGGGACGAACGGGATACAGAGAAGCCGCACTCATCTTTCTTACCTCGGTGGAATAGTTGTTTTTGTATGACCCCGTTGTAGCCGGGCCGGCCCCATAGAACCATTCGACGATGGTTGTAGGAGCTGCCGCAGGCTGCGATCTTTTGATCTTGCCTTGCAAAATCAAAGACGAAAGATCGCAGCCTTCGGCAGCGCCTACAAGGGTTGGCCGGTGTTTTGTGGGGATTGTTACCAAAACCGCCAAAAGTGTTTATCAAAACCCCACCTGTTTACCCCCACCCCTCCTCCCTAAAATCCACCTCGCCGACAAGGCAAACGCGATTAACAACATTACAGCCCCCACGAAGGCCGTTAATCCAGCTCTCAAGTAATAACTGCAAATGATGAAGTTCCACACGCAACCCTAAAAAGGTTGCGTGACCCCACTCGACCTCAAAAAGGTAAATCTGAAATGAAAGCTTTATTGGTTCTGGCCCTCAGCAGTCTGTGCGCAACCGCCATGGCAGACGAGGTCCCGACTGATGTCGCACAGCAACAACCGGTGATCGAGGAATACACTTACTCCACTCACCTGGACATCGCCAAAGTTGTATCGATGAGCGAAGTGCCGAATGTCTGCGAAGTGGTACCGGCCAAAATGGAGTACGACGACTCCAAGGGTCAGCGCCACATCCTGCGTTACAGCGTCATGGGTAACGGCTGCACCAATTGATGATCGAGACTGCACCGAATCGGACCGCTCAGCGCCTCATTTGAGGGTCGATTCCAGCCCGGCTTCGGTCGGGCTCAGTTGTGTCTGGAGTCGCTCAAAAGGGTTGCAAAACACAAGATATAGTGAAAAAACTGGTTTTTTGCTCATTTCTTGAGCAACCAAAGCCTCGCAAAAAAATTAATGAAAAAAAATTCTCGCCGGCCAATCCCAGCGAAAGCCCTGTAAACCCTCGCTCCGATCGAAATCACCCGGCCAATCGAACGCCCTGCGGTGTTTCGCCCTCCCCCACGCCCGCGTTTTTTTCCCTATAATGCCGCCCTAATCGGGTCAGCAATATTCCCTTACAGGGAGCAAAAGCCATTCTGAAGCCCCGCAGCAGCGTCAACGCTGATCTGCGCCCGTCAGAGGCTCTCGGAAACCCGTACAAAATTCTGTTTTATTGCCTGCCTTGGCTGCCGCAAAAAACGATTCCTTAAGATCCAACGCGGTCTGTACGACCGTGTGAAAAACCAACCAATCAGGTTTCACACGGGGCGACAGGCCCTCACGCAGGAGACGACACGTCATGCTGAGCTGGGACGAATTCGACAAAGAAGACAGTGAAGTAGCAACCGTGAAAGGCGCCAACGCCGGCCACGCTACTGAAGCCAACATGGACCGCCTCGACAGCGCCGGCGGTGCCGCAGCGCTGGAAGCCCGCGCCGTGACCGCCGACGACTCGGCCGCCGTGGCCCGCGCCAAGGCCGCACTGGATTCCCTCGACGTCGCCGAAGGCCTCGCCGAACTCGAAGGCGCCTCCGCCCGTGTCGCCGTTGACGAAAAGCGCATGATCAACTGCCGCGCCGACCTCAACCAACTCGTGCCATTCAAGTACGACTGGGCCTGGCAGAAGTACCTGGACGGTTGCGCAAACCACTGGATGCCGCAAGAAGTCAACATGACCGCCGACATCGCCCTCTGGAAAAACCCGGAAGGCCTGACCGACGACGAGCGCCGCATCGTGATGCGCAACCTCGGCTTCTTCTCCACCGCCGACTCCCTGGTTGCCAACAACCTGGTCCTGGCCGTGTACCGCCTGATCACCAACCCGGAATGCCGCCAGTACATCCTGCGCCAGGCGTTCGAAGAGGCGATCCACACCCACGCCTACCAGTACTGCATCGAATCGCTGGCCATGGATGAAGGCGAGATCTTCAACATGTACCACGAGATCCCATCGGTCGCCAAAAAGGCAGCCTGGGGCCTGAAATACACCCGTTCGATCTCCGATCCGAAGTTCGAAACCGGCACCCCGGACACCGACAAAGAACTGCTGCGCAACCTGATCGCCTACTACTGCGTGCTGGAAGGCATCTTCTTCTACTGCGGCTTCACCCAGATCCTCTCCATGGGCCGCCGCAACAAAATGACCGGCGTCGCCGAGCAGTTCCAATACATCCTGCGCGACGAATCCATGCACCTGAACTTCGGCATCGACGTGATCAACCAGATCAAAATCGAAAACCCACACCTGTGGGATGCCGAGATGAAAGAAGAAGCGACCCAGATGATCCTGCAGGGTACGCAGCTGGAAATCGAATACGCCCGCGACACCATGCCTCGCGGCGTACTGGGCATGAACGCGGCGATGATGGAGGACTACCTGAAGTTCATCGCTAACCGTCGTTTGTCGCAGATTGGTTTGAAAGAAGAGTACCCAGGGACGACTAACCCGTTCCCTTGGATGAGCGAGATTATGGACTTGAAGAAAGAGAAGAATTTCTTTGAGACTCGGGTTATTGAGTATCAGACTGGTGGTGCGTTGAGCTGGGACTAATGGTCTCGCTCGCCACGATTTGACGATTGCTGCTTGAGTCGTCGAATTGAGAAAGCAAAAAGCCCCGATTTGATCGGGGCTTTTTTATGGGCGGCTGGTAGTCCTTTTCCATCCCTACATTGCAGCGCTCAATCTCCTACAGCACTTACAGCCGCTTCGCATAGAAGCCAACTGCAAGCACCTCTAAGCTCAATTGCAGGTGCCTAAGAAACACCCAACGTAGAAAGCTTGATCAGTCACACAGACGCATATGCCGTCAGTGGAGCAGCCTCGCTCGTTGGGATTTCTTAAGTCCACTCTACGTTGGGGCCAGGCCCTCCAAAATTCTGAACGTAGAGGTAATGGATATACCCGATCCTTTTTCTGTAACAGTCTTCTCGCGTCACAACCTCGCACTACACGCCCTTCTACTCGAAAACCAAACGTGGTTCCGCGCCCGCAATGTCGGCCGCTTGATGGGGTTCCATCTGTGCGAACGCATGGTCAACAAGCTAGATAAGGATCAACATAGCGTTTTGTGGATTGAGTATTTTCGGCAACCCGAAAATCAGCTGATGCTCAGTGAGTCCGGTGTGTATGCGCTGCTGGTGTATCACTACGTCCCGGGGAACCGGTTGTTACGGGAGTGGTTAACTCTGCAGGTGGTGCCGGCCTTGCGCGATGCAGAGCACTCAGGACATTCAGAACGACCGATGTTGAGTTTGTTGGATTGGTCGGAGATGTCGTTAAGTCTGCTGTATTGGCAGGATGATGGCTGGATTCGACTGCGGGATATGCCTTATCTGTTGAACGAT
The DNA here is from genome assembly GCF_016756945.1 of Pseudomonas sp. MWU318. Classification (NCBI taxonomy): domain Bacteria; kingdom Pseudomonadati; phylum Pseudomonadota; class Gammaproteobacteria; order Pseudomonadales; family Pseudomonadaceae; genus Pseudomonas; species Pseudomonas sp. MWU318. Next base: position 415,247 of record NZ_JAESJL010000002.1, read on the forward strand.
CAGACGCAACGGCGGACACCGGGGAAACCTTGGTGGCGAAAGATTGCGCAGTTTTTTCAGTCTTCGGGGCACTCCATGGGGTAGTAATGGTGGTTGTAGGACTTCGCGAGATCCGTCTTTATTTTCTGTAGGAATTTTCGTAGACATCAGTGATAGCCACTCAGTATCGTCCGAGGGTTTTCAACCCTCGGCGATTTTATGAGCGAAAAGAAAAAAGACACTGACTGGACTGTTGCTGAGATTGAGGCAGCGGTTGACGCCTATCTTAAGATGTTTGAGCTAGAGCGAATCGGCCAAAAATTTAACAAAGCACATGAGAATCGCGTGCTGCGTGCATCTGCGTTGCACAACCGCACTGAAGGCTCAGTTGAATTCCGCATGCAGAACATCTCTGCCGTTTTATTGAGAATGCATAGGGAATACATCAAAGGGTACAAGCCAGCTCGAAACGTTGGGTCCAACGTTGAGCCAGCCATACGGGCAGTATTGATTGCAAAAGGGGTCACGCTTGGGGATCCAACGGTTGCGACTGCGGATGAAGAAGCGCTAGAGCAGAGAGCTCTCGCGCTAGAGAAACTGCCTCTTGAAGACGAACCTGAGGGGATTGTGAAACCGAAGCGCGCTCCCGCCCAAAGCACTGCATTTATACGTGATCCGAAAGTTAGAGCCTGGGTCCGTCAAAAAGCCAAAGGGATATGTGAAGGGTGCGGTGAACCGGCTCCGTTCACTAAAAATGACTCGCCCTACCTTGAAGTTCATCACGTGAGGCATTTGGCGAATAAGGGTTCTGATCGAATCAGCAACGCTGTAGCACTTTGTCCGAACTGCCATCGGCGCTGCCATCACTCGAATGACAGCAAAGAGTTCACCGAGTCGCTTTATGACAGGGTTAAACGGTTGAAGCGTGAGTCCCCGAACCGCAAAACTATGTAACGAGAGAGCTTGCTCCCTCGCCACAGGGTTATGCGTGGCCTGCAGTTGCGGTGTGAGAGTTGAAATCTGGATGGCAGCGAGAATAGTCAGTAGGCTGGCTTGATGATAAGCGATGAAAACTCTCAAACAGCTCAGTGTTAACGGCTCATCCCCTCCAAACTCGAAGCCCCACCAAAAGCGCGGCATATGGCAACAGATCATCTGTAGTCATGACCATACTGGCCAATACTCACTTCTGCAGATCCGAACGCCTAGCTCCAACATCTCTCAAAATATCTCTTTGCCACCATGCGCAAGAAGTTGCGCACTTATTTCAAGAAAAAACCCTCCTGAAACGCTGAAACGCTGGATTTAAAAGGGCTCCATTCAAGTGCGCAAAAAGTTGCGCAGTACTGCGCAACTTTTTGCGCACTTTTCGGCTGTTTCCTGGGAAGAAATTTCGGATTTCGCGGGACAGAGACGCTAACTGATTGTTTCTCAAAATCTTTCAATTCGTTGGCACGATCTTTGATGAAGAAAAGATGCCCGATAGGCGATTTCGCCTCAGGGTTACTTTAAATCTGCTTGCAAGGAGAGCACACCATGGCAACACCAGCGTACATGTCGGTTACCGGCGAAAAACAAGGCCTGATCACTGCCGGCGCCTTCACCGCCGACTCCGTTGGCAACACCTACCAGGAAGGTCACGAAGACCAGGTCATGGTTCAGGCGTTCACCCACGACGTGATCATCCCGCGTGACCCACAATCCGGTCAGCCAACCGGTCAGCGCGTTCACAAGCCAGTGATCATCACCAAGGTCTACGACAAGGCTTCGCCTCTGCTGCAAGCAGCACTGACTTCCGGCGAGCGCATGAGCGAAATCGTTATCCAGTGGTACCGCACTTCGGCGCAAGGCACCCAAGAGCACTACTACACCACCAAACTGGAAGACGCGATCATCGTCGCCATCAACAACAAAATGCACAACTGCCAGGATCCAGGCAACTCGCACTTCACCCACCTGGAAGAAGTGCAGTTCACCTACCGCAAAATCACCTGGACCCACGAAGTCTCCGGTACTTCGGGTTCCGATGACTGGCGTGCTCCAGTCGTCTAATCGTGAAGGCGATCACCCTGACCGGCAATAACGGTCAGGGTGGTTTTTGACGGAAGAGATTCACAGGCAAAGTCTTTTCCGAGCCGGGCACGTTTTTAACCAGGGAGCAGTTCAATGCGTCAAAGGGACTTGAGATTTACCTTCTCCGTGCTGTCGGGGCGCACGGAGTTCGAAGTGGTGGAGTTCACGCTCGAAGAGGCACTTTGCGAGCCTTTTCGTCTGACGGTCGAGCTTGCCAGCTTTAGCTCGAACATCGACTTCGGACAAGTACTCGACCAACCCGCGTTACTGACAATCTGGCAAGGAAGTACGCCGGTTCGGTATGTTCATGGACTGGTCTCAAGCTTCACCCAAGGCAAAACCGGGTTCCGGCGCACCCGGTATCGAATAGTCGTAGAGCCACAGCTGGCAAGACTGGCCCTGAGTTCAGACTGGCGGATATTCCAGCAAAAAAATGTGCCGGAGATCCTGAGGTCGGTACTGACTGAACACGGGATAATGAACTATGAGCAAAACATCAATGTAGAGCATCTGCCCCGGGAGTATTGCACCCAGACCGGGGACACCGACCTTTATCTCTTTGACAGACTTTCAACCGAAGAAGGTCTTTTCTATTACTTCAAGTTCGATGCCGATACTCACACATTGATTCATGGCGACAAACTCTATGTGCAGGAACGCGTTCAAGGCGGGCCTGTGCGCTACTCGCCACAGCCAGTAGCCGACGCCGAGCACCCTGGACTCTACAAATTCAGCTATACCGAGAGCGTTCGCACCACCGAACAGACGCAACGCGATTACACCTTCAAACGTCCTGTCTATGACCAGCAACATCACCTCATCGGTGAAGATCTGCAGGGTAAGGCGCAAAGCTATGAGCGCTATGACTATCCCGGTCGCTACAAGGTCAGCTCGGTCGGCCGGTCCTTCACTGAAACCCGCCTTCGCGGTCGCCGCCGGGATGCTCACGTAGCAAGGGTAGAAGGTGATGACCCGCGCTTACTGCCAGGTTTTTCATTCCAGTTGTCCAACCATCCCAGAGACGATTTCAATCGCTGGTGGCGCTCGGTACGCATCACCCATAAAGGTGTGCAACATACCAGTCAGCAGGAGGAGTCGGCTGATGCGCAAGTGGGGGTCAGCTACGACTTCGTGGCGGAAATCGTCAGCGAGGACACCGAGTGGCGGCCAGAACCGATGCCTAAACCCCGAATCGACGGCCCACAGATTGCAACCGTGGTTGGTCCTGAGGGAGAGGAGATCTATTGCGACGAATGGGGAAGAGTGAAGGTCCAGTTCCCCTGGGATCGGGAAGGCAAGAACAATGAATTCAGTACGTGCTGGATCAGAGTGTCGCAGAACTGGGCAGGTGCAGACTGGGGCCACATGGCAATACCGCGCATCGGGCAGGAAGTGATCGTGGACTATCTCGATGGCGATTGTGATCAACCCATTATCACGGGTCGGACCTACCGCGCGACCAATTCGCCCCCTTATCGACTGCCTGACCACAAGATACTCAGCACGATCAAAAGCAAGGAATACAAGGGTAACCGCGCCAACGAACTGCGCATCGACGATACCACCAAGCAGATTAGTGCGGCTTTGATGAGTGATCACGGCAGCACCGCCTTACATCTGGGCTATCTGACCCATCCACGTCCGAATGGCGGAGATCCCCGGGGCGAAGGTTTCGAACTGCGTACCGACGAACACGGCGCAGTCCGCGCGGCGAAAGGCTTGTTGCTCAGTACCGAGGAGCAGATCAATGCCAATGGCGGACACCTGAACCGGGCCACAGCGGTTCAAGTACTGGAAGCTGCACTTCAACTGGCAAAGGAGCTAGGTGATTACGCTCAAGAACATCAGGGCATCGATCACGATACAAAGCAGCAAAAGACACTCAGTGAAGCGGTGCGCGACCTGGGACATGGCGCCAACGACGAGTCTGGAAAAGCCAACGGTGGAAATCCGGCAATCGCTCTGAGCGGTCAGGCGGGTATCGCGGTGGTCTCTCCCAACTCGCTTACCTTGGCGGCAGGTGGGCATATCGATACGGTCGCGCAGCAGAATCAGCAACTCACCAGTGGGCAGAAGTTCGTGGTCAACGCCGGGGCGGATCTGGGGCTTTTTGCCCAAAGCGGCGAAATGCGTCAGATCACTCACCAAGGGCCAATGCTGCTGCAGGCTCAAAAGGACACCATCCGCCTGGAGGCCGATCAGAGTGTAGAAATCAGCGCCAGCAATCAGCATGTGGTGCTCAGCGCCAAGGAGCACATCACTCTCACCTGCGCAGGCGCTTACCTAACGCTCAAAGGCGGCAACATCGAACTAGGCATGCCAGGCAACTTCATCGTCAAAGCCGGTAAACACAGCCTTGTTGGTCCCGCCCATGCTTCAACGACTTTCAATACCTGGGCACAGACACCGTTCAATGAACGCGTGCGTGTGGTGCGTAACGGAAACCCGTTGCCTAACTATCGCTATGCGATGACACGGGCGGACGGCGCGCGAGTGGAAGGCGTGACGGATGGCGATGGCTGGGCTGCCTTGCAGCAGGGGCTGACGACGGAAGGCTACGAGTTCCATCTTCTCGGGCCTGCCGAGTGATGCAGTTCAAACAGACGATTTTTTCCATTAAAAATGAAGCATAGAGGCAGGGAGAGCCTGAATGAGTGAACCAACACGGCCGGTTCCCACCCAGATTGGGCCGGATGGAAATGTCATGGCGCGCGTGACCATGAGTCGCGCTTCCAACCTGACCCGCGCGGAACTCGTCGCACCACCGGATCACGCCATTCCGGTCATATTCATCCCCGGCATCATGGGCAGTCCCTTGATAGCCACAGGGCCCAATGCACGCTTGATGGGCAACGATAATCGCTGGGCCTGGTTCCCCGACGACCCCATGGGGTGGGTGGCCGGCATAACAAAATGGAAAAGTTACAACACCCTGACACCCCTTGAACGCAAGCAGCTCCTCGATCCGCAACAAACCCGTGCATTCTCGGCACCCGAAGACTCCGATCTGGCCACCGTGACCAAGTTTGTCACCACCCTGCCCATACAGGAGGCCAGAAATCGTGGATGGGGCTCAGTGTCGCTGGACTCCTATGGACCGATCCTGAATTTCCTGGAAGCACAGCTACGATTCATACTGGCCCAGGATGGTCGCCCTTATCCCGGGATAATGGGTGCAATTCCACGCGACACGTCAATATGGGGTGGCCTGAAGGGCTACAGTCCGCTTAAAACAGATGATTTGAAGGCAGCAGCCGAGTACCGCTACCCGGTGTATGCCGTCGGCTACAACTGGCTTAATTCCAACTCGCAGGCAGCAGACTATCTGGCGGGGCGAATCCGGGGCGTGCTGGAACGGTGCCGAACGGAGCTCAAAGTCAAATGCGAGCACGGTGTGATTCTGGTCACCCACTCGATGGGCGGACTGGTTGCACGCATGTGTGCCAAACGTAATCCAGACCTGATTCAGGGAGTGGTGCACGGCGTCCAGCCCGCCATCGGCGCGGGCACTGCTTATCGGCGCGTCCGCGCCGGCTGGGAAGACATCCCGGGGGCCGTAGGACTTGGCGGAACGGGCAAGAAAATCATGCCCATCTTCGCCAATGCTGCCGGTCCTCTGGAACTGCTGCCTAATCATCGCTACGGGGAAGGATGGCTACGCGTCACATACGATGGCAAAGATCTGTTCAAGTTACCGAACGGACCCGACCCCTATACGCAGATTTATCTGAAGCAGAATGCCTGGTGGAGATTGATGAATGCCGCCTGGATCAATCCGATCGGCAATAGCACCCAGGCAACGCTGATCAGTGCCTGGAGCAACTACGAAAAAATGCTCGGACAGGCCAAAGCGTTCCACATGGGATTGGGTGAATACTATCATCCGAACAGTTTTGTCCACTTCGGCTCTGATTCCAGTCATCAAGCATTTCACAAGGTTACCTGGAAAATGATCACCGGATACCTTCCCTCCGGCAGGCCTGGGGTGCCCCCTACCCCACTGCCTCCACCCTCCCGCGAGCAAGCTATTACTTTGCGTCTGACAGGGGATAACCATGAAGGACGGGCCACGATGACCAATGATGCTGGTGAGGAAAGCTGGATCAACAAACAAGGCACCGCGGTCATACATAACAGTCGGGGAGATGGTTATACCGCGGACATTCAGGGCCAGGATCAGGCCGGAGATGGCACCGTGCCCGCGCATGCAGCTGAAGACGCGGCAGAGAAGGCCGTGTTTGCCGCGCGCATGACGGGTTATGACCATCAAGGTTCCTACAAAAACCGAAACGTGCAAAACCTGACGCTTTATTCCGTACTGCGAATTGGCGCTAGCGCCAGGAAGTTACCGGCGTGAGGGCTCGGTACTCTTTGGCAAAAACTGTCTTTCTTGTTTCGATACTGGGGGCTCACACCTTTGGCTGTAGCCAGTTGCAAGCCCGCCAAACAGACCGGAGCCATCCGATGAGTGAGTTGACCCGAAACATGCAAACCCATTGTGTCGGCCGGTTGTTGATCGACCTGCCACAGGGCACAACCTGGTCCGCCAACGCCAGCAGCGCACAGATCGGCAACCTGACTGTCGCCGTGACCACAGGCATTAGCCAGGATCAGTATGAAGAGTTGATCGAGCGCCGGTGGCAAGAGGTGCAGGCCATCAAAAAAGATCAAAATGGCAAGGCCTATCTACAACCGTCCGAACGTATCACATCACCCGAAGGGGGCACTCTTTTCACCTACGAATTCGAGCATGTAGAGGGTTTGGCCGAAGATGACGAAACGGTCGTCCAGAAACTGTTTCATCAGGCTGAAGGCTACTTTTGGCGTGATGGAAGCCTGTTCAGGATATCGCCGTCACTCAATGCAAAGGCTGCCATAAGCCAGCTTTTCCCCCGACTGCACTCACGGGAACCCAACGAGATTCCCACCAGGCCTGGTCTTTGCTTGAGCCATACGTTCATTGATGGCTACTACGACATTGCCAATGGAGATCAGGAAGAAGTGAATTGGGGGTTCACGCTGCCTCTTGCTCTTTCGTTGGTCGTCAGAGAGGCGGCTGTGTGGGAGCCGGGTCAATCCATGCTTGAGCGTCGCCGTGAGGCCGACAAGGAAAGCGCAGGATTGGTCGCGCGCCTGTTGGCCGAACCGGGTGTCGTTGCAGGTCGCAAGGAATACCGGGCAACTGAACGGTTAGTCGGAGAGCTGGCAGGCGAAGAGTACGTCATGGGAGGAACCGAACAGAAAGAACCTCAGGTATTCAAAACCAACATCGGCGGTGAGTGGGCCTATGCCGGGCGCGCAACTCCCACACCGTTTCCCAGCATCAATCTGGGGATGGACACGACCTATCAGACAACTCGACAACCGGCCTCACTGGGAGCATTTCCTGAGTACGAAGAGACTAACGGAAGACCGACACAAGAACAGTTCTTCGAAGTCTGGGATGCCATCATCGACAGCGTTCGCTTACGCCCATCGGCATTGTTGCCACCTGCGGGTGGATCACCGTTACCGCCGGCTCCGGACAAACCAAAAGTTGTAAGCAAAGCCGCAGCGGATGATTATGTCCTGGAAGAATTCCTGACCAGCTTGCCTTCGTCGCAGAACTGGATGGATAAACTTTAGAGTGATTCCAGAGCCCGAACACTCGACACATCCAAGGACGGTCATTTTATGCAATCTCCCATCACCGACCCGATTGATGCGGGTCGATCCAGATTGTTGGTCATTTCCTTTCTCATCGCTTTTTTTGCCGTGTTGCTCATGGTGCTGCGCATAGCTCAGCAAAACTACATCATGGCCTTGGGCGCGCTTTGGGTAGCAAACGCACTGACCGGCATACTCCATACCGTGTACTGGGGGCGTCATGGCGTGTCGGGCGGTTTTAAAGCCGCGATTGTGTTCCAGCTCTTGTTGACTGTCGCGCCCTTGTTTTTCGGCAATCTGGGTATCGCACTTGTATTTTTGATGCTGGGTGGGGAAGTCCATTACTGGTAGCGGCTGAAACAAGAGCAATCAATCTGCGAACAAACTTTTGGCAGGCACTGTTCACCCTGTCGACGACATCAAGGATCTGACATGGATATCATTCGTCTCGGCGACTCCACCAGCCATGGCGGTACCGTGATTGAGGCGTTCAACAACACTGATTTGAACGGCAAGCCCATGGCTGGCGTGGGCCACAAAGTCGACTGCCCTAAATGCAAAGGGAAATTTCCGATTTCGGAGGGCAGCGCTACGCTTGATGTCGGCGGAGTTCCCGTGGCACTGCACGGTATGAAAACTGAATGTGGTGCGAGCCTGATTGCGAGCAGCCCCAAAGGGGACGCCGACAAATAAACGATGAAACTTGCCCCACGTTCCGCTAATAGCTCCCCCCACTCAAGGACCCGAGCCCCACCATGAAATTCGATCTCGCCTACTGCCTCAGTCTCGACGACAGGTTGTCGATCTATGACGTTCGCGATCTCAATTTCGATGAGACGGTGGCTTTCGATTCGGCAAAGGAGCATTTCCTGTGCCCCAACGATGTCTGTCGCGCCGCATTCGATGCAGCCAACGAGCTGGGCACGTTCAACGCCAAAAACGTGAACTACGTGCGTACACCGCACTTCAAGAACCTGCCCACGACGCAGCATGTAGCGGGTTGTCCGTATGTGAGTTTGAAGGCGTCGGCATCCGGGGTTGAGGCGGCGGATGGCGAGGTGGATGACGGGCGGGAGGAGCACTTTCCGTCGGAGTTGTTGCTGACGCGGCGTGAGTATGTGCGCAAGCCTGTTGCGCCGGCGGGGGCGGCGGATGTGTTGCGGGATGATCCGGTGCGGTTGGCGCAGGTGAGTTCCAAAGAGTCGCCGGGGCGTGAGACGGCGCCGGACAAGACCAGTGTGTTTGCGCATCCGGTGGAGTGTTTTGTGTCGAACTTCGCCGACAAGGAATTGCTCAAGCGCATGCCGTTGAAGATTGGTGAGCACACGGCGGCTTATGGCTCGTTCTTCAAGAAGATCGAGTATCTGACGGACAACAAGGGGCTGATTTACTGGGGCAAGATCAAGGAGATCAAGGATTACACCCAGAGTTTTCGAATCGATTTCGAGCAGAAGGTCTGGTTCAAGCAGGCGGATGAGGCGAAGAAGAAGCCGTATTCGGTGAACGTGTACTTGAGCAAGAAGTTGATCGACAACTACCGTAAGCGCAAGGCGTTTCTGGAAGAGATCAAGCACGCGATCGACAGTGACAAGGAGTTGTTCTGTTTCTTCTATGGCGTGACGCCGGAGTTGAAGCAGGTGCCGAGCAAGAAGAACCCCGAACAGACGTTCGGGGTGTTCAGTGCCAACATCGAGAACCTGGATCACTTCATTGTGCGGGAAGCGCCGGGGTTGGCGTGATGGTCAGCCTTTGGGCAGCTGCAGTTTGACTGCGCCACGGTGCTGGTTGACCAGCGAGTACGGCAGCACTGACCAATCAGGGTTATCGCAGTTACGTTGGTAACGGGCGAAGTAAGCGCCCAGGTAAATCCCCTTCGGTGTGAAGTGCCAGTTGGAATAGCCCCAGACACTTTCATCGGAGTAATCGCAACTGCCGTCATCTTCGGCGGGCTTCTTCATCTCTTCGGGATAGAGCGTGGTGAACTGTTTGACCAGCCACGGTGCCATGACTTTCATCTGATCATATTCGGTGGCCGCGCTGTTGGGTTCACCGATCCACAGTACATCTTTGAGTTTCAACAATTCGCCGGTGTGGACGTCGAGGTTGATTGGCGAACTGCCGAAATCCGGGTGGGCACCGCCGCAGCTGTAACCGGTGGAAATGTCCAGGCTGACCACGTCGGGCGAGAGAAACTCAGGGGCAGCACCTTGATCGAATTCGGCGTATTCCCCGCCATCCATCATGCAGCGGTGATAGTCGATGACTTCAGTCCAGAGCCGTCCGAGCAAGTGGTTGTTGATCCGCTGCTGCTCTTCCTTCGTATAGCCAGACTCGACACTGAACAGCGAAATCTTCGACTCAGGCTCCGTCCACCATTGCAGGTCGTAGCCCATGAAGTTTTCTTTCTTCTCCGGTTTGAGCTTGAGTCCCTGTAAGCGCAAATACTCGTAGGGATCGCTCTTCGGCAAAGTGGTAATAAAGGGCAACGTCGTTGCAGTTGGCGCGGGAAGTTTGGCTTCGGTCAGTTGTACCGGTAGCTTCTTGCCCTTGGGGTTTTGCCATTCGCCCTGCCAACCGTTGGCGGTGGATTTCAACTTCAAAGTCGGCAGCGGTTTGTCGTCACCATAGCGGTTGTTGCCTTCAACGAGATTCAATGTGCTGTCTTGCAGCGAGCCGCTGAGTTCCAGGTCGCGGTGATACTTCTCGTAGAAGTAGCGGCCGGTGACTTCGTCCTGCTGCGTGGTGTTGAGCTCCACCACAATCGGCATCTTGCCCAGCGTACCGGTGAACACGCGCCGGCCATCTTCGGCATGGGCGGTGGAAATCAGTGTGAACAGCGCCGCAGCGTATGGCGCCAGGCGCAGCAGTCCCTTGAGCATGGATCGATCCCTGAATGAATGAGGCTGCGAAGTATGCAGAGGATGCGCGCAGGAATCGAGGCTCTACTTGAGCAGCATGCCCAGCATCACGATGATCAGCAGCGCGATATAAACCCAAGCATGCACCCGATCCGGTATCCGCCCGATCCACGGCGTAGCCATTCGAATCCCGACCAACGACCCCAGCGTCAGCACTGCAAACGCCAGCAAATCCACATACCCGACAAACCAAGCGCCCAGATCCGTCTCGCTGAAACCGGCCAGCGCCATATAGGTCAGTGTCCCGGCCACGGCCACCGGCACGCTCAGCGGATTGGCCATGGACGTGGCCTGGGACATGCTCAACCCGCAGCGGCGCAGGAGCGGCACGGTCATGACGCTTCCTCCTACACCGAGGAACGTGGCGATGGCGCCGATGCCTACACCACCGGCGGATATTTCCTTGCGATCCAATCGGCGTGGAATGACGCCTTCGTTACGGGCGAGAAAGCCGCGCCTGAGCAGGCAGTCGATGATGGTCACGCCGAGGTAGGCGATGAAGGCGTAGCGGATGATCTCGCCGCTGACCCACACCGCGGCGATCGCGCCGATGATCGCGCCTAGGGCGATGAAGCCGCCGAGGGGCCACAGGTAATGGCGGATCAGGTTGCCGGCGCGGCGGTGTTTGTCGGTGGCGATCAGGGCGTTGACGATCATCACGCAGGTCGAGGTGGCGACGGCGATGTGCATCGCCGATTGGCCGATGGGGTCGTCGGTGCCGTGACTGCCGCTGAGCATGCGGTAGAGCAGCGGCACGACGACGAAGCCGCCGCCGAAGCCGAAGAGCACGGCGGTGATGCCGGTCAGGCAGCCGAAGAGAGTCAGCAGGAGGTAAAACATGGCGCGTCTTCCGGTGGTGGCGAGCGGTCGACGATAGAACGACGCGGCTTGGCCTGCTTCAGCAACTCAGCCAATAATGTTTGCGTTTACGCCAACTACCGGAAAACGCTCGATGCGCAATGTTTCGATCAATCTGCTGGATGACACGCCGCGCCCGGTGGTGGCGATCGGTACAGATTATTCCCACGGCCATCTGTTGCCGTTTCATACGCATCGACGGGCGCAGTTGTTGTACGGCGCGACCGGGGTAATGCAGGTCCGTACCCATGACGGCAACTGGGTGGTGCCGCCGCAGCGGGCGGTGTGGATTCCGCCGGGAGTGGCGCATGAGGTGCTGATGCTCGGCGTGAGTACGCGCAGTTTGTACATCGAGCCGGGGGCGGTAGATTTGGGCCAGCGTTGTCAGGTGATCAGCGTTTCACCGTTGATGCGGCACTTGTTGATGGAAGCCGTGGAAGTGCCGCTGACTTATGACCTCGAAGGACGCGACGGCGTATTGATCGACCTACTGCTGCATGAACTGGCGCGCAGCGCGCCCCTGCCCTTGCACATTCCGCTGCCGACTGACGGAAAGCTCTTGGCTTTGTGTCAGACCTTTCTGCATCAACCCAACGCCCATCAGTCGCCGCAACACTGGGCAGAGCAGTTGCACATAAGCTTGCGCACCTTCAACAGACTGTTTCGGCAGCAGACCGGGTTGAGCTTCAGCCAATGGCGGCAACAGGCCTGCGTGGTGCTGGCGCTGGCGCGTCTGGCGGCCGGTGAAGCGGTGACGCGGATCGCTCTGGACTTCGGTTATGAAAGCCCGGCGGCGTTCTCGACGATGTTCCGGCGCATCCTCGGACAGGCACCGTCCGTCTGGTTGGAGGCGGCGAACTAGGGCAAATCAAAAAATGCGTTTGATCCCGGCCCAAAACAACTGTACAAAAACACAGTACATTTTCAATCAGCACTCTTGAGCCCGGAGCACACCATGGCCTCTCTTGCGATGAACCACATCCTCGAACGCATTGCCCTTTTCCAGTTCACCCCGACGCACTGCGTCCAGGCCCGAGCGATGCTGGGCTGGAGCGTGGAACAGCTGTCGCGCGAGGCGCAGGTTGCGGTGGACGACATTCAGCGGTTTGAAGCGCAGCAGGACGTGGCGGATGCGGCGCGACTGGCGTTGGCTTATCGGTTTGAGGCGCAGGGGTTGGTGTTTTTTCCGGGGTTTGCGCCGGGTCGCAGTGCGAGTATGGGCGCGCCATCGGAAGCAGTGGGGCGTGGGGATTATGCGATGGCTGAATGAACATTTGTGGTGAGGGGATTTAGCGAAACGTCGCTGCCCCATCGAGGCGGTGCGACGTTCGCTAAATCCCCTCACCACAAAACATCAGCATTCACTAAATGGGGTCAGGCGTTCTGAACCACGCCCTCACTCTCCCCTTCAACCGCCAACCACCAAGCACTCCCGCGCTGTGGTTGCATCAGGTTGAACGCCTCGCCCATCTGCGGAGTGGTAATCGCAACGCTGCGCTCCCAGGCCAGCGACAGGATGCGGTCAAACGGTTCGTGCCAGGCGTGCATCGCCAGGTCGAAGGTGCCGTTGTGGATCGGAAACAGCCAGCGGCCCTTGAGGTCGAGGTGCGCCTGCAGGGTTTCTTCGGGTTGCATGTGCACGTGTGGCCATTCGACGTTGTAGGCGCCGGTTTCCATCAGGGTCAGGTCGAACGGGCCGTACTGTTCGCCGATGCGTTTGAAGCCGTCGAAATAGCCGCTGTCGCCACTGAAGAAGATCCGCGTGTCGCCGTCGATCATCACCCACGATGCCCACAGGGTGCTGTTGCTGTCGAACAGGCCGCGGCCGGAGAAGTGCTGCGAGGGAGTGGCAACGAAGCGGATGCCGGCGATTTCGGTGCCCTGCCACCAGTCGTACTGGCGAACTTTACTGGCGTCGATGCCCCATTTGATCAGGGTATCGCCGACGCCCAGCGGGGTCAGGAAATAGTTGGTTTTGGCCGCCAGTTGCAGTACCGCCTGGTAATCGAGGTGGTCGTAATGGTTGTGCGACAGGATCACCGCTTCGATCGGCGGCAACTGGTCGATGCTGATCGGCGGCTGGTGAAAACGTTTCGGGCCGGCCCATTGCACGGGCGAGGCACGCTCGGCGAAGACCGGGTCAGTGATCCAGAATTTGTCGCGCATTTTCAGCAGCAGGGTCGAGTGGCCGAGCCGGTAAACGCTGTGATTCGGTGCTGCCAGCAGGTCTTCACGGGTCAGCGATTGCACCGGGATCGCGGCGGCGGGACGGGTATTGCGCGGCTTGTTGAAAATCATGTTCCACATGATCCGCAGCATCTTGCGCCCACCTTCGCGTTGCACCGGCGCATGGTTACGGAACAGCCCTTGATCCTGGCGAGAGGCTTCAGGCGTGGAAGTTTGATCCGCAGAAAAATCTGGATTGGCCATGACTGAGAGACTCCAGAAAAACCGCGCAATTCACGGTTTTTCACGGTGGGACGATAAATGGCCAAGGCACGCACGCATCAGCCGAACTGTCTGTTTTTAGGTTGCGCGGATTAACGCAACATTACACTGGGCGGTGTAGTTTCTAGGTTGCATGAAACGTGATGACAAGTAAACTGCCAAGTGTAATTCCACCCCTTCTCTGCCGAAGCGTACTTATGACAGTTCCACAACGCCTCACCGACCGCAAACGCGAAGCCATCATCCAGGCGGCAATTGCCGAATTCCGTGCCAACGGGTTCGAGGTCACCAGCATGGACAAGATCGCGGCCACCGCCGGGGTGTCGAAGCGCACGGTGTACAACCACTTTCCCAGCAAGGAAGAGCTGTTCGCCGAAATTCTCAACCAACTCTGGGCACGGATTACCGACGAGCAAGCCGTGACCTATCGCGCGGATCAGCCGCTGCGCGAGCAACTGCTCCCCATGTTGCTGGCTAAACTGCAGATGATGGCCGATGACAACTTTCTCGGGCTGGCACGGGTGGCGATTGCCGCCACCATTCATTCTCCGGAGCGCGCGCAGGACATGGTGGCGCGCATGGGCGAGCGCGAAGAAGGCCTGACGGTGTGGATTCGCGCTGCGCTGGCGGATGGTCGACTGAAAACCGTGAACGCAGAATTCGCCGCGCAACAGGTGCAAGGGCTGTTGAAGTCGTTCGGTTTCTGGCCGCAGATTTCCATGGGCCTGCCGCCGCTAGATGCAGACACGCAAAAAGCCGTGGCCGAGTCGGCCATGGAGATGTTTCTGGCCAGATACCAGCTCTAAACCGGCCCTCTCCTGCGCCCCGCCACGATTAAATGGCTCGGAAGGACACTGATTATTCCCGTTGGAATAAATGACAATGTCCGACAATTGACCGACGAACGGTCAACCTGAAAAAACACTTCAAAGTATTTCAGGATGAATCTGGCGCAGGACATCATGGAAAATCAACGCGGCAAAGGCTTGTCATTCGCCAGACGCATTTATCTGCCCAGGATCATCGGTCTGGGTGTCGGCTTTTTCAGCGTCGCGGCCGCGCTGTATCCGTTGCACATGCCGAACTGGCTCTGGGCGCTGCTGGTGTTTAACGGTTTTATCTGGCCGCATCTGGCCTACCAGATTTCGACCCGCTCGACCTTCCCCTACCATGCCGAACGCCGCAACCTGTTGTACGACTCGTTGTGCGGGGGCTTCTGGACCGCGTGCTTTCAGTTCAATCCGCTGACCACCGTGACCATCCTGTCGATGATGACCATGAACAATGTCGCCGCCGGTGGACGACGTCTGTTCCTGCTGGGCGCTCTCGCCCAAATCGCCGGCGTGCTGCTGGGCTGTTTACTGTTCGGCTTCAAGTTCAGCCTGACGATGACGCAAATCGAGGTTTGGGCCTGCCTGCCGATGCTGACCTTGTACCCCTTGGCCCTGGGCATGGTCAGTTACCAACTGGCGATCAAACTCGCGCAGCACAAGCGTGCACTCAGAGACCTGAGCCGCACCGACAGCCTCACCGGGCTGCTCAATCACGGCGCCTGGAAGGATCTGCTCCATACGCGTTTCACCCGGTGCCGAGATAACAACACCCAGGACATTCTGGCGCTGATCGACATCGATCATTTCAAGACCATCAACGACAACTATGGGCACATCGTTGGCGACGCCGTGCTGCGCGAGTTGAGCCAGGCACTCAAAGGGCTGCTGGCCGAAGGTGAACGGGCCGGTCGTTATGGCGGCGACGAGTTTTGCCTGATCCTGCCCGACCAGCCACTCAATAAAGCCGAGGCGCAAATGGAACGATTGCGTCAGGCGCTGGATCAATATCGGCACCCGGATGTACCAGAGCTGCGCGTCAGCCTGAGTATCGGTCTGGCACGCTTTCAGCCATCGTACAGCGACGCGGTTGCCTGGCTGGATGACGCCGATAAAGCGCTGTACACCGCCAAACACACGGGGCGCAACACCATCAGCGTGGCGCTGAGCAGTCCGGGCTAAGAAGACGCCCCCGCCCTCAGCCTCGAAAAAACTGATTCGCAATTTCTTGTACAACTTAAATCAGTTTGTATAAGATCTGCTCGTCAGCCTGGATGCTGGCACTTTGCAGTCAATGACAAATGCTCATCCAGCATTTGCTCTGCCAGCGCGGAAACAGGGACACAAACCTCGTCTTTCCCTACTTCCAGGTACTGCCCCTATGTTTTTCAAACGCCACCAGTCCGAACTCAACGACCTTCAACACACCATCACCGAACAGAACGGCCTGCTTGAAGCGATCAATCGCTCCATGGCGGTGATCGAGTTCGACCTTGAAGGTGTAGTGTTAAAGGCCAATGACAACTTCCTCAAAACCATGGGTTACCGCGCCGAACAGGTGATCGGCCAGCCTCATCGCTTGTTCTGCACCCCGGAGTTTGGCCGCAGCGCGCAATACACTGAACTGTGGTCGCGCCTGAAAAACGGCCAGTTCCAGTCCGGCACCTTCGAGCGGATCAACAGCCAGGGCCAGCCGGTCTGGCTGGAAGCCAATTACAACCCGATCAAGGATGCGTCGGGACGCGTGGTCAAAGTGGTCAAGTTCGCCATGGACGTGACGACCAAGGTTCAGCAGGAAAGCGAGGCCAATGCCAAGCTGCAGGCGATCGACCGGGCGATGGCGGTGATCGAATTCGACCTCAACGGCGGCATTCTCACCGCCAACCAGAATTTTCTGACGCGCATGGGTTACACGCTCGCTGAACTGAAGGGTAAACATCACCGCTTGTTCTGCCGCGCGGAGCTGGTCAACAGCAGCGCTTATGAGGATTTCTGGCGGCGGTTGAATCAGGGTGAGCTGTTTCAGGGCCAGTTCGAACGTGTCGACAAGCGCGGCCAGAGTGTGTGGCTGGAGGCCAACTACAACCCGGTGTACGACGCCGCCGGGCGTTTGTGCAAAGTGGTGAAATTTGCCACGGACGTCACCGCCCGCGTCGAGCAGCACGAGCACGATGCGCGCAGCGCCAGCGCCGCTTATCACATCTCGGTGGAAACCCGGAAAGTCGCCGAGCAAGGCACTCAGGTGATCCAGCAGGCGGCCAGTGAGATGCGCGAAATCGCTGATGATATCGCACAATCTTCTACGTTGATCGCGCAACTTGGCGAGCGTTCGGAGCAGATCACCGCGATCGTCAACACTATCCGCGCGATTGCCGACCAGACCAATCTGCTGGCGCTCAACGCGGCGATTGAAGCGGCGCGTGCCGGGGATCAGGGGCGCGGGTTCGCGGTGGTAGCGGACGAAGTGCGGCAACTGGCGGCGCGTACCAGCGGCTCGACGGCGGAGATTTCCAACATGATCGGCCTGATCCAGAGCGAAACCCGTCAGGCGATCAAGAGCATGGAAGGCACTCGCGGGCGTGCGGCGCAAGGCGTTGAACTGGCGGATCAGGCTGGCAGCGTGATTCTGCAGATCCGCGATGGCGCCAGTGAAGCGGTGCAGGCGGTGAGCATGTTTGCCAATGAGCGGGCGCCGGGCTGAGAGACCGCGTCGCGGCCTTCGCGAGCAGGCTCGCTCCCACATTGGAATGCGTTCCCCTGTAGGAGCGAGCCTGCTCGCGAAAGGGCCATAAGCCTCTATGCAGGACTATAGTGACCTTCAGTCCCAAGTCCTGCCGAGCCCATCATGACCACAGAAAAACCCGAAACGCCCACCACCGCCCCCGTCGACCACTTGCGCTTCCACCGCCCCCACGCCCACCTCAACACCACCTTCGGCAACGACACGTTCGCCTTGCGCGCTGAGGCCTTCGCGCGATTCTTCGGCACGCCGCTGTTCCTCGGTGCGCAAACCGTGATCGTCGCGGTGTGGATCGGCCTCAACGTGTTGGGCGTGACGCAGTTCGACGTCTACCCGTTCATCCTGCTCAACCTGGCGTTCAGCCTGCAAGCCGCCTACGCTGCGCCGTTGATCCTGCTGGCACAAACCCGGCAAGCCGCGCGGGACAAGGCGCAATCGGACGCCGACGCGCAACACCGTGAAGCGCTGGCCGTGGCCAACAGTGAGCGCCAGGCTCAGGCCGCGCAGACCACCGCGCAACTGCTCGAACTGCTGGAGCAGAACACCCGCCTCACCGAAATGACCAAGAGCCTGACCGAGCGCATCGAAGGCCTGACCCGCGAACTGCATGCGCACATCTGCCAGAACCCGCAACGCTGATCACGGCAACCGCAGCGCCCGCCCAAGCTCATCGAACAGCGTGACCACCGAGCGCAACGCGCGGCAATCCGGGCGGGTCAGCAACCACAGCGCGGTGTCGTAGCCGTGCAACGGTTCGCTGAGGGCCTGCAAACCTTCAGTGATCAGAAAATCCGGCAACGCCGCCACACCGAGTCCGCCGCGCACCAGTTCCGTCACCGACAGCATGCTGTTGCAGCGATAAGCCGGGGTCACGCCGGGCAACTGCTGGCGGCGCCAGGCGACGGTCGGGTGATCCGGCAGAAACTCGTCCGGGGCGATCCAGGTCAGCGCCGCCAGATCCGTTGCATCGACGTTTTGCAGATAACGTGTACTGGCGCAGACCCGGTAGGAAATCTTCGCCAGTTGCCGTCCGACCAGGTGCTCCGGCGGTGTACGCGTCAGGCGCAGGGCGATGTCGGCATCGCGGCGGCTGAGGTTGGCGAAATCGTTGGAGGTGCTCAGTTCGAGGGTCAGCGCCGGATAGTTCGGCATGAACTGCGCCAGCGCCGGCAACAGCAGACCCTGCAGCACCGAATCGGTACAGGTCAGGCGCACCGTGCCGCTGACCACTTCACCGCCCTGCTCGACACCGATCCGCGCCGCTTCCAGTGCCTGTTCGGCGCGCTCGGCCTGCTCGGCCAAAGTCTGCGCGAGGGTGGTGGGCAAATAACCGGCGCGGCTCTTTTCGAATAACTGCTGACCGAGCGCCGACTCCAGCCGCCGCACTGCGCGAAACACCGTAGACACATCTACCCTGAGCAGCTGCGACGCCCGGGCCAGAGAGCCGCCCCGCACCAACGCGAGGATCAGCGCCAGATCCGGGTAGTCGAGTCGATAGTGCGTCGCTGCATTGATCACTTGGGGAAACGCCAATATTGAGTGCGTGAACGCCAATCTATAGTGAGCCCCGGTGATCGACAACTGCACACCCTCCCCCAGAGGTTCATCACTCACTCAAATCAAGGAAATCCCATGGACGCCATTTCCATCGCCCTGATCGGCGATCACGATCCGCAAGTCACCGCCCACCAGGCGATCCCCGTTGCCCTCGGCATGATCGCCGAGCAGTGCGGCCACAATGTGCAATTCGAATGGCTGCCCACCGAGCAGATCCACGCCGACACTGCGCTGGATCACTTCGACGGTTTCTGGTGCGTTCCGGGCAGCCCCTACAAAAGTGAGGCCGGTGCACTCAGGGCCATCCGTTTTGCCCGCGAACAACAGCGCCCTTTCCTCGGCACCTGCGGTGGTTTTCAGCATGCGGTGCTGGAGTTTTCCCGCAACGTGCTGGGCTGGGCCGATGCCGAGCATGGCGAAACATCACCGGATTCACCGCGAGCCGTGCTCGCGCCACTGACCTGTTCACTGGTGGAGGCAGTGGACAGCATTCATCTGGTCGCAGGCTCGTTGATCGCCAAGGCGTACGAAACGTCCGAAATTCTTGAAGGCTATCGCTGCCGGTTCGGGGTGAATCCGAAGTTCGAAAAAGAATTGCTGAGCCATCAGCTACGCGCCGTGGGGCATGATTCGGCAGGCGACTTGCGCGCAATCGAATTGCCTGACCATGTGTTTTTTGTCGCCACGTTGTTTCAACCGGAACGTGCGGCGCTCAAGGGGCTGGTTCCGCCACTGGTGCGGGCGTTTGTCGAAGCGTGTGCGGAGCAACATCCATGAAGCCGAACGAGCCTTGCTTTGCGGTGATTTTCACCTCGACCCGCACCGAGGGTGACAACGGTTATGCCGCGGCCTCCGAGCGCATGCTGGAGTTGGTCAGCGAGCAACCGGGATTTCTCGGCATTGATTCGATTCGTGGAGAAGACGGGGTCGGGATCACCATTTCGTACTGGCAGAGCGAGGCGGCGATTCTGGCCTGGCGCGAGCATCCCGAACACCGGGTGATTCAGGCGCGCGGCCGGGCGCAGTGGTATTCGAAGTTTCAGACACGGGTGTGTCGGGTGGAGCGCGAATACCGGTTTGGCCAGTGAGTTGGGGGGTGTTCTCACCGGCCTCATCGCTGGCAAGCCAGCTCCCACAGGTACAGCGTGATCTTCAGAACAACTCAAAACCTGTGGGAGCGTGGCTTGCCCGCGATGAGGCCAGTAGCGTCAATACATAAACTTCAGCCCTGCACCAAACTGCGCACCGCCACAATCTCCGGCACCTCAACCTTGCTCATGTACACCCGCAACGGCTCGGTGATGTTGATCCGCTCATCGATATTCTGGTCCAGCAGCAACTGAATCAGCTCGCGTTTAAGCGTCATGGTCTGCGGCGTCACTGGCGCCCAGACAAATTCATTCACAGGAATAATGCCGTCATCGGCCACGTCCATGCCGAACGAATCTTCGCTGAAACGCACAATGTACTGGCCGGTCTTGCGGTTGAGGCCGACAAAACCCTTGAGGTCATCGGCGGCCTGACAGATGAGTTGGGAAGTGATGCGCATGGTAAACCTCACGAAAAAACATCGATGGTTTACACGCAGGGCAACAGAATCGGCGCGCCCTCTGCCGGGGCGTCTGCCGAGGGCAAGCGTACTGCAAACCGCGCCACAAAAGTGCAGGAAAAATCGCTTTTAATACGTTTATGTCGGTCTGGCGATAGCACCCAATCGATTCAGTTGTTAAAAGGTACGTCTTTGAAAATGCCCTGCGAAAGGAACTCGAACATGCCCGCCACTTTCACCAAAAGCGCCCTCATGCTGAGCCTGCTGCTCGGTCTCGGCCAGGCCCACGCCGCCCAGACTGACGTCAACGCGCTTGCCGCCGCCCATGGCATCCCGCATCCAGCCGTGATCGCTCACCGTGGCGCGTCCTTCGATGCTCCGGAATCCACCGCCGCCTCCTACAAACTGGCCCGCGACCTCGGCGCCGACTACCTGGAAATGGATTTGCAGCGCAGCAAGGACGGCGTGCTGTTCGCCCTGCACGACAACAATCTGCAACGCACCACCGACGTCGCGACCAAATTCCCGGAGCGCAAAGACAGCCCGGCCACCGCCTTCACCATGGCCGAACTGAAAACCCTCGACGCCGGCAGCTGGTACAACAAGGCTTACCCGGATCGCGCGCGTCCGACCTACGCCGGGCTGAAAATCCTCACCCTCGACGAGATCATCGACATCGCCCAGGCCAACCCGAAACACAAGCCGGGCCTGTACATCGAAACCAAAGAGCCGCAGCTGTTCCCCGGCATCGAGCATGACCTCAAAGAGAAGCTGCAGGATCGCGGCTGGCTGAGTCCGGCCGGTTCGAAACTGGCCAAGAGCGAGCTGGGCGTTGGCCAGGGCAAAGGCAAGGTGATCCTGCAGACCTTCGAGAAAAACAGCCTCGAACTGCTGCAGAAGGAAATGCCGCAAGTGCCGAAGATCCTGTTGCTGTGGGTTGGCGAAGGCAGCATCGAACCGAAATCGAAAGTGACCTTTGCCGAATCCGGCGAAAAGGACAAGAACGTGTTCTACGGCAAGCAGGAGCCGAAGTCCGAAGCCGAATTCAAGCAATGGGTTGATTTCGCCAAGTCGCAGGGCGCCATCGGCACCGGCCCTTCGGCCAAGCTGACCAAGGGCGGCGACCAGAGCTATTCGGATCTGGTGCAACCGTGGATGAACCAGTACACCCACGATCAGGGCATGCTGGTGCACGTCTACACCGTCGATGAGCCGGTGGATTTCGAGAAAGTCATGGCGGCCGGGGTTGATGGCATCTTCACCAACCGTGCCAGCGAGCTGTTGAAGTTCTACAAGCGCCCGGCCAGTGCCAGTGTTGATCAGGTGTTGAAGAACAACGGGTTCTGATCAGCAAAACCGAGGCGCCTTCATCGCGGGCAAGCCACGCTCCCACAGTTTTTGTGTCGGGCATGGTTTGCCCGTTTTGTATTCGGGGGTTTTAAGGGTGAATTAAGTTGCGGTGGTTAACCTGAGCCCACTTCAACGAACAACCCAAGGAATGACCCGATGAAAACTTTGACTGCCCTGTTTACCGCCGCTGCCCTGACCCTCACAGCTGGTCTGGCCCAGGCCGACGTACGCGTCGACCAGATCCCTGAGCTGGTCAAATCCGGCAAGATCAAGTCGCTGGAGTCGATGAACGCCGAAGCGCTGAAACTGCACCCGGGTGCGACCATCACCGACACCGATCTGGATAACCACTTCAACGGTTACGAGTACGAAGTCGAGCTGAAAACCGCCGATGGCAAAGAGTTCGACGTCGACTTCGATGCCACCACCGGCAAGGTGCTGAGCAACAAACTAGACACCTGATACACCGCCACCCGAAAGCCGCACGATCACCGATCGTGCGGCTTTTTTGCGTCCGTTTGCCGGCAAATCACGCGGATGCAGCCTGGAGGGATGCCAAAACCGCCATCAGACCGCTAGTATGGCCCCCAATCAATCAACCAATGCAGCCAGGAACGATGGCATGGGGCAGAGCAAAGCAGCAGACATCGCCACCATCGGACGCATTAGCGCGGTGCCGGCCATCCTTCAGGTGATCCGCGAACTGACCGGGATGCGTTTTGCCGCCGTGGCGCGGGTCACCGAGGACTCGTGGACCACGTGTGCGGTGCTCGATCAACTGGAATTCGGCCTGCAAGTCGGCGGCGAACTGGATGTGGTCACCACTCTGTGCCACGAGATCCGCCAGTCACATGTCTCGGTGGTGATCGACAAAGCCAGCGAAGACCCGCTCTACCGTGATCACCACACCCCGCGCCTGTACAAATTCGAGAGCTATATTTCGGTGCCGGTGTTCCGCACTGACGGACGGTTCTTCGGCACCATCTGCGCCCTCGACCCGATCCCGGCGCAGCTCAGGTCCAGCACCATCCAGAGCACCATGGAGTCTTTCGCGCGGATGCTCGCGTTGCAGATCGAAGCCGAGGAAAACGCGCAGCGCACCGAAACCGCGTTGTTGCAGGAACGCGAAACCGCCGAGTTGCGCGAACAGTTCATCGCCGTGCTCGGCCACGACTTGCGCAACCCGTTGTTCGCGATCAGCGCTGGTGCCGAAATGCTTCTGCGCAAGCATCCGGATCCGGCCATCGAGGTGCGGGTGCGCAATATCCTTGGCAGTGCGCAAAGGGCAACGCGGTTGGTGGATGATGTGCTCGACTTCGCTCGCGGGCGATTGGGCAAAGGCATTCCGGTGGATATCCAGCCCTGTGCGGATTTGACCGAAGCCGTGCAACAGGTGGTGACGGAGATTCGCAATGTGCATCCCGGACGTACGATCAGTGCGTCCATTGGCGACTTGCAGGGTGTGCGCTGCGACCGTGGCCGGATTGCCCAGTTGCTGTCGAACCTGCTGGCCAATGCCGTGACCCATGGCGACCCGGAAGGGGATATCGAAGTCATCGCCCAGATCGAGCAAGGTGCGTTGATGCTGGCGGTGAAAAATCAGGGGCATATTCCCGATGCGGTCCTGCCGCACCTGTTCCACCCCTACTCGCGCCCTGCCGGCAGCGCGCCCCAGGCCGGCCTCGGGCTGGGTCTGTACATCGCCAGCCAGATCGCGCAGTCCCACGGCGGGCATTTGCATGTCGCGTCCACCGCCCAAAGCGGCACGCTGTTCACCTTCAGCCTGCCAACCCTCTGAAACACACCGCAGTTCCCTGTAGGAGTGAGCCTGCTCGCGATAGCGGTATATCAGTCACCATGAATATGGCAGATATACCGCTATCGCGAGCAGGCTCACCCCTACAGCGGACTTACCTGATGCTCAGGCCGAAGTGCTGACCAGCGAGCCCGAGCTGCTCGACCCGGAATCCTGCAATGCCTGCAACAACGCCGCCGTAGCCGTCTGCAACGAAGCCGAGGTGCTGGAGATCTGCGACTCGGCAGAGGCCACGTCAGCCGCTTTGGCATCAGCGTCTTCCTGCTTGGTCTGAGCCGCTTGCAGCGCCTGCTGCTGTTCCTGCAATTGCTTTTGCAGCTCGGCGATCTGCTTGCGCAATTCTTTCACCGAATCCGATTCACCGCTGCTGTCGGAACTGCTGTCGCCTGCCGGAGCCGCGCCCCCGCCAGCCGCCACTTTGCTGGTATCGGCGCTGACGCCAGTGCTGCTGGTGGCAGTGGTCGAAGTGTCGTCACTGGCGTCGCTGATCTTGGTTTTGCTGGTGGCGGTGGTGACGGTCTGATTGATTGAAACAGAGGTGATGCTGACCATGGGATGGCTCCAATGCCGGTTATAGATAACCGGCCATCGGCGGCAGTCGCACGGATTTGAGATCGACTGTGTACCGACTCGGTAACCGAACCGGTACACGTCGCCTGACGTCAGGCGCTCAGGCGCGCGGTGACTTCATTGAGTTGCCCGGACAGGCCATGCAGGTTCTGGCTGGCGCTTTCGGTGCGCTGCACGCTGTTGAGGTTGGTGCTGGCGATCGAGGTGATCTCGGTCAGGTTGCGCGAGATGTCTTCGGCCACCGAGGTCTGCTCTTCAGCGGCGGTGGCGATCTGGCGGTTCATGTCGCGGATCGCTTCCACGGCGTGGGTGATGCGCTCCAGCATCGCACCGGCCTGAGTCACTTGCTCGACGCTTTCGTCGCTGCGCGCCTGACCGCTTTCGATCGCTTGCGCAGCATCCACGGCGCCGGTCTGCACGTTCTGAATGATCTGGTTGATCTCGATGATCGACTCGGCCGTACGCTGCGCCAGGTTGCGCACCTCATCGGCGACCACCGCGAAACCGCGTCCGGCCTCACCGGCCCGCGCCGCTTCAATCGCCGCGTTGAGCGCCAGCAGGTTGGTCTGTTCGGCGATGCCGCGAATCACTTCCAGCACCTTGCCGATGCGGCCGCTGTCGCTTTCCAGGCGACGAATCACTTCCGCAGTGTTGGCGATTTCGCCACGCATCTGGGTGATAGTGTGGATGGTGCTCTGCATGACCTTCTCACCCTGCTGGGCAGACTGGTCGGCATCGTCGGCAGCCCGCGCCGCGTCCGCCGCGTGACGGGCGACTTCCTGGGCAGTGGCGGACATTTCGTTCATCGCCGTGGCCACCTGATCGGTGCGGTTGAACTGCTCGTTGGTGCCGCCGGCCATGGTCGTGGCGATCGCATTCAGTTCGCCGCTGGCGCTGTCCAGATCACTGGCGCTGCGTTGCAGGTGAGTGAAGGTTTCGGCAAGGAAATCACGCAGGGTATTGGCGGCCGCCGCGAGGTTGCCCAACTCGTCCTGACGATCGTTGGCGACGCGCTCGGCGAGGCGCCCACGGCTCAACTGGGTGACGTAGTCGATCAGCTTGCGGATCGGATCGATCAGGTTGCGGTTGACCAGCCACAGGCTGAGCAAACCGATCAGCAGGCCCGAGCCGAGCATCACCAGAATCCCCAGCAGCACGGTGCTGTCGGCACTGGCGCTGATCTGCGCCGACTGTTCGGTGCCCTGCTTGCGCAGCTCGGCGACCAGTTCGCTCATCTGATCGCTGGTGGCACGGTCCACGCCTTTGACGGCGCTGTCGCCAGCCGTTGGATCGGCACCGGCAGCAACGTAGGCATCGCGGCCCTTCTGGTAGGCGCTGCCGAGTTGGCGGTGTTCTTCACGCAGACGTTCGATGCGGGTTTTCAGCGCCGGCTCCAGGCCTTTCTGCCCGGCCAGTTCACCGAGAATGTTCTGCACATCGCGCTGACGATCTTCGAACTGGCTCCAGTACTTGGCCAGGTCCGCCGGTTGCTTGCCGCGCAGCAGGACGTTTTTCCATTCCTGCACCTGCACCTTGAATTGCAGGTTGGCCTCGTCGATCAGTTGCGAGGTGTGCAAGGGGCCGGCGATCAACTGGCTGTAGTTCTGCACGCCGTTGGACAGGAAATGAAAGCAGGCCAGTGCGATCAACAGCATCGCCAGCAGGCTGCCGCCGAGCAGGGCGAGAATTTGTGCTCTCAAGGATTTTTGCAGCATCGCGAGATACTCAGGACAGGGATGAGGCACGCCCGGTAAGGCGTGGAATTTTGCCGGACATCCGTGTCGGCGAGCCTTGGCTCATGGCCAAGCGCGCGCAACGTAACCCAAGCGTGATCGGCGTACCAGAGCGCTTCTTGAAGAAAATCCGACCGCCGGTAAGACATTGATCTGGCGTCACTTTGTCGTCACACAAGTGTCATGTGCGATTGCGATGATGCGGCTCAGTGAACCTGCCATTCCGCGACCGACGCCCCTCCTCGCAGCGAGCCTCCATGAACCACAGCCTTGATCTCAGTCATCGCGATCCTGATTTGTTCGGTCTGCTTTACGGCTTCCGTTTTCGTCCCGGTGAACGTGGCCGCGAAGTCGATTCGGCAACCGCCCTGCGTTGTCTGCAAGACGACAGCGACACTGATGAATTCCTCTGGCTGCACCTGAACCTGGCGCACGCCGCGTGCGAGCGCTGGATGAAAAGTCATCTGCAATTGCCCGAAGAATTCTTCGAGGCGCTGCACGAAGGTTCGCGCTCGACGCGCATCGAACACGTAGATTCGGCCTTGCTGGCGGTAGTCAACGACGTGGTGTTCAACCTCAGCAGCATGGTTTCCTCGGACGTGTCGACGCTGTGGGTCTGCGTGCGCAGCAAACTGATCGTCAGCGCACGCCTGCAACCGCTGCACTCGGTGGACAAATTGCGTTCGTCGGTGAAGGCCGGCGAATGCTTTCGCTCGCCGTCGGAACTGCTGGTGCACTTGCTGCGTGATCAGGGTGAAGTGCTGACGCAGATCGTGCGCAAGACCAGCATGAGCGTCGATCAGGTCGAGGACGAATTGCTCTCCTCACGGCTGTCGACCAACCGCGCCGAACTCGGCGCCAACCGCCGGGTGCTGGTGCGCCTGCAACGGCTGTTGGCGCTGGAGCCGGGATCCTTGCTGCGCCTGCTCAATCGTCCGCCGCCATGGCTGCAGAAGGAGGACGTCAAGGAGCTGCGCAAATCCACCGAGGAGTTCGCGCTGATCATCAACGACCTCACCGCCCTCGGCGAGCGGATCAAACTGCTCCAGGAAGAAATCGCCGCCAACCTCAACGAACAGAGCAACCGCACCCTGTTCACCCTGACGGTGGTCACGGTGCTGGCGTTGCCGATCAACATCATTGCCGGTTTCTTTGGCATGAACGTGGGGGGAGTGCCACTGGCGACGGATCCGGAGGGGTTCTGGATTCTGGTGGCGCTGGTCGCGACGTTCACCGTGATTGCCGGGCGCTGGGCGTTTCGTAAACGTGGGGATTATTAAGATCAAAAGATCGCAGCCTGCGGCAGCTCCTACAGGGCACGGTAAACCTGTAGGAGCTGCCGCAGGCTGCGATCTTTTGATTTTCACTATCAGATCAGCGGAGAGCTAATCAGCCAAACACTGATCTGTCGCAGTCTCTCTGTAACATTCTGCAACGATCATGACCGACACTCCTTCCCTCGCTCAGGATTGTCCGCTCATGGCTACTCCCTCCCTGACCGCCGCCCGGCCCACGTCCGCCCACGGCGGCCGGCCGGCACTTGATAAAAAACCCGGCCCGTTCACTTACGTGGTGTTCTTCGCAGTGCTCGCGATGGGGATGCTGTTCACCGCTTACAGCCTGATGCACGACATGCATGAGCTGGGCACCACCGTCACCACCTGGACCCCGTTCCTGTTGCTCGGCGTGGCGTTACTGATTGCGCTGGGCTTCGAGTTCGTCAACGGTTTCCACGACACCGCCAACGCGGTCGCGACGGTGATCTACACCCACTCGCTGCCGCCGAATGTGGCGGTGGTCTGGTCGGGCTTCTTCAACTTCCTCGGGGTGTTGCTGTCCAGTGGCGCGGTGGCGTTCGGCATCATCGCCCTGCTGCCGGTGGAGCTGATTCTGCAGGTCGGTTCGTCCGCCGGGTTCGCGATGATCTTCGCCCTGCTGATCGCAGCGATCCTCTGGAACCTCGGTACCTGGTGGCTGGGCCTGCCGGCCTCGTCGTCGCACACCTTGATCGGTTCGATCATCGGCGTCGGCGTGGCCAATGCCTTGATGCACGGACGCGACGGCACCAGCGGCGTGGACTGGGCGCAGGCGACCAAGATCGGTTACGCCCTGCTGCTGTCGCCGCTGGTGGGCTTCGGCTGCGCGGCGCTGTTGCTGCTGGCCATGCGCGCCTTCATCAAGAATCGCGCGCTGTACAAGGCGCCGGAAGGCAACAACCCGCCACCGTGGTGGATTCGCGGTTTGCTGATCGCCACCTGCACCGGTGTGTCTTTCGCCCACGGCTCCAACGACGGGCAGAAAGGCATGGGCCTGATCATGCTGATTCTGGTCGGCACCTTGCCGATGGCCTACGCCTTGAACCGCACCATGCCGGCCGATCAGGCGCTGCAGTTCGCTGCCGTCGCCGAAGTCACCCAGCAAGCGCTGGTGAAAAACACCCCGCTGCCAGCCCCGTTGGATCCGCGTCCGGTACTGTCGGATTACGTGCGCAGCAAGCAAGCCACGCCGCAACTGATCCCCGCCCTCGCCGCTCTCACCGGGCATATTGGCGAGGAGGTGAAAGGCTATGGCTCGCTGTCGAAAGTCCCGGCCGAGGCCATGGGCAACGTGCGTAACGACATGTACCTGGCCAGCGAAAGCATTCGCCTGATGGACAAGAACAAGGTCGGCAATTTCGACGCCGACACCACTGACAAACTGCAACTGTTCAAACAGCAGATCGACAACGCCACACGCTTCATTCCGTTGTGGGTGAAGATTGCGGTGGCCATCGCTCTGGGCCTCGGCACCATGGTCGGCTGGAAACGGATTGTGGTGACAGTCGGCGAAAAAATCGGCAAGACCCACCTGACCTACGCCCAGGGCGCCTCGGCGGAAACCGTGGCGATGCTGACCATCGGCGCGGCGGACATGTTCGGCTTGCCGGTATCGACCACCCACGTGCTGTCATCGGGCGTGGCCGGGACCATGGTCGCCAATGGCGGTGGTTTGCAGATGAAGACCATCCGCAATCTGTTGATGGCGTGGGTGCTGACCTTGCCGGCGGCAATTCTGCTGTCGGGCAGCCTGTACTGGCTGTTCACCCAGATCTTCTGACCTCACAAATCCCCTGTAGGAGCTGCCGAAGGCTGCGATCTCTTGATTTTGCTTTAAGAAACAAGATCAAAAGATCGCAGCGTGCCGCAGCTCCTACAGGGGAAGTCGGTCAGAGCGTCGAGCGGATGACATCGCCCAACCACTCCATGAACACTCGCACCCGCAGCGGCAAGTGCCGTTGCCGCGCATACAGGATTGAAATGCCCATCGCCGGTGCGGTGAACTGCGGCAGCACAGTCACCAGTTCGCCAGTTTCGAGGTGCGGCTGCATGCCGGTGCGCGGCACCTGGATCAGACCAAAGCCGCCCAGGCACGCCGCCTCATAGGCATCAGTGCTGTTGACCGTGACGCTGCCAGACATCGGCAGGCGTCGCACCTGTCCGTCCTGTTCATACACAAACCCTTCCGAGCGCGAACCGAGCACGCCGACGTAGTGCACCAGCCGATGCTGCGCCAGATTCTCCAACGTCTGCGGCACGCCGTAGCGTTCGAGGTACGCGGGGCTGGCGCAGTTGATCATCGGAAAGTCACCGAGATGCCGCGCCACCACCGATTGATCCGGCTGCGCACCGATGCGCACCACGCAATCGAAACCCTCGCTGAGCAGATCGACACGGCGGTCGGTGCTGCTGATTTCCAGTTCCAGATTCGGGTGCCGCGCCATGAACTCAGGCAGCAGCGGCATGATCAGGCGCCGCGCGAGGATGTTCGGCATGTCGACACGAATCCGCCCGCTCAGCGACGCCGGATCCTGCCGAAACAGACCCTCGATCTCGTCCATGTGCGACAGCAGATCCTTGCTGCGCTCGTACAACACCAGACCGTCCTGAGTCGCCTGCACCTTGCGCGTGGTGCGTTGCAAAAGGCGGGTGCCGAGCAGGGTTTCCAGGGCCTGGACGTGCTCGGAAACCGTCGAGCGCGGCAGCCCGAGACTCTCGCCGGCCAGGGTGAAACTCGACAGTTCGCTGACCCGGACGAAGGTGCGCAGCAGTTCCAGTTTGTTCATGAGGACACCCGTTGATTGTTCGGCTGAGTCGATCAGTGATTCCGATTTCAGTCTCTTTATCACCCCATGGCGGATAAATAAACTTTGCTCATCACCACTCACCGCAATCGAGGATTTCACATGAGCCGCAAAATCGCATTGATCACCGGCGCCAGCCGTGGCCTGGGCAAGAACGCCGCCCTGCACCTCGCCGCCGAAGGCGTGGACATCATCGGCACCTACAACAGCCGCGCCGATGAAGCCCAGGCGCTGGTGGCTGAACTGGAACAACGCGGCGCCAAAGCCGTGATGCTGCAACTCGATGTTGGTCGCAGTGAAACCTTTGCCGAGTTCGCCTCGCGGGTTGCGCAAGCGCTGCAGCAACTGGAGCGTCCGCGTTTCGACTTCCTGATCAACAACGCCGGGATCGGTGTGCACGCGGCGTTCGCCGAGACCACCCCGGAACAGTTCGACCTGCTGATGAATATCCAGCTCAAAGGGCCGTTCTTCCTGACTCAGCAACTGCTGCCGCTGATCAATGACGGCGGGCGCATCATCAACATCTCCAGCGGCCTGACCCGCTTCAGCCTACCGGGTTATGCCGCCTACGCCGCGATGAAAGGCGCGATGGAAGTGCTGACCCGCTACCAGGCCAAGGAGCTGGGCGCGCGGCAGATCGGCGTGAACATTCTGGCGCCGGGTGCGATCGAGACCGACTTTGGCGGCGGTGCCGTGCGCGACAACGCCGCGTTGAACGCGATGGTCGCGAGCAACACCGCACTGGGTCGCGCCGGGCAACCGGATGACATTGGTGGCGCACTGTCGATGCTGCTGGCGCCGGGAGCTCAATGGATCAACGGGCAGCGGGTTGAAGCATCCGGCGGCATGTTCCTCTAACTTCAAACACTGTCCCTGTAGGAGCTGCCGCAGGCTGCGATCTTTTGATCTTGTTTTTAAAAAATCAAAGTCAAAAGATCGCAGCCTGCGGCAGCTCCTACAGGGGTTCGGGTTAGCTATGGCAGGCGCTGCGCTGCACAAACCGCTCCCGCACAACGTCATACCCCCAGTGATACACGTAGGTGTAAGGCAGGAAAAACAGCAGCACACCAATGTCCAGCAAGAACGCCTGCCACAGGCTGACCGACAGCCACCAGGCAATCAGCGGCACGCCCATCACGATCAATCCACCCTCGAACAGCAGCGCATGGACCACCCGTGTCCAGCCGTTGTGCTCGACATTCAGGCGCTTGAGCATGCGGTCGAAAAAGCCGTTGAACAACACGTTCCAGGCCAGCGCCAGCATCGCGATCAGCACGGTCACCGCGCCCATGTCCAGCAGCGGTTTGTCCATGATCCACGCCAGTAACGGGGTACAGATCAGGATCGCCAGAAACTCGAAACCGATGGCCTGGAAGATACGTTCAGTGATGGATTTGTTGGCAGTCATGGCCTGACTCCTTGAGTGAAGATGGTTGCCATGATCAGCCCTCACACCGATACTTCATAACCAATAACCATCGATCAAGGCGATAGTTCATGGCTTCGCAAGAAGTGCTGTTGGCGTTTGTTCAGGCGGCCACTCAGGGTTCGTTTTCGGCAGCGGCGCGCAAGCTGGGGCGCAGTCAGTCGACCATCAGTGCCGCAGTGGCCAGCCTGGAAATCGATCTGGACCTGATTCTGTTCGACCGCAGCAGCCGCAAACCGACCCTGACCCCGGCCGGGCATGTGATGCTGCAACGGGCCGAGGCGATTCTGGCGGCCACCAGTCGTATGGAAATGAGCGCC
This sequence comes from Pseudomonas sp. MWU318, assembly GCF_016756945.1. Lineage (NCBI taxonomy): Bacteria > Pseudomonadati > Pseudomonadota > Gammaproteobacteria > Pseudomonadales > Pseudomonadaceae > Pseudomonas > Pseudomonas sp. MWU318. Next base: position 447,180 of record NZ_JAESJL010000002.1, read on the forward strand.
CGGCAACTGGCCCAAGGCGTTGAGCCGAAGCTGACCGTGGCGATTTCCGATACCTATCAGTCGTACCGTTTTGAAGCGGCCTTGGTCGGGTTTGAGCAGCGTTATCCGGATCTGGAACTGGAATGTCTGATTGCCGAATGCGATGACTTGATCGAATTGGTCCAGCGTGGTCGCGCGCACTTGGCCTTCGCTGAGATGCAAGAGAACTATCCGCCGGATCTGGTGACGTCAACAGTGGCCGAGCGCACGGAAATCGCCTTGTTCGTCAATCGCGGCCATGCGCTGGCCAGGCTCGATCACATCGATCAACACATCCTGGAACAGCACCGTGAATTGCGTCTGGCAACCATCGTCAATCCGTATGACAGCCGTGGCAAAGGTCGCGTGTGGTCGGCGCCGAGTTATCTGATGTTGTTGGAGATGGCCGAAAAGGGTTTTGGCTGGGCGCCGCTGCCGCGTTGGCTGGCGCAGCGTTATGGCAATGATTTGCTGGTGGAGCTGAACGTGCGCGGCTGGCCGAAACCGGTGTTTGTCGATGCCTTGTGGTCGCGGCTGTATCCGCCGGGGCCGGCGGGGAGCTGGTTGTTGAGCAAGATGCTGGAATAGCGGTGCCGCCATTCGCGAGCAGGCTCGCTCCCACAGAGAAATGCATTCCAAAGGTGGGAGCGAGCCTGCTCGCGAAGAAGTCGGCAGTGCCCGCGAAGAGTTCAGCTTAATCCAGTTCGCTCAGCCGCCCCTCGATAAACCGCCGCTCCGGCTCTTGCCGGGTCAGCTCCAGTGCTCGCCGATACGCCGCCCGCGCCTGCTCCACCCGGCCCAACTGCCGACAAAACTCCGCCCGCGCCGAATGCGCCAGGTGGTAATCCTGCAACTCGCCGCGATCCAGGATCCCCTCGATCAGCGTCAGCCCGGCCAACGCGCCATCGCGCTTGGCCACTGCCACCGCGCGGTTCAACTCGATCACCGGCGACGGCATCGCGCGCAACAGCACGTCATACAGCCCAACAATCTGCTGCCAATCGGTTTCTGCCGCTGACGGCGCTTCGGCATGCACCGCGGCAATCGCCGCTTGCAGGCAATACGGCCCGAACCTTCGGGTGGTCAGCGCCCGCTCCACCAGCGCACAACCTTCGGCGATCAACCCGGCATCCCAGCGCGAGCGATCCTGGTCGTCCAGCAGAATCAACTCCCCCTCCACGGAAGTCCGTGCCGAGCGCCGCGACTCATGTAACAGCATCAACGCCAAGAGTCCCGTGACCTCAGGCTCCGGCAGCAACTCCATCAGCAGCCGCCCCAGCCGAATCGCTTCGCGAGTCAGATCTTCGCGGGTCAGCTCGGCGCCCATCGACGCCGAATAACCTTCGTTGAACACCAGATAAATCACCCGCAACACGCTGTCGAGGCGCTCGGGCAGTTCGCTCAGGCTGGGAACTTGATAAGGGATTTTTGCATCGCGAATCTTCGCCTTGGCCCGCACGATGCGCTGGGCTATCGCCGCCGGTGCGGAGAGAAACGCGCGGGCGATTTCCTCGGTGGTCAGGTCACAGACTTCACGCAGGGTCAGCGGCACTTGCGCATCCGCCGCCAGCGCCGGGTGACAGCAGGTGAAGATCAGCCGCAGGCGGTCGTCTTCCACGTCTTCGCCACTCCAGTCGGCCTGTTCCAGTTCTTCGAGCTGCGCCAGCAACAGCGGCTGCGAGGCCTTGAAGCGGGCGCGGCGGCGCAACACATCGATGGCCTTGAAGCGCCCGGTGGACACCAGCCAGGTGCGCGGATTGTCCGGCACGCCATCGCGCTGCCAGCGCTCGACCGCGACGAAGAACGCCTCGTGCAAGGCTTCCTCGGCGAGGTCGAAATCGCCGAGCAGACGAATCAGGGTCGCCAGAATCCGCCGCGAGTCTTCGCGATAGACCTGCTCGACCCGCGCCCGGACTTCAGACATTCAACTGCCGCACCGGACGCACTTCGACGCTGCCGACCCGGGCCGCCGGAATGTTACCGGCGACCTGAATCGCTTCGTTCAGATCCTTGGCATCGATCAGGTAGAAACCGGCCAGTTGCTCCTTGGTTTCAGCGAACGGGCCATCGGTGATCGACAGCTTGCCGTTGCGCATACGCACCGTGGTCGCAGTCTGCACCGACTCCAGCGCTTCGGCCGCGACCATCCGCCCGCTGCCCTGAATCGACTCGGCATAGGCCCAGCACTCGGCGTCTTCCGGGCTGTCGGGCGAGGTGTGCAGCAAGTGCTCGTCGCTGTAGACCAGGCATAGATACTTCATGGCTTTCTCCTGATTCGAACGGATCAACTATGGCTGAAGATCAGGGTTGCACATCGAACAGCGTGCTGCCGCTCATCGGATCGAACGGTGCCGACCAGTGCTCGTGAGCGATTTTCCACGTCCCGCCGACCTGCCGATAGCACGCGGTGGCGCGCATCCAGCAGCTCTGGGTTTCACCCTTGTCGTTGGTGCCGCCGCAATGCGTTACCCAATGGGCGAAGGCGAGGTTGTCGGCGGTCTCGATGGCGATCTCGTGAAACTCGAAAACGTGCGGGCCGGAACACATTTCCATGCAGGCTTCCCAATGTGCACGGTAGGCCGCTTTGCCCTTGAATTGCAGGGCCTTGATCGCATCGAAGGAGACGATGTCGTCGGTGTACAACGTCATGACCTTGTCGACGTTCTTGGTCATTACCGCGTCGCGGTAGGTATTGATCAGGGTCTGGATTTCAGTCTGTGCGCTCATGGTGTTCTCCGTGGTTTTTGTGCTGAAGACACCTTTAGTCGTTCGGCTATCGGGCGGATCGACAGACGAAACAAAAAATTTCCGCAGAACACAAAATCGCTAGAATCCGAGGCTCATCTTTGTAGGAAAAGGAAATTCCCGTGTCAGCCCAACTCGTGCCGTACGACCGCCTGAACGCCTTGCAGCGTCAGCAAGTCGAGGCGATTGAAATCCATCCCGAGCAGATCAAGTTCTCCGGCGACATTCACGGCGCGCTGCACACGCTGCTGTCCAAACCTGGTCCCGGCGTCAAAGGCTTTGCCCTGCTGGCCGACCAAGTGCCGGTGGCGTTCCTGCTGCTCAAGCGCCCGCCCGTTTTACCGGCCTGGGCCGATGAACACAGCGCCACCCTGCACGCCCTGCAGGTCGATCACCGCGCGCAGGGCAAAGGGTACGGCAAGGCCTGCCTGCAAGCGTTGCCCGGCGTGGCGCGTGAAGCATGGCCGGAGATCAAGGGACTGGAACTGTCGGTGGACGCCGATAACGACGCGGCGATCGCCCTGTACGCCAGATACGGTTTCGTCGACAGCGGCGAAGCGTACAAGGGCCGAATTGGTTACGAGCGGCGCATGGGTCTGTTTTTCTAAAATCATCAAGGGATGCACGACGATGTTACGTCCTGCCCCACGACCGAAAAGAGTACGTGATCCCCTTGCAGGAGCTGCCGCAGGCTGCGATCTTTTGATCTTGATCTTCTTAACTGCAAGATCAAAAGATCGCAGCCTTCGGCAGCTCCTACAGTTTTGAATGGTATTGGCTTAGAGAGTGAGGATCATCTCGTGCCACGCCATCCCGCCATGGTCGGACTCCGACGGCTTGATGTAGGCAAAGCCGAACCCGGCGTACAACGGAATGTGCTGTTCCTTGCACATCAAGTGAATCGTCGCTTTATCCAGCCCGCGCATGCGCTCGATGAATTCGGCCATCAAGCGCTTGGCCAGGCCGTGCCCTTGATAGTCCGGGTGCACCACCACTGACATGATCACCACATTCGGCCCTTTCGGGTCGTGGCCGATCAGTTCCTTGAACGCCTCGTCGGACATCTGCACGTCAAACGCCGCGCCCGAGTTGATGAACCCGGCGACCACGCCATCCACTTCGGCAACGATAAAACCCTCCGGCCAGGTGGCGATGCGCGTGGCGATCTTCTCGCGAGTGGCGGCTTCATCGCCTTCGTAAGCAACGGTTTCGATGGCGTAGCAGCGGTCCAGGTCGGCGGCGGTGACGTTGCGGATGACGGTGTTCATGGCAGCTCGAAAATCAACGGAGAAAAGTGCGCAAAGCATAAAGGAATAAGGTGTTCATATCGATCCGCGCGGGGGGCGTAAAGCCTGCGTATAAGCGCTTTTCTTCGTGCCGCTGACGGGCTATTCCTGCGCTGTGTCTCTGATCACCCTTGGGGGTAACCGCTTATGAGCAGCGTTGAAATCGGCTTGTTGATGGTATTGGGCATCAGTACGTTCGGCTTTATCACCTTGGGCATCGACCTGTTGCGGGCGCGACGGCTGGGCAAGGGTAAACGCGGTTGAACAGCATGAGGCGGATCAGTGATCCGCCTCATCGTCATGGGCTCAGGCTTTGCTGTCGACTGGGACGCAGATTTCCAGTTTGCCGGTGTGCAGTCGCGGATTGAAATCGGCGCTGTAGCGTTCCAGTTCCGGGGCATTCAGTTCCACGTAATGGGAAGTCGGTAGCCAGGTCTTGTAGATGTATTGCAGGGTTTGCGGCAACTGGTCGAGCGGTCCCTTGTGCTCGAACACTGCGTATTGCCGGGGCAGCACTTCGACCCACTGGTAGACCTTCTGGTCGAGGTCATCGAGCTTGCTGATTTCCACTCCGGCGATGTAATCGAAGCCACCCTGACCGTCGAAATTGCTGCAGACGCCGTAGGTCACTTCGTTTTTTTGTCCCTGTATCTTTCCCAGGTGCGGCAAGAAACTTTCCCACAGCGCGGGGATGTCCTTTGCCGTGTCCTGGGTAAATCGACCACGAAATCCCGCGATCAGCAGGAAGTGTCCATGTTCGAAGCGAGGTTCAGCCACTTCGACGCGTTTTTGCTCATCCATGACTCGACTCCTGGAACAAAAGTAGGGGTTCGGCTGCTGAGTATAGAAGCCAAACCCGATTCGCAATGTCACAAGGCGTGCAACTGGTCGGCGGCCCCGGAGCCAACGAACTCGTTATAACCGGATACGATCACGTAAACCGCGAAATAGCAGAAGATCGCCGCCGATGCCATGTACGAGTAGCGCAACAGCTTGTCGCCGAGCAACTTGCCGCCGTGGCTGGCGGCAAAGCACAGACCGGCCGACCACAGCAGCCCGGCGCAGAGGAAACCACCGAGGAACAGCGCCGAGCTCACAGGGCCGCCGCCACCGGAGCGGGCGATCAGGGTACCGCCAACTGCGGCGAACCAGAGGATCGCGCTCGGCGAAGACATGGCGAGGAAAATCCCGCGGAAGAACTCCTTGCGATGCGAGTTCTGCCCCACCTCCGCGGTCGCCGCCAGCTGCGCTTCGTGGTGAATCGCCGAATAGATCATCTTCGCCGCAAAGTAGATCAGCAGCGCCGAGCCGCCGATCCACAGCACCCAGCGCACGCTTTCGTACTGCAGCAGCACGGTCATCCCGGCCAGCGCCAGCACCGCGTAGATCAGGTCGCCGACGCAGGTGCCGAGGCCCAGCGCGAAGCCCTGAAAGTAACCGCGCTGCATCGCCAGGGTGATCATCGCGATGTTGGCCACGCCGATGTCCAGGCACAGCGAAAGGCTCAGCAAGAAGCCGCTGGTGAATTCCATTAAGCATTTCCTTGGAAAAAATTATTGTCGTGCACGCTGGACAGTCCGCCATCGCTGCCCTTATCTTCCGCCACAGGTCACCGCAGTGACCAGCGTCGCTCGGACGGTTCCGGGCGCTTACGTTATCCGAGGCAACAATGGCTGAACAAGGTTCGCCGCGCCGCTTTGCGCGCATTGATCGACTCCCTCCTTACGTTTTCAACATCACCGCCGAGCTGAAGATGGCCGCGCGGCGTCGTGGTGAAGACATCATCGACTTGAGCATGGGCAACCCCGACGGGGCCACACCGCCGCACATCGTCGAAAAACTGGTGCAGGTTGCACAGCGCGAAGACACCCACGGGTACTCCACGTCCAAAGGCATTCCGCGCCTGCGTCGGGCGATTTCCAACTGGTACAAGGAACGCTACGCGGTCGACATCGACCCGGAAAGCGAAGCCATTGTCACCATCGGTTCCAAGGAAGGCCTGGCGCACCTGATGCTGGCGACCCTGGATCAGGGCGACACGGTACTGGTGCCGAACCCGAGCTACCCGATTCACATCTACGGCGCAGTGATTGCCGGCGCTCAGGTGCGTTCGGTGCCGCTGGTGCCCGGCGTAGACTTTTTCGCTGAGCTGGAACGGGCCATCCGTGGCTCGATCCCGAAACCGAAGATGATGATCCTCGGTTTCCCGTCCAACCCCACCGCGCAGTGCGTGGAGCTGGATTTCTTCGAACGGGTGATCGCCCTCGCCAAGCAGTACGACGTACTGGTGGTGCACGACCTGGCTTACGCCGACATCGTCTACGACGGCTGGAAAGCCCCGTCGATCATGCAGGTGCCCGGCGCCAAGGACATCGCGGTGGAGTTTTTCACCCTGTCCAAGAGCTACAACATGGCGGGCTGGCGCATCGGTTTCATGGTCGGCAACCCGGAGCTGGTCAACGCCCTGGCACGGATCAAGAGCTACCACGACTACGGCACCTTCACCCCGCTGCAAGTGGCGGCGATTGCCGCGCTGGAAGGCGATCAGCAATGCGTGCGCGACATCGCCGAGCAGTATCGCCAGCGCCGCAACGTGCTGGTCAAAGGCCTGCATGAGCTGGGCTGGATGGTCGAGAATCCGAAGGCTTCGATGTACGTCTGGGCGAAGATTCCCGAGGCTTATGCGCACCTCGGTTCGCTGGAGTTCGCCAAGAAGCTGCTGGCCGAGGCCAAGGTCTGCGTCTCGCCGGGGGTGGGTTTTGGTGAGTATGGCGATGACCATGTGCGCTTCGCGCTGATCGAAAACCAGGACCGGATTCGTCAAGCGGTGCGCGGGATTCGCGGGATGTTCCGGGCGGATGGCCTGGCCCCGAAAACCGCCGGCTAACACATCCCCCTGTAGGAGCTGCCGCAGGCTGCGATCTTTTGATCTTGATCTTTAAAATCAAAAGATCGCAGCCTGCGGCAGCTCCTACAGGGGTTGGCACTTTCGCATCATCCACAAAAAAACCGCATCGCTGCGGTTTTTTTGTGCCTGCAAAGCGCCGCTTACACGAACAGCGACAACAGCAGGATAAAGCCCAGGCCCACCACCGACAGGATGGTTTCCATCGCGGTCCAGGTCTTGAAGGTCTCGGCCACGGTCATGTTGAAGTACTGCTTCACCAGCCAGAAACCGGCGTCGTTCACATGGGACAGGATCAACGAACCGGCACCGGTGGCCAGCACCAGCAGCTCACGGTTGACGCCCGGGATCATCCCCACCACCGGCACCACGATGCCCGCGCCCGTGATGGTCGCGACGGTGGCCGAACCGGTTGCGATACGAATCACCGCCGCCACCAGCCACGCCAGCAGAATCGGCGAGATCTGCGCGCTGACCGCCATGTGGCCGATCACGTCGCCCACGCCGCTGGTCACCAGCATCTGCTTGAAGCCACCACCGGCACCGATGATCAGAATGATTGCGGCGGTCGGCGCCAGGCTCGCGTCCAGCCACTTGAGCATCTGCTGCGAACCGATGCCCTGCTTGTGACCGAAGGTGTACAGCGACAGCAGCAAGGCCAGCAGCAGTGCCGAGATCGGGTGACCGATCATGTCCATCCAGGTGCGGAAGAAGTGACCGTCCGGCAGCGCCACGTCAGCGAAGGTTTTCAGCAGCATCAGGAACACCGGCAACAGCACGGTAATCAGGGTGATGCTGAAGCTCGGCAACTTGGTTGAGTCGTCGCTTTCACGGGCCAGTTGATCGACCAGCTCCTGATTCGGCGTGCCGGGAATGTGCTTGGCGATGAAGGTACCGAAGATCGGACCGGCAATGATTGCCGTCGGCAGCGCAACGATCAGACCGTAGAGGATGGTCTTGCCGATGTCGGCGCCGAACACCCCGATCGCCAGCAGCGGGCCCGGGTGTGGCGGCACCAGACCGTGTACGGCGGACAGACCGGCGAGCAGCGGGATACCGATCTTGATGATCGACACACCGGTGCGGCGGGCAACGATGAACACCAGCGGAATCAGCAGCACGAAGCCGATTTCGAAGAACAGCGGGATACCGACGAGGAACGCGGCGAACATCATTGCCCACTGCACTTTGTCCTTGCCGAAGGCGCGGATCAGGGTCTGCGCGATCTGATCGGCACCACCGGATTCGGCCATCATTTTGCCGAGCATGGTGCCCAGCGCGAGGATGATGCCGACGAAACCGAGCACGCCACCGAAGCCGTCCTGGAACGCCTTGATGATGGTGCCGATCGGCATGCCGGACGTCAGGCCGAGGAACGCGGCCGCGATGGTCAGCGAGATAAAGGGGTGAATCTTGAATTTGGTGATCAGGATAATCAGGCCGATTACCGTGACCACTGCATCGAGCAGCAGGTAGGCGTCGTGGGACATGCCAAACATTGGGGGTGTCTCCTGGCTTGTTGTTGTTATTAAAGCGGGTTAAACAGAATTCGTGAGGACAGCGCTAGCTCTTTCAACACACTCATACCGCCTGTTTCAGACCGTGGGCCTGCCACCAGACGTGCGCCTGGGCAGCCAGCTCTTCAACGCTGTGGATCGAAGCATTCAGCGCCAGGGTCAACGGCTCACCGACCGGCGACTCGAGGGTGGCGAACTGGCTTTCAATCAACGTCGCCGGCATGAAGTGGCCCGGGCGATGGGACACGCGGTCGGCGGCGACTTCAGGGGTCAGCTCAAGAAACACGAAGCCAAGGCCCGGCAAGGCACTGCGCAGCACTTCGCGATAACTGTGTTTAAGGGCCGAGCAGGTCAGCACCGGGCGTTTACCCGATGCATCGACGCGACGCAGTTCATCGCACAGGCTGTCGAGCCAGCCGGCACGGTCGTCGTCGTTCAGGGGGATCCCCGCGCTCATCTTTTCGATGTTGGCGGCCGGATGAAAAGTATCGCCTTCAATGGCAGTGGCGCCGCTCAATTGGCACAGGGCCTCGCTGACGCACGTCTTGCCGCAACCGGCAACGCCCATGATGACCAGGGCGGTGATGGGATGACTCATATAACACCTCAGCGCGCAGACAGCGCTACCTTTGCTAGCTATGACTCTAGTGCACAGGCAGAAGTTGCCGACGCCTTCTTGTCGTTTTTTTGGGTTGCAGCAGGTTTGTTCCCAACGCCAAAAAGCGAAGATCAGGCAGGACCTCGCTTACGCATTTGCAGCTGCATCAGGACAGCGCTACCTTAGTGCCTTGATTTTTGTTTGGCAAGCCGCCCGATGACCACCCCTAAAAACGATAAAAACACTCGCACCACCGGCCGTCCCACCCTTAATGAAGTTGCCCGCCTCGCCGGCGTGAGCCCGATTACCGCCTCCCGTGCCCTGCGCGGGGTCAGCACCGTGGCCACGGAGCTGGTGGAAAAAGTGCAGAAAGCAGCCAGTGAACTCAACTACGTGGTCAACCCTGCCGCCCGCGCCCTGGCCTCGGCGCAAAGCCATTCGGTGGTGGTGCTGGTGCCATCGCTGTCCAACCTGCTGTTCATCGATACGCTGGAAGCCATTCATCGGGTGCTGACACCCAAGGGCTTCGAAGTGCTGATCGGCAACTTCCATTATTCGCGCGATGAAGAAGAAAACCTGCTGCGCAACTATATGGCCTATCAGCCGCGTGGTTTGCTGCTGACCGGGTTTGATCGCACTGAAAGTTCGCGGCGGATGATCGAGGCCAGCAATATTCCCTGCGTGTACATGATGGAACTCGACAGCGCCGCCGGAGTGAATTGCGTGGGTTTCTCGCAGCTCAGCGCCGGCGAAACCGCGGCCGAACATTTGCTCTCGCGCGGTCGCAAGCGTCTGGCCTACATCGGTGCGCAACTTGATCAGCGCACCTTGTTGCGCGGTGAAGGTTTCCGCAAAGCCCTGCAGAAGGCCGGGCGCTACGACCCGGATCTGGAAGTGCTGACCCCGCGCTCCTCGTCCGTGGGCCTGGGCGGTGAACTGTTCCTGCAACTGCTGGCGGCGCATCCGGATGTGGATGCGATCTTCTTTGGTAACGACGACCTGGCGCAGGGCGCCCTGCTCGAAGCGCTGCGCAATGGCATCAGGATCCCCGAGCAGGTGGCGATCCTCGGCTTCAATGACTTGCCGATGTCCGAACACATGGTGCCGCGCCTGAGCAGCATCAACACCCCACGCGAAGCGATCGGCCGGCGCGCGGCGGAGCAGATGTTGACGTTGATGGCGGGGAATAGTGTGGCGCGGCCGGTGGAGGATATGGGTTTTGAATTGAAGATTCGCGAAAGTACCTGACCTGTTCTCCCCGCAATATTGCGGCCTTTATATATAGCTATTAAAGGCCGCCTCTTGTTTTAAACTTCCACAACCTGCCTTTATACAACTTACACACTGCAATCAATTGCGACTTTCGTTAATTCAGCTTGCTCTATAGATTCCTTGCACGCACTTCCAGATTTCGAAGTCGCGTTTTAACTCATTCAAGGAAGAATTATGTACACCACAATAAAGCACCTGATCGCATTGGTTGGCAGCAGCTTGCTGCTCGCCGGATTCTCCACCACCGCACTGGCCGAACCCGCAGGCCTGTGGCGCGCACCCGCCCCCATCGTCAAAGCCGGTAGCAACTACAGCGTGATTCTCGATCGCGGCGAACTGAAGAAAGCCATTGCCGGCAGCAACAATAACTATCTGTTTACCGACTCCGGCGCCGGCGTACAGTCATTGGTATTGATCGGCACTTCGACACAACTCATCGAGTTCCTGATCAAACACAAAGACCGTCAGATCGAGAATCGCATCAGTCAACTTCCCGACATTTATATGGGCATCGCGCCTTTTACACCACAAAGCCGTTTCTCCGGCTTGTTCCCCTTGGGCGATGCTGTGACAGATATCGTCTCGCAACTGACCAACTTCATTCCCGGTGGTGGCGCATGGCGCGACATCGCGAGCATTCCCGGCACTCTTACCGGTCTTCAGGCGGGCATCGACAAACTCAGTGAGGTACAGAAAGCCTCCGGCAAGTTGCTCTACGTAAAGTTCAGCTACTTGCCCGAAGAGCGCATGGCCAAGCTGGGACGTAATGCGGTCAGCTTCAATCAAGTGCTCAATACGCTGCAGGATAATTACCTGCTGAAAAAGCCTTGATTCGCGCTATTGGTGCTGACTCAGCAGTTGTACAAATGCTGCCGCGCCCTTTTGCAGTGGCTGGCTCTTGAGCCAGACGGCATGCACAGGTAATACCAGGCCGTTCTCGATATTACGGAAACTCAAACGCTTGAGTCTCCCCGTATCGAGCAACGGCTGCACCACCGATAGCGGGAAATTGCCCCAGCCCAGCCCCGCCTCGACCATCTCCAACGCGGTCTCCAGCGTGTCGGTGCGCCAATGCGATTCGGCCACCAGCGGCCGGGTTTCGCTGATCGGCAAGTCGCGGCTGGCGACGAAGATCTGCCGCACATGTACCAGGTCTTCAAGAAACAGATCCTGCCCCTGTAACAGCGGACTGTCCGCTGCGAGCGTGGCGATCATCCGTTCGCTGCCAACAAACTGAAAACGCTCCAGCACGTTCATGCTCAACCCGGCGAACGCCAGACACACGCTGACGCGGCCGCTGTGCAGCATCGCCAGCACGTCGTCCTGCGGCGCGGTCAGCACTTCGATGTCGAGCAGCGGATGACGCTCGGCAATCACCTTGATCGCGGCGAGCAAGCGGCGCCGGTCGATGTCCGCGACCACACCAATCGACAACTTGCTCTCCAGTCCCAGCGACAACTCCACCGCGTGCACCTGCAGTTGCTTGAGCTGCTCGGCGATCAGCCGCGCGTGGGGCACCAGTGACAGCGCCATGGCCGTCGGCTGCGGTTCGCGGTGGCTGCGATCGAACAAGGCATAGCCAAGCTCCGCCTCAAGGTTGCCGATGCCCATGCTGACCGCCGAAGGCACACGGCCCAAAGCGCGTGCAGCTGCGGAGAACGAGCCACGATCAATCACCGCAAGAAACAGTTCGATGCTGTCGCTGTTGAAATTCACTTCACCCACCTATCATCAAAACTGAAAGCTACTGACTTTTTCTGTCACGCCTATTGAAGCTATCTTTTGTCGCCTTCGCCAGTCCCGCTGGCCAACACGTTGCAAGAAAGAGGCAAATCCCATGCAAGGCGTCAAACGCAAACTGGTCTACGTGTCGCTCTACGAAGTGATCGGCATGACCTTCTCAGCCCTCGGTCTGGCGCTGTTGTCCGGCACTTCACCGGGCAGCACCGGCCCACTGGCGGTGATCATCACCACCATCGCCGTGACCTGGAATTTCATCTACACCTCCCTGTTCGAGCACTGGGAAAGCCGCCAGAAATCGCGCACCCGCACGGTCAAACGGCGCATCGCCCACGCCGTGGGTTTTCAACTGACGCTGATCGTGTTCCTGATTCCGCTAATCGCCTGGTGGATGAACATCAGTCTGGTGCAGGCGTTCCTGTTGGATCTGGCGCTGATCATCTTCATCCCGTGCTACACGTTTGCCTTCAACTGGCTGTTCGATCGCGTCTTCGGTTTGCCAGCCTCGGCGCTGCCCGATTCGACTGCTGCGGCATAAAACGTTAATTGGTAAGCAGTTATTGCAAAAAATCGGCGGTATTCCCGGGCAAACCGCTGATATTCACAACCCATCAACTCCGATAGCAGGCTAAGCTTTTCCATCAATAAAAAATGGATCCACCGATGACTGCTCACGCTCCCGCCGCCGTGCAACGCGACGGTATCGACCCGATACGCGCCGCCGAGATTTCCGCCCGCATCGACCGCCTGCCCGCCGTCGCCACCATCTGGCGACTGGTGGCACTGTTGTCGATTGGTGGTTTCTTCGAACTCTACGATTTGTTTCAGACCGCCTACATCAGTCCGGGACTGATCCGTGACGGGATCTTCGCCACCGGCAATCAGGGCGTGTTCGGCTTCTCCGATCAGGCAGCGTTCGCGTCGGCGACCTTCCTCGGCCTGTTCCTCGGCGCCAGCCTGCTCAGCCCGTTGGCCGATCGTTTCGGCCGCCGCGCGATCTTCACCTTTGCGCTGGTCTGGTACACCGTGGCCACGGTGCTGATGGGGATTCAAAGCTCGGCGCTGGGGATCATCTGCATGCGCTTTCTGGTGGGCATCGGCCTCGGTATCGAACTGGTGACCATCGACGCCTACCTCTCGGAACTGGTGCCCAAACGCATGCGCAGTTCGGCGTTTGCCTTCGCCTTTTTCGTGCAGTTTCTCTCGGTGCCGGCGGTGGCGTTGATGTCGTGGTGGCTGGTGCCGCAGGCGCCGTTCGGTGTGTCCGGCTGGCGCTGGGTGGTATTGGCGAGCGCGGTGTTTGCACTGTTCATCTGGTGGCTGCGCAAGCGTCTTCCCGAGTCGCCACGCTGGCTGGCGCAACATGGGCGTTTCGATGAAGCGAACAGGATTCTCGACGACATCGAAGCCCGCTGCGAGAAGGATCACCGCCAACCGCTGGACGCTCCAGAAACGGTGCCCGTCGATGTCGAGGGCAAGGGTCGCTTCGGCGATATCTGGCAGCCGCCATATCGGCGCCGGGCATTGATGCTGATCGTGTTTCACGTGTTCCAGGCGATCGGTTTCTTCGGTTTCGGCAACTGGCTGCCGGCGCTGCTGTCCGGCCAAGGCGTGAGCGTCACCCACAGCCTGATGTACGCGTTCATCATCACCCTCGCCTACCCGCTCGGGCCATTGCTGTTCGTCAAGTTCGCCAACCGTTTCGAGAACAAATGGCAGATCGTCGGCTCGGCGCTGGGCGCGATGACTTTCGGCACTTTGTTCGCGTTGCAGACCAGCGCCTTCGGCCTGATCTTCTGTGGGGTGATGATCACCTTCTGCAATGCCTGGCTGAGCTTCAGTTATCACTCGTACCAGAGCGAACTGTTCCCGACCAACATCCGTGCCCGAGCGGTGGGTTTCTGCTATTCGTTCAGTCGTTTGTCGACGGTGTTCAGCAGCCTGCTGATCGGGCTGTTCCTCGACAACTTCGGCACGCCCGGGGTGCTCGCGTTCATTGTCAGCAGCATGCTGATCGTGATGCTGACCATCGGCTGGTTCGGCCCGCGCACACGCAATCTGGCGCTGGAAAACATTGCCCATCGCTGAAGGCCACACGGTCATCCTCTGCCGCCTGACGGCAAGGGATGACCGCTTTGCTGCGCATGCCACAACAGCAACGCGTTGCAATTGCGGGATTTGCCGCAAAGGCACGCTAATTGCTGCGACAGGCCTGTCAGCAATAACTCAAAGGTCTCCATCATGATGTTGGTCAGTGCCAAACAGCAGCAGCTCATCCACCTGCCCAAGCGGCTGGCGGATGACGCGACCACAACCGCCGCTGCCGGTCTGCAGAGCGGCCTGCACGGCGCCATGCTGCAATCGCTGCAGAACCAGGCCCAGTCGCAGGCCACCGACGCGACCTCCAGGGTCGAGGATTCGGCCACGCAGATCGCCACCCAGCAAGTGGCCGCCGCTACGCGCATCAGCGATAACGTCGACGAAGCCTTCGCCAAGACCCGCGTGGGTCTGCAAACCACCGATGCCACCAGTTCCAAGCCCGCTGGCACGTCGGCCACCGACGAGTTCAAGGACTACATGAGCAAGTCCCCGGAACAGCGCCTGCGCGACAGCATCCTCAAGGATCTGGGGATTACCGAGGAAGACATCCAGAGCATGCCGCCGGAGAAACAACTGGCCATCGGCAAAGAGATCGCCGAGCGTCTGCAGGACAAGATGAAGCTGGCGCAGTCGGAGAAAGACAACGTCAATGACGTCAATGACGTCAAGGACAGCGACAAACTGGCGGACAAGTTTCTCGCGGCGCTTTGATCTGAAAGTTGCGGAGTAACCCTGTAGGAGCTGCGGCACGCTGCGATCTTTTGATCTTTGAAATCAAGATCAAAAGATCGCAGCGTGCCGCAGCTCCTACAGGTGTTTGGCGTATGTGCTAGTTCAACTGCAACGTCGCATTGAACTGCCCGATCGCATCCACCACATGACGCGATCCCTGCTGAATCTCCAGAATCACCTCCCCCGCCTCGTTCGCCAGTTCCACACCCAGCCCGGTGCGGCTCAGGCTCGACTGCATGCTCGACACCGCGCTCAGCGACAGGTCATGGTTTTTGCGCACCACTTCGACAATCTCCAGGGTCGCCTGACTGGTGCGCGCCGCGAGACTGCGCACCTCGTCCGCCACCACCGCAAAACCGCGTCCGTGTTCACCGGCTCGCGCCGCTTCGATGGCCGCGTTGAGCGCCAGCAGATTGGTCTGATCGGCGATGCCGCGAATGGTCTGGACGATGGTGCCGATGATGTCCGACTGCTTGCTGACCGCATCGATGCTCAGCGCCGCTTCGTTGAGGTCGCGGGAAATGTCCTGAATGATCTGCACCGTCTGCTGCACGACCTGTGAGCCTTTTTGCGCGCAGGCGTCGTTTTGTACCGAAGTGCTGTGGGCCGATTCCGCGGCGTTCTGCAAGGTAGTCATCTGCTGGGTGATGTCGCTGGCGAACTTCACCACTTTGTACAAACGGCCCTTGGTGTCGAACAGCGGGTTGTACGAGGCTTCGAGATAGACCATCTGCCCGGACTTGTTCTTGCGTTCGAAACGATGCGAGTGATATTCGCCGCGATTGAGCGACGCCCAGAACGCCTTGTACTGCGCCGATTCGGATTCGGAACGGTGACAGAACATGCTGTGATGATGGCCGACGATTTCGTTGAGCGAGTACTGCATGGTTTTCAGAAAGTTGTCGTTGGCGGTAATCACATTGCCCTCGGGCGAGAACTCGATGACCGCCATCGAACGGCTGATCGCCGCGAGCATGCTTTCTTCTTCATGTTCTTTGTTGACCCGGGCGGTGATGTCCGACGCCACTTTGATCACACTTTTGACTTGTTTGTCCACGCCGTACACCGGCATGTAACTGGCTTCGAGCCAGATCTCCTTGCCGGACTTGTTCAAGCGCAGAAACGTGCCACTGATCGGTTCGCCCCGGGCCAGGTCGCGCCACAACTTGGCGTACTCCTCGCTGCGGTAAAACGCTTCTTCGCAAAACACCCGGTGATGCTTGCCACGCACTTCCTCGGCGCTGTACCCCATGGTCTTGCAGAAGTTTTCGTTGGCATCCAGAACAATGCCTTCGGGGGTAAATTCGATCATCGCCATGGAGCGGCTGATCGCTTCGAGCTTGGCGTTGGCTTCGGTCAAGGCGCAGCTGAAACGCTCGATTTCCTGCAGGTCAGCCTTGTGATGTAGGTTGAACATGGTTGTATCACCTTCCGCGCGGTCTTTTGATTTGATGAAAGTCAGGTCTTTCAGCATCCACCACTACGTTCCACAGAACAGGCACACGCATTCCTCCACGGGAGGAAGTTGTCAGGTGATAAATGATGTTTTAATCCGAGGGTCCATGCAGCAACGCTCTAATCAAGACATCCTTCTCTTGATAGCCCAGCAACGGGCCAGCCCTAACGTGCAGAAAACTTCCATGTACAACTTGCTCCTTGTTGGTTCAGTGTCCGGTGCCTTGGGTTGCGCACTCTGGCAGCGTTGAAATCACGGCTAACAGATGACGGTCGACATAGTTAGTTACAGCTAGCATAGCCATCGCCATGCCGTGCGCAAGGCCACTAGTCGGCCAGTATCTGGCACTTTTTGCACAAGAAACGGTTCAGCGAGCTGTCGCGACTGCCGTCTCCGCCACCAGATCCAGCAACGCCTGCACCGTCGCTGACGGCGTCTGCCCCGCAGGCAGCACCAGCGAAAACACCCGTTCGATACATGGCTGCAAGGCAATCACGCGCAAGCCCTGACGCTCGGCCGGCAAGGTCATTTCCGGCACCAGGGTCACGCCGAGGTTTTCCCGCACCAGAGTGAAGGCGCTGCTCCATTCGCGCACTTCGACCCGCACATCCTGCAACTGCAACCCGGCCTCGGCGGCGAGGCTGCGGGCGTTGGTCGAGCAACCGCCGGTGGCCAGCACAAAAGGCAGCGCCGTCAGTTCTTGCAGGCTGACGCCCTGCTCGATCCCCCGCAGCGCCAAAGGGTGCCCTGCCGGCACGACCGCCACCCATTCATCACGGCCCAACGGCCCGGCATTGCGCTCGGGCGCCGGGTTGAGCACCACGCCGACATCCACCAGACCGGCCGCGAGCAGGGTTTCCACCTCGTCGTCGCTGACCTCCAACGCCACCACTTCGATCCCCGGGTACAGCCGATTGAACTGGCGCAGCAGCGGCGGCAGAAAACTCGCCAGCACCATGGGGAAACTCGCCAGACGAATCGTCCCGCGCAGCATCGGGCGCACGCTGTCGACGGTCTGGCGAATGGTCTCCAACGCACCGAGCATCAGCCGCGCCTGCTCGATCACCGGCAGGCCGATGGCGGTGGGCAAGGTCTGTCGGCTTTCGCGGCTGAACAGTTGCACGCCGAGGGTTTCTTCCATCAGCGCCAGGGCCTGGCTCGCGCCGGACTGGGTCATGCCGACCCGCTCGGCAGCGCGGGTGATGTTGCCGTGATCGGCCACGGCGACCACCAGCCGCCAATGCATCAGGTTCATCATGGCAGTAGCTGTCCTTATGGCGGCTTTCTGAAAGATTAATTTTACCGAGGGTGCGGCGCACTATGACACTGGCGCCAAATCCCCACCAGAGAGCTGCCGATGAAGCTGTATTACGCCCCGCAAGCCTGTTCACTGGCGCCGCACATTGTGCTGCGCGAACTGAAGCTGCCCTTCGTGCTGATCCGCGTCGACAACCGCAGCAAGCGCACCGCCAGCGGCGAAGACTTTCTCGCGATCAACCCCAAGGGCTACGTCGCGGCACTGCAACTGGACAACGGCGCGGTACTGACCGAAGGCCCGGTGATCCTGCAATATCTGGCGGATCTGCAACCACAGTCAGGGTTGGCCCCGGCGCCCGGCAGTTTCGAACGACTGCGTCTGCAGGAGTGGCTGAATTTCATTTCGAGCGAGATCCATGGCGGCCTTGGTGCGCTGTTCGATGAGCGACTGCCAGCCGAGGTGATCAAGGAGAAGTTGTTCAAACGTTTCGCGGTGTTGGTCAGGGTGCTGGAGCAGCAGGAGTATCTGTTGCCGAGCGGCTTCAGCGTCGCGGATGCCTTGTTGTTTGTGGTATTGCGCTGGGCCGGGTTGTTCGGGATCGAACTGGCGCAGTGGCCGGCACTGGCGCGGTTTCAGGCGCGGATCGAGCAGCGGCCGACCGTGATGGCGGCGTTGGCGGCGGAAGCGGCGTAGGCCGGGGGATCATTCGCGAGCAAGCTCGCTCCCACACTGGATTCGGGCAAGCCACAGATCCAGTGTGGGAGCGAGCTTGCTCGCGAAAGCGGTAGCTCAAACGCCACCGATCAAACAGTTGAAACTCAAAGCCCCGCCGTCACCTTGCTCGCCACCTCCCCCGGCACCCACGCCCTCCACACCTGCGGCTGATCGCGTAAAAATGCTTCGGCTACCTGCCGTGGCGGCTGGCGTTTTTCGCTCATCCCGGCCAGCGTCTGGTTCAGCAGATCGATCGGCAAATCGACTTTCTCGAAGAACGACACCAGCTCCGGGTACTGCGCCTTGAACGGTGCCGACACGCCTATCGCCAGGCTGGCCGGCATCGAGCGGGTGCCCTTGGGGTTCGGGTTGCTGGCATCGGCCAGAGTTTTCCAGGCTTCAGCATCGAACGGTGGCTCCTCGAGCTTCACCAGTTTGAAGCGCCCGAGCAGCGGCGTCGGCGACCAGTAATAGAACAGCACCGGTTTGCCGCGTTTGATCGACGACGCCACCTCGGCATCCAGCGCCGCGCCGGAGCCGGTGCGGAAGTTGACGTAGCTGTCGGTCAGCGCATAGGCCTTGAGCTTCTGGCTGTTGACGATCTCCGAAGTCCAGCCGGTCGGGCTGTTGAGGAAGCGTCCACGGCGCGGGTCTTCCGGGTCGCGGAACACGTCCTTATAGCGCGGCAGGTCGGCCACCGATTTCAGCTCCGGGGCCAGCGGTTTGATCCCGCGTTCGGGGTCACCCTTGATCACGTATTCCGGCACCCACCAGCCCTCGGTCGCGCCCTTGACCGTGTCGCCGAGGCCGAACACCTTGCCTTCATTGGCCGCCTTGACCCACGCCGGACTGCGCCCGGCCCATTCCTCGCCGATCACCTGAATGTCATTTTTCGCCAGCGCCGCTTCGAGGCTGACGGTGCTGCCCGGCAGCGTGTCGGTCGGGTAGCCGTAGCCTTTCTCGACGATCAGGCGCAGCACTTCAGTAATGAAACTGCCGCTCTCCCAGGTGATGTCACCGAAATGGATCGGCGCGGTTTTTTCCGCCGCCGAAACAGCGCCGACACTCAGGCTCAGCGCCAGCAACGAACGGCCGAGCAGGGTTTTGATCGATCTCATGCGGACCTCTTGTCTGTCAGGATTTGGTTGGCGCTGTGGCGGTCGCACAGGGCCTGGGAACGGCTCATATAAACGCTGACCGAACGCTGGGAGATGCCCAGTTCGGCGGCGATTTGCGGGTAAGTCAGGCCATCAATCCGCGCTAGCAAAAAGGTCGAACGGACCTTGCCGGGCAGGCGTTGCAGGCTGCAGTCGAGGCGTTTGAGGGTCTGGCTCAGTTGCGCGAGGTCTTCAGGCGAAGTGGCAGCATCGACGTCCATCTGCTGCGCATGCCGGCGCTCCAGATCCGCCCGGCGCCAGCGCTGATAGAGCAGGCGTTGGGCAATTGTGGTGAGCATGGCGCGGGGTTCACGTATTGCCGTGACACTGGGCGCCTGAAGCAATTGCGCGAAGGTTTCGGCGGCTATGTCTTCCGCGCCTGCGGAGTCGTGCAGATGTCGGCTCAGGTAAGTGCACAGCCAGCGGTAGTGGGCGCGGAACAGAGCGTCGAGATGATTGCGGTGAGCGGTGTCGGCGCCGGACATGAGGGCTCCTGGGTAAGGGTCGCTGAATGTCCGGTGATCCGGTGGCGCGATCGTAGCAAGGCGTCTTATGCATTAATAATATTTATATTTCATTTTTATATTCTTTTTGGAGATATAAGAGCGAAAGATCGCAGCCTTCGGCAGCTCCTACAGGTTGACCCCACTCCAATGTAGGAGCTGCCGAAGGCTGCGATCTTTCAACGCAAGCGGCCATAGCCCAACTCTTCAGCCTCACGCTGATAGTCGAGCACAACCTGATAATCGCTTTCACTGGCTGCCAGAACCTCAGGAAATCCAAGGATCTGCGCCACATCCGGCAACTCAAGCAGCGTCAGATTCATCACCTCGCGCAAGTGCTCGATCTGTTTATCCGTAGTAGATACGGCGGTAATAAACGGCAACGTCGGGCTGAACGCACTACGCGCCACAACCCGCAATCCGTTGACCTCCTCAGGTGCGTATTGCGCAAGGCAGGCATAGGTCACGCTGTCGATCGCCGCCAGATCGGCGCGCGCTTCACGCAGCCAGCACAGACTTTCGCGGTGCGCCCCACTGATGCCGACCGTGGCGAAAAACTGCCCGTCGCGGTGTAAGGGCGCCAGACGCTGGCGCAACAGGTTCATGCCGCTGTTGGAGTCGTCACTGTTGATCACCCCGCGACTGCCACGAAAATCCGCCAGGGTTTTGCGCGTATCGTCTGCACGGCTGAGGATCAGGCTGCAGTGATTGCCGGCGCTGGCGTCGGGCAGTTCGTAGCGTGGACGTCCGACGATGCGCACCTGATCGCGCAGCAAGGTCATCAAGGGATAGCCGCAGGTCTGGGTCAGCAGCAGATCCGGGGATAACCAAAGCTCGGGGAGCGACAAGCTTGCGGCGCTCAGGCGGGAGTGGCCGAGATGTTCGAGAATGCGTGAGATCCAGCGTTCGTTGGCCAAGCGGATGGGCTCGGGGGCGGTGTACATCAGCAGTTCGAGGTGGTGTTGGGTCATACACGTTATTTCCCTGCAAATACTTACCCCTGTGGGAGCGGCGGTGCGACGATTCGACTTGCTCGCGAAAGCGGTGTGTCAGACACCAGACATGTCACTGTTCTACCGCATTCGCGAGCAAGCTCGCTCCCACAGGGGTTTTGTGGTGTTTTTGAAGTCAGTGGTAAGGATGCTCGGGACTGTCGATCGGCCTGAATCCATGCTGCCGCCACAACTGCCCATAACCCTGCACCAGAAACCCGCCACTGCGCGCCACCCACTGCTCGCGGCGCATCCGGTAGGCCGCTGGCAAGTCGTACCACGCCAGCCCCGGCAGGTCGTGATGCACCAGATGAAAATTCAGATTCAGAAACAGCCAGCGCCACGGCCAACCGGCTTCGTTGATCACGGTGCGCTGCTCCGGTTGTGTGTGCGGGCGGTGTTCATAGTAGGAGCGGATCATCGCGATCGACAGTGCCGGCATACTGATCAGCAGCAGGTAATGCCAGACCGGCAACACGCTGAAGCGCGCGATAAACCACAGCATCAACACGCTGAACGCACCGTGGGTCAGCCACATCAACCAGGCCTGACGCTCGCGGTTTTTCAGGCGTTGCAGTTCTTCGGCGGCCAACGCCAGTAGTCCCAGCGGCGCACCAAGCGCAAAACGCCCGAGCACGGTTTTGTTCAGCCAGTGCAGGCCTCGCTCGAACAGCGAACTGCCCTGCCAGTGCGACGTTGTCAGGTAACGGCTTTCCGGATCGACGCCGGGCACGGTCAGGTGTTCATCGCGGTGATGCAGCAGATGGCTGTCGCGATACAAGGTGTACGGGTACCACACCGCAAAAGGTGCGTAGCCGAGGATTTTATTGAAAAGCACCGAGCGGGTCGGATGCCCGTGCAGCAATTCATGCTGAACCGACAGCCACAGCACCAGCAGCGGAATCAGCAGCAATGTGCTCAAGCCGCGACCGAGCCACTGACTGTTGAGGATGATTGCGAACCAGCCGCCATACACGCCGATCAGCAGCAGCCACGTCGGCCACTCGGTGCGGGCGGTGAAGCGCTGGCGCAGGTTTTCGATCTGCTGGCGATGGTCGGCGTCGAAGTAATTCGGCATGGCGTGGCTCGGAACAGGAATCTTCCCCTTCTGTGCAACGAAGCCGAGCAATCTTGCAGATTATTTTTGCGCTGAAACGGGAGCCCGGGGGACAGGCTCCCGAAGGACGTGATCAATGACCGAAAATATCGACCTTCTTGGCTTTCTTCTCTGCACGTTTTTCAATCGCTGTCTTGGCCGGTTTCTTCTTCGCGGCTTTCTTTGAATCCATACCTTTGGACATGATGCGTACTCCACTCACAGGGATGTAGGCTCAGGTATACACCTATCGCGCGTCGCGCGTTCTTTTATAATCGGCGCTTTGCCCGCCGCCAGTCCGATCCCATGCCCGATACCCGATACAGCCTGCTCGACGAGCCTTTGTGGCCGTTGATGAACAAGTTTTACCGCCGCCACCAATCGTCGATGAAGGCGGTGCGCGATGCGCAGTTGTGGGTGGCGCGGCGCGAGGACATCGTCGCCGCGTTGTGCTTGCGGCCAGTGACGGGCGGGTATTGGTTGACCGGGCTGTTTGTCGATCCGGATTGCCGTGAGCAAGGGATTGCCGGGCAGTTGATTGCGGCGGCGGTGAAGGATCTGCAGGAGCCAGTGTGGCTGTTCTGCCATCCGGACTTGCGCGGGTTTTACGAGCGGCGCGGTTTCAGCTTCGACCCTGCCCTGCCCTACGCCCTGGCCGAACGGTTGAGCCGGTATGCGCGGAGCAAGCCGATGATTGCGATGGGGCTTGTTTGAAGATCAAAAGATCGCAGCCTGCGGCAGCTCCTACAGGGATCGGTGTAGGAGCTGCCGAAGGCTGCGATCTTTTGATTTTTGCTTAATCGTCGGCTGTGGGATCGAGATCCGGGAACATCACCTCGGTAAAGCCGAACTTGCTGAAATCGGTAATCCGCGACGGATACAAGCGACCGATCAGATGATCGCATTCGTGCTGCACCACCCGCGCATGAAAGCCTGACGCCACACGTACGATCGGTTCGCCCTTGGGATCAAAGCCTTCGTAGCGAATCTGCTGAAACCGATCCACTGCGCCGCGCAGGCCGGGCACCGACAGGCAGCCTTCAAAGCCCTCTTCGGTCAGCGGACTCAGCGGCGTGATCAGCGGATTGATCAGGATCGTCTGCGGCACCGCTTCGGCGTCCGGATAACGTTCGCTGTGCTCGAAACCGAAGATCACCAGTTGCAGGTCGACGCCGATCTGCGGCGCGGCGAGGCCGACGCCACCGACACTTTCCATGGTCTGGAACATGTCATCGATCAGTTGCCACAGCTCGGGGCTGTCGAACATTTCCGGCGGCACCGGTGGAGCAATGCGCAGCAGGCGTTCGTCGCCCATTTTGAGGATTTCACGGATCATGGTCAGGCTTCGTCAGTGTCCGGCTTGAGCGAGTGGTCACGCCCCAGGCCAGAGACATGTTGTTTGGGATGCTCATCGAGTTCGCCGGGGATTTTCTCGCCCTCGTCTTTGCCCTCGCTGGACATGTGTTCGATCACCGCATTCATCTCGGCGCCGAGCAGCAGCACCGCCGACGAAATGTAGAAATACAGCAACAGCACGATGATCGCCCCGATGCTGCCATACATCGCATTGTAGTTGGCGAAGGTTTTCACGTAGAACGCAAAGCCCAGTGAGGCGATGATCCACACCACCACGGCCAATACCGAGCCAGGGGTGATGAAGCGGAATTCCTGTTTGACGTCGGGCATCACGTAGTAGATCAGCGCCACCGCGACCATCATCAGGATCACGATCACCGGCCAGCGCGCAATCGTCCACACGGTGACGATGAAGTCTTCCAGGCCCACTTGCGCGGCAATCCAGCCCATCACCTGCGGCCCGAGCACCATCAGTGCGGCCGCCACCAGCAACATGCCGGCAATGCCGACGGTGTAGAACACCGACAGCGGAAAACGCTTCCAGATCGGCCGGCCCTCGACCACGTCGTAAGCGGCGTTCATCGCGCTCATCATCAGGCGCACGCCGGCAGACGCGGTGTACAGGGCGATGACGATACCGACCGAAAGCAAGCCGCCCTTGGACTGCTGCAACTGATCGATCACCGGGTTGACCTGTTCCAGCGCTTGCGGTGGCAGCACCAGTTCCGACTGCAGGCGCAACCAGGTGAAGAAGTCCGGCAGGTGCAGGAAACCGATCAGGGCAATCAGGAACAGAATGAACGGGAACAGCGAGAACAGCATCTGGTAGGCCAGTGCCGAGGCGTAGGTCGACATCTCGTCGTCGACGAATTCAGTGACCGTGCGCACCATCACCCGGTGCAGTGGCAGACCTTTCATGTCTGGAAAAATCATTCGCGTCTCCTTTCGCCGCATTACAGGTTGAAGTCGTGGCGACTCAGGGGCCGTTTTCTACATCACGGTAGCCTACTTGGCGACCTTCGTGGATGGCTGTCGGGTTTTGACACAAAAACGGCCATCCTTGGATGGCCGCTCGTGTGTTTCGTTCAAGGCCCGATTACGCCTTGTCAACACCTTTCTTGATGGCGTCTTTGGCTTTGCCGACAGCTTGCTGGGCTTCGCCTTTTTTCTCTTGCAGTTTGCCTTCGGCTTGCAGCTTGGTGTTGTCGGTGGCTTTACCGACGCCTTGCTTGACGTTGCCGACAGCTTCGTTGGCCATGCCTTTTACTTTATCGCCTGTGCTACTCATGGTGTTTCTCCTTGGTGCATTGAAGGGGAAAAGTCAGTACGTAATGATTGACTGGCCGGGTTTGCCACGAGTTTCATTTATTTTTGCCCTTCATTTCGTCGTGCCATGCAGGTTGGGCTTTATGTTTGCCCCGCAAGCCCCGAGAATGCGCACCTATAGGCGCCGTGCGCCAACGATCAGATCCCGCAGGAATGTTATGAAACTCGATAAAAAGCAGGCCATTGCCCGTCGCAACCAGGAACTGGGCGGCGCTGTGCTCGGCACCAACAACTGCCACTTCGCCGAACTGAACCGCAACCGCAACATCTGGTGGTTCGACCTGCCAGTGACGCGCCTGGCGGTCGGGCAATACGAGTGGATTCATCTGCTGATGCACACTCCGGCCACCGACGAACTGCTGCACCTGAAAGTGCCGACCGTGTTCTTGCGGGAAAAGCTCGAAGGCCTGGTGATTCGCAACGAAGGCAAGCGCAAGGCGGCGTTGAGCCTGGAATTGAGTGCGGACAAGGATTCGTACCTGCAGGACATGCGTCCGGCGGGAACCAACGTGAATTTCGCGCCGTTCCGCCAGTAACCCGCGATGCTCCTATAGCGAGGGGATTTATCCCCGATGGGGTGCGAAGCGCACAACTGGCGGCAGCTACGCTGCCGATCGGGGATGAATCCCCTCACCACAGGATCTCGTCACCCAACAAAAAGCCCCGCATTTGCGGGGCTTTTTGCTTCAGGCGGCGGACTTGGCCTTGATCTTCTTCAGCTCTTCGTCACGCAACTCACGACGCAGGATCTTGCCGACGTTGGTGGTCGGCAGCGCATCGCGGAATTCCACCGAACGCGGCACCTTGTAACCGGTGACGTTGGCACGCATGTGCTCCATCACGGTTTCCTTGGTCAGGGTCACCCCCGGCTTGGCCACGATGAAAATCTTGATCGCCTCGCCCGACTTCTCGTCCGGCACGCCGATGGCCGCGCACTGCAATACGCCCGGCAGGGTCGCCAGTACGTCTTCCAGTTCGTTCGGGTAAACGTTGAAACCGGAGACCAGGATCATGTCTTTCTTGCGATCGACAATGCGCATGTAGCCATCGGGCTGGATCAGCGCGATGTCGCCGGTCTTCAGCCAGCCTTCGCTGTCGAGGATCTCGTCGGTGGCTTCCTGACGCTGCCAGTAGCCCTTCATTACTTGCGGGCCCTTGACGCACAGCTCGCCGATTTCGCCCATGGGCTGCTCGACACCGGCATCATCGATGACTTTGCACAGGGTCGACGGCACCGGAATGCCGATGGTGCCGATCTGGATGTTCTGGATCGGGTTGACCGTGGCCACCGGGCTGGTTTCGGTCATGCCGTAACCTTCGCAGATCGAGCAACCGGTCACCGCTTTCCAGCGCTCGGCGGCCGCCAGTTGCAGGGCCATGCCGCCGGACAGGGTGACTTTCAGGTTGGAGAAATCCAGCTTGCGGAAACCTTCGTTGTTGCACAGCGCGACGAACAGCGTGTTGAGGCCGACGAAGCCGCTGAACTTCCACTTCGACAGTTCCTTGACCATCGCCGGCAGGTCGCGCGGGTTGCTGATCAGGATGTTGTGGTTGCCGATCAGCATCATCGCCATGCAATGAAAGGTGAACGCATAGATGTGGTACAGCGGCAGAGGGGTGATCAGGATCTCGCAGCCTTCGTTGAGGTTGGAGCCCATCAGCGCCTTGCACTGCAGCATGTTGGCGACGAGGTTGCGATGGGTCAGCATCGCGCCTTTGGCCACGCCGGTGGTGCCGCCGGTGTACTGCAACACCGCGACATCGCTGCTGTGCGGATTGGCTTCGGCCACAGGCTGGCCCTGGCCCTTGCTCAGCACGTCGTTGAACTTGACGGCTTTGGGCAGGTGATAAGCCGGGACCATCTTCTTCACGTACTTGATCACGCTGTTGATCAGCAGGCGCTTGACCGGCGGCAGCAGGTCGGCGACTTCGGTGACGATGACGTGCTTGACCCCGGTTTTTGGCACCACGGCTTCCGCCAGGTGCGCCATGTTGGCCAGGCAGACCAGGGCTTTTGCGCCGGAGTCATTGAATTGGTGTTCCATTTCCCGCGCGGTGTACAGCGGGTTGGTGTTGACCACGATCAGCCCGGCGCGGATCGCACCGAACACGGCCACCGGGTACTGCAGAACGTTGGGCAGTTGCACGGCGATTCGATCACCGGGCTGCAAGTCGGTATGCTGTTGCAGATACGCGGCAAACGCACCGGACAATTCGTACAGTTCACCGTAGGTGATTGTCTTGCCCAGGTTGCTGAAAGCCGGCTTGTTGGCGAAGCGTTGGCAGGATTGCTTCAACACTGCCTGAATATTCGGGTACTCGTCTGGATTGATGTCGGCAGCAATTCCAGCCGGGTATTTATCCTTCCAAAAGTCTTCGATCATGGAAGCCCACTCCTCAGCAACGCGAATTCTTCACCGCATTTGATGCGATTATTATTGGTGTGTGTTTTGTATTGGTGAATCTGGCTTTTCTACAGGCCGAGAAGTCACAAAGCGCGCCGAGAGTAGCAGCTTTGCCGAGGGCCGACTAGAGCCAAAAGCGGCCTCCATGGTCACTTTAGTGACTCAAGACTTTCCAGCAGTCATTTTAGAGCAAAAATCCTATACACCCCTGAAAGCCCCGGTTTTCCGGGCCTTGAAAGCAAAAGATCGCAGCCTTCGGCAGCTCCAACAGGGAATACATTTCCCAGGTAGGAGCTGCCGCAGGCTGCGATCTTTTCGCTTCTGCTCTTTAAGCGATATCGCGCAACTCCCGCCGCAGAATCTTCCCGACCGGCGTCATCGGCAACGACTCGCGCAGCACGATGTGTTTCGGCACTTTGTAAGCGGTGAAATTCTCTTTGCAGTACGCCTTGAGTTCTTCGAGGCTGACCCCGGTTTCCCGCGCCACCACAAACAGCTTCACCGCTTCGCCCGAACGCTCGTCCGGCACGCCGATCACCGCGCAGTTGGCGACTTTCGGGTGGGCCATCACCACGTCTTCGATCTCATTGGGGTACACGTTGAAACCGGAGACGATGATCATGTCCTTCTTGCGATCGACGATGCGTACGAAGCCGTCCGGGTCGATCACCGCGATATCACCGGACTTGAACCAGCCCTCGGCATCCAGCACTTCGGCGGTGGCTTCGGGTTTGTGCCAGTAGCCTTTCATGATCTGCGGGCCCTTGATGCACAACTCGCCGCGCTCGCCCATCGGCTGCTCGACACCCTCGTCATCGATGACCTTCAGCAGCGTACCCGGCACCGGCAGACCGACCGTGCCCAGACGCGACTGGTCGCCATACGGGTTGGTGCAGGCCACCGGCGACGTTTCGGTGAGGCCGTAACCCTCGGTGATGCGGCAACCGGTGATCTGCTCCCAGCGCTCGGCGGTGGCCTTGACCAGCGCGGTACCGCCGGAGTTGGTCAGCTTGAGGCTGGAGAAATCCAGGGTCTTGAAGTCCGGGTGCTCCATCAGCGCGACGAACAACGTATTCAGGCCGAGCAACGCCGAGAAGCGCCAGTTCTTCAGCTCCTTGATGAAGCCTGCGATGTCGCGCGGATTGGTGATCAGCACGTTGTGGTTGCCCGATACCATCATGCACATGCAATTCGCGGTGAAGGCATAGATGTGGTACAGCGGCAGTGGCGCCACCATCACCTCCTGCCCTTCGCGCAGCAGCGGCTGACCGTCAGGCCCCAATTGCGCAAGACACGCGCGCACCTGCTGCATGTTCGCCACGAGGTTGCCGTGGGTCAGCATCGCGCCCTTGGCCAGGCCGGTGGTGCCGCCGGTGTATTGCAACACGGCGATGTCGTCGAGACCGACTTTCAACGGCTTGATCCCCAGACCACGGCCCAGGCGCAGCGCACTCTTGAACGAAATCGCCTGCGGCAGCGAATAGTCCGGGACCATTTTCTTCACTTTGCTGACCACGGTGTTGATCAGCCAGCCCTTGGCGGTGGGCATCATGTCGCCCATCTTCGCTTCGACCAGGTACTGGATGTCAGTGTCCGGCAGCACTTCCTGGACCTTCTGCCCGAACATGTTCAGGTACACCAGCGCGCGGGCACCGGAGTCCTTGAACTGGTGGCGCATTTCGCGTGCGGTGTACAGCGGGTTGGTGTTGACCACGATCAGCCCGGCGCGCAAGGCGCCGAACACGGCAATCGGATATTGCAGCACGTTGGGCATCTGCACCGCGATGCGATCCCCCGGCACCAGATCGGTGTGGGCTTGCAGGTAACCGGCGAACGCCGCGCTGTAGCGCTCGAGTTCAGCGTAGGTCAGGGTCACGCCCATATTGCTGAAGGCCGGACGGTCCGCGAATTTCTTGCAGGAACGCTCAAACACCTCGATCACCGACTTGAACTCGCCCATGTCGATGTCCAGTGGTACGCCGGCGGGGCGTTTGTCATTCCAG
This sequence comes from Pseudomonas sp. MWU318, assembly GCF_016756945.1. Taxonomy (NCBI): domain Bacteria; kingdom Pseudomonadati; phylum Pseudomonadota; class Gammaproteobacteria; order Pseudomonadales; family Pseudomonadaceae; genus Pseudomonas; species Pseudomonas sp. MWU318. The sequence goes on from NZ_JAESJL010000002.1 coordinate 476,359, forward strand.
AAATCAGGTTGCATTGTTCTTGTCCTCTTTACCTGAATCGATCCGGGAGCCGCTTTTCTGTGGTTTCGCGCTGATCCCTGAGGGCACAAAGCAAAAAGCGGAGCTTCACGGACACTAGCAGTTATGGCCATTGAGGCAAATATGGGCGATGGCGACATTGATCGTATGAATCTTCCTGCCGTGGCGTGAGCTGATCGGACGCGCTATACAATGCTACGACTGCGGGCCGATACCGCTCGATAAAAAGGAATTGCCATGATCCACCGAGGCTTTTGGCTGGACGCGAGTGACCGCAGCCGCCTGTTCGTCAACCAGTGGTTGCCTGCCGCGCCCTTGAAAGCGCTGATCCTGCTGGCCCACGGCATGGCCGAACACAGCGCCCGCTACGAGCGGCTGGCGAATGCGTTCTGTGCTCAAGGCTACGGTGTGTACGCCCCGGATCTGCGCGGCCATGGCAAAACCGCCGAACACGGGACACTCGGGCATTTCGCCGATGACGACGGCTGGTGCAAGGTGATCGGCGATCTGGCCAATCTCAATCAGCACATCGGCCAGCAGCATCCCGACGTGCCAATCATCCTGCTCGGGCACAGCATGGGCAGCTATCTCGCCCAGGGTTACCTGCTGCATCACAGCGCCAGCCTGCACGGGGCGATTCTCAGCGGTTCGAACTTCCAGCCGGTGGCGCTTTACGGCGCGGCGCGACAGATCGCCCGTTTCGAAAAACTGCGTCAGGGCGGCAAGGGCCGCAGTGCGCTGATCGAATGGTTGTCGTTCGGCTCGTTCAACAAAAAATTCAGACCGGCGCGCACGCCGTTCGACTGGCTGAGCCGCGACCCGGTCGAGGTCGATCTGTATGCCAACGACCCGTTGTGCGGCTTCCGCTGCACCAATCAATTGTGGATCGACTTGCTCGGCGGCTTGCAGCAGATCAGCAAAGCGTCCAATCTCGCCCAGATCGACCCGGGCCTGCCGCTGCTGGTGATCGGCGGTGAATGTGATCCGGTGAGCGAAGGCAAGCGTCTGACAGATCTGGCCGAGGCGTTGCGCTCGGCCGGCAGCCAGAACCTGCAACTGAAGATCTACCCGCAGGCGCGGCACGAATTGTTCAACGAAACCAATCGCGACGAAGTGATTGCCGATGTGCTGACCTGGATCGACCAGGCGCTGAGCCATCGCCGCCCCCATCGCAGCGAATAATTTTTTGTGGATTCACTTTAATCCGTCACAGGAATCAAGACCGATGACCCAGGTTACCAACATCCCTTACGAAGCCCTCGAAGTCGGCCAGACCGCCAGCTACAGCAAGACTGTCGAAGAGCGCGACATTCAGCTGTTCGCCGCGATGTCGGGCGACCACAACCCGGTGCACCTGGACGCCGAGTTCGCTGCCGCCAGCATGTTCAAGGAACGCATCGCCCACGGCATGTTCAGCGGTGCATTGATCAGTGCGGCCGTGGCGTGCGAGCTGCCTGGGCCGGGCACTATCTACATCGGTCAGCAGATGAGCTTTCAGAAGCCGGTGAAGATTGGCGATACCCTGACCGTGCGCCTGGAAATCCTTGAGAAGCTGCCCAAGTTTCGCGTGCGCATCGCCACTCGCGTGTTCAACCAGCGCGATGAGTTAGTGGTGGACGGCGAGGCCGAGATTCTCGCACCGCGCAAGCAGCAGACCGTGACCTTGCCGACGTTGCCGGCGATCAGCATCGGCTGATTGAAAAGATCGCAGCCTTCGGCAGCTCCTACCTTGGAATGCGTTCCCCTGTAGGAGCTGCCGCAGGCTGCGATCTTTTGCTTTCCCCTCACGCATAAAAAAACGCCAGACAAGCTGGCGTTTTTTGTAACCTGCGAACGCTTACGAACGAGCGCGAGCCTGGTTACGCAGGGCTTTCACCTGGTCGTGGTTGCGTTGTACGCCGTGGTACTGACGCTCAACCAGGTCACGGATGCCGACCAGGCCGTGTTTGTTGATTTTCTCGATGGCTTCACGATAAGCCTTCAGGGCGTGGTCTTCACCGCGCTCGGCTTCGTTCAGCACAGCCTCTTCATCCTTGCCAGTGAACATGGCTTTGACGTCGACCCAGCGACGGTGCAGGTCACCGCTGACGCTGGTAGAGGTTTCCGGATCACCGCCCAGTTTACGCACTTCAGCCTGCAGTTCTGCGGCGGCAGTCGCGCAATCGGCAGAACGGGTCACGAACAGAGTCTTGAGTTCTGGGTGCTTGATGTCTTCAGCGCAAGTCTTGAACCCTTCCTGGCCGTCTTTGCAGGTTTCGATCAGGTCGTTGAGTACAGAGATGGCTTCTTTATTCATGTCAGTCATTTTTTCAATTCCTTGCGGTTGGTTGAAGATGCAAGGGTTATTGCAGTGTGCGTGCCAGCTTTCTTATAAAAAATAAATACTTATATTTCAATAGCTTAAAGATATTTGAACTATCTGTATCACGGTTATTTGCATGATCTGTCATTTGGCCTGCATGCAGAATGCCTGTATTTTCCTGACTGATTGAATCCAGATGATCGCCACTGATGAATCCTGAAAAACTTGAGCTGTTGATCACCCGTGAAATGCCCTTCGGCAAGTACAAGGGCCGGATCATTGCCGACCTGCCGGGGCCTTACCTCAACTGGTTCGCCCGCGAGGGTTTTCCTCACGGCGAACTCGGCGGACTGCTGGCGCTGATGCAGGAAATCGACCATAACGGCCTGTCGGATCTGCTCGAACCACTACGCGCCAAACACGGCAAACCTGCCCCGCGCCACTGAAGCGCCCTCCTCCCTAGAGCCTCGACCATGCCTGATAACACCCGCCGTGCCCGTGACGAAGCGTTCTGGCAAACCTTCGCCGATCGTTACGAAGCGCAAACCGGCCCGCTGAACCTGGAGAACGGTTACTTCGGGCGCATGTCGCGCACAGTGATCGAGGACTATCAGCGCAATATCGAGATGATCAACACCAGCAACTCGGTGTACGTGCGCCAGCGTTTCGAACAGCACGACAGCCTGGAGATCCGTGCACAACTGGCCGAGACCATCGGTGTGCGCGCGCAGAGCGTGGCTTTCACGCGCAACGCCAGTGATGCGCTGCAATCGCTGATCCGCAATTACAATCGCCTGCTCCCCGGCGATCAGGTGCTGATCAGCGACCTGGAATACGACACGGTCAAGGGCGCGATGCGCTGGCTGTCACGCCATCGCGGCGTCGATGTGATCGAGATCAACCATGCGCATCCGGCCAGTTTCGACAGCCTGCTGGACAGCTATCGCGAAACCTTCATCCGCTATCCAAAACTCAAGCTGATGGCCCTGACCCATGTCACCCACCGTACCGGGCTGGTGATGCCGGTGCAGGCCATCGCCGAACTGGCGAAACAGCATGGCGTGGACATCATCCTCGACGGCGCCCACGCCCTCGGCCAGATCGACTTCAATCTGGAAGCGATGGGCATCGCCTTCGCCGGTTTCAACCTGCACAAGTGGATTGGCGCGCCATTGACTCTGGGCTTTCTGTACATCGCCCCGCAGCGTCTGGCCGACATCGATCCGGACATGGGCGAAATGCACTTCCCCGCCAGTGATATCCGCGCGCGCACGCCGTACAGCACGCCGAACATTCCGGCGCTGATGTCGCTGCCGCTGGTGTTCGAGGAGCACCGTTCGCTCGGTGGTGCCGCAGCCAAAGGTGCACGCCTCAATTACCTGCGCAACCTGTGGGTCAGCGCGGTGCGACACCTGCCGGGGATCGAAGTGATGACCCCGGACGATCCGCGCCTGTATTGCGGGATCACCTCGATGCGTTTCACTCGCCACGCCGATCAACAGGCAATGGTCGAGCGCCTGCTCAACGAGTACAACCTGTTCACTGTGGTGCGTAATGGCGCAGCGAGCGGGCCGAGCATTCGCATCACGCCGGGGCTGACTACCACTGCGGCTGACATGCAGTTGCTGACCCGTGCACTCAACGAGCTGCGTTGATCGGTTCACACGGTGTACTTGTCGAAGTCCTCGGGCTTGATCTGCGACGAGGCGGCAAAGGTGTCGATGCCGATGGTCAGGTGGCCGAAAAAACCGTCCTCGTGAGAGTCGCGGCCGATCGGCCACACGGTCAGGGTCGAATCTTCGCCGCGCATGTTGCTGTAGTAGCTGTCATCGGCGTTGTTCAACGGTGCCGAGGCACGCCCGCGATAGTCCCGGGCATTGAGCACCGCGCGTGACACCACTTCGGGGAAATACAGTTGACCGACCCAGGCCACATTGCGCTCCTCCAGATATTCACTGCCGCTGACCATGCGCACCGCCACATGAATGTGCAGCGCCCGACCGGCATAGAACCCCGGATAGATCGTGGTGAAGCGTACCCGCCCCTTCTGATCGCAGAACTGGCTGCCGCGCAGGTAGGTGTCATCGTCGGTGCGCGGCACTGAGCCGATGGCATCGGAGTCGACCTCCAGATCCGGATTGATCCGGCTCCACCCCGAATAGGCGCCTCGTGCATTGCAGTGCCAGATGTCCACCAATGCTCCGCTTACCGGCTGGCCGGTCATCGCGTCGACAATGCTCAGGCGCAGCAGCAAGGGCAGCCCCTCGGCGCCTTCGCTGATGTTGCGCCGCAGCAACTTTGGATTGCGGAAGTACGGCCCGGCGATCTGCTCGGGGGCCAACTGGTAGATTGATGATGAAGGTGCGGTTGAAGTTTCTGGTTCCATGACGCGTTCTCTCTTCCATAAGAGAACGCAGATTAACGCCACGTCCAAAGGCCTGTGCGGTAACTATGTATCGCAGCGTAACGGCGATCCCGCACGCCCCCACTGTAGGAGCTGCCGCAGGCTGCGATCTTTTGATGTTGTTTTTAAATCAAGATCAAAAGATCGTCCGAACGCGGCCCGAGCCTTCGGCAGCTCCTACAGGGGTTGGATTTTCTTCGGGCAAAAAAAAACGGTGCACCGACCAAGCGCACCGTAAAGCCGTAGAACACACAACGAAGTGTCAGGTAAAACGTTTAGTCCAGCAGCGCCAGGGCCTCGGCGGTGCATTCCTGAATGCGCGCCCAGTCGCCGTTCTTGATCCACTCGGGATCGAGCATCCAGCTGCCGCCCACGCACATGACGTTTTTCAGCGCCATGTAGCTCTTGATGTTGGCAGGACCGACGCCACCGGTCGGGCAGAATTTCACTTCGCCGAACGGGCCGCCGAGGGCCTTGATCGCTGCCACGCCACCGCTGACTTCCGCCGGGAACAGCTTGAAGCGGCGATAGCCCAGGCCATAGCCTTCCATGATGCCGGAGGCGTTGCTGATGCCCGGCAGCAGCGGAATCGGGCTGTCGACGCTGGCTTCGAGCAAATCACGGGTAATGCCCGGGGTGACGATGAATTGCGAACCCGCCGCTTCCGCTGCTGCAAGCATGTTGCGATCAAGCACGGTGCCTGCGCCGGTCACCAGTTCCGGACGCTGCTCACGCAGGATCTGGATCGCCTTGAGACCGAACTGCGAACGCAGGGTCACTTCCAGCGCGGTCAGGCCACCGGCGGCCAGAGCGTCGGCCAGTGGCAGCACGTCCTGTTCACGGGCGATGGTGATCACTGGCAGGATCCGCGCCTTGGCGCAGAGGCTGTCGATCAGGGCAACTTTGTCCGCCATGGAAACGGTCGGGGATGGGGTTGTCATAGCGGCTGTTCCTTGGCTCATGGGCACCAGTAAATCTCTAGCGTGGGTTGCAGAAACGCGCGCACCGGCATGGCCGCGACGTCGTCGGATGCCAGTGCGGCATTCAGGGTGGTCAGTTTCGATTGACCGGAAATCGACAGAATCTTGTGCTTTGCCGAAGCCAGCAGCGCGCGGCTCATGGTCAGGCGTTGACGCGGCACACTCGGCGCCAGCATTGGCCAGCAGCGACGGCTGCCGTCAGCCTGCAAGGCTTCAGTCAGGTTCGGGCTGTCGGGGAACAGCGAGGCGGTGTGACCGTCATCGCCCATGCCCAGCACCAGCACGTCGATCGGCGGCAATTCCGCGAGCAGACGGTCGGCTTGTTCGGCAGCCTGCTCGACGTTGGCCGCCGCGCTGTAGAGGCTGAGGAACTGCGCCTTGGCGGCCGGCCCTTTGAGCAGGTACTGCTTGAGCAGGCCGGCATTGCTGTCGGCGTGTTCGACCGGTACCCAGCGTTCGTCGGCGAGGGTCACGACGACCTTCGACCAATCCAGCTCCTGCTTGGCCAGGTGCTGGAAAAACGCCACCGGGCTGCGTCCGCCAGAGACCACCAGCACCGCGTTGCCGCGTGCGGCGATGGCATCGCTCAACTGCTTGGCGACGTTCAGCGCCAGACCTTCGGCCAACAGCACCGGGCTCTTGAATTGGTGGGCATTCACGCCAGCCGGCAGTTTCACATCAGATATCGCCATACCACGACCTCCCGTCCCGCGTGATCAGTGCAATCGAGCTCATCGGCCCCCACGACCCGGCCGCATACGGCTTGGGCGCGTCACCGGATTTTTTCCAGCCGGCGATCAACTGGTCACACCACTTCCACGCGGCTTCGATTTCATCTTTACGGACAAACAGGTTCTGATTGCCGTTCATCACTTCCAGCAACAACCGCTCGTAGGCATCGGGGATCCGTGCGCTGCGCCAGGTGTCGGAGAAATTCAGTTGCAGCGGGCCGCTGCGCAGTTGCATGCCCTTGTCCAGGCCCTGCTCCTTGGTCATCACCCGCAAGGAAATGCCTTCGTCCGGTTGCAGACGGATGATCAGTTTGTTGCTGATCTGCAGGCGTTGTTCCGGCGCGAAAATGTAGTGCGACGGTTCCTTGAAGTGGATGACGATCTGCGACAGTTTCTGCGGCATGCGCTTGCCGGTGCGCAGGTAGAACGGCACACCGGCCCAGCGCCAGTTGCGGATGTCGGCACGCAGGGCGACGAAGGTTTCGGTGTCGCTCTGGGTGTTGGAATTCGGCTCTTCGAGGTAGCCCGGCACGGACTTGCCTTCGCTGTGCCCGGCGATGTACTGACCGCGCACCACTTGCGTGGTCAGGCCTTCCGGGCTGATCGGCGCCAGGGCCTTGAGCACTTTTACCTTTTCGTCACGGATGCTGTCGGCGGACAGGTCGGCTGGCGGGTCCATGGCGATCAGGCACAGCAGCTGCAACAGGTGATTCTGGATCATGTCGCGCAGCTGGCCGGCCTTGTCGAAGTAGCCCCAGCGGCCTTCGATGCCGACCTTCTCGGCCACGGTGATTTCCACGTGGGAGATGTAATTCTGGTTCCACTGGGTTTCGAACAGGCTGTTGGCGAAACGCAGGGCGATCAGGTTCTGGACGGTCTCTTTGCCCAGGTAGTGGTCGATGCGGTAGGTGCGGTTCTCCGGGAAGAACTGCGCCACCGCGTCGTTGACTTTGCGCGAGGATTCGAGGTCAGAGCCGATCGGCTTTTCCAGGACCACGCGGGTGTTTTCCGCCAGACCGACTTTCGCCAGGTTCTCGCAAATTGCGCCATACACCGCTGCCGGGGTGGCGAAGTAGGCAATCATGCGTTGCGCGCTGCCGGCCGCTTCGGCCAGCGCCACATAATCTTCAGCCTTGAGGAAGTCGACGTGCAGGTAGCTCAGGCGCGCCAGAAAGCGCTCGGCCACAGCCTCGTCCAGCTCTTTGCCGACGTAACGGCGCAATTCGGCGGCGATGAACGCCAAGTGCTGCTGCTCGGAGCCGGGTTCACGGGCCAGCGCGATGATCCGCGTGTCCTCGTGCAACAGGTCGGCGCCATCGAGGTGATAAAGGGCAGGAAACAGCTTGCGCAGGGCCAGATCGCCCAGAGCGCCGAACAAGGCAAAGGTGCACGGTTCAACCGTAATCGAAGGCATGATGTTTGTTCTTTTATCAAGTTAAGCTACAAATACCTTTTTTCAAGGCATCACTCAAGGGAAAATGTAGTAATAACCACAACATTTTCGCAAAATACAGATTCCGAGTGGTGGTCGGTCGGAGCCACCAGTAGGATAGGCCACCGTTACGGGCCACATCAAAGGCCCAATTTGCATAGCCCGGCGCACCTTTGCGCAGGTGAATTAGGAATTCCATATGGACCGCGTGCGAAATTTACTGGAACAGATCCAGAGTCGCCTTGAAGAGCTGAACAAGGCCGAACGCAAAGTCGCCGAGGTGATCCTGCTCAACCCGCAGCAGGCCACCCGCTTCAGCATCGCCGCCCTCGCCCAGGCCGCATCGGTGAGCGAGCCGACGGTCAACCGTTTCTGCCGTTCGTTCGGCGTCAGTGGCTACCCTGAACTCAAGCTGCAACTGGCACAGAGCCTGGCCAGTGGCGCGGCGTATGTCAGCCGCGCGGTGGAGGCCGATGACAATCCCGAGGCGTACACGCAGAAGATTTTCGGCAGCGCCATCGCCTCGCTGGACAGCGCTTGCCAGGCGCTCGATCCGAACTTGATCAGTCGCGCCGTCGACCTGTTGATTCAGGCGCGGCAGATCCACTTTTTCGGCCTCGGTGCGTCAGCGCCTGTGGCTTTGGATGCACAGCACAAATTCTTCCGTTTCAACCTCGCCGTCACCGCGCATGCCGATGTGCTGATGCAGCGAATGATTGCTTCGGTGGCGCACACCGGTGAGCTGTTCGTGATCATTTCCTACACTGGCCGCACCCGCGAACTGGTGGAAGTGGCGCGCATCGCCCGGGAGAACGGCGCTTCGGTGCTGGGCCTGACCGCCGAGAATTCGCCACTGGCCAAGGCCAGTACCCTGAGCCTGAACATTCCGCTGCCGGAAGACACCGACATCTATATGCCGATGACTTCGCGGATCATTCAGTTGACCGTGCTGGATGTGCTGGCGACCGGCATGACCTTGCGCCGCGGAGTGGATTTCCAGCCGCATCTGCGCAAGATCAAAGAGAGCTTGAATGCCAGCCGGTATCCGGTGGGTGACGAGTTCAACTGAGTCATTGAAAGCTTAAAAGCCAACCCTCACCCCAGCCCTCTCCCCGAGGGAGAGGGAGCTGACCGAGGTGTCTTGCGCTATACATCGACCTGAAATATGCAGTCGATTATGGATTCAGCACCGCTCTTTCATTTCGGCGTAATTCTTCAGCATCCCCCGATCGGTCCCCTCTCCCTCCGGGAGAGGGCTAGGGTGAGGGTAGCGGTGAACTTGACGCACTCAAGCCGCCGCCCACGCCTGCAAACTCAAATGCGCCTTCTCCCCCGGCGCCAGATGCAGGCTGTCGGTGCCCCCCGCCGCCGCTTCGACACAGACAAACTCCGTCACTTCATCCCAGCTCACGCCCAACAGGGGGCGCGAGCCTGGATGCCAGACCACGGTGTCGCCACTGTCACCGGTATCAATGCACAACTCGCGCTGCCAGGCGTGATCCTTGAGCTGTAATTCGCCGTCGTGCTGGAACACCCGCTGACAACCGCCATCAACACGCAACTCGCCTTCCTGCTGGCAGGACTGGCGACTCAGTTGGTCATAACCCTGCGCACCTTCGAGCCCAGACAGCGCTATCTCACCGACATCGCCAATACGCCAATAAGCGTGCAAAGCCTGGCTCAACTGGCACGGCATGTCGTCCTGATGCTCGGTGCTCAGGCGTAATTCCATGCGTTCACCGAGGTGCGCATGCAGGTCAACCTGCCAATCGCACAGCTGCAATTGCCAATGCAGTCGCACGCCATCCTCGGCGCTGCTGCTGTCGAGCAATTTCCAGTCGAGCAGCCGCGCCCAGCCATGAGATGGCCAGGCGTTTTCGCTCGGATGCCGGCCATACCACGGCCAGCACACCGGCACGCCGCCACGAATGGCACCAACGTGCGGCCACTTCGCCGCACACCACAACCACGGTTTCTGCCCGCGCGGCTGAAAGTGCAGCAACTGCGCGCCCTGCCGACTGAACACCGCCTGACACAGCGGATGGTCGATCACCAGCACATCGCGCATCTGATAGCGCTCCCAGGCAAACACCGGTCGTTCGCGCAGGGATTTGAAGAAGCGTTGCAGCGGATGCTCATGCATTGGCCACGGTCCTGAAAATCATGGGGGTATTCAATTACCTTTGTGCCCAGTGAGAGTGAACACTGTGGCGAGGGGATTTAGCGAAACGTCGCACCGCCCCGATGGGGCGCGGAGCGACCCTGAACCAATTGCATAGGTATGTCAGGGTGAAAACGGTTGCAGGCCTGGGGTCGCTTCGCAACCCATCGGGGATAAATCCCCTCGCCACAGGTATTACATCGGACGTCTATCGCAAAAAAAAGCGGACAGCCTTGGCTGTCCGCAAATATGCGCACATAGAGAGGAGCTTATCGCAACAGCGTTAGAACGTAGACTGAATTTTCAGGCCAGCGACCAAAGCGTTGTCCACTTCATCCACACCACCCGGGTGAGTGATGTATTGCAGGTTAGGGCGTACGGTCAGCCAGTTGGTGACGTGGAAGCCGTAGTTGATCTCGTAGTTGTATTCGGTTTCACGAATTGGCGAGAACACCGGGTTGTCGTAGTCCGAAACACCGTTGGAAGCATTCAGGAACTCGGCGTTTTTCTTCACGTCATCGTTGACATGAATACGCGCCGCACCGATACCCACGTCATCTTTAGGACGCGCGTCGAACGGGCCCTTGTAGACAAACATCACCGACTGGTAGTTGTCGATGAAGTTGGTGTCCTTGTCGTGGAAGGTCGCGTTGGCGGCGATGTTCAGACCGCGAGTAGCATCACCGTTGTGGCTGGTGAGTTGCTGCTGCGCGACGAACCAGTAGCCGTGTTTGCTACTGTGGGTTTTGTACGCGTCGCCAGTGGTCGCCGCGTCGAAACCGTTGACGTCTTCGCGGACGTCATTGGCGTCAGCCGTGCTCTTGTAGTAACCGACGCGGTATTCGCCCGGCAGGCTGTTGACCTTCGGCGACCAGACCAGTTCGACTGGCAGAACGGTGCCTTTGGTGCCACTGCCGCTGAGCTTGAAGCCGTTGCCGTGTTCCAGCTGCGACGGGTTCTGGTTGTACGCACCGATCTGCGCGTAGAGCTCGTCGTTGATGTTGTACTTCACGCGGATCGCGGCCTGGCTGACGGGCCAGTTGTACCAGATGTTGGTTGCCCAGTTACCGACCTGCGAACCGCAGAACGCCAGGTTCTGGAAGTCGCACGGGAAGGTGTTGAAGTCTTCGCCTTCACCGAAATAACCGGCCTTGACGTCGAGTTTGTTGTCGAAGAACTGGTGCTGAATCCACAACTGGGTCAGACGCACCATGTGGCCACGACCGTAAACTTCCTGCGAGGAAGACAGAGTGCCGGCACGCGGATCGCCAACGCGGTCGTTGGAGATGTTTTGCCCGTTACGGTTGGTCAGCTGGATCTTGGCCTGAGTGTTGTCCCAGCCCCAGAGTTTTTGCAGGTCCAGCGCCACACCCAGACCGAACTGATCGCTATAGCGACCGGTCTTGTCGTCGTTGTAGCCGCCATGCAGGTTGGCGCCCATTTCCCCAACGTAGTCAGCCTTGATGTCGATACCTTGCTCGATCAGCTTGGTCCGCTCGCCACCCCAGTCACCGGTCATCCATTTCGAGTCGGAGCTGAAGGCATCCGCCGCCATGGCGTTACCGGCCAGCACCAATGCCGCCGCAGCTGACACTTGGCAGATCAACCGGGCATTGACGTGTTTCTTTTTCATCCCTACATCCTCGTCTTTATTGTTATTAACTGTTTTTTTCCAACGCGGTTTACATAAATTGCGCTGGATTACAGGCAATCCAGCGCGTGCTCCTGTTTGGAACCCGATCCCTGTGGGAGCTGGCTTGCCAGCGATGGCATCGACTCAGTTCCACTGTGAACCGAGTTGCCTGCATCGCTGGCAAGCCAGCTCCCACATGACCGCATTCCTGCATTGTTTTCTTAGCGGCCTTTGAACTGCGCGACGTTCGCCGACCGCGCTTCGGTCTGCGCCTGGCCCGCAACGCCCAGACGCTCGCCAGTCTTGGCATCGAACAACAACACTTTCGACGGATCGAATTGCAGGGTCAGGGTCTCGCCCACCTGCGGTGCCACGTCCGGCGCCAGACGGCAGCAGACCTTGGTTTCATTCAGGTTGACGAACACCAGAGTGTCCGGACCGGTCGGTTCGGTGACCTGCACTTCGGCCTTGATGCTCGGCAGGCCATTGCCCTCGCCGTTTGCCAGAACGATCTGTTCCGGGCGCAGGCCGAGGATCACTTCGCGATCCTCAAGACCGGCGTCCTGCATGCTCATCGGCAACTCGCAACGGGCCTGGCCGCTGTCGAGCAGTGCCAGCAGACGACCGTCCTTGCGTTGCAGGCGCAGCGGAATGAAGTTCATCGGCGGCGAACCGATGAAGCTCGCCACGAACAGGTTGGCCGGATCGTTGTAGATCTCTTTCGGCGTGCCGAACTGCTGAATGATCCCATCCTTCATCACCGCCACTTTGTCGCCCAGGGTCATCGCTTCGATCTGGTCGTGGGTCACGTAGACCGTGGTGGTTTTCAGGCGCTGGTGCATCAGTTTCATTTCGGTGCGCATCTCGACGCGCAGCTTGGCGTCGAGGTTGGACAGCGGTTCGTCGAACAGATAGATCTTCGGCCGACGCGCCAACGCACGGCCCATCGCCACACGCTGTTGCTGACCACCGGAGAGCTGGCCCGGCTTGCGGTTGAGCAGGTGTTCGATCTGCAGCAGCTTGGCCACGCGCGCGACTTCTTCGTCGATCGCCGACTGGCTCATCTTGCGGATCTTCAGACCGAACTCGATGTTCTCGCGCACGCTCATGGTCGGGTACAGCGCGTAGGACTGGAACACCATGGCGATGTCGCGATCCTTCGGGCTCATGCCGCTGACGTCCTGATCGCCGATCATGATCGCGCCACCGGTGATGGTTTCAAGGCCGGCGATGCAGTTCATCAGGGTCGATTTGCCGCAGCCCGACGGGCCGACCAGGATCAGGAACTCACCGTCCTTGATCGACAGTTCGATGTTCTTCAGGGTGTCCGGCAGGCCGGCACCGTAGGTCTTGTTGACGTTGCGAAGTTCGAGCGTTGCCATGATTACCCCTTGACTGCGCCGGCCGTCAGCCCGCGCACGAAATACTTGCCTGCGACCACATAGACCAGCAGGGTCGGCAGGCCGGCGATCATCGCCGCTGCCATATCAACGTTGTATTCCTTGGCGCCGGTGCTGGTGTTGACCAGGTTGTTCAGCGCCACCGTGATCGGTTGCGAATCACCGCTGGAGAACACCACACCGAACAGGAAGTCATTCCAGATCTGGGTGAACTGCCAGATCAGGCAAACCATGATGATCGGGGTCGACATCGGCAGAATGATCTGCCGGAAAATCGTGAAGAAACCCGCGCCATCCAGCCGTGCAGCCTTGATCAGCGCATCGGGAATGCTTACGTAGTAGTTACGGAAGAACAGCGTGGTGAACGCCAGACCATAGACCACGTGGACGAAGACCAGGCCGGTGGTGGTGCTCGCCAGGCCCATCTTGCCGAGCGTGAACGAGGCTGGCAGCAGCACGGTCTGGAACGGCAGGAAGCAGCCGAACAGCAGCAGACCGAAGAACAGCTGCGAACCGCGGAAGCGCCAGAACGACAGCACGTAGCCGTTCAACGCGCCGATGGCAGTGGAAATGACCACGGCCGGCACGGTGATCTTGATCGAGTTCCAGAAGTAACCGTCAACCGTGGCCCAGGCCTTGACCCAGCCGATGCCGCTGACCACGGTCGGCCAACTGAGCAGGTTGCCGGTGCTGATGTCTTCCGGGGTCTTGAAACTGGTCAGCAGCATCACCACCAGCGGAATCAGGTACAGCAGGATCGCGAGGATCAGCACCGCGTAGATCGCGACGCGACTCAGGCTGAAAGCGGGTTTGGCAGCGAGACTAGTCATGACGCTTGGTCCTCAGCTCGGAGTACAGGTAAGGCACGATGATCGCGAGAATCGCACCGAGCATCAGAATCGCACTGGCCGAGCCCATGCCCATCTGGCCGCGACTGAAAGTGAAGGAGTACATGAACATCGCCGGCAGGTCGGAGGAATAACCCGGGCCACCGGCCGTCATCGCCGCGACCAGGTCGAAGCTCTTGATCGCGATGTGCGCCAGAATCATTACCGCACTGAAGAACACCGGACGCAGGCTTGGCAGCACGACTTTCCAGTAGATGGTCGGCATGCTCGCGCCATCGATCTGCGCGGCACGAATGATCGACTGATCGACCCCACGCAGGCCGGCGAGGAACATCGCCATGATGAAGCCCGAGGCTTGCCACACGGCGGCGATCACCAGGCAGTAGACCACGCGATCCGGGTCGATCAGCCAGTCCAGACGGAAGCCTTCCCAGCCCCAGTCACGCAACAATTTGTCCAGGCCCATGCCCGGGTTGAGCAGCCATTTCCACGCGGTACCGGTGACGATCATCGAGAGCGCCATCGGGTACAGGTAAATGGTGCGGATAAAGCCTTCGCGACGGATGCGCTGGTCGAGGAACACCGCCAGCAGCACCCCGATCACCAGGGTGATGCCGATGAACATGCCGCCGAACACCGCGAGGTTCTTGCTCGCCACCCACCAGCGATCGTTGTCGAACAGCCGCGCGTATTGCGCCAGGCCGGCCCACTTGTAGTTGGGCAGGAACGTCGAGGTGGTGAACGACAGCACGAACGTCCACAGGATGTAGCCATAGAAGCCCACCAGCACGATGAACATGCTCGGCGCCAGCACCAGTTTCGGTAGCCAGCGCTGCAGTGCATCGAACGGCGAGGCTTTGCTGAACACAGCAACAGAACTCATGGGGAAATCCAGTACGAGGGTAGAAAATTCACACGCTTTCCCCTTGTGGGAGCGAGCTCTGTGGCGAGGGGATTTATCCCCGATCGGCTGCGAAGCAGTCGCAAAACCTTTGCACGCGGTCTTTCTGGTACTCCACCGCTGCAACTTTCTGGGGCCGCTGCGCGACCCATCGGGGATAAATCCCCTCACCACAAAGCCCGCTCCCACAAAGAGGGGCCTACGCTACTGAGGGTTATTTGGCCGACTGAACCGCCGCGCCCAGTTTCTTGGCCGCATCGGCCGGGTCGGCTTTCGGGTCGTTGATGTAGTTGGTCACGACATCAAAGAACGCGCCCTGCACCGCCAGCGTGGTCGCCATGTTGTGCGCCATGCTCGGCTGCAGACCACCGGACTTGGCGTCTGCCAGGAAGTCCTTGGCAGCGGTCTGCGCGCAGGAGTCGAAACCGAGTTTGTCCATGTTGTTCAACATGTCGTTACGTACCGGGATCGAGCCTTTGTTGATGCTGAAGACTTTCTGGAAGTTTTCACCCAGCACGACTTTGGCGATGTCCTGCTGACCGGCCGCAGTGCCTTTGTCTTTCTGCTTGAACACCGCCAGGGAGTCGATGTTGTAGGTGAACGCCTTGTCGGTGCCCGGGAAGGCTACGCACTCGTAATCCTTGCCGGCGACTTTCTTGGCGGCCGTCCATTCGGACTTGGCCCAGTCACCCATGATCTGCATGCCGGCCTTGCCGTTGATGACCTTGGCCGCTTCCAGGTTCCAGTCCTGACCCTTGCCGTCCTGGTCCATGTAGGTCGCGACTTTCTTCAGCTCGGTCAGCGCCTTGACCATTTCCGGACCAGTCAGCGCTTTGTTGTCCAGGTCGACCAGGGCTTTCTTGTAACCATCAACGCCCATGACCGAGAGCACCACGGCTTCGAACACGGTGCTGTCCTGCCAAGGCTGACCGCCGTGGGCCAGCGGGATGAAGCCCGCAGCCTTGAGCTTGTCGCCGGCGGCGTAGAATTCTTCGAGGGTGGTCGGGTTCTTGGTGATCCCGGCTTTCTTGAAGACTTCCGGGTTGATCCACAGCCAGTTCACGCGGTGAATGTTCACCGGTACGGCCACATAATCACCGTCGTACTTCACGGTATCGGAGACTTTCTTGTCGAGCAGGCTGTCCCACTTCTCTTCTTTGGCCACGTCCTTCAGGACGTCGGTGTCGAGCAGACCGGTGGAAGCCCATTCCTGAATGTCTGGACCTTTGATCTGGGCGACGCCCGGTGGGTTGCCGGCAACGGCGCGGCTTTTCAGCACGGTCATGGCCGTGGCACCGCCACCGCCGGCGACAGCGCCGTCTTTCCAGGTGAAACCGTCTTTTTCAACTTGCGCCTTGAGCACATCGACAGCGGCTTTTTCGCCACCGGACGTCCACCAGTGCACGACTTCGACCGAACCTTTGGATTCGGCAGCGGAAACACTGAGAGGCAGAATTGCGAGCGGGAACAGGGAGGCGACAGAAATGACAGTAGCGAGGCGAGAAATCGCATTCATCTGAGATGTACCTTTCTTGTTGTTATGCATGCAAGTCTGGTGCTTGCGCTGCACAGGAGTTTAAACAGGGCGATTCCCTTCGCAGGTAACGAAGGGACGCGCAAATGTCACCACATGGTTACACAGGAACAGCCCGGGATATTTGCGCCAGAGCTGTCGCCATACTCGGTGACAAGGGTAGACGAGGGATCAATACCGCCTGCCAGGCATGATACAGATCGGGTTTGCCCGGCCAGATATCGGCGCTCGGACGGTTTTGCGGATCGAGTTCGTGATGCCAGCTGCCATCGCAGCGATCGATGAAATGGCCTTCACAGAATTCCCAGAACAGCCGGTACCAGGTTTCGTATTGCGCATCACCGATGCGTTTGAGCAAGGCGCTGGCCGCCGCGCTGGCTTCGGCATGGGTCCAGTGCAAGCGATGACGCACCACGGCTTTGTTGTCCCAGTCGAGGGTGTAAACGATCCCCGGCGCGCCATCGACGTCCCAGCCGTTTCGGCAATTCTGCTCGAAGAGTTTTTGCGCATCGGTCGCCAGCCAACCCGGCGTGAGCATCCCGGCCTGGACCCGCGCGGCTTCGAGGTGCAGCAGCAGCCGCGCCCACTCGAAACCGTGGCCCGGGGTGGTGCCGTAAGGGCGGAAGCCGTCAGCGGGATTGTCGCGGTTGTACTCGCGCAACGGTTGCCAGTCGCGGTCGAAGTGTTCGATGACCATGTAGCCATTGGCGGCGGCGTGACCGTGGATCACCCGCTCGACGATGCGTTGTGCGCGCACCAGCCAGCGTGGGTCTTCGGTGACATCGGCCAGCGCGAGAAACGCTTCGGTGGCGTGCATGTTGCTGTTGGCGCCGCGATAGGCTTCTTCTTCGCGCCAGTCGCGATTGAAGAATTCGCGCATCGCGCCCTCTTCTTCGCTCCAGAAATACGTGTCGATGATGTCGATCGCATCATCCAGCAGCGCCTGGGCGCCGGGACGTTGCGCGACCACCGCCGAGCTGGCCGCGAGCGCGACAAAGGCATGCAGATAGGCGTTCTTGCCGGTGTTGCCATCGCGGTGTTCGGCGACCGCAAACCAGCCGCCGTGCAGCGCATCCCGCAACGGCCCGCGCAGCGCCGCAATGCCGTGATCGACCAGCTCCGCGAACCCCGGCAAGCCCTGAATATGGGCCATGGCGAAACTGTGGGTCATGCGCGCAGTGTTCATGGTTTCAGCTTGCGCGTGCGCCGGCAAACGGCCGCGCTCGTCGAGATTGCCGAAACCCTCGGGCAGTTTTGCCGCTTTGGCGAACGCCAGCAGGCGCAGGCCCTCGTCGGCGAGCCATTGCTGGTGGGCAGGGGCATTCAGCCAACTGCTGAAGTCTGGGTGAAAGGTGTCCATGAGTGACCCTTTTTTGTTGTTATGACTGCGGGCAGTCTAAACAACGGGCCGGGGTGGGCTTGTAACGAAGGGGACGGGTTTTGTCACCAAGCAGTGACATTAGAAAAGCAAAGTCAAAAGATCGCAGCCTTCGGCAGCTCCTACAGAGTACGGTGTAGGAGCTGCCGAAGGCTGCGATCTTTTGATCTTCATTCTACTGAACGCGGTAACTGCAACGTCACCCGCAACCCGCCCTCACGCAAATTCTGCAACGTCACCTCACCGCCATGACTGTGGGCAATGTTGCGCGCAATGCCCAAACCGAGACCATAACCCTGCTGCTGCCCGGCCAAGCGAAAGTGCGGCTCGAACACCTGCTCCAGCCGCTGCTCCGGAACCCCCGGACCTTCATCGTCAACATGCAGGACAAATGCGCGCTCATCGTCGTCGATGTGCAGATGCGCGTTCTGCCCGTACTTCAGCGCATTGTCGATCAGGTTGCCGATGCAGCGCTTCAACGCCAAAGGCTTGCCCGGATACGCCGCCAGCGCCTTGCCTTGCTGGGTAACGCGGCCATTGCCGTTGGGCGCCAGGTACGGCTCCACCAGACAATCGAGCACATGATTGAGATCCACCGGCTCGATGTTCTCGTGGATGTCGGTGTCTTTCACGCACTGCAGCGCGCCTTTGACCAGCAGCTCCAGCTCATCCAGATCGCGGCCGAACTTGGCTTGAAGTTTCTCGTCTTCGAGCAGTTCGACACGCAGGCGCAGACGGGTGATCGGCGTGCGCAGGTCATGGGAAATCGCGCTGAACAACTGGCTGCGTTCGGTCAGGTAACGGCTGATGCGTTCGCGCATGGTGTTGAACGCACGGCCCACTTCCACCACTTCACTGCCACCGCCCTCGGCCACCGGCTCGACATCGGCACCCAGCGACAGATCCCGCGCCGCCCGCGCCAGACGCTTGAGCGGCCGGCTCTGCCAGTGCACCAGCAGGCCGATGAACAGCAGCAAAAAGCCGCTGGTGAGGACGATGAACCACACCTGCTGCGCCGGCAGGCCTTGCTCTTCAAGGCTGGTGTAGGGTTCGGGCAGCAACGAGGCGATGTACAGCCATTCGCCCGGCGCCATCTGAATCTGCGTGACCAGCACCGGCGGATTCACCGGTTCCAGGGTCAGCGCATAATGTGCCCACGAGCGCGGCAGCTCATCGAGTTTAAGCCCGGCATTGAAGATCCGCAGATCTTCGGGGCTGACGAAGGTCACCGAAATATCAGTGTCATGCCCCAGCGACTGGCGCAGCACTTCATCCACCGCTTGAATCACCGCGGCCTTGCGTGGGGTGATCGGCAGCACGTCCATACCCAGCGGTTTGTCGTTGAGCGTCACCACGAAACGGGTGCCGCCCATGCTGCGCAACTGGTCGAGCACCAGCGGGCGGTACGCCACCGGCAACGAGCGGAAATAGCTGACGCTGGCGGTCATCGAATGGGCGAGGCTGCGGGCGCTGGTGACCAGGCCTTCGAGCTGGGTGGCGCGCAGTTGCGAGACCCAGATCACGCTCGACAACGTCTGCGCAAACAACACCGCCAACAAGGTCAGCAGCAGCATCCGCCCAAGCAGCGAACGCGGTACCGGCACTTTGCTGGCGAGGCGGCGCAGCGACTCAGTGAGCATTGCCGGCAACCACATTGGCTGCCAGTTGGTAGCCACTGCCGCGCACGGTGCGGATCAGTCGCGGCGGTTTTTCCGTGTCGCGCAGGCGCTGGCGCAAGCGGCTGACGGCCATGTCGACGATGCGGTCGAGCGGCATCAGGTCACGGCCACGGGTGGCGTTGCCGATGGTGTCGCGGTCGAGGATTTCCTGCGGATGATCGAGAAACAACTTCAGTAGCGCGAAGTCGGCGCCGGAGAGAATCACTTCCTCGCCGTCGGTGTGAAACAGCCGATGGCTGACCATGTCCAGCCGCCACTCGTCGAAGGCCAGCACGTCGCTGCCGCTGCGCTCTTGACCGAACTGCGCCCGCCGCAGCAACGCCTTGATCCGGGCTTGCAGTTCACGAGGGCTGAAGGGTTTGCCGAGGTAGTCGTCAGCGCCGAGCTCCAGCCCGATTACCCGATCGGCTTCGTCGGAACTGGCGGTGAGCATGATGATCGGCACCTGCGCCTGGCGCGGATGCTGGCGCACCCAGCGGCACAGGCTGAAACCGTCTTCATCGGGCAGCATCACATCGAGGATCACCAGATCGCTCGGCGCCTCGTTGAGTGCCTGGCGGAAACTGGCGCCATCGGCGGTGGCCCGCACCTGAAACCCGGCGCGGGTCAGGTAGGTTTCCAGCAACTCGCGTATTTCCTGGTCGTCATCGACCAACAATATCGACTTGTTGACTGAGCTCACTTCGAAGGCATCCTTGTTGTTGGAATTGGGGCGGATTATGCCTGATGAACCTTGGAAATTTGTTGTCTGTTCTGGCCCCATCGCTGGCAAGCCAGCTCCCACAAGGTCTTGTACACATCCTGAGGATGTCTTCGATCCTGTGGGAGCTGGCTTGCCAGCGATGAAAGCGACTCGGTCTCAAACCTGTTCGAGTGCCACACCAGCGCCGACAAGCCCGGAATACGGCGCCGTCACCAGCCACACCGGAATGCCCTTGAAGTAATCGCTCATGCAGCCCTTGTCGGCGAAGCTGCGGGCAAAACCGCTTTCGACGAAGAAATCGGCAAAGCGCGGAATCACCCCGCCAACAATGTACACGCCGCCTCGACCACCGGTGGTCAGCACGTTGTTGCCCGCCACACGACCGAGCCAGCAGCAGAACTGCTCCAGCACTTCCAGCGCGATCGGATCGCCAGCCAGACCGGCTGCGGTGATCGCTTCCGGCGTATCAAGCTTTGGCTCATGTCCGTCCACTGCGCAAATCGCGCGGTAGACTCGCGGCAAACCACCACCGCTCAGCGCAGTTTCCGCACTGACGTGGCCGATCTCGTTGTGGATGTGCTGCCACAGTTGGGTTTCACGTGGAGTGCTCAGCGGCAGATCGACATGACCGCCCTCCCCCGGCAATGCGGCAAACCGGCCTTCGCCCATATCGAGCAAGGTGCCGACGCCCAGGCCAGTGCCCGGGCCGATCACCACCGCCGGGCGCAAAGGCTCCGGCGTGCCTTCGCAGACCACACGGAATTCGCCGGGCTGCAAACGGGTCATGCCCAGCGCCATCGCCGAGAAATCGTTGATCAGCAGCAGTTGCTCGACCTGCAAGGTTTTGCAGAACGCCGTGCGGCTCAGGCGCCAGTGATTGTTGGTGAATTTGAATTCATCACCACTCACTGGCCCCGCCACCGACAGGCACACCGAACCGATCGAACCCGGCGCCAGACCGAGGCCGCTCAGGTACAGGCTGATCGCCTCTTCCGGGCTGGCGTGGTCGGCTGTCGCCAGCACCTGAACCGATTGCAGTTGCTGGTTTTTCCACAACGCGAACCGCGCGTTGGTGCCTCCGATATCACCGACCAAAGCCAGTTTCAATTAAGCGTCTCCAGGGCAGAAGTGAAGGCGCTGGCGCCCTGCTCCGCCGAGCTGAAGGCCAAACGCATGAAGCCAAACAGTTCGCGACCGCTGCCGATGTTGTTGCCCAACAGGCCTTTGGCAGGTTCACGTGCTGCAAATTCGGCGGCGTCGACCTTGAGTTCCAAAGTGCCTTTGACGCCATCGACGCGGATGATATCGCCCTCTTGCACCCGCGCCAAAGCACCACCGACATAAGCTTCGGGGCTGACGTGAATCGCCGCCGGGATTTTCCCCGACGCGCCGGACATGCGCCCGTCGGTGACCAGCGCGACTTTGAAGCCACGATCCTGCAGCACGCCGAGGAACGGCGTCATCTTGTGCAGCTCGGGCATGCCATTGGAGCGCGGGCCCTGGAAGCGCATCACCGCGACAAAATCCTTCTCCAGCAAACCGGCCTTGAACGCATCGGCCAGATCCTGCTGATCCTGGAACACCATGGCCGGTGCTTCGACGATCTGGTTTTCCAGCGCCACGGCGGAGACTTTCATCACCCCGCGACCGAGGTTGCCTTCCATCACCCGCAGACCGCCCTCCGGTGAGAATGCACGGGCAACCGGGCGCAGGATGTTTTCGTCGAGGCTTTCGATCGGGCCTTCGCGCCACACCAGCTCACCGTTATCGAGGAACGGCTCTTTGGTGTAGCGGCTCAGACCGTGGCCAAGCACGGTGTTGACGTCTTCGTGCAGCAGGCCCGCTTCAAGCAGCTCACGGATCAGGAACGACATACCGCCAGCGGCCTGGAAGTGGTTGATGTCGGCCTTGCCGTTCGGGTAGACGTGGCTCAGGGTCGGCACGACTTCGGAGAGGTCGGCCATGTCCTGCCAGGTCAGCTGGATGCCAGCGGCCATGGCGATGGCCGGCATGTGCAGGGTGTGGTTGGTCGAGCCGCCGGTGGCGTGCAGCGCGACGATCGAGTTGACCAGCGCCTTCTCGTCGACGATTTCGCCGATCGGCATGAAGTTGCCGTTCTGCTTGGTCAGGCGCGTCACCTGATGCGCGGCTTCGCGGGTCAGGGCATCACGCAGCGGGGTGTTCGGGTTGACGAACGAGGCGCCCGGCAAGTGCAGGCCCATGACTTCCATCAGCAACTGGTTGGTGTTGGCGGTGCCGTAGAAGGTGCAGGTGCCCGGGCTGTGGTAGGACTTCATCTCCGATTCCAGCAGCTCTTCGCGGGTCGCCTTGCCTTCGGCGTACTTCTGCCGCACGTCGGCTTTTTCCTTGTTGGAAATCCCCGAGACCATCGGCCCGCCCGGGACGAAGATCGTCGGCAGATGGCCGAAGCGCAGCGACCCCATCATCAGGCCCGGCACGATCTTGTCGCAGATGCCGAGCATCAGCGCGCCGTCGAACATGTTGTGCGACAGCGCGACCGCCGTGGACATGGCGATCACCTCACGGCTCGGCAGGCTCAGCTCCATGCCTGGCTCGCCCTGGGTCACGCCATCGCACATCGCCGGCGTACCGCCGGCGAACTGGCCGACCGAGCCGATTTCGCGCAAGGCGTTTTTGATCTGCTGGGGAAAGACTTCGTACGGCTGGTGCGCCGAGAGCATGTCGTTATACGAAGAAACAATGGCGATGTTCGCCGAGTTCATCATCCGCAAGCTGTGCTTGTCTTCGCTGCCGCACCCGGCCACGCCGTGGGCGAAGTTGGCGCATTGCAGCTTGCCGCGCATCGGCCCGTCGGTGGCGGCGCCGCGAATCAGTGCAAGGTAAGCCTGACGCGTGGCGCGGCTGCGGGCGATAAGCCGTTCGGTGACCTCAAGAACGCGGGGATGCATGTGTAGAACTCCAGGCTAACGGATGTGGCGACCTGATTGTCTATGCTGATCAAACGCCGTTGTTGTTGGAATGACAGACGGCTTTTTGACCATTCGGACCAGTTGATTCAGGTCACTCGTTGTAGATAAAACAAAATATTGCCACTAAAAAGGCTTGTTTTCTATTTTTATGCGAATAATCTTGTAATTCCAACAACAAAACGACGGCGGCGCTGTTCAATGACTCTTCGAATCGCAATCAATGGTTTTGGCCGCATCGGCCGTAATGTCCTGCGCGCACTGTATACCCAAGGCTATCGACAGGATTTGCAGATCGTCGCCATCAACGATCTGGGCGACAGCGCCATCAATGCCCATCTGCTCAAATACGACACCGTTCATGGCACATTCGACGCCGAAGTGGCTCATGACAACGAAAGCCTGACGGTCAATGGCGACCGTATTGCGGTCAGCGCGATTCGCAACCCGGCCGAACTGCCATGGGCGGCGGAAAAGATTGATGTGGTGTTCGAATGCACCGGTCTGTTCACCGACCGCGCCAAAGCGGCTGCGCATCTTACTGCCGGCGCGCGCAAAGTCATCATCTCGGCCCCGGCCAAAGGCGCCGACGCCACCGTGGTTTACGGTGTGAACCACGACATTCTGCGCCAGTCGCACCAGATCATCTCCAACGCCTCGTGCACCACCAACTGCCTGGCGCCGGTGGCACAAGTGCTGCACCGCGAACTGGGGATCGAAAGCGGCCTGATGACCACGATTCATGCCTACACCAACGACCAGAACCTGACCGACGTTTACCACACCGACCCGTACCGCGCGCGTTCGGCCACGCAGAACATGATTCCGAGCAAGACCGGCGCCGCTGAAGCGGTAGGCCTGGTGCTGCCGGAACTGGCGGGCAAACTGACCGGCATGGCCGTGCGCGTGCCGGTGATCAATGTGTCGCTGGTGGATCTGACTGTGCAGTTGAAGAAGGAAGCCACGGCCGACGAGGTCAACGCGCTGATGAAGGCGGCCAGCCAGCACTCGAAAATTTTGGGTTACAACACGTTGCCGCTGGTTTCCAGCGACTTCAACCACAACCCGCTGTCGTCGATCTTCGACGCCAACCACACCAAAGCCAGCGGCAAACTGCTGAAGGTGCTGGCCTGGTACGACAACGAATGGGGCTTCTCCAACCGCATGCTGGATAACTGCCTGGCGCTCTGCAACGCGGAGTAACCGACAACCCCTTGTAGGAGCTGCCGAAGGCTGCGATCTTTTGATCTTGTTTTAAAAGCAACATCAAAAGATCGCAGCCTTCGGCAGCTCCTACATTTGTCTGCTTCGTTCAAAACAACACTTGACCACTCGACTGGATGATAAGCATTATCATTCGCCAGAAATGGATCAGGTTCCCCCGTGAGTCAATCGCGCTTCAATCACGTCTTCCTCTCTCAGCGCACATCCCTGCTGCGCACGATCGAGCGGATGGTCAACAACCACAGCACCGCCGAAGACCTGTTGCAGGAGACCTACCTGCGCGTCACGCGGGCGCTGAGCGAACGCGCCATCGATCACCTTGAACCTTTCGTGTTCCAGACCGCGCGCAACCTGGCGCTGGATCACCTGCGTGCGCGCAAGATCCATTCGCGGACCATGGTCGATGACGTGCCACAGGACGTGGTGCACAGCGTCGCCGCACCCGCCAGCAGCGCCGAAGACGCCGCCCACGCCGAACAATTGCTGGAGCGCCTGAACGTGAGCCTCAGTCAACTCAGCCCCCGCCAGCAGCAGATTTTCATCCTCAGCCGCCTGCACGGGCACAGCTACCAGGAAATCGCCGACGAATTGAATGTGTCCCTCAGCACCGTGCAGAAGGAACTCAAGCTGATCATGTCGATCTGCATCGGTGTCGCCGAGCGCTTGAATGGCGACTGAGGCCAAAGGCGTTTGCTGTCATCCTCAGGATCGACTGCACTGATCATCGGGCTTTGCTACCCTTGCCCGACTTTTACGCTTCACTAAAAAAACAGCCGTGCACAGACACTGCCGAGGACACACCGTGACGGACACCCACCGCCCGCCTTCGCCCGCAACGGCGCAGGACGCCGCCCGTGCAATGGACCAGGCTCTGGACTGGCTCATCGTGCTCGGCAGTGCGGACGAAGAGCAGACCCGGCAATTTCACGCGTGGCTGGCGGCCGATCCGTTGAATGCAGAGGCGTTCGCCAAGGCTCAGGCGATCTGGGACGGGCCGCAAGTCGCCCAGTGCGCGCAAAGCCTCGCGGCCAAACCGGCGAAAGTCACCGTTCTCAAGCGGTTGCGTCCGCACTGGAAACCGTTGGCCACCGCTGCGGTGCTGATTCTGGGCCTGTTCAGTTTCAGCAACCTGCCGATGCGCCTGCAGGCCGATCATCTGACCGTGGTCGGCGAGCGTCAGCGCCTGCAACTGGAGGACGGCTCCAAGGTGCTGCTCAACACCAATTCGGCCTTCTCCAGCAGCATCAATGAGCGCCAGCGCGTGGCGCGGCTGTATCAGGGCGAAGCGTTTTTCGAGGTGGCAGCCAATCGTGCTCAGCCGCTGGAAATCGATGCCGGCCCGGTGCAGGCCAGCGTGCACGACACCGCATTCGCCGTGCGCTATCTGGACGGCGTCGCGCAGGTCAATGTGCAGCGCGGCGATGTCGATCTGCGCGCCACGCACAACGATGCGCGAGTGCGTTTGAGCGCAGGCGAAAGCATCCGCATCGGCCCCAACGGTTTTGATCGTCCGGGCAAGCTCGATGCCGCGACTGATCTGGCCTGGGTCCAGGGCCGCCTGGTGTTCGAGAACTGCCCGTTGAATCAGGTGCTGGCCGAACTGCGCCGCTACTACCCGGGCTGGATCATCAACACCAACGAACAGTTGGCCGACGTCAACGTCACCGGCAACTATCGCCTTGATCAACCTTTGGACGTGGTGCGTTCCCTCGCTCACATCACCTCGGCGCGCCTGCAGGAATTCCCCGCGCTGGTGATTCTGAACTAAATGAGAATTATTTTTACTCGATAGCCAAACCCCGTTCGTCTCGTTATAGCCAATGCAATTGATTCGCATCTTCGGAGGCGGATCAGCACCTATAAAGATTCGTGCGACACGGAGCGCTATCGATGTCCTCTCGCCTTACCCGCCAGACTGCTTCCCCTTCCCGCGTATTGTCGCTGTTGACGGCCGCCATCCTCATGGCCGGCACTGCACCGCTGATGGCTGCCAGCGAACAACCGGCGCGCAACATGGGTGATTATTCGTTCTCGATCGGCCAGCAACCGCTGGTGTCGGCGCTCAATGCCTTTACCAGTGTCACCGGTTGGCAGGTCGGCTTGCCGGCAGAACTGGGTCAAGGCGTGTCGTCGCCGGGCGTGCGCGGTTCGCTGCCGCCGGAAAAAGCCCTGGAGCGCCTGTTGGTGGGGACCAACCTGAGCTTCCGCAAGCTGAGCAACAACAACGTGGTGCTGGAGAAGCGCAGCTCCAGCGGTGCACTGAATCTGGATCAGGTGACCATCAGCGCCACCCGCCAGGAACAGTCGGTCAATAGCGTTCCGGCCACCGTCACTGTGCAGACCCGCCAGGATCTGGATCGCAACAACGTCAACACCATCAAGGATCTGGTGCGCTACGAGCCGGGCGTATCCGTCGGCGGCGCCGGCCAGCGTGGCGGCATCAGCGGCTATAACATCCGTGGCATCGACGGCGACCGCATCCTGACGCAGGTCGACGGCGTCGAAGTGCCGGACGGCTTCTTCAACGGCCCGTACGCCAAGACCCAGCGCAATTACGTCGACCCGGAAATCGTCAAACGCGTGGAAATCCTCCGTGGCCCGGCCTCGGTGCTGTACGGCAGCAACGCCATCGGCGGCGCCGTCAGCTACTACACCCTCGACCCGGACGACATCATCAAGCCCGGCAAAGACGTCGGCGCTCGCTTCAAAACCGGTTACAGCTCCGCCGATGAGAGCTGGCTGAAATCCGCCACCGTCGCCGGGCGTGCCGAGCAGTTCGACGGCTTGCTGCACTTCAGCCAGCGCGACGGTCACGAAACCGACTCCTACGGCAGCAACAACGGCACTGGCCTGGCGCGCACCGCTGCCAACCCGGAAGACGTCAAGGCCACCAACGTACTGGCGAAGATCGGCTGGAACTACAACGAAGGTTCGCGCCTGGGGCTGACCTACGAGAAGTACAAGGACGATCGCGACACCGATCAGAAAAGTGCCTACGGCGGCCCGTACTTCAATGGCGCCCCGACCATCCCCAACAGCATGCTGCCCGGCGGCATGTACCAGTGGCGTACCGGCAACGACACCATCACCCGCGAGCGTTTCGGCCTCGAGCACAACTTCGCCCTCGACAGCCTGCTGGCCGATAACGTGAAGTGGAGCCTCAATCACCAGATCGCCAAAACCGATCAGAGCACCGAAGAGTTCTACTATCCGATGACCCGTAAGGTGCTGCGCACCCGCGACACGGTCTACGAGGAAAAACAGTGGGTATTCGATGCGCAACTGGACAAGGCCTTCGCCATCGGTGACACCGATCACGTGCTGACCTACGGCACCACGATCAAGCAACAGAAGGTCACCGGCTCGCGCAGCGGCGACGGCAAGTGCCTCGCAGTCGGCCGTGGCTGCACCGCCATCGGCGCCACCAGCGCGGCGGATGTGCTGAAAAAATCCAGCGACTTCCCGGACCCGACCATCAACACCTACAGCCTGTTCGCCCAGGATCAGATCAGCTGGAACCAGTGGACCTTCCTGCCGGGCCTGCGCTACGACCACACCCAGCTCAAGCCGCACATCACCCAGGAATTCCTCAACACCGTGGCCGCCGACGGCAACGGCACGGTCAGCGACGCGAACAAGAGCTGGCACAAAGTCTCGCCCAAATTCGGCCTGACCTACGCCCTGACCGACAATTACACCTGGTACGGCCAGTACGCCGAAGGTTTCCGCACACCGACCGCGAAAGCGCTGTACGGGCGTTTCGAAAACAGCACCACCGGCTACAACGTGGCGCCGAACCCGAATCTGGAACCGGAGAAAAGCAAAAGCTATGAAACCGGCCTGCGCGGCAACTTCGAGCAAGGCTCGTTCGACGTGGCGGTGTTCTATAACAAGTACCGCGATTTCATCAACGAAGACGCGGTCACTCCCGGCTACGACGAGCTGACCTTCCAATCGAGCAACATCAAACACGCGACCATCAAGGGTGCCGAAGTCAAAGGTCGTCTGAACCTCGATGCGTTCGGCGCGCCACAAGGCCTCTACACCAAAGGCTCGATTGCTTACGCCTATGGTCGCAACAACGACAACGGCGAGCCGCTCAACAGCGTCAATCCGCTGACCGGCGTATTCGGCCTGGGTTACGACCAGGACAACTACGGCGGCCTGCTGAGCTGGACCGTGGTGAAGAAAAAGGACCGCGTCGACGACAGCAACTTCAAGTCGCCGGATGGCGTCAGCAGCCAGTTCAAGACCCCGGGCTTCGGCATTCTCGATCTGGCCGGCTATTACAAAGTCACCGACGACGTCACCGTCAGCGGCGGCATCTACAACCTGACCGACAAGAAGTACTGGCTGTGGGATGACGTGCGCGGTTACGACAGCGTCGGCGAAGCTTCGGTGACACAACCGGCCAACCTCGATCGCCTGACCCAGCCGGGCCGCAACTTCGCGATCAATCTGGTCTGGGACATCTGAACCGCACGGCCCTGCGACGCGCATTGATCAGCGCGTCGCGGGGCTTTTTTTACGGTTTGGCACCTGCCCGTTCGTCTCGTTATCAAGCGCCTCTTTTATCAAGGACACCCCATGACCACTTCGGAAAAAGCCCTGCGTTCACAACGCCTGAACCAGATCACCCACGAGCCGCACAGCAAGCTCGACGCCTTGGTCAAGGCCCACGCGCCGTTCGAAACCCGCGCCAACTTCGCGCGTTTCGTGGTCGCGCAGTACCTGTTCCAGTCGGAACTGGTCGATCTCTATAACAATGCCGAACTGGCTGCCATCGTCCCGGATCTGCCGGCCCGTTGCCGCGCGGATGCGGCCAAGGCTGACCTGGCGGATCTCGACACCGACATCCCGGCACCGGTGGCCGGTGCGCTGAAAAACCCGAGCAAGGCCCGTGCCCTCGGCTGGATCTTTGTTTCCGAAGGTTCGAAGCTCGGCGCTGCGTTCCTGATCAAACGTGCGGTGGCGCTGGAGCTGAGCGAAACCTTTGGTGCCCGTCACCTGGGTGAACCGGAAGGCGGCCGTGCCGAGGGCTGGAAAAGCTTCGTGCGCACCCTCGATTCCCTGCCGTTCACCGCCGAAGAGGAAGCCGAAGTCGAGCAAGGCGCAATCGACGCGTTCAACCGCTTCACCGTGCTGCTGGAACAGGCTTACGCCACAGAAGCCGAACCGGCCTGACACAACACAAAAATCCCCGTGTAGGAGCTGCCGCAGGCTGCGATCTTTTGATCTTGAAAACAACATCAAAAGATCGCAGCCTGCGGCAGCTCCTACAGGGTGGTCGCGCAAGTCTGTAAGATCCCCGATTCGCCTCACTGCAACCCCGAGCCCATGCCGCAACCCGCCACCTCAAAACTCGCCCGTCTGCTGTTCGGCCTGCTGGCCTACGTCAGCCTCGGCATTGGCCTGATCGCCATCGTCGTGCCCGGCCTGCCGACCACCGAGTTCATCCTGCTCGCCGCCTGGGCCGCGACTCGCAGCTCGCCGCGCCTGAGTGCCTGGCTGGAAAACCATCGGCTGTTCGGGCCGATCCTGAGCAACTGGCGCAACGGCAAGATCATCGCGCGCAAAGCCAAGGTCAGCGCCACGATCAGCATGCTGCTGTGCGCGACGTTGATGCTGGTAATGCTCGATCACGGCTGGCCGGTGTATCTGGCAATTGCCGGGATGAGTCTGGGCAATCTGTGGATATGGTCGCGCCCGGAAGCGATTCCGCCCTCCGCCTGACCGCCCGCTATTTTTGGCAAATAAGCTTTTGTGGTGAGGGGATTTAGCGAAACGTCGCACCGCCCCGATGGACTGCGCAGCAGGCCCAAAACCAGAAAACCAGTTTTAACTGACACTCTGCGGATGC
The DNA here is from genome assembly GCF_016756945.1 of Pseudomonas sp. MWU318. Taxonomy (NCBI): domain Bacteria; kingdom Pseudomonadati; phylum Pseudomonadota; class Gammaproteobacteria; order Pseudomonadales; family Pseudomonadaceae; genus Pseudomonas; species Pseudomonas sp. MWU318. The sequence continues at coordinate 506,495 of NZ_JAESJL010000002.1, forward strand.
CTGATTAGTGGCTGCTGCGCAGCCAATCGGGGATAAATCCCCTCACCACAAAGCCTCATCACCAGCAGTTCCTCGGCGTTCATCAGGCTGAAACTTCCCTGTAATTAATCGCCTTTTCAGCACATTCCCCTGCGCAAACGTTTAGCGCTGACCGTTCGTCGGCAAGCGCCTCATGCGCTCTCGCTGCGCGCCGATGAGCAATGCATGGCGCTGAATGGATTTGGCGAACCGGGTAGTTCATCCCGTGGCCACCTGCTCATTCATTCACGAGATCGCCCCATGTTCGACTCTCTCTCCATTCGCCTGAAAATCGTCCTGCTCTCCGGCCTGTGCCTGCTGGGTGTGGTTGCGCTGATCGTCGGCATGAACATTTACCAGACCAACCAGAACGACGATCTGGTCAGTGACTCCAGCAGCAAGATGCTCACCGCCAGTGTGCAGAACCTGTTGCAGGCCAAGGCGGCCGAACAAGCAGTGCGGGTGCAGAAGACCTTTGGCGAAAGCCTGACGGTGATCACCGCGCTGGCCGATCAGATCAAGGACATGCGCGCACTGGCCGCCAAGCGTTCGCTGGACGCCGGTGCCCTGCGTGAAGAGTTGAACCAGAGCCTGAAAACCGCGTTCGAGCGCAACGACAAGGTGCTCGGCATCTGGCTCGCCTTCGAACCCAACGGCCTCGACGGCAAGGACAGCGAGTTCGTCAACGATGCCGCGCGTCAGTCCAACGAAGCCGGGCGTTTTGCAACTTACTGGAGCCGCGCTGCCGGCTCGGCGCTGAACACGATCATGGTCGAAGAAGACATGACCAAGACCACCCTCAGCGTCAGCGGCACGCCGTACAACAGCTGGTACACCTGCCCTCGCGACAACAAGCGTACCTGCCTGCTCGACCCGTACGCCGACACCGTAGGGACCAAGGAAATGTTGATGACCACCATTTCCGTGCCGTTGATCGTCGACGGCAAGGCCATCGGCGTGGTCGGTGTCGACATCGCCCTCGATGCCCTGCAAGCGGCGGCGGTGGATTCCCAGCGCAACCTGTTCAACAACGCCGGACACATGCTGATCGTTTCGGGCAGCGGCGTGCTCGCTGCCGACAGTTCCGATGCGACCAAGGTCGGTAAAAAGATCAGCGATACCCTCGGCGCCGACGGCAAGGACCTGCTGCAACTGGTCAGCAGCGGCACGCCGAAGATTCTCGAACAGGGCGAGCTGATTCGCGCGGTGTATCCGGTCGATCCGATTGGCAACTCGCGGGCCTGGGGTGTGGTCATCGACTTGCCGAAACAGGTGCTGCTGGCCGACTCGGTCAAGCTGCAAGCGGTACTCGACGATGCGCAGGAAACCGGTGTGCTCACTGCGTTGCTGGTGGCGGTGGTGGCCGGTCTGGTCGGTCTGCTGCTGATCTGGCTCACCGCCTCGGGCGTGACCCGGCCGATCAACAGCGTCGCCGAGATGCTGAAGAACATCGCCAGCGGTGAAGGCGATCTGACCCAGCGCCTGAACTACAGCAAGAAGGATGAACTGGGCGAACTGGTGAACTGGTTCAACCGCTTCCTCGACAAGCTGCAACCGACCATCGCCCAGATCAAACAGAGCATCACCGAAGCGCGTGGCACTGCTGATCAGTCTTCGGAAATCGCCCGCCAGACCAGCGAAGGCATGCAGGTGCAGTTCCGCGAGATCGATCAGGTCGCCACCGCCTCCAACGAAATGAGCGCCACCGCCCACGACGTCGCCAACAGCGCGTCGAACGCGGCCAACGCCGCCAAGGGCGCCGACCAGTCGGCCAAGGACGGCATGTCGATCATCGAGCGCAGCACCCGCGACATCAATCAACTGGCCGATGAAGTCAGCAAAGCGGTGACCGAAGTCGAAGCACTGGCGGTCAACAGCGAGCAGATCGGTTCGGTGCTGGAAGTGATCCGCAGCATCGCCGAACAGACCAACCTGCTGGCGCTCAACGCTGCCATCGAAGCGGCCCGCGCCGGGGAAAGCGGTCGTGGTTTCGCGGTGGTGGCCGACGAGGTGCGCAACCTCGCCAAGCGCACTCAGGATTCGGTGGAAGAAATCCGCATCGTCATTGAGCGCATCCAGACCGGCACCCGTGGCGTGGTCGCGACCATGCATTCGAGCCAGACCCAGGCGCACAACAACGCCGGGCAGATCCGTCAGGCCGTGGACGCACTGGGCAAGATCAGCGATGCGGTGACGGTGATCAGCGACATGAACCTGCAGATCGCCAGCGCCGCCGAACAGCAGAGCGCCGTGGCCGAAGAGGTCAACCGCAACGTCTCGGCGATTCGTACCGTGACTGAAACCCTGACTGAACAGGCGACCGAATCGGCGGCGATCAGCAGCCAGCTCAATGCCCTGGCCAGTCAGCAGATGAAGCTGATGGATCAGTTCCGCGTTTAACGCCATAGCGCGTATCCCCTGTAGGAGTGAGCCTGCTCGCGATAGCGGTGAGTCAGTTAACAGATGCATAACTGATGCGACGCAATCGCGAGCAGGCTCACTCCTACAATTGGGTTTCATCTGATCCACACGCGTTTTGCACTATCATCGCCCTCTCTCCCGGAGGGCCTTCGATGACTGATTTACTCACGTCCATTCAAGCCGCACTCGGCTTGCCCCACACGCCGATTCCGTTCACCGCCAGTGGCGCCCTGCCCTCGGCGTTCGCCGTCAGCGACCTGGCCTGCGCGAGCATCGGCGCTGCCGGTCAGGCCGTCAGCGAACTGCTCCGGCAACAGACCGGGCACTTGCCCGCCGTGGAAGTGGATCGGCGTCTGGCCTCTTTCTGGTTTGCCACCTCGTTGCGACCGATCGGCTGGGAAATACCGCCGCTGTGGGATCCGATTGCCGGCGATTACGCAACCGAAGACGGCTGGATCCGCCTGCACACTAACGCCCCACATCACCGTGCCGCGGCTGAAAGCGTGCTCGGTGCCTGTGCCGACCGCGCCGCGATGGCGGCGAAAGTCGCGCAATGGAGCAGTACCGAGCTGGAGCAGGCGGTGGTCGAGGCCAAGGGCTGCGCCGCCGAAATGCGCAGTTGGGCGCAGTGGCAACAGCATCCGCAGGGGTTGGCAGTGAATGCCGAGCCGCTGGTGCACTTCAGCACCGATCAGGACGAAATTCTCAAACCATGGCAAGGCTCGGTGGCGCAACCGCTGGCCGGTCTCAAGGTGCTCGACCTGACCCGCGTGCTCGCCGGCCCCACCGCCAGCCGTTTTCTCGCGGGCTTCGGTGCCGACGTGCTGCGCATCGATCCGCCGAGCTGGAACGAGCCGGGCGTCATCCCTGACATGACCCTGGGCAAACGCTGTACGCGACTGGATCTGCAGCAACCGGCCGATCGTGCACTGTTCGAAAACCTGTTGAAGGACGCCGACATCCTCATACATGGCTACCGTGCCGATGCCTTGGAACACCTCGGTTTCGGCACCGAGCGCCGCCGACAACTGGCGCCGGGGCTGATCGACGTCAGTCTCAACGCCTACGGCTGGAGCGGCCCATGGCGCAACCGGCGCGGTTTCGACAGCTTGGTGCAAATGAGCAGCGGCATCGCCGAGGCCGGGCAGCGCTGGAAGCACGCGGACAAACCAACGCCGCTGCCGGTGCAGGCGCTGGACCATGCAACCGGTTATCTGATGGCGGCGAGTGCGATCCGGCTTTTGACGGAGCGTTTGAAGACTGGCCGCGGTGGCTCGGCGCGCTTGTCGCTGGCGCGTACCGCCAGGCTGTTGATCGAGCACGAACCAGGAACGAGCGAAGCGTTACGCTTCGAGGATAAACAGGATCAAGACTCGCGAGTGGAGCAGACCCCGTGGGGGCCGGCGCACCGCTTGCTGGCGCCGGTGCAGATCAGCGGAACGCCACTGCAGTGGGCGTTGCCGGCCACCGAACTGGGTTCACATCGCCCGTTGTGGTGAAACCATGGAGACCTCTTCGCTGGCAAGCCAGCCCCCACAGGTTCAGAGGTGTTCACACACTCTGTGCTCGACACGAACACTGTGGGAGCTGGCTTGCCAGCGATGTGGCAACAACTGACAACACATAATCCGGATCACCGAAAGGCGAGCGTCAACCTCACAACGACAACACCCCGCTGTACAAACCATACGCCGCCAGCCCTGCGCCGATCAGCACGCAGGCGAAAATACCTTTCTCGACAGGGGTGAACAGCGGCTCGCCCTGCTCATGCTTGGCCTTGGCGAACAGGACCACCCCCGGCGCATACAGCAACGCCGACAGCAGCAGGTATTTCACCCCGCCGGCATACAACAACCACACCGCGTAGCACAGGGCGATGCCGCCGATCAGCAGATCCTTGGTGCGTTCGGCCGAGGCATGTTCGTAGGTTTCGCCACGTCCGCTGAGCAACACCGCGTACGCCGCCGACCACAGGTACGGCACCAGAATCATCGACGAGGCGAGGTAGATCAGGCTGGTGTAGGTACCGGCGGAAAACAGCGTGATCAGCAGAAAAATCTGGATCATCACGTTGGTCAGCCACAGCGCATTGACCGGCACATGGTTGGCATTTTCCTTTTTCAGGAACGCCGGCATGGTCTTGTCCCGGGCCGTGGCAAACAGGATTTCCGCGCAGAGCAGCGCCCACGACAACAACGCGCCGAGCAAGGAAACCGCCAGACCGAGGCTGATCAGCAACGCGCCCCATGGCCCGACGATGTGTTCCAGCACCGCCGCCAGCGAAGGGTTCTGCAACTTGGCCAGTTCGGGCTGGCTCATGATCCCCAGCGACAGCACGTTGACCAGCACCAACAGCGCCAGCACGCCGAGAAAACCGATCACCGTGGCGCGGCCGACGTCGGTACGTTTCTCCGCCCGCGCCGAATACACGCTGGCACCCTCGATGCCGATGAACACGAACACCGTCACCAGCATCATGTTGCGCACCTGATCCATCACCCCGCCGAAGCTCGGGTTGCTGCGCCCCCAGATGTCGCGGGTGAAGATGTCGGCCTTGAACGCCACTGCCGCAATGACGATGAACATGATCAGCGGCACGATCTTGGCGACCGTGGTCACCTGATTGATGAACGCCGCCTCCTTGATCCCGCGCATCACCAGAAAATGCACCGCCCACAACAGCACCGACGCGCAGCCGATGGCGATCGGCGTATTGCCCTGACCGAATACCGGGAAGAAGTAACCGAGGGTGCTGAACAACAGTACGAAATAACCGACGTTGCCCAGCCACGCGCTGATCCAGTAACCCCAGGCCGAGGAAAACCCCATGTAGTCACCAAACCCGGCCTTGGCGTAGGCGTAGACCCCGGAGTCCAGTTCGGGCTTGCGATTGGCCAGGGTCTGGAACACGAACGCCAGGGTCAACATGCCGATGGCGGTAATCCCCCAGCCGATCAGGATCGCCCCGGCATCGGCGCGGGCCGCCATGTTCTGCGGCAGGGAAAAAATCCCCCCGCCAATCATTGAACCCACCACCAGGGCGATCAACGCACCCAGTCGCAGCTTTTGCGTCGGTTGCGACATTCTTGTCTCCCTTCATTCATTTGTAACAACTATTAACTAAACGCCTGATACCAGATGACGTTTATCAGGTAATGCCGACTAACACCCGTTTATATATAGCGACTGACGCTAACGCCTAGCACGCTAAGACAGTTTTGTGCGCGAATCCTAATAAATCAATTCTGTACTGAAAACAGATGCCCAAAATTTGCCAAAAGCTGAAAAGGAACTAGCGTGATAACTCTAAAGTAATAAGACCAATTCCCAACCACATCAGGCAAAAGCCTCTAGGACGGGCTTTCCAAGCGATAGCGTTATGCCTCCAGTTGTTTCTTAAGTCATTCATTAACAATGGAATGTGGCCATGCACTGATCTATGTCAGCTGATTGAACAGACAACAGATCTACGCTGTGAACTCTTCTCTCCTGCAATGGAGTCATGCAATGTCTGAAGCTCCCGGAAAACTACGACTAGGTGCACTGGTTGCCTTGGTAGTCGGCTCAATGATTGGTGGCGGGATATTCTCTTTGCCACAAAACATGGCCGCCAGCGCCGACGTCGGCGCGGTACTGATTGGCTGGGCCATCACCGCTGTCGGCATGCTCACCCTCGCTTTTGTCTTTCAAACCCTCGCCAATCGCAAGCCTGACCTGGACGGCGGTGTCTACGCCTACGCCAAGGCCGGATTCGGCGATTACATGGGTTTCTCGTCCGCCTGGGGTTACTGGATCAGTGCCTGGCTGGGCAACGTGGGTTACTTTGTTCTGTTGTTCAGCACCCTCGGGTATTTCTTTCCGATTTTCGGCGAAGGCAACACGGTGGCCGCCGTCATCGGCGCCTCGGTGCTGCTGTGGGCCGTGCACTTTCTGGTGCTGCGCGGGATCAAGGAAGCGGCGTTCATCAACCTGGTGACCACCGTCGCCAAAGTCGTGCCGCTGCTGCTGTTCGTATTGATCGCGATCTTCGCCTTCAAACTGGACATCTTCACCGCTGACATCTGGGGCGTGAAAAACCCGGATCTGGGCAGCGTGATGAACCAGGTGCGCAACATGATGCTGGTCACCGTGTGGGTGTTCATCGGCATTGAAGGCGCGAGCATCTTCTCGGCGCGGGCGGAAAAACGCTCGGACGTCGGCAAGGCCACCGTCATCGGTTTCATCACCGTGCTGCTGTTCCTGGTGCTGGTCAACGTGCTGTCGCTGGGCATCATGACCCAGCCGGAACTGGCCAAACTGCAGAACCCGTCGATGGCCGCCGTGCTTGAGCACGTGGTCGGTCATTGGGGCGCGGTGCTGATCAGCGTCGGTCTGATCATCTCGCTGCTGGGCGCGCTGCTGTCGTGGGTGCTGCTGTGTGCGGAGATCATGTTCGCCGCCGCCAAAGACCACACCATGCCCGAGTTTCTGCGCAAGGAGAACGCCAACCACGTACCGGTCAACGCCCTGTGGCTGACCAACGCGATGGTCCAGCTGTTCCTGATCATCACCCTGTTCTCGGCCAGCACTTACCTGTCGCTGATCTACCTCGCCACCTCAATGATTCTGGTGCCGTACCTGTGGTCGGCGGCCTATGCCCTGCTGCTGGCGGTACGCGGCGAAAGCTACGAAGGCTTCGCGGCCGAACGACGCAAGGATCTGATTATCGGCGGCATCGCGCTGATCTACGCGGTGTGGCTGCTGTATGCCGGCGGGGTCAAGTATCTGCTGCTCTCGGCCCTGCTCTACGCACCCGGCGCGATCCTGTTCGCCAAGGCCAAGCTGGAACTCAAACAACCGATTTTCACTAACGTCGAGAAGCTGATTTTCGCCGCAGTGGTCGTGGGTGCCCTGGTGGCTGCCTACGGTCTCTACGACGGCTTCCTGACCTTGTAACCCTTGATTTGTAATCTGGAGGATCACTGCAATGACCACGGAAAAAGTTAAGTACGGCGTCCACTCCGAAGCCGGCAAACTGCGCAAAGTCATGGTTTGCTCCCCAGGTCTGGCCCATCAGCGCCTGACCCCGAACAACTGCGATGAACTGCTGTTCGACGACGTGCTCTGGGTCGCCCAGGCCAAGCGCGACCACTTCGACTTCGTGACCAAGATGCGTGAACGCGGGATCGACGTGCTGGAAATGCACAACCTGCTGACCGACATCGTCGCCATCCCGGAAGCGCTGGACTGGATTCTCGAGCGCAAGGTCACCGCCGACTCGGTGGGCCTGGGTCTGATCAGCGAAGTGAAATCCTGGCTGAAAAGCCTTGAACCGCGACACATCGCCGAATACCTGATTGGCGGCGTATCCGCAGATGATCTGCCGGACAGCTTCGGTGGCAAGACCATCCAGATGTTCCGCGACTTCCTCGGCCACTCCAGCTTCATCCTGCCGCCGCTGCCCAACACTCAGTTCACCCGTGACACCACTTGCTGGATCTACGGTGGCGTGACGCTGAACCCGATGTACTGGCCGGCGCGTCGCCAGGAAACCCTGCTGACCACCGCCATCTACAAATTCCACCCACAGTTCACCAATGCCGATTTCGAAATCTGGTACGGCGATCCGGACAAGGATCACGGCAGCTCGACCCTCGAAGGCGGCGACGTGATGCCAATCGGCAACGGCGTGGTGTTGATCGGCATGGGCGAACGCTCGTCGCGTCAGGCGATCGGCCAACTGGCACTGAACCTGTTCAAGAACAAAGCCGTGGAAAAAGTCATCGTCGCCGGCTTGCCGAAGTCCCGCGCCGCGATGCACCTGGACACCGTGTTCAGTTTCTGCGACCGCGACCTGGTGACGATTTTCCCGGAAGTGGTCAACCAGATCGTCGCTTTCACCCTGCGCCCTGACGAAAGCAAACAGGGCGGCATCGACATTCGCCGCGAAGAAGGCAGCTTCCTCGACACTGTTGCCGCTGCGCTAAACCTGCCGAAGCTGCGCGTGGTGGAAACCGGCGGCAACAGCTTCGCCGCCGAACGCGAGCAATGGGACGACGGCAACAACGTGGTGGCCGTGGAACCGGGCGTGGTCATCGGCTACGACCGCAACACCTACACCAACACCCTGCTGCGCAAGGCGGGCGTGGAGGTCATCACCATCAGCGCCGGCGAACTCGGTCGTGGTCGCGGCGGCGGCCACTGCATGACCTGCCCGATCATCCGCGACCCAATCGATTACTAAACCTCTGAGCCTTGGCCGCGACTTACAAAGCGTGGCCAGGGGGATAACCGACACCGAAGGAGATCCATCATGGCTTTTAACATCCACAACCGTAACCTGCTCAGCCTGGAACACCACACCCCACGCGAGCTGCGTTACCTGCTCGACCTGTCCCGCGATCTGAAACGCGCCAAGTACACCGGCACCGAGCAGCAACACCTCAAGGGCAACAACATCGCCCTGATCTTCGAAAAAACCTCGACCCGCACCCGTTGCGCGTTCGAAGTGGCGGCGTACGACCAAGGCGCCAACGTCACCTACATCGACCCGAACTCGTCGCAGATCGGTCACAAGGAAAGCATGAAAGACACGGCCCGCGTGCTGGGTCGCATGTACGACGCCATCGAGTACCGTGGCTTCAAACAGGAAATCGTCGAAGAGCTGGCGAAGTTCGCCGGGGTGCCGGTGTTCAACGGCCTGACCGATGAATATCACCCAACGCAAATGATCGCCGACGTGCTGACCATGCGGGAACATGCCGACAAGCCGATCCACGAAATCAGCTATGCCTACCTCGGCGATGCGCGCAACAACATGGGCAACTCGTTGCTGCTGGTCGGCGCCAAGCTCGGCATGGACGTGCGCATCTGCGCGCCGAAAGCCCTGTGGCCGCATGACGATCTGGTCGATCGCTGCAAGAAATACGCGGAAGAATCCGGCGCACGCATCACCCTGACCGAAGACCCGAAAGCCGCAGTCAAAGGCGTCGATTTCATCCACACCGACGTCTGGGTGTCGATGGGCGAGCCGGTTGAGGCATGGGCCGAACGTATCCAGCAACTGCTGCCGTACCAGGTCAACAAAGAGCTGATGAAAGCCACCGGCAACCCGCGCACCAAGTTCATGCACTGCCTGCCGGCGTTCCACAACAGCGATACCAAGGTCGGCAAACAGATCGCCGAGCAGTATCCGCACCTGGCCAACGGCATTGAAGTGACCGACGACGTGTTCGAGTCGCCCGCCTGCATCGCCTTCGAGCAAGCGGAAAACCGCATGCACACGATCAAGGCGATTCTGGTCTCGACCCTGGCTGATCTGTAACAGCTGATCGGGATTTCCTGATCAACCACTGACCTGTAGGAGCTGCCGAAGGCTGCGATCTTTTGATTTTGTTTTTCAAGATCAAGATCAAGATCAAGATCAACAGATCGCAGCCTTCGGCAGCTCCTACAGGGTCATCGAATTCTTAAAGGATTGCATTATGCGTATCGTCGTAGCTCTGGGCGGTAACGCCCTGCTCCGTCGTGGCGAGCCGATGACCGCTGACAACCAGCGCGCCAATATCCGCATCGCCACCGAGCAAATCGCCAAGATCCATCCAGGCAACCAACTGGTCATCGCCCACGGTAATGGCCCGCAAGTCGGCCTGCTGTCGCTGCAAGCGGCGGCCTACACCTCCGTCACCCCTTACCCGCTGGACGTGCTCGGTGCCGAAACCGAAGGCATGATCGGCTACATCATCGAACAGGAACTGGGCAACCTGCTGGACTTCGAAGTGCCGTTCGCCACGCTGCTGACCCAGGTTGAAGTCGACGCCAAGGACCCGGCCTTCCAGAACCCGAGCAAACCGATCGGCCCGGTCTACGACAAGGCTGAAGCGGAAAAACTCGCTGCTGAAAAAGGCTGGGCCATCGCTCCGGACGGCGACAAGTTCCGCCGTGTGGTGGCCAGTCCACGGCCGAAACGCATCTTCGAGATCCGCCCGATCAAGTGGCTGCTGGACAAGGGCAGCATCGTGATTTGTGCGGGTGGCGGCGGCATTCCAACCATGTACGACGAGCACCGCAACCTCAAGGGCATCGAGGCGGTGATCGACAAAGACCTGTGCTCGTCGCTGCTCGCCGAGCAACTGGAGGCCGATTTGCTGGTGATCGCCACCGACGTCAATGCGGCGTTCATCGACTACGGCAAGCCGTCGCAGAAAGCCATCGCCGAAGCGCATCCGGATGAACTGGAGCGCCTCGGTTTCGCCGCCGGCTCCATGGGGCCGAAGGTGCAGGCAGCCTGCGAATTCGCGCGCCATACTGGCAAGGTCGCGGTGATCGGTTCGCTCGCGGACATCGAAGCGATCGTCCAGGGCACTGCCGGCACACGCGTCAGCACGGCGAAGCCGGGCATCAGCTATCGATAATTAGAAACTCAAGGGCAGGCCCAGGGTCTGCCCTTCTCCCATGCCTTGATCAGGAGAAACCCATGGCCATATTCAACCCCGGTCATTTGCACATCGAGCGACATGCGTTGACGCCAGATGACGTCAGTTACGACCTGTGCCTCGACTATGAAGTGTTCACCGATCCGCAAAAAGGCAAAGGGATACAGTTCACCCTGCACGGCAATATGCAGGGCAAGGACATGAAGGAAGCGTTTTTCCTGCCCAAGGAAGAGGCTTACAACTTCGCCCGCGACGTGACCCGGATTGCCGAGAAATACGGGATTCCAAAGGCTCACAGCCAGATCGGTTCGGTGCACAAACATTACGATCTGATGTTTGAGGACATCCGGCAGAAGTTGAATATGCAATCCGGAGATCCGGTCAATCCCGAGCATTTCGAGTAACCCCAAAAGCCCCCTCACCCTAACCCTCTCCCGGAGGGAGAGGGGACTGACCGAGTTGCTCGCTCAAGGTACACCGACCTGAAACAGCGAGCCGAACTCAAGTTTTGAAAAGCCCCCAATCTGCTCCCTTTCCCCCTCGCCCCTCTGGGGAGAGGGCTGGGGTGAGGGGTAGATCTCCAGCACGACAACAATCTCAAGATTTCACCCCAGTCCCCCATCAAGGCATACTTGCCACCCTCCGCACCTCAGATCACTGAACCGCCCCCATGCGTATCCACGTCAGCTTCATCGACCGCGTCGGCATCACCCAGGAAGTCCTGGCTATCCTCGGTGGGCGCAATCTCAATCTGGATGCGGTGGAGATGATCCCGCCCAACGTCTACATCGATGCACCGACCTTGAGCCCGCAAGTGCTCGAAGAACTCAAAGATGCGTTGTTCCGGGTGCGCGGCGTGGAGGCCGTGGTGGTGGTCGACATCCTCCCTGGTCAGCGCCGGCACCTGCAGCTCGATGCGTTGCTCGCGGCGATGACCGATCCGGTACTCGCCCTCGATAGCGCCGGCAAGGTGCTGCTGGCCAACCCGGCACTGATCGCGCTGTACGGGCGTGAACCGGCGGGGGAAAGTGTCTCGGAACTGTTCAACGATCCCGGTCTGCTGGAAACCCTGCTCGAACAAGGCTTCCGCCTGCCGCTGCGTGAGATCACCGTCAATGGCCAGACCCTGCTGCTCGACGCCACACCGATCACCGACGCCGGCGCGCTGCTGACCCTTTATCAGCCGAACCGCATCGGTGAACAGCTCTCGGCATTGCACCATGACCACGCCGAAGGCTTCGATGCGCTGCTCGGCGAATCCCCGGCGATCCGCACGCTGAAGGCCCGCGCGCAACGAGTCGCAGCGCTTGATGCGCCGCTGCTGATTCAAGGCGAAACCGGCACCGGCAAAGAACTGGTGGCCCGCGCCTGTCACGCGATCAGTGCGCGACACAGTGCGCCGTTTCTCGCCTTGAACTGCGCGGCCCTGCCGGAGAACCTCGCCGAGAGCGAACTGTTCGGCTACGCCCCCGGCGCCTTCACCGGCGCGGCGCGTGGCGGCAAACCGGGGCTGATGGAACTGGCCAACCAGGGCACGGTGTTTCTCGACGAGATTGGCGAGATGTCGCCGTACTTGCAGGCCAAACTGCTGCGCTTTCTGAATGACGGCAGCTTCCGCCGGGTGGGCGGTGATCGCGAGGTGAAGGTCAACGTGCGGATCCTCAGCGCGACCCACCGCGACCTGGAAAAAATGGTCAGCGAAGGTCTGTTCCGCGAAGACCTGTTCTACCGCCTCAACGTGCTCAACGTTGAAGTGCCGCCGCTGCGTGAGCGAGGTCAGGACATTCTGTTGCTGGCGCGTTACTTCATGCAGCAGGCGTGTGCGCAGATTCAGCGCCCGGTCTGTCGCCTTGCGCCCGGTACCTATCCAGCGCTGCTCGGCAACCGCTGGCCGGGCAACGTGCGGCAACTGCAGAACGTGATCTTTCGCGCGGCGGCGATCTGCGAAAGCAGCCTGGTCGATATTGGTGATCTCGACATCGCCGGCACCTCGGTGGCGCGTCAGACCGACAGCGACGTCGACAGCCTTGAACAAGCCGTCGAGTCCTTCGAAAAATCGCTGCTGGAAAAACTCTACGTCAGCTATCCCTCGACCCGCCAACTGGCCAGCCGCCTGCAGACTTCGCACACCGCAATCGCCCATCGCCTGCGCAAATACGGCATCCCCAACAAACCCTGAACCACCACAAAATCCCCCGTAGGAGCTGCCGCAGGCTGCGATCTTTTGATCTTGATCTTGATCTTAAAAAACAAAATCAAAAGATCGCAGCCTGCGGCAGCTCCTACAGTTGAGCAACAACGTTCAAGATTTGCATTTCAGCAGTAAAAACCGACCTCCATCTGTACTGAAAGCGCTACAGCGGAACGATATCGCTACACCCGCCGCCAATCACCGCTGTGCAAGGCTTTGATCCGCATCAGCTTTTTTCCCCGCCCCAAGCTGTAGCGATTTCGCTACAGCCATTCAATTCCGATCACTTTTGAAAACATATAACTATCTGATTTATATAGATAAATCCAAGATGGCCGCGTTCTTGCTTAGTAACCGCTCATAAAATCAGGGCTTTGTGCCCAAGCCTTCCACCGCGTCCACCAGACGAGTCTGGCCCCCTTAGGAGTTTCCATGAGCGAGTTGCGTTTTACTGAAGATCACGAATGGCTGCGCACCGAAGCTGACGGCAGCGTTACTGTCGGCATCACCGCATTCGCGCAGAACGCTTTGGGCGACGTGGTGTTCGTGCAACTGCCTGAGCTGCAGGCTTACGAAAAAGGCGCTGAAGCCGCCACCGTGGAATCGGTGAAAGCCGCCAGCGGCGTGTACATGCCGCTCGATGGTGAAGTCGTGGAAGTGAACCCGGCACTGGACGGCAGCCCCGAACTGGTCAACGAAGATCCGCTGGGCGAAGGCTGGTTCTTCCGCTTCCAGCCAAGCGATGCCTCGGCTGTAGCGAAACTGCTCGATCAAGACGCCTACGACCGCCTGATCAAAGCCCAAGCCGAAGCCTGAGGAGTAACGACATGACCCAAGTAAACCTCGGCACTGCCAACGAATTCATCGCCCGTCACATCGGCCCGCGCGCCGGTGACGAGCAAGCCATGCTCAACAGCCTCGGCTTCGACTCGCTCGAAGCGCTGAGCGCCAGCGTCATCCCGGAAAGCATCAAGGGCACCAGCGTGCTCGGCCTGGACGACGGCCTGAGCGAAGCCGATGCCCTGGCGATGATCAAATCGATCGCCGGCAAAAACCAACTGTTCAAGACTTACATCGGCCAGGGCTACTACAACTGCCACACGCCGTCGCCGATCCTGCGCAACCTGCTGGAAAACCCGGCCTGGTACACCGCTTACACCCCGTACCAGCCGGAAATTTCCCAGGGCCGTCTCGAAGCGCTGCTGAATTTCCAGACCCTGATCAGCGACCTCACCGGCCTGCCGATCGCCAACGCTTCCCTGCTCGACGAAGCCACCGCCGCTGCCGAAGCCATGACCTTCTGCAAGCGCCTGAGCAAGAACAAGGGCAGCCACCAGTTCTTCGCCTCGATCCACAGCCACCCGCAAACCCTCGACGTGCTGCGCACCCGTGCCGAGCCGCTGGGCATCGAAGTGGTGGTCGGCGATGAGCGTGAACTGAGTGACGTCACGCCATTCTTCGGCGCGCTGCTGCAATACCCGGCGAGCAACGGTGACCTGTTCGACTACCGCGAACTGACCGAGCGCTTCCACGCCGCCAACGCGCTGGTGGCGGTCGCTGCCGACCTGCTGGCCCTGACTTTGCTGACCGCTCCGGGCGAGTTCGGCGCCGACGTCGCCATCGGTTCCGCGCAACGCTTCGGCGTGCCGCTGGGCTTCGGTGGCCCGCACGCGGCTTACTTCTCCACCAAGGATGCGTTCAAGCGTGACATGCCGGGCCGCCTGGTCGGTGTTTCGGTTGACCGTTTCGGCAAGCCGGCCCTGCGTCTGGCGATGCAGACCCGCGAGCAACACATCCGCCGCGAGAAGGCCACCTCGAACATCTGCACCGCGCAAGTGCTGCTGGCCAACATCGCCAGCATGTACGCCGTGTACCACGGTCCGAAAGGCCTGACCCAGATCGCCAACCGCGTGCATCACCTGACCGCGATTCTGGCCAAGGGCCTGAGCGCACTGGGCGCTAAAGTCGAGCAGACAAGCTTCTTCGACACCCTGACCGTAGCCACCGGCGCACACACCGCCGCGCTGCACGACAAGGCGCATGCCGCGCAGATCAACCTGCGAGTCATCGATGCCGAGCGTCTGGGCCTGTCGGTGGACGAAACCACCACCCAGGCTGACATCGAAACCCTATGGGGGCTGTTCGCCGACGGCAAGACCCTGCCGGACTTCGCTGCGCTGGCCGCGTCGGTGCAAAGCACCATCCCGGCGGCGCTGGTACGTCAGTCGCCGATCCTCAGCCACCCGGTGTTCAACCGTTATCACTCGGAAACCGAGCTGATGCGCTACCTGCGCAAACTGGCGGACAAGGACCTGGCACTGGATCGCACGATGATCCCGTTGGGCTCGTGCACCATGAAACTCAACGCCGCGAGCGAAATGATCCCGGTGACCTGGGCCGAATTCGGCGCCCTGCACCCGTTCGCTCCGGCTGCGCAGAGCGCCGGCTACCAGCAACTGACCGACGAACTGGAAGCGATGCTCTGCGCCGCCACCGGTTACGACGCGATCTCGCTGCAACCCAACGCCGGTTCGCAAGGTGAGTACGCAGGCCTCCTGGCGATTCGCGCGTACCACCAGAGCCGTGGCGACGAGCGCCGCGACATCTGCCTGATCCCGTCGTCGGCCCACGGCACCAACCCGGCCACCGCCAACATGGCTGGCATGCGCGTGGTGGTGACCGCGTGCGATGCGCGCGGCAACGTCGATATCGAAGACCTGCGCGCCAAAGCCATCGAGCACCGCGAACACCTCGCCGCGCTGATGATCACCTACCCGTCGACCCACGGCGTGTTCGAGGAAGGTATCCGCGAAATCTGCGGCATCATTCACGACAACGGCGGCCAGGTGTACATCGACGGCGCCAACATGAACGCGATGGTCGGCCTCTGCGCACCGGGCAAGTTCGGCGGCGATGTCAGCCACCTGAATCTGCACAAAACCTTCTGCATTCCGCACGGCGGTGGCGGCCCGGGCGTCGGCCCGATCGGCGTCAAGTCGCACCTGACCCCGTTCCTGCCGGGTCACGGCCAGATGCAACGCAAGGAAGGTGCGGTCTGCGCAGCACCGTTCGGCAGCGCGAGCATTCTGCCGATCACCTGGATGTACATTCGCATGATGGGCGGCGCCGGTCTGAAGCGTGCTTCGCAACTGGCGATCCTCAATGCCAACTACATTTCCCGTCGCCTCGAAGAGCACTATCCAGTGCTGTACACCGGCAGCAACGGGCTGGTGGCGCACGAATGCATCCTCGACCTGCGTCCACTGAAAGACAGCAGCGGCATCAGCGTCGATGACGTTGCCAAGCGCTTGATCGATTTCGGCTTCCACGCCCCGACCATGTCGTTCCCGGTCGCCGGTACGCTGATGATCGAGCCGACCGAAAGTGAATCCAAGGAAGAACTGGACCGCTTCTGCGACGCCATGATCCGCATCCGCGAAGAAATCCGCGCGGTGGAAAACGGCACGCTGGACAAGGACGACAACCCGCTGAAAAACGCTCCACACACAGCGGCGGAGCTGGTCGGCGAGTGGACCCACCCGTACAGCCGCGAGCAGGCCGTTTATCCGGTAGCGTCGTTGATCGAAGGCAAATACTGGCCGCCGGTCGGTCGTGTCGACAACGTGTTCGGTGACCGCAACCTGGTCTGCGCCTGCCCGTCGATCGAAAGCTACGCTTAACCGAAGGAGGGGCAGTTTTACCTGCCCCGCTCCTTCCCTGTAGGAGCTGCCGAAGGCTGCGATCTTTTGATCTTGCTGTTAAAAAATCAAGATCAAAAGATCGCAGCCTTCGGCAGCTCCTACAGGGGAATGTAACCTGCCTGATATTCCGCCAATTCCTATAACAAGAAACCGGAGAACCACTCATGTCGTTAAGCGTGTTCGACCTGTTCAAGATTGGCATCGGCCCTTCCAGCTCCCACACCGTCGGCCCGATGCGCGCCGCTGCGCGCTTCGCCGAAGGCCTGCGCCGCGATGACCTGTTGTCGGCCACCAGCACCGTCAAAGTCGAGCTGTACGGCTCGCTCGGCGCCACCGGCAAGGGTCACGGCAGCGACAAAGCCGTGCTGCTCGGCCTGGAGGGCGAACACCCGGACACCGTCGACACCGAAACCGTCGCCGCGCGCCTGCAGGAGATTCGCGGCAATGGCCGGCTGAACCTGCTCGGCGAACACAGCATTGCCTTCAACGAGAAAGAACACCTGGCGATGATCCGCAAGCCGTTGGCCTACCACCCCAACGGCATGATCTTTCGCGCCTTCGATGCGGCGGGCATTCAGATCCGCAGCCGCGAGTACTACTCGGTCGGTGGTGGTTTCGTCGTTGATGAAGATGCCGCCGGTGCCGACCGCATCGTCGAAGACGCGACACTGCTGACCTTCCCGTTCAAAAGTGCCAAGGACTTGCTCGGCCATTGCGCTACCTACGGTCTGTCCATCAGCCAGGTGATGCTGACCAATGAAAGTGCCTGGCGCCCTGAAGCGGAAACCCGCGCCGGTCTGCTGAAAATCTGGCAAGTGATGCAGGACTGCGTTGCCGCTGGCTGTCGCAACGAAGGCATTTTGCCGGGCGGGCTGAAGGTCAAACGCCGGGCGGCAGCGCTGCATCGACAACTGTGCAAGAACCCGGAATCGGCCCTGCGCGATCCGCTGTCGGTGCTGGACTGGGTCAACCTCTACGCCCTCGCCGTCAACGAAGAAAACGCCAACGGCGGCCGCGTGGTCACCGCGCCGACTAACGGCGCGGCGGGCATCATCCCGGCGGTGTTGCATTACTACATGCGCTTTATCCCCGGTGCGAACGATGACGGCGTGGTGCGCTTTCTGCTGACCGCCGCCGCGATCGGCATTCTGTACAAGGAAAACGCCTCGATCTCCGGCGCCGAAGTCGGCTGTCAGGGTGAGGTCGGCGTGGCTTGCTCGATGGCCGCCGGCGCGTTGTGTGAAGTGCTCGGCGGCAGCGTGCAGCAAGTCGAGAACGCGGCGGAAATCGGCATGGAACACAACCTCGGCCTGACTTGCGACCCGATTGGCGGGCTGGTGCAGGTGCCGTGCATCGAGCGCAATGCCATGGGCTCGGTGAAAGCGATCAACGCGGTGCGCATGGCCATGCGTGGCGACGGACAACACTTCGTCTCCCTCGACAAAGTCATCCGCACCATGCGCCAGACCGGCGCCGACATGAAAAGCAAATACAAAGAGACCGCCCGTGGCGGTCTGGCAGTCAACATCATCGAATGCTGATTTATGTCCTCTCCCTTTGGGAGAGGACCGCACTTAGCCCCCTCTCCCTCCGGGAGAGGGCTGGGGTGAGGGGCTTTTGATCTTGATCTAAATCTAGCCCCATGCCCCCAAACTCAAACTTTCAAGGAGCCACGCATGTCCACCGAACAACTGTCGAAAACCCCGCTGCACGCTCTGCATATCGAACTCGGCGCCCGCATGGTGCCGTTCGCCGGCTACGACATGCCGGTGCAATACCCGCTGGGCGTGATGAAAGAACACCAGCACACCCGTGAGCAGGCCGGGCTGTTCGATGTCTCGCACATGGGCCAGATCCGCCTGACCGGCGCCAATGCCGCCAAGGCTCTGGAAACCCTGGTGCCGGTGGACATCATCGACCTGCCGGTGGGCATGCAGCGCTACGCAATGTTCACCAACGACAACGGCGGCATCCTCGACGACCTGATGGTCGCCAACCTCGGTAACGACGAGCTGTTCCTGGTGGTCAACGCCGCGTGCAAGGATCAGGACCTGGCGCATCTGCAAAAGCACATTGGCGATCAGTGCACCATTACGGAGCTGTTCGAAGCGCGCGCGCTCCTGGCGTTGCAGGGTCCGGCGGCGGTCACCGTGCTGGCTCGACTTGCGCCAGAGGTGGCGAAGATGACGTTCATGCAGTTCAACCGCGTACAACTGCTGGGCGTGGATTGCTTCGTCAGCCGTTCGGGTTACACCGGTGAAGACGGTTTCGAAATCTCGGTACCCGCCGCCGACGCCGAAAAACTCGCCCGTGCCCTGTTGGCCGAACCGGAAGTCCAGGCCATTGGCCTCGGCGCCCGCGATTCGCTGCGCCTGGAAGCCGGCCTGTGCCTGTATGGCCACGACATGAGCACCGACACCACGCCAATCGAAGCCAGCCTGTTGTGGGCGATCTCCAAGCCACGCCGTGCCGACGGCGCGCGGGCCGGTGGTTTCCCTGGGGCAGAGACAGTTTTCGCTCAGCAGCAGAACGGCGTCACGCGCAAACGCGTCGGCCTGCTGCCGCAGGAACGTACACCTGTGCGTGAAGGCGCAGAAATCGTCAACGAAGCTGGCGAAATCATCGGCGGCGTGTGCAGCGGCGGCTTCGGTCCGACCCTGGGTGGCCCGTTGGCGATGGGTTACCTCGACAGCGCTTATGCTGCACTGGACACATCCGTCTGGGCCATCGTTCGTGGGAAAAAGGTGCAAATGCTTGTAAGCAAAATGCCATTTGTTCCACAACGCTACTATCGTGGTTGATTGACTGTTTCTATAAGTAACGCGATTGCGTTATGCGTGCACTAATGTGTAACGCAATCGCCACAAAAAAGTGCATTTTCTAACATCTGATTCGATTATGAACTTTGCTTATAACGTTCGAAAACTTTTGAACAAGCTATTCGCCCAAGCCGCACTAGTTGAGTGAGTAACTGTCAGCAGGGGCAGGAAAACCGGGGGCTTCGCGGGGCTTGTTTTTTCTCCCGTAGTTGGCGTAGAGTTTGTTCACTGTGTTTGCATGGGTCAGCTTGGAATCGTGACCTGGGCAGTAGCCTACAAAGTTAGCTACATCCCGCTCGACGTCTTCTTACTCTCCTGCAACCAGCCCCAGTACTCTTTCATGAGAAAGAGACTGTCATCAATTTATGCGTCAAAGGAAATAAGAAATGTCGACACGTCAGAGCGGTACCGTCAAGTGGTTTAACGACGAGAAAGGTTTTGGTTTTATCACTCCAGAAAGCGGTCCGGATCTGTTCGTGCATTTCCGCGCCATTCAGGGCAACGGCTTCAAGAGCCTGAAAGAAGGCCAGAAAGTGACCTTCGTTGCTGTGCAGGGTCAGAAAGGCATGCAGGCTGACGAAGTCATCGCCGAAGCCTGATTTCTGTTACGAAAAAGCCCCTGATATTGATATCAGGGGCTTTTTTGTGCGCGCGAATCCGTAAAATGGCGCTTCATTTTGCGTCCAGAGGCTGCCATGTCGAAAAACCTGCTCACACCCCAGGGCGACTTTCCTGCCGTTGGCCTTGGCCGGCGCCTGGCCGCGATGTTCTATGACTTCCTGCTGTGCACTGCCCTGCTGATCGTCACCGGATTCGTCTACAAGTTGATCCAGGCAGCGATCATCGGTGAAGAACGCCTGCGCGTGCTGACCGACGCCGGGAAAATGGATGGCGATCCACTGTATTCCACGGTACTGCTGCTGGTGCTGTTTGCTTTCTTCGCCAAGTTCTGGACCCACGGCGGGCAGACACTGGGCATGCAGGTGTGGGGCATACGCGTACAGAACGCCGATGGCAGCGCGATCAGCCTGTGGCAGGCACTGCTGCGCTTCATGGTATCGATCGCTTCATGGCTGTGCGCAGGGCTTGGATTCTTCTGGTCGCTGTATGACAAGCAGAAGCGCACCTGGCACGACATCTATTCCGATACCCGCGTGGTACGAATTCCGAAGAAACAAAAATAGCGCCCATAAAAAAGATCGCAGCCTGCGGCAGCTCCTACATTTGATCCCTGTAGGAGCTGCCGCAGGCTGCGATTTTTTGCCTTTAGAGCTTAGGCGTTACCCGCCAGCTTCATCCGCGCCGCCTGGGTGAAATCCAGCATGCGCTTCAACGGGCGGATCGCCTGCGGAATCAGCGCTGGATCGACAAAGATCTCGTTCGTCCCTTCCTTCAGGCTCTTGAGCGTGCGCTCAAGAGTGTTCATGGCCATCCACGGGCAATGTGCGCAACTGCGGCACGCCGCGCCGTTACCGGCGGTTGGCGCCTCGATGAAGACCTTGTCCGGGCACAGCTGCTGCATCTTGTAGAAGATACCGCGGTCGGTGGCGACGATCAGGGTCTTGTTCGGCAGGCTTTGCGCGGCAGCGATCAACTGACTGGTGGAACCGACGGCGTCTGCCAGTTCGATCACCGAGGTCGGCGACTCGGGGTGCACCAGAATCGCGGCGTCCGGGTACAGCGCTTTCATGTCTTCGAGCTGCTTGGATTTGAACTCTTCGTGAACGATGCACGCACCGTCCCATAACAGCATGTCGGCACCCGTCTTGCGCTGAATGTAAGTGCCCAAGTGCTTGTCCGGGCCCCAGATGATGGTCTCGCCGTTGTCCATCAGGCTTTCGACGATCTCCAGTGCACAGCTCGACGTCACCACCCAGTCAGCGCGGGCTTTGACCGCAGCCGAAGTGTTGGCATAGACCACCACAGTGCGCTCCGGGTGCTGATCGCAAAACGCCGAGAACTCGTCTACCGGGCAACCGAGGTCCAGCGAGCAGGTCGCGTCCAGGGTCGGCATCAGCACGCGTTTTTCCGGGTTGAGGATCTTCGCGGTCTCGCCCATGAACTTCACGCCGGCGACCACCACGGTCTTGGCCGGGTGAGCGTTGCCGAAGCGCGCCATTTCGAGGGAGTCGGACACACAGCCGCCGGTTTCTTCGGCCAATGCCTGAATCACCGGATCGCAATAGAAGTGAGCCACCAGCACCGCGTCCTGAGCCTTGAGCTCGGCGGCGATGGCGGAACGGTAGTAGGCCTCTTCCTCGGCAGTCAGCGGTTTGGGCTGTTTGGCATCGAGGTGGGCTTGAACCAGAAGGCGTTCGGAAATCTGCGTCATGTTCGCAAGACCTGCAGGCGCTTTCGCGCGAAAGTCGAGTATACACCCGGCTCCGGACCACATGAGGGTACCGCCGGGAGAGTGAGTTTTATCAGGCACGGACAGCGTTGAAGCTGGGCAAGGCTACAGAATATCCCGTTGATACAAAAGATGATTCTGACCTGTGTCAGCACAGGCAACGATGAACAGAGCGGTGCCCGAATCGCAGGCAAAAAAAAACCCGGAAATCCTCACTTTCGTGGGCCTTCCGGATTTTCTAAACCGCCAAATATGGTGGGTCGTGTGGGATTCGAACCTACGACCAATTGGTTAAAAGCCAACTGCTCTACCAACTGAGCTAACGACCCGCTGTGTGGTGGCGCGTATAATACTGATTTTTAAGGACTATTCAACACCTTTTTGAAAAAAATCAAAAATAAGGTGTTGGATCGCTTACACCGGCCGCTGCGAAGCCTTCTGCACGCAGGCGGCAGCTGTCGCATTTGCCGCACGCGCGGCCTTCATCGTCCGCCTGATAGCAGGAAACGGTCAGGCCGTAATCCACGCCCAGCTTCACGCCCGCCTGGACGATCTGCGCCTTGCTCAGGTTCTGCAGCGGTGCCTGGATGCGGAAACCGTTGCCTTCCACGCCCGCCTTGGTCGCCAGATTGGCCATGCGCTCGAACGACTCGATGAACTCCGGACGGCAATCCGGGTAACCGGAATAGTCCACCGCGTTGACTCCGATAAAGATGTCACGCGCGCCAAGCACTTCAGCCCAGCCCAGCGCCAGCGACAGGAACACCGTGTTGCGCGCCGGCACGTAGGTCACCGGGATGCCCTCGCCCAGCTCTTCCGGGATGTCGATGCTGGTGTCGGTCAGCGCGGAGCCGCCCATACCGTTCAGGTTCAGGCCGATCACTTTGTGCTCGACCACACCCAGATCGCGAGCGACGCGCGCTGCGGCATGCAGCTCCGCATGAGAGCGCTGGCCGTAATCGAAACTCATGGTGTAGCAGGCGTAGCCTTCAGCCCGGGCCATCGCGACCACAGTAGCCGAATCGAGGCCACCCGACAGCAGGATTACTGCACGTTTTTCGTGAGTGTTCAGTTGTTCAGTCATATCAGCGCCCTGGCTCGTCATTCCATAGATATTTATGCAGCTGCAATTGCAACCGCACCGGCAGGTTGTCTGCCACCACCCAGTCCGCCAGATCCCTGGCATTGAGGTCATGATGACTTGGGGAAAACAGCACTTCACCCGCACGGCGATCAAGGCCGTACTGGATCAGCTTCGAGACCGCCCAGTCATAGTCGTCCCGCGAACAGATGACAAACTTCACCTGATCGTTGGGCGTCAACAGTTCGATATTTTCGTAGCGGTTGCGGTGCGCCTCTTTGGAGTCCGGCGTCTTCAGGTCGACAACGCGACTGACGCGCGGATCTACCGCCGAGATGTCGAGGGCACCACTGGTTTCCAGGGAGACCTCATATCCGGCATCACACAACTGCTTGAGCAAAGGGATGGCGTTCGGCTGTGCCAGCGGTTCACCGCCAGTCACACAGACATAGCGCGGACGATATCCGGCCACCTGCTCGAGGATGTCGTCGAGGGTACGAATGGTGCCGCCGCTGAACGCATAGGCACTGTCGCAGTATTGGCAACGCAACGGGCAACCGGTCAGGCGCACAAAAACCGTGGGCAGCCCGGCAGTCCGCGTTTCCCCCTGTAACGAGTAGAAAACTTCGGTAATTCTCAATGTGTCTTGCATAGTCGCCACGGGCGTAACAGCTAAACAGGCTGTCCGCCTCCGTCAGGCACTTCCGGCAACCCCGCCAACGCGTAGATCACCAGAAGCGTGTTTCAGAAAAAGGGCGTGAATTCTAACGAAAAAACCCGCGACAAGCGCGGGTTTCTTCCAAACGGGTCAAACACACTTACATGCGTTGCAGATCGCGTTGGGCCAACTGAGCAGCGGAGGTTCCCGGGTATTGGGAAACCACCTGTTGCAGAATGCCTTTGACCTTGTCGGTGTGACCGAGGCGGCGCTCTACATCAGCCAGCTTGTACAGCGAATCCGGCACTTTGGCGTGCTTGGGATAGAGCTGCGACACCTTGGCGAAAGCCTGACCTGCACCTTGCAGATCGCCCTTGGCCAGGTTCACTTCACCCAACCAGTACTGGGCATTGCCCGCGTATTGGCTGTTCGGGTATTTGCGCAGGAATGCCGAGAAAGCCTGGCTGGCCTTGTCGAAATCCTTGGCCTTGATCAGGTCGAAAGCGGCATCGTAATACAGCTTTTCCTTGGCCGGATCACCCGGTTCGCTACTTGCAGCAGGTGCCTGGGCGGCAGCAGCCCCGGCGCCAGCGGCAGCACCGGCAGCAGCACTTGCATCGCCACCGGCAGAAGAATTCTCAGGAGTCGCGGCAGGTGCAACGCCGGATCCTATGCGCCGATCAAGATCCTGGTATCGCTCCAGGGATTCCTGTTTCATGCGCGCAACCTGATTCTGCAGTTCTTCGATCACACCTTGTTGGCGCGATATCTGATCCTGCATCTGTTGCAGTTGGTTGAACAGCATGCCCTGTGCCGAGGCAGGGGCCGAAGCCGCTCCCCCGGCATAGGCGCCGTTCGTACCGTAACCCGCAGGCGGATAACTGCTCCCGCTATTGTTATAACCGGAGTTGTCATCGACCACAGGAACCGCAGCCCACGCCGCAAGCGGCGCGAGGCTGAGAGCCAGAACAGTTACAGCACGACGGCACGTTCGCATATCGAATTACTTACGCAGTTCGACGCGACGGTTTTGAGCCCAGGACTGCTCGTCGTTGCCGGTAGCAACTGGACGCTCTTCGCCGTAGGAAACCAGTTCCAGCTGAGCTGGGGAAACACCTTGCAGTACCAGGTAGCGCTGAACGGCTTTCGCACGACGCTCGCCCAGTGCCATGTTGTACTCACGAGTACCACGTTCGTCGGTGTTGCCTTCCAGAACAACGCGAGCGCCGTTTGCTTTCAGGTCTTTGGCGTGAACGTCCAGAGCGCGCATGGCTTCTGGCTTCAGGTCCGAGCTGTCGTATTCGAAGTAGAAGGTGGTGATTGCGCGCAGAGCAGCTTCTTCGCTCAGGGAACCGTCAACGGCACCAGTGTTTGCGCCGTAACCAGCGTTTGGATCAACAGCGCCTTCACCGGCGTTGTCGCCGCCTTTGGACGAGCAACCTACAGCTACAGCCATGGCCAGAGCCAGCGCAGCAAATTTACCAAACTTCAGCATTTCCATCGTGAAACTCCTAATGAACCCCAGTGTGTTAAGTAAAACGTAAAGCGCCGCGTCAGTTCAGGTAAGGGGACCAGGACGGTTCTCTGACTTCGCCTTGTGCGGTAGGAAGCGGGAGCCTCACGCGTCCATTAATGGACACGAGCATCAAGACTCCCCGGCCCTGCTGGCGGGTGGCGTAGATTACCATGGTGCCGTTGGGCGCAACAGTAGGTGACTCGTCCAGAGTGCTATCAGTGAGGATCTTTACACTACCTCGCTGCAAATCCTGGGCCGCCACCTTGAAATTGGTGAAACCATCCTGGCGATGGATCATCACCAGAGTCTTTTCATCAGCCGAAAGCTTCGGGTTGGCGTTGTAGTTGCCAATGAAGGTCACACGCTCGGCACCACCGCCGCTGGCGCTGGTTTTGTAGATCTGCGGCTTGCCGCCACGGTCCGAGGTGAAGTAGATGGTCGAACCATCCTTGCCCCAGTACGGTTCGGTGTTGATGCCAGGACCTGCCGTCACACGAGTGATCTGACGCGAACCCAGATTCATCACATAGATGTCAGGGTTGCCGTCTTTCGACAGTACGAAAGCCAGGCGATTGCCATCCGGCGACCAGGCTGGAGCACCGTTCAGGCCTTCGAAGTTCGTGATCTGCTCACGGCGACCGGTGTCGATGTTCTGCATGAAGATCCGTGGACGCTTCTGCTCGAACGACACGTAGGCGATGCGCTTGCCATCCGGTGCGAAACGCGGCGACAGGATCGGCTCGCGCGATTGCAGCAGAGTCACGGCACGGGCACCGTCGTAGTCCGAACGCTGCAGGGTGTAGCGAGTGTTCTTCTCGGAGAAACGCTCGGCTGTCACGTACAGCAGACGGGTCGAAAACGCACCTTTGATACCGGTGAGTTTTTCGAACGACTGGTCAGAGATGAAGTGCGCCATGTCACGCAGTTGCTCGGTGGTACCGGAAACACTGCCGTCAGCCACTTTCTGCTCGGTGGCCACGTTGAACAGTGCCCATTGCACCTGCAGACGACCGCCCGCAGGAGCAATGCTGCCGACCATCATGTATTGAGCACCCACCGCCTTCCAGTCACGGAAAATGATTTCGCTCGGCTGGCTTGGCTGGCTGATCATGTTTTGCTTTGGAATCGGCGAGTAGTAGCCCGAGTTCCGCAAATCGTTACCAATGATTTCAGCCATGTCGTCCGGCAGCACCGCACCGCCTTGCATGCCGAACGGTACGACGGCGATCGGGGTAGCCCGATCGCTGCCACTGGTGACCAGAATGTTCTTTTCATCAGCCATCGCGATCCCTGCCATGCAGCAGATCACGACCAGCATTCCTCGAAGAAGGTTTCTCACAAGGCTAGATCCTCAGGTGTGAATGTCATCTTGAATGAACGATACGGAGCGAAATCGCTCGGCTTCATTCCCTGCATTTCTGTCAAACGTCCAATATTCTTCACTGCCGCGACTGCCGACGCATCGAACGGACCATCGCCACTGGACTTGGCCACGCTGACCGTGGTCACCGTACCGTCCGGCAACATGCCGATTTGCAGCACGACCGTCATGCCTTTGCGTGCCGAAGGAGGACGCGCCCAACCTTCCGCTGCCCGCGCACGAATCAGGTCATCGAAACTGCCCGCGACTTCGTCACCCTGCTCATCGGCCAAGGCCTGCTGACGCTGTGGCGTGTCGGAAAGCAAATCTGCCAGGGCCTGAGCCTTTTTCTCTTCGGCGGATTTACGTGCCGCTTCCTGCGATTTTTTCTTCGCAGCATCGGCAGCAGCTTTCTTCTTCGCTTCGTCGGCGACTTTCTTCTTCGCCTCTTCAGCTTCAGCTTTTTTCTTGGCGTCTTCGGCGGCTTTCTTCTTCGCGTCTTCGACGATCTTCTTCTTGGCTTCTTCAGCGGCCGCTTTCTTGGCCTCTTCTTCAGCCGCCTTCTTGGCTTCTTCTTCGGCTTTCTTCTTGGCTATATCAGCCAATTGTTTCTCTTCTGCCTTCTTGGCCTCGGCTTTCTTCGCATCGTCGGCTTTCTTGGCTTCATCAGCCTTTTTCGCCTCGTCCGCTTTCTTCGCCTCGTCGGCCTTCTTGGCTTCCTCGGCCTTTTGAGCCGCTTCTTCTTTCTTTTGTTCCGCAGCCTTCACCGCTTCCTGCTCGACCTTTTTCTGTTCCATCTGCTCGACTTCGGTCTGGCGCGCAGCGGATTTCTTCGCCTCACCCGCAATCTTCTGATTGGTCTGGGTGGTTGCCTGACTTTTCGATTTCAGCTGGTACAGGGTCGCCTGGACAATCGGCTTGGCCGGCGGCAACTCGGGTGTAAAGGCGAAACTGACGAACAGCATGCCGAACACCAGCACGTGCAGGACAATCGCCAGAACACTTGGCCAGAAGTAGCTTTCCGAGGCGGACGGCTCTCGCTGTTGCTGCATCAGGGGGCCTCGGTAATCAAACCAACATTACCGACCCCGGCTTTCTGCAACCCGCCCATGGCACCCATGACGGCGCCGTAGTCGACCGACTTGTCGCCTCGGATAAAGACCTGGGTACGCTTGCCGCCTTCGGTGCCGGCGCGAATGATCTTGGTCACCGCGTCAGTCATCTGCGGCAGGGTCATTGCCCTGTCCTGCTGCTTTTCGGTATCGACTTCGCTGCCAAGGTTCCAGTAGTAGGTCTTGTCAGCCTTGATCGAAATGGTCAGCACCTGAGTGTTGTTGTCCTGCGGCAAGGCTTCGCTGGAAACCTTGGGCAGATCCACTTTCACGCCCTGATTGAGCATCGGCGCGGTCACCATGAAGATAACCAGCAGCACCAGCATCACGTCGATGTATGGCACCACGTTCATCTCGGCGACCGGCTTGCGCTTGTTTCGGGCTCGAGCGATTAAAGCCATCGGGAAATACCTGCTTATTCTTCGCTGGTGTGCACTTTGCGGTGCAGGATCGCCTGGAACTCATCGGCGAAGGTGTAGTAGCGGCTCAGCAAGGTTTCGCTGCGGGCAGAGAAACGGTTGTAAGCGATAACGGCCGGGATCGCGGCGAACAGGCCGATCGCGGTAGCGATCAGGGCTTCGGCGATACCCGGGGCCACGGTGGCCAGGGTCGCCTGCTGGGCGCTGGCCAGACCGCGGAAGGAGTTCATGATGCCCCACACGGTACCGAACAGACCGATGTACGGGCTGACCGAACCAACGGTAGCGAGGAACGGCAGGCTCTGCTCCAGCTTCTCTTCCTCACGGGAGATGGCAACGCGCATGGCCCGCGCCACACCTTCCATCACCGCTTCAGGGTCAACACCTGGCTGCTGACGCAGACGGGAGAATTCCTTGAAACCGGCACGGAAGATCTGCTCTACGCCCGAATCCGGATCCGGGTTGCTGCCGGCCTGACGGTACAGCTTGGACAGATCGATACCCGACCAGAAGCGCTCTTCGAAGCTCTCCAGGGCGCGTCGACCGGCACGCAGCAAATTGCTGCGCTGAAAGATCATGATCCATGAGGTCACCGATGCGGCCACCAGGGTCAACATTACCAACTGCACCACGATGCTGGCATTGCTGACCAGGCTCCACATGGAGGAATGGTCGACGACGTTAGCTTCCACGCTTTATCTCCTGCTTTGAGTGTGTACCCGTGCCGCCCGCGTCGGCAAAGGCCGCACGCAAGGATTCGGGCATGGCCCGGGGTTTCAAACTGTCGGTGCGCACACAGGCCACCAGAAACTGCCCTTCACAGAGCAGCACATTATCCGTGGCCCGCCTGACCTGCTGTTTAAAGCGCAGGCTGGCACGGTTCAATTCGATTACATCAGCGCTTACCAGCAGTTCGTCGTCCAGTCGCGCCGGCGCGTGATAGCGCGCTTCGCTGGAATGCACGACAAACAACAGGTCCTCCCCGGCCAGTTCCGACTGGGCAAAGCCCAGCGTCCGGAGCCGCTCGGTTCGAGCCCGTTCCATAAACTTGAGGTAATTAACGTAATACACGATGCCGCCCGCATCGGTGTCCTCGTAATAAACGCGACAACGATGTGCGAACGGCTCAAGCCCGTTTTGCGCGCGCATACTCTAGTGCTTACTCCTCAGGTTGCCAATCCGGCCAGGCAACTGTTTTTTCAGTGTTTAAGGCTTTACCGCAAAAGTACCGTCCTGTGACAGTACAAACGCTGAATAAATCGCCAAAAAATGTGTATCAATCGTCCACGGCATCGAGAAACTCGTCTGCCACGGGCATCTCGCCCATTCGTGACGGAATGTTCAAACCGAAATGCAGGTACGCATGCCGCGTCACCACCCTGCCCCGTGGCGTACGCATGATGTAGCCCTGTTGAATCAGGTACGGCTCCAGCACATCTTCGATGGTGTGCCGCTCTTCGCTGATAGCCGCCGCGAGGCTGTCGATGCCCACCGGACCGCCATCGAACTTCTCGATCATGGTCAGCAGCAAGCGCCGGTCCTGATGATCAAAGCCGTGTTCATCGACATCCAGCAGATTCAACGCCAGATCGGCAACCGACTTGGTGATATGACCCTTGGCCCGGACTTCGGCAAAATCGCGCACCCGCCGCAGCAGACGGTTGGCGATCCGCGGCGTGCCACGGGCACGACGAGCGATTTCGAAAGAACCCTCCGGATCCAGTGGCAGACCGAGAATCGCCGCCGACCGACTGACAATCGTCGCCAGATCCGCCGTACTGTAGAACTCAAGGCGCTGGACGATACCGAAGCGATCACGCAACGGGTTGGTCAGCATGCCGGCACGGGTCGTGGCGCCAACGAGGGTGAACGGTGGCAGATCAAGCTTGATCGAGCGCGCTGCCGGCCCTTCACCGATCATGATGTCGAGCTGGAAGTCTTCCATCGCCGGATACAGCACTTCCTCAACGATGGGCGACAGGCGATGGATTTCGTCGATGAACAGCACGTCGTGCGGCTCAAGGTTGGTCAGCAACGCTGCCAGATCCCCCGGACGCTCGAGCACCGGGCCCGACGTGCTCTTGATCGACACGCCCATTTCCTGGGCAATGATGTTGGCCAGCGTGGTTTTACCCAGACCCGGCGGGCCGAAGATCAACGTGTGATCCAGCGATTCACTGCGACCCCGCGCCGCCTGGATGAACAGTTCCATCTGCTCGCGCACGGTCGGCTGGCCAATATAGTCGGCCAGACTGACCGGGCGAATGGCCCGATCCTGGACTTCTTCGCGCTCGCGCGGGCTGTGCGCGGCGGCGATCAGACGATCAGCTTCAATCACTTAAATCATTCCCTTCAGGGCGCGGCGGATCAGGTCTTCACTGCTCAAATTCTTGTCCTTGATGGCGGTAATCGCCTTGCTCGCTTCCTGCGGCTTGTAGCCCAGGGAAATCAGCGCACTGACCGCATCGTTTTCAGCGGTGTTGACCGGCGCCGGGCCGTCCGGCTGATTCGGCACCAGGGCGAACATGGCCGGCGAGGTTTCCCAGGCCTTGAAGCGATCCTTCAGTTCAACCAGCAGGCGCTCAGCGGTTTTCTTGCCGACCCCCGGGACCTTGGTCAGCGCCGAGGTGTCCTGGGATTGCACGCAGCGAATCAGTTCATCGACTTCCAGGCTCGACATCAAGGCCAAGGCCAGTTTCGGCCCGACACCATTGAGACGGATCAACTCACGAAAAAAGTCTCGCTCACGCTTGCCGGCGAAACCATAGAGTAACTGCGCGTCTTCGCGTACGACCAAATGGGTGTGCAGCGTCAGCGGTTCACCGACCGACGGCAGACGATAAAGGGTGGTCATGGGCACTTCCAGCTCATACCCGAGGCCGTTTACATCCAGAATCAGGTGCGGCGGCTGTTTCTCAGCCAGGGTGCCGCGCAAGCGTCCAATCACGTTTCAGATCCTTGAGCGTTGGCCAGCCGGGGGCTGGCGACAGATGGAAGGCGGGAATCGGGCCGACGACCCAGGCGCGAAATCCGCATTCCGCAAAAATGATTGCTGATGCTATCAGAGACGCAGGCGCCCGCCACGACTGCGTGCGGTACCCAGGCCATGCGGCAGCAGGCTGGAACGGGTATGCGCATGACAAATCGCAATGGCCAGCGCATCCGAGGCATCGATCTGCGGTTTGCTGGTCAGCTTGAGCATGTGCATGACCATCATCTGCACCTGTTCTTTATTGGCGGCGCCGGTGCCGACCACGGCTTGCTTGACCTGGGTGGCGGTGTACTCGGCAATCTCCAGGCACTCTTCAGCGCCAGCCACAATGGCGGCGCCGCGAGCCTGTCCGAGCTTGAGCGCCGAATCGGCGTTTTTCGCCATGAACACTTTTTCGATGCCCATGGTCACCGGGCCATAGGTCTGAATGATTTCACGCACGCCGCGATAAACGATTTGCAGCCGCTCATGCAGCTCGCCGGCGCCGGTACGGATGCAGCCCGAGGCCACATAGATGCAGCCGCCGCGTCCGGTATCGCGAACAATCCCGTAACCGGTGATGCGCGAGCCGGGGTCGATACCCAGAATTAAAGTCATAACGCCTGCAGAAATTGATGCGAAAGCTGAGGGTACATGTAGGAGCTGCCGAAGGCTGCGATCTTTTGATCTTTAAAAACACAAAGATCGCAGCCTTCGGCAGCTCCTACAGGTTAATTGTAGAGCCATCAAAAACTGCGACCTTTGTATTTTTCATTAACCGAGCTGTGCGGCCACGTCTTCCGGAATGTCTGCGTTGGAGTAGACGTTCTGTACGTCATCCAGATCCTCGAGCATGTCGATCAGCTTGAGCACCTTCTCCGCGCCTTCCAGATCCAGTTCGGCGCTGGTGGTCGGCTGCATGACGATTTCTGCGTCGTCACCCTTGAACCCGGCCGCTTCCAACGCGTTACGCACCGCGTAGAAGCTGGTGAACGAGGTGAACACGTCGATCGAGCCGTCTTCATGGCTGACTACGTCGTCGGCATCGGCTTCCAGCGCCGCTTCGGTCAGGGCGTCTTCGTCGACGCCCGGGGCGAAGCTGATCTGCCCCTTGCGCTCGAACAGGTACGCGACCGAACCGTCGGTGCCGAGGTTGCCGCCGCATTTGCTGAATGCATGGCGTACGGCTGCAGCGGTACGGTTGCGGTTATCGGTCATGCATTCGACCATCACCGCCACGCCGCCGGGGCCGTAACCCTCGTAGGTCAGCTCTTCAACGTTGTCCGCTTCGGTTGCACCGGCGCCACGGGCGACGGCGCGATCGATGATGTCGCGGCTCATGTTCGCGCCAAGGGCCTTGTCCAGAGCTAGGCGCAGACGCGGGTTGGAACCCGGATCGCCGCCGCCCTGACGGGCCGCAACGGTCAGTTCACGGATCCACTTGGTGAAGATCTTGCCTCTCTTGGCATCCTGACGTTCTTTGCGGTGCTTGATGTTCGCCCACTTGGAATGACCTGCCATAACTCGCTCCGAATTCTCTTGAAACGTTGCCCGCCCTGCTCATGCAGCAGCCAGCAAACAAAAAATCTCGACCTGCTCTCTATAGAAAGAAAAAAGGCGCATCCGAAGATGCGCCTTCAGGCCTGTCTTACTCAGCCTTTGGCGTTTCGCGCAAACGAATGTGCAGCTCGCGCAGTGCCTTGGCATCCACCACACCCGGCGCTTGCGTCATGACGTCCGCAGCACTCTGGGTTTTCGGGAAGGCGATCACTTCACGGATCGACTGGGCGCCGGTCATCAGCATTACCAGACGGTCCAGACCGAAGGCCAGGCCACCGTGCGGCGGTGCACCGTACTTCAGCGCGTCGAGCAGGAAGCCGAACTTCTCTTCCTGTTCCGCTTCGTTGATGCCCAGCAGGCGGAACACCGCTTGCTGCATTTCCTTGCGGTGGATACGGATCGAACCGCCACCCAGCTCGGTACCGTTCAGTACCATGTCGTAGGCACGGGACAGAGCGCCGGCCGGATTGGCTTCCAGCTCTTCAGGGGAGCACTTCGGTGCGGTGAACGGGTGGTGCAGCGCAGAGAAGCTGCCGTCGTCGTTCTCTTCGAACATCGGGAAGTCGACGACCCACATTGGCGCCCACTTGCAGGTCAGCAGGTCGAGGTCGTGGCCGAGCTTGATACGCAGCGCACCCAGGGCTTCGCTGACGATCTTGGCCTTGTCGGCGCCGAAGAACACGATGTCGCCGTCAACTGCGCCGACGCGATCGAGGATCACGTTCAGGTTGGCTTCAGGGATGTTTT
Source organism: Pseudomonas sp. MWU318 (assembly GCF_016756945.1). NCBI lineage: Bacteria > Pseudomonadati > Pseudomonadota > Gammaproteobacteria > Pseudomonadales > Pseudomonadaceae > Pseudomonas > Pseudomonas sp. MWU318. The sequence continues at coordinate 539,833 of NZ_JAESJL010000002.1, forward strand.
TCACGATCGGCGATTGCAGACCCTCAACACCGGCAGCGCGCTCGTTGACCTTGATGTACGCCAGGCCCTTGGCACCGTAGATGCCGACGAACTTGGTGTAGTCGTCGATCTGCTTGCGCGGCATGCTCGCCCCGCCTGGAACGCGCAGTGCAGCGATACGGCACTTCGGATCGTTGGCCGGGCCGCTGAACACCTTGAATTCGACTTCTTTCAGCTGATCGGCAACGTCGACCAGTTCCAGCGGGTTACGCAGGTCCGGCTTGTCGGAACCGTAACGACGCATGGCTTCTTCGAAGGTCATGTGCGGGAATTCGCCGAATTCCAGATCCAGCACTTCCTTGAACAGGTTGCGGATCATGCCTTCGGTCAGGCCCATGATGTCTTTTTCGTCGAGGAAGCTGGTCTCGATGTCGATCTGAGTGAACTCAGGCTGACGGTCGGCACGCAGGTCTTCGTCGCGGAAGCATTTGGCGATCTGGTAGTAACGGTCGAAACCGGCAACCATCAGCAGTTGCTTGAACAGCTGAGGCGATTGCGGCAGGGCGAAGAACGAACCGGCGTGAGTACGGCTCGGCACCAGGTAGTCGCGCGCGCCTTCCGGGGTCGCACGGGTGAGGATCGGTGTTTCCACGTCGAGGAAGCCGTTCTCGTCGAGGAAGCGACGGATGCTGGTGGTCATGCGCGAACGCAGACGCAGCTTCTCAGCCATTTCCGGACGACGCAGGTCCAGGAAGCGGTAGCGCAGGCGGGTTTCTTCGCCGACGTCGGAGTATTCGTTGAGCGGGAACGGCGGGGTTTCCGACTCGTTCAGCACTTCCAGCTCGTAGCCCAGCACTTCGATCATGCCCGACGCCATGTTGGCGTTGGTCGCACCGGCCGGACGCAGACGCACCTTGCCGGTGATCTTCACCACGTATTCGCTGCGCACGCGGTCGGCGGCGGCGAAGCTCTCGGCGCGATCCGGATCGAACACCACCTGAGCCAGACCATCACGATCACGGATATCGAGGAAAATCACCCCGCCGTGGTCGCGACGACGGTGAACCCATCCGCAAAGGGTAATTTCCTGGCCTTCCAGGCTTTCGTTCAGTTGGCCGCAATAATGGCTGCGCATCATGGTAGTGGTTTCGCTTCTCGTAATTCGAAATTCGGTGGAGATCCCATCGTACTCAAGCACTGCGGAATCTCACGCGTGTCGTTCGACCTGGGCCTGAACCCTAGTCAGATTTGTCGCCACCGGCCAGATTCTTCTTGGCTCCGGTCTTGAAATCGGTTTCGTACCAACCGCTGCCGCTGAGGCGAAAACCCGGCATGGACAGCTGTTTCTTGAGCTCTGGCGCCTGACAGGCAGGGCAGTCGACCAGCGGTGCCTCGCTGATCTTTTGAATGGCTTCCAACTGATGACCACAGGAAGCACATTGATAATCGTACATCGGCATGGGGGTGTCTCGGCGATCAGATTGCCACCGCGCGCAGGGCTTTGCGGCGAAAGAGCGGGATTATATCCATTAAATGCGGGCTGTGCAGCCGTAAGACTGCACAGCCCGCCACGTCATTTCAAGTATTGGTTGTTCCGGACATGACGGCCGCCGGGGTATCCCGCAGGCCATTCATCACACACACCACCCGCACCAGACCGCTGAAGTTTTTTACCCCACCGTGACGCAGGTGCACCTGGCGGTCCACGTGGGACAGCAGCGTACTGACCGAACAGCCATTGTGCCCGGCCATGTCACCGAGAATGTTCCAGTAAACCTGCTCGAGCCTCAAGCACGTGGCAAACCCGTTCAAACGCACTGACCTGGCCTGCGGCCGGATCAGCTCGAAGTCGAAATCGCGGACAAACGGATCGACCTTCATATCCTGTTGCAAAGCGCCATGTTCGCTTTGCCTGTCTGCACCCACCATATCGCTGACACTCCTTTGTCATCGCTGCTTTTATAAAGACAACATCCTGTGGCTTCATAAAAACGCAGACGCAGAGCCAGCGCCAGATGACTAGTTGCCCAGCAACGTAGGATAAGCCGACATGTTCAGTAAGATTTGAAACAGCACGCGGACATCCATCACCCCCGGATATCCGCGCACCGGATTATCAGGCCTCGAGCAACGCGCGCAACATCCACGCGGTTTTCTCATGCACCTGCATACGCTGGGTCAGCAAGTCGGCCGTCGGCTCGTCGCTGACCTTGTCCAACAGCGGGAAGATGCCGCGAGCGGTGCGCGTGACCGCCTCCTGGCCGTCGACCAACTGCTTGATCATGTCCTCGGCACTTGGCACGCCGACTTCTTCTTTAATAGAGGAGAGACGTGCGTAAGTCGCGTAGGCACCCGGTGCCGGGAAACCCAGAGCGCGGATGCGCTCGGCGATCAGATCCACCGCCAGCGCCAGCTCGTTGTATTGCTCTTCGAACATCAGATGCAGGGTCCGGAACATGGGACCTGTGACGTTCCAATGGAAGTTATGGGTCTTCAGATACAGCACGTAGGTGTCCGACAGCAGCCGCGACAGCCCCTCGACGATGGACTTGCGGTCTTCTTCACTGATACCGATATCGATTGCCATGTTTACCCCCTAAGGCGATTGAATTCATCCAACAGGTGCAGCCCCCACTCTAGCAAGGCAACCGCCACCTCGCAGCCGGCAATCTTCACTCGCCGTGCGACAAATCGACCGGGCCGGTGCCGCTGGCCGGGGTAATTTGAGTAGCTGCAGGCTTTGCTGTTAAATAGGCAGTGTGTCGCTACGCCCCATATTTCGGGGGTGTCGCGCATAGGCTGATGCCGGGCACGTGTCCAACGCCTCTTTATTGTTCCGAAGCGAACCGTGCGCCTTCAGCTCTTCCTTGTGAGCCGTCATAACGTGAGCCAATCAAAATGTTGAAAATCGTCCACCTGCTAATGGGCGCAGCGGCCTTGCTGCTGTCGTTCATACCTAGCTTGAAATCCGAAGCCGTTCCTTACCTGCAACAACCCGATGCACTTTACCTGGCCTTTTTCGGCCTGTTGAACCTGGTCATCGCTCCAGTGATTCCTTACTGGAACAAAGGCCCGCGCCAGCATCTGCAAAATCTGGTCAGCGCTCTTCTGGTGCTGACTGTCGTCCTGCAAACCCTGACCCTGATCGCACCGATGCCTGTCATCGCCGGTCAACCGGCCGTGCTGTTCAGCCTGGTGATCGCCCTGGTTGCCGTGGTTGTGCATCTGGCGGTGAGCTTCTACAAATCTTCACCGGCTGCCGCACCTGTCAGCTATGACATGAGCAACCGCGATACCGGTACCGTCAAGTGGTTCAACACCTCCAAAGGCTTCGGCTTTATCTCCCGGGATTCCGGCGATGATATTTTCGTGCACTTTCGTGCAATCCGTGGCGAAGGCCACCGCGTCCTGGTCGAAGGCCAGCGCGTGGAGTTCTCGGTGATGAACCGGGACAAAGGCCTGCAAGCCGAGGACGTGATCGCCGCCCTGCCGCGTCGCTGATCCAAGGCAATAAAAAACCGCGAGCAGCCGGGCTGATCGCGGTTTTTTTACGCCTGCACCAACGTGTTGGCATCAGTAATGCGGCGGTGGCGCCTCTTCCTCGAAAGAATCGAACTGCCCGACCATCTCTTCCTGACGCTTGAGCAACGCCGCCATTTGCAACTGCAGGCGCTCGATCACCCGCTGCTGCGCCACCAGCTCGTCGTTCAACGCCTGAATGGTGTCATCCTGAAAAGCCAGGCGGCTTTCCAGATCGGTAACGCGTTCTTCAAGGTTCATGGTTCAACCCTCCAGAAACGTGAAGTGTTCGGTCAGCACCAGACGCAGCCGCTCACGAATGGCCGCTACCTGCTCGGCGCTGTAGGGTTTGGCCGGGTGTTTGCCCCAGACGGGTGCCGGCCATGCCGCATCGTCACGCTTGCGCACGATCACATGCATATGCAGCTGACTGACAACGTTGCCCAGCGTCGCGACGTTCAGCTTGTCGGCGTCGAACAGGTCCTTGAGCAACTCGGCCAGCGCTGTTGTTTCCTGCCACAACTGCTGCTGGTCGGCGACATCCAACTGAAACAACTCGCTGATATCGTCGCGACGAGGCACCAGGATGAACCACGGGTAATTGGCGTCGTTGGACAGCAGCAGTCGACAGAGGGGAAAGTCGCCGATGGTCAGGGTGTCCTGTTGAAGTCGTGAATCTAAAGCAAACACTGCGTGCACTCCCGGCTGATCTACATATTCAGCTTAGCGGCCATCCAGACAGGCAACGCACCAAGCGACAGGCAGGCAGCATACCTGTGATTGCGCTGGGCTTCACGACGACGGTACTCGGTCAGGCCACCACAGCCCTGACAGGAGACATTCAAAAAGTTTATGCACCATCTCGGAGCCTGAACCGGCATCGAACCCGGGCGACAACTGGAAATAGCCTTGGACACCCGGTAGCAGAGTCACCGCAGCTGTATGAATCCGGTACAGCCTGTAATTTTTTTGCACCAAAAGCGCACAGTGCGTCTACGCTCAGTGCGTCGGGCATCCGCCAAATACTCACTTATGGGGTGAACCGGTAACGTTTTTGGTTGTCACGCCACCATGCGAACCTGACAACACGATGCAAAGGTATGCGTCAAGCCCCTGATACAAAAGGGCTTGAACCCCCGTTTTTATGCGGTTTTTACAGCTACAAGCGGATGTGCAGAAAAATAAACGCGGCAACCCTGCACTTTGTGCACGCTTGTTGCATTGAGACACACATGGTCTATAAGCGCGGCACGTGAAGTGGCAGCTTGAGACCAACCAAACACGGTGGCAGGGTTGCCCCAATGGAGATTCAAGTGTTTTGCCAGGGACTCTTTTTTACCGATGCAAAAAGGCCCAGAAACAGCGATAAAGTTGTCAGTCCGGCTGCATGGGTAACGTGAATTTGCGACATCAACCCAGCTGTTTGCGACGTCGTCGTAAAGATCATGAAAGGTTGTATGTGCAAGTATCGCCAACATTGTCGGCGTGATATAAGTTTGCGCCGACACAAAAAGAAAGAGCCGCCCAGATAATAAAACAGGTGGGACGGCAGTACTCTTCTAAAACCAAAGGAGCAAATCACGATGCGCGTGATGAAGTGGAGCACAATCGCACTGGCAGTTGCAGCAGCAGCCAGCACTCAGTTGGCTACGGCCGCCCCGTTTGTTAGTGACCAGGCAGAAGCCAAAGGTTTCGTTGAAGACGCAAAACTCACCGAAACGTTGAAGAACTACTACTTCAACCGCGACAACAAGAACGGCGGCCACGACCAGAAAGACTGGACTCAGGGCTTTCTCGGTAACTTCACTTCCGGTTATACCCAAGGCACCGTAGGCGTCGGTATCGATGCATTCGGCTACCTGGCGGTCAAACTGGATGGCGGTGATGGTACTTCCGGCACCGGCAACATGAGCCGTAGCGACACCGTCAAGGCTAACGGTTATGCCCACGACGTTAACGACAGCCAAGGCAAAGCCGGCGCAGCCGTTAAATTCCGCATCTCCAAAACCGAGCTGAAATTTGGCGACATGCAGCCAAGCACCGCTCCGGTATTCGCTGTTGGCGGCTCCCGTATCCTTCCGCAAACTGCCACTGGCTTCCAGTTGCAGAGCAGCGAAGTCAAAGACCTTGACCTCGAAGCCGGTCACTTCTACTCGGCCACCAGCCAGGACAAAAACGCTCGTGAAGGCGGCCTCTACGCCACCTACGCGGGTGTTGAAGCCAAAAACATCGACTACTTCGGTGGCAAATACGGCATCACTGACAACCTGACTGCATCGCTGTACGGCGCCAAACTGGAAGACATCTGGAACCAGTACTACGCCAACGTGAACCTCACCACTCCATTCGGTGGCGACACTTCGCTGAACACTGACTTCAACATCTACCGCACCACCGACACCGGCAGCGCCAAAGCGGGCGACATCAGCAACACCGCCTTCTCGCTGGCAACCGCCCTGTCGTTCCTGAAGGCACACACCTTCACCCTGGCCTTCCAGAAGGTCAACGGCGACACCCCGTTCGACTACATCGGCGTGGGCAAGAACAACCGTGGTGGCGACTCGATCTTCCTCGCCAACTCCATCCAGTACTCCGACTTCAACGGTGCAGGCGAGAAATCCCTGCAAGCCCGTTACGACCTGAAAATGGCCGAGTACGGCGTTCCTGGCCTGAGCTTCATGGTTCGTTACGTGAAAGGTTGGGATATCGACGGTACTCACACTCCAGCGGGTAGCGCTTACGCCGGCCTGTACGGTGAAGACGGTAAACACCACGAAACCAACTTCGAAGCCAAGTACGTTGTTCAGTCTGGCCCAGCAAAAGATCTGTCCTTCCGCATTCGTCAAGCCTGGCACGTTGCTAACGCTGACGAAGGCGAAGGCGACGTTAAAGAGTTCCGCCTGATCACCGAATACCCACTGAACATCTTGTAATCGTCAGTGGTTAGTTTGGAAGCATAAAAAAAGGCCCATCTTCGGATGGGCCTTTTTTATTGCCTGTCACTTGTAATAAATGCCTGACCAACAAGTCAGGCATTTAATTAGCAACCTATCATTGTGTTGCCGACTCCTGAACCACGCGAATTACGCGCTGTGGAAACGGAATATCAATACCGGCAGTCTTTAAACGATCACGCGACTGTTCGTTAAACATGAACATCACATCCCAGTAGTCTGCAGTTTTAACCCAGACGCGCAGGGAAACAGTGATCGAACTGTCACCCAACGTCGAAATGACCGCTTGTGGCGCAGGGTCCTGCAACACGCGCTCATCCTTGGCCAGATCCAGCAGCACCTGACGGGCCTTTTGCAGATCTGCTTCGTAATCCACACCCACGTCGAACACCACTTTGCGGGTTGGCTGACGGTTGGTGTTGGTGATGATGCCGTTCGACAGATTGCCGTTCGGGACGATGATGGTCTTGTTGTCACCGGTACGCAGTACGGTGTGGAAAATCTGGATGCTGTCGACCGTACCCGCCACACCTTGCGCTTCGATCCAGTCACCGATGCGGAATGGACGGAACAGCAGAATCAACACGCCGCCGGCGAAATTCGCCAGGCTACCTTGCAATGCCAGACCGATCGCCAGACCGGCCGCACCGATCGCGGCCACGAACGAGGTGGTTTCCACGCCGATCATCGAGGCCACGCTGACGATCAGCAGCACCTTGAGGATGATGTTCGCCAGGCTGCTGATGAAGCCTTGCAGCGCCAGGTCGGCATTACGCAGCGCCAACAGACCGCCGAGTTTTTGCGTGACCTTGTTGATCAGCCACCAGCCGATCGCCAGGGTAATCACCGCCAGCAGCACACGGCTGCCGTATTCCATGATCATCGGAATCCACGCCTGGGACGCCTTGACCAGGTTGTCTACCTCAGCATTCAAATCCATCTTCCATCTCCTGATTTCCGGCTACCCGGGCTGTAAAAAATCAGCGGCAGAAACCGCCAGGTATACATAAAACAATGTGGGAGCGAGCTTGCTCGCGAAGGCGGTGTGTCAGTCAACTCATGGCTGAAGACATACAGCTTTCGCGAGCAAGCTCGCTCCCACAGATCATCTGACCGAGCTTAGTCGCGGAAGTTGTTGAACTGCAGTGGCATGCCGAATTCCTTGGCGCGCAGGGCCGCGATGGCTTCCTGCAGGTCATCACGCTTCTTGCCGGTCACACGCACCTGCTCGCCCTGAATGGCGGCCTGCACCTTGAGCTTGGCATCCTTGATGTGCGCGACGATTTTCTTCGCCAGCTCCTTATCGATGCCTTCCTTGAGGATCGCGTCCTGCTTCATCAGCTTGCCCGAGGCGTAAGCGTCTTTGACTTCAAGGCACTGCACATCGATCTTGCGTTTGGTCAGGGCCAGCTTCAGGATCTCGATCATCGCTTCCAGCTGGAACCCGGCTTCAGCGGTCAGGTTGACGGTCAGGTCCTTTTCCTTGAACTCGAAGCTGCCCTTGCCTTTCAGGTCATAGCGACGATCGAGTTCCTTCACGGCGTTCTCGACCGCGTTGGTCAGCTCGTGTTTGTCCAGTTCGGATACCACGTCGAACGACGGCATGTAATCTCTCCAATAAAAAGGCGCGCTCGATAAGGAGGGAGCGCGCTTGGCTTGCGGTTAAAATCCGGCTCATTATAACGGGTCTTTTCCCACCGATACGGCGAGCCTTGCATGCCAGTACCTTACCGAGTGAAAAACTGATGTCCACCCCTTGGCACGTTCTTGGCGCCGGCAGCCTCGGCACCCTGTGGGCCACGCGTCTGGCGCGGGCCGGGCTGCCGGTGCGCCTGATCGTGCGTGATGCCGAGCGCTTGCGCAGCTATCAGGTGGCCGGCGGCCTGACGCTGGTCGAACACGGCGCAGCCACTACCCATGCGGTCCCCGCGCAAACGGCGGACGACCCGGAGCCGATCCGCCGCCTGCTGGTCGCCTGCAAAGCCTACGACGCCGAAAACGCCGTCGCCCGCCTCGCCCCGCGCCTGAGCGCAGATGCCGAGCTGATCCTGCTGCAGAACGGTCTCGGCAGTCAGGACGCGGTCGCAGCGGTGGTTCCGCAGGCACGCTGCATCAGCGCTTCCAGCACCGAAGGCGCGTTCCGCGACGGCGACTGGCGCGTGGTGTTTGCCGGCCACGGTTTCACCTGGCTGGGTGATGCCGGCCATCCGGTGGCGCCGATCTGGCTGGACGATCTTGAGGCGGCGAAAATCCCCCATGAATGGAGCACCGACATCCTCACCCGGCTGTGGCGCAAACTGGCGCTCAATTGCGCGATCAATCCGCTGACCGTGCTCCACGATTGCCGTAACGGCGGGCTTGAGCAGCATCAATGCGAAGTCGCCACGCTGTGCGCGGAACTTGTCGAATTGCTGGAGCGTTGCGGTCAACCGGCAGCCGCGGTCAATCTGCAGCAGGAAGTCGAACGGGTGATCCACGCCACAGCGGCCAATTACTCGTCGATGTATCAGGACGTGGCGAACCAGCGCCGTACCGAAATCAGCTATCTGTTGGGCCACGCCTGCAAGGTCGCCACCCGTCATCAACTCAACCTGCCGCACCTCATGCAATTGCAGCAACGGCTAGTCGGCCATCTGCGCAGCCTTGGATTGCCCAGCGACTGAGCAGCGGCTACGCTGCCCACTTGTTCCTTTGCTGCGATAAACCTGATGCCATTGCGCCAGCGCCTTGAAAACCTGCCGGTCGGCCAGAAACTGCTGGCCGCCCTGCTGGTTTTGTTGACCACCGTCCTGCTGGTCGCCAACCTGACCTTTATCAGCGCCGCCTATTACATCTCCCAGGAAAGCATGGCGCCGCAGGCCCTGCAGACCATCGGTCGGCTGATCTCCAACCCGAGCCTGGTCGCACAAGCCCTCGAGTCGCCACAAAGCGCCGAACGCCTGCTCAAGGAACTCGACAGCTATTCGCCGCTGCGTGCGGCGGCGTTGTACGACGGCAAGGGTGACCGACTCGCCCAGGTGCAGCGTGGCGACAAACTCAATCTGCCGGAACGCTATCGGCACATCGAAGCCTGGCAACTCACCGAGTTTCGCAGCAACCAGTTGATCACCCTGCCCCGCCCCGGCACCGCGCCTGGGCACTTGCTGCTGGTCGCCAGCAGTGAACTGCCAATGGCGTTCTACACCGGCACCCTGACTGCCAGTCTCGGCATCCTGATTTTCAGTGTGCTGCTGTGGCTGGTGATTGCCCGGCAGATCAAACGCCTGATCACCCGCCCGATCCATGAGCTGGAAGAGCTCTCGCGTCAGGTCACTCGCGAAGAGAACTATGCCCTGCGCGCCTCACGCGGCAACCACGATGAAATCGGCAGCCTCGCCGAGGCGTTCAACACCATGCTCTCGCGCATCGAAGCCCGCGAACAGCAACTCAAGCGGGCCCGCGATGACTCGCAGGCCGCCTACGATCAGGCCCAGGGCCTGGCCGAAGAAACCCGCCACACCAACCGCAAACTGGAACTGGAAGTCCAGGTTCGGAGCAAGATCGAGAAGAAGCTCACCGGCTTCCAGAACTACCTCAACAGCATCATCGACTCCATGCCCTCGGCGCTGATCGCCCTCGACGAGCAGCTCTACGTGACCCAATGGAACCAGGAGGCCAGCGCCCTCTCCGGCACGCGCCTGGATGAAGCGCTGAACCAGCCGATCTTCCTCGCCTTCGAACCGCTCAAGCCGTTTCTGCCGCAACTCAAGCAGACTGTGGAAGAGCACACGGTGGCGAAGATCGAGCGGGTGACCTGGTTCAAGGATGACGAACCCAAGCATTACGCCCTGACGTTCTACCCGCTGATGGGCGGTGCCGGGCGCGGTGTAGTGATCCGCATCGACGACATCACCCAGCGCCTGTCGCTAGAAGAAATGATGGTGCAGTCGGAAAAAATGCTTTCGGTCGGTGGCCTCGCCGCCGGCATGGCCCATGAGATCAACAATCCGCTCGGCGCGATCCTGCACAACGTACAGAACATTCGGCGGCGGCTGTCGGCGGATCTGCCGAAGAACCTCGAAACCGCTGAACAGCTCGGCATCGAACTGGACACGGTCAACCGTTACCTGCAAAGCCGCGAAGTACCGAAATTGCTCGACGGCATCCAGCAGGCCGGCGCCCGCGCGGCAAAAATCGTCACCCACATGCTCAGTTTCAGCCGGCGCAGCACCCGGCAAATGGCCCCGTGCGATCTGCCCGCGCTGATCGATCAAGCGGTGGAGATTGCCGGCAACGACTTCGATCTGGCGATCGGTTTCGACTTCAAGGGCCAGGCGATCATCCGCCAGTTCGACCCGGCGCTCGGCCCGGTGCCGGGCACCGCCAACGAACTGGAACAAGTGCTGCTCAACCTGCTGAAAAACGCCGCGCAAGCCATTCACCAACGCGAAGACGACAGTGAGCCGGGGCGAATCATCCTGCGCACAAAGCTCAATCCGCCATGGGCCGAGATCCAGGTCGAGGACAATGGCATCGGCATGAGCGAAAGCGTGCGCAAACGCACCTTCGAGCCGTTCTTCACCACCAAGGAAATCGGCCAGGGCACAGGTCTGGGGCTGTCGGTGTCGTACTTCATCATCACCAACAACCACAAAGGCCAGATGGAAGTGCAATCGGCACCCGGTCAGGGCACCTGCTTCACCCTGCGCCTGCCGCTTGCACAACCGGCAGCCATCGCCGCCGAAACCAATCAACTACCGAGGTAACCCATGGGCTTTCGCTTGTCGAAGATCTACACCCGCACCGGCGACACCGGCGAAACCGGCCTGGGCGATGGCCGCCGCGTCCCCAAGGATCACCCGCGGATCGAAGCCATTGGCGAAGTCGATACCCTCAACAGTCAGGTCGGCGTGCTGCTGGCCGGGTTGATCGCCGAGCGTGAGGCGTTCCCGGGATTGAATGAACTGATCGACGTGCTCGCGCCTTGCCAGCATCGTCTGTTTGACCTCGGCGGTGAGCTGGCGATGCCGGAATATCAGGCGCTGAAAGCGGCGGAAATCGAACGCCTGGAGGCAGCGATTGATGTGTGGAACGAGGAATTGGGGCCGCTGGAGAATTTCATTCTGCCCGGTGGGTCGATGCTGATCGCCCAGGCCCACGTTTGCCGCAGCCTGGCGCGCAGTGCCGAGCGACGCTGTCAGCATTTGAACGCGATCGAGCCATTGGCCGGGGTTGGCCTGGCGTATATCAATCGGCTGTCGGATCTGTTGTTCGTGGCCGCAAGGTTGATTGCGCGGCGGCAGGGGATTGCGGAGATTTTGTGGCAGCCTGCTGCGAAACCAACAGAAATGTAGTGTTTTATCCGCCGCCATCGCTGGCAAGCCAGCTCCCACAAGTTTTGTGTCGTTCTGCGCATTTGCGGTGCACCCAATACCTGTGGGAGCTGGCTTGCCAGCGATGAGGCCGGTGGCCTCAGCACATAATCAAGCCTCAGGCCAGAACGCCCGAATCCCCGCCACACCCTGAGCGCCAACACCCCAAGCCTTCTCGCGCTCCGCCGGGCCAACCCCGCCGAGCAAGAACACCGGCTTGCCAAAGCCCTCGATCAACGCCGCAGCCCGCTCCCAGCCCAACGGCTGCGCATCCGGGTGGGTCAAGGTCGGCTGAACCGGCGACAGCGTGACGAAATCCACGCCCATCTGCTCGGCCAGCGCCAGCTCTTCAGCGTTATGGCAGGACGCCGCCAACCAGCGCTCCGCCGGTAACGGCCGGCCCGCTGCGGCGTATTTGCGCAATTGCGCGGCGGTGATGTGCCAACCGGCGGACGGGAAATCGCCGAGCCATTCGAACGGCCCCTTGATCATCAACTGCGCCTTGCCGGCGCAGAGGCCGACGGCATCCACCGCCAGATCGCGGTATTTGGGGTCATAGCCGTTCGGCGCGCGCAACTGGATCAGCTTGATCCCGCCGGCAATCGCCTTCTGGATCCCGCGCAGCAAGGCCGGAGCTTCCAGATCTTCCGGGGTGATCAGGTATTCAGCGGGCAGGCGCGCTGCGGCAACGATCGGCTGATTGGCCGCCGGAAACTCATAGTTCAGCAGATCCTTGGCGGTTACCCAGGCCAGTGGCTGGCCCTCGGCACCGTGCGGCTCACCGGTAAACCGGGAGACTTCCCAGACATCCAGCAACACCTGCTTGTCCGGGTAATCGTGGCGCACCTTGATCAGTGGACGAGCCGCGCCGACAACAATGCCCAGCTCTTCCTGCAGCTCGCGCGCCAGGGCGCTTTCGACCGATTCGTCAGCCTCGACCTTGCCGCCGGGAAATTCCCACAAGCCGCCCTGATGTTGGGTATCGGCACGGCGGGCGATGAGGATTTTGCCGCTGTCGTCCCGAATGACGGCAGCCGCGACGTGTACGCGTTTCACGGATTCAACTCCTCCAGTCCAGCCTTTTGCCACGCCTTGAAGGCGGGCCATTGGTAGATGGTTTCAACATAGGCTTGATCAACCGCCGGCAACTGCACCTGGTAAGTCCGCAGGCGCACGGCAATCGGGGCGAAGAACGCGTCAGCCAGGCTCACCCGGCCAAACAGATACGGCCCAGGCTCCGTGGCGGCAGCGCGGCATTCAGCCCACAGCGCGAGCATGCGTTCGATGTCGACCTTCACCTCTGGCGGTACCGGGTTGAGCGGTGCGTCATGGCTCAGGTTGAACGGCATGTGATTGCGCATGGCGAAAAAGCCACTGTGCATCTGCGCGCAGGCGGATCGCGCCTGGGCACGGGCGAACAGGTCGGCTGGCCAGAGTTGTTCGGACGGAAACTGTTCGGCCAGGTATTCGGCAATCGCCAAAGAGTCGGCGATGGTGCCGCGAGAGGTTTGCAGCAATGGCACCTTGGCGGTCGGCGAATGCTTGAGCAGACGCTCGCGGGTGTCGGGCTTGCCGAGTTTGATCAATTCTTCGCTGTAGGGAGCGCCGGTCAGTTCCAGCGCCAGAGCGGCGCGCAAGGACCAGGAGGACAGCAGTTTGTCGCCGATGATCAGGTGCAGGGACATGGTGTGGCGCCTTTTCGTCAGTGGAAAGCTTCAAGACTTAGAGTGACTGGGCCGACGCTTTCGCGGGCAAGCCCGCTCCCACAGTAGTTTCGGTCGTGCACAAATCTCGTGTACACCACAGAACCCTGTGGGAGCGGGCTTGCCCGCGAAGAGGCCGGCAGCCCACCCTCACCCTTTGGATCAGGTGCGGTACTCGGCGTTGATCTTCACGTATTCATGCGACAGGTCGGTGGTCCAGATGGTTTCGCTGCAATCGCCGCGACCCAGCTCGATGCGGATGGTGATCTCTTCCTGCTGCATCACCGCCGAACCTTGCGCTTCAGTGTAGGTCGCTGCGCGCGCGCCACGGCTGGCGATGCACACGTCGCCGAGGAACACGTCGATCTTGCTCACATCAAGATTCGGCACGCCGGCACGGCCGACAGCGGCCAGAATACGGCCCCAGTTCGGGTCGGAAGCAAACAGCGCGGTCTTGATCAGCGGCGAGTGCGCCACGGTGTAACCGACGTCCAGGCATTCCTGATGATTGCCGCCGCCGTTGACTTCAACGGTAACGAACTTGGTCGCGCCTTCGCCGTCACGCACGATGGCCTGGGCCACATCCATGCACACTTCGAACACAGCCTGTTTCAGCTTGTTGAACAGCTCGCCTTCGGCGCGGGTGATTTCCGGCAGTGCAGCCTTGCCGGTGGCAATCAGCATGCAGCAGTCGTTGGTCGAAGTGTCGCCGTCGATGGTGATGCGGTTGAACGACTTGTTCGCGCCGTCGAGCATCAGGTTGTGCAGTACGTCGCGGGAAACTTTGGCATCGGTGGCGATGTAGCCGAGCATGGTCGCCATGTTCGGGCGAATCATACCTGCACCTTTGCTGATGCCGGTGACGGTAATGGTCACGCCATCATGCTCGAACTGGCGGCTGGCACCCTTGGGCAGGGTGTCGGTGGTCATGATGCCAGTGGCGGCAGCTTCCCAGTTGTTTTCCGACAGATCATCCAGTGCGGCCTGCAGCGCGCCTTCGATCTTCTCGACCGGCAGCGGCTCACCGATCACGCCGGTGGAGTACGGCAGGATCTGGCTGGCATCGACACCGGTCAGCTCGGCCAGTTTCGCCGTGGTGCGTTCGGCAGCGGCCAGGCCCGGCTCACCGGTACCGGCGTTGGCGTTGCCGGTGTTGGTCAGCAGGTAACGCACGGCGTTCTGCACACGTTTTTTCGCAAGGATCACCGGCGCGGCGCAAAAGGCGTTCAACGTGAACACACCGGCCACGGTCGAACCTTCGGCACAGCGCATCACTACCACATCCTTGCGCCCCGGGCGCTTGATGCCGGCCGAGGCAATACCGAGTTCAAAACCGGCAACCGGGTGCAACGTTGGCAAAGGACCAAGACCAACAGCCATGAATGCGCTCCTTACTCAATGATGTCAGCACCGCTCTCTTGCTGTTTTCGACAGAAGGGCGGTGGATTGAATGGCAAAACGCCGCGACGGCGGGAGCCGGTCGCGGCGCGGGTATTTCAGCGATTGAAACGGGGGTTACTGGATCTGCCCGTGGCAATGCTTGAATTTCTTGCCCGAACCGCAGTAGCACAGTTCGTTGCGGCCCAGCTTCTGCTCGTTGCGTACCGGCGCGGTGGCGAGGGCGACATCGACCTCTTCACCCAACACTTCCGGCTGCTCCAGACCAGGGGCCTCGGCGTGTTCGAACTGCATGCGCGCGGCCAGTGCTTCGGCCTCCTGACGCAAACGTTGCTCTTCGGCTTCCGGATCTTCGCGGCGTACCTGAACGTGCGACAGCACCCGGATCGAGTCGCGCTTGATCGAATCCAGCAGCTCGGAGAACAGCGTGAACGACTCGCGCTTGTATTCCTGCTTCGGGTTCTTCTGGGCGTAGCCACGCAGGTGGATGCCGTGACGCAGGTGATCCATGGTCGACAGGTGGTCTTTCCACAGATCGTCCAGCACGCGCAGAACGATTTGTTTCTCGAACGAGCGCAGTGCTTCGGCACCGGCCTGATCTTCTTTCTCGTTGTACGCCGCCATCAGCTCGACCATCAGCTTCTCGCGCAGCGTCTCTTCGTACAGGTGATCGTCTTCGTCGAGCCATTGCTGGATCGGCAGTTTCACCCCGAAGTCGCTTTCCAGCGAAGCTTCCAGACCGGCCACGTCCCACTGCTCTGGCAGCGATTGCGGCGGAATGTGTGCGCTGACGGTGGCGTTGAGCACGTCCTGACGGAAGTCGGCGATGGTTTCACCGATGTTGTCGGCGGCCAGCAACGTGTTACGCATGTGATAGATCACTTTACGCTGTTCGTTGTTGACGTCGTCGAACTCGAGCAGTTGCTTGCGGATGTCGAAGTTGCGACCTTCCACCTTGCGCTGCGCCTTCTCGATCGCGTTGGTCACCATACGGTGCTCGATCGCTTCGCCAGGCTGCATGCCCAGGGCTTTCATGAAGTTCTTCACCCGGTCAGAGGCGAAGATGCGCATCAGGCTGTCTTCCAGCGACAGGTAGAAGCGGCTGGAACCGGCATCACCCTGACGACCGGCACGGCCACGCAGCTGGTTGTCGATACGACGCGACTCGTGACGCTCGGAGGCAATCACCTGCAGACCGCCGGACTCCAGCACCTGCTGGTGACGCTTCTGCCAGTCGGCCTTGATCTGGGCGATCTGCTCAGGGCTAGGGTTTTCCAGCGCCGCGACTTCCACTTCCCAGTTACCGCCCAACAGGATGTCGGTACCACGACCGGCCATGTTGGTGGCGATGGTCAGGGCGCCCGGACGACCGGCTTGCGCGATGATTTCTGCTTCTTTTTCGTGGAACTTGGCGTTGAGAACCTTGTGCTCGATGCCTTCCTTGTTAAGCAGGCTGGACACGTGCTCGGAAGTTTCGATGGTCGCGGTACCCACCAGGATCGGACGGCCCTGGGCCATGCCTTCCTTGATGTCGTTGATGATCGCCGCGTATTTCTCTTCGGCGGTCAGGAACACCAGGTCGTTGAAATCTTTACGCGCCAACGGCTTGTTCGGCGGGATCACCATGACCTGCAGGCCATAGATCTGGTGGAATTCGAACGCTTCGGTGTCGGCGGTACCGGTCATGCCGGACAGCTTGGTGTAGAGACGGAAGTAGTTCTGGAACGTGGTCGAGGCCAGGGTCTGGCTCTCGGCCTGGATGTTCAGACCTTCCTTGGCTTCGATGGCCTGGTGCAGGCCTTCGGACAGACGACGACCCGGCATGGTACGACCGGTGTGTTCGTCGACCAGTACGACCTGACCGTCCTGCACGATGTATTCGACATTGCGGTGGAACAGCTTGTGCGCACGCAGACCCGAATAGACGTGGGTCAGCAGGCCCAGGTTATGCGCCGAGTACAGGCTCTCGCCTTCAGCCAGCAGGCCGACGCCGGTGAGCATTTCTTCGATGTACTGGTGTCCGGCTTCGTTGAGTTCGACCTGACGGGTCTTCTCGTCGATGGTGTAGTGACCGGCCTTGGTGACCTGGCCTTCGACTTCTTCGACGTGCAGTTCCAGCTGCGGGATCAGTTTGTTGATCTCCATGTACAGCTTGGAACTGTCCTCGGCCTGACCGGAAATGATCAGCGGGGTACGGGCTTCGTCGATGAGGATGGAGTCGACTTCGTCGATCACGGCAAAATTGAGTTCGCGCTGGAATTTCTCTTCCATGCTGAACGCCATGTTGTCGCGCAGGTAGTCGAACCCGAATTCGTTGTTGGTACCGTAGGTGATGTCGGCAGCGTAGGCGGCGCGCTTCTCTTCCGGCGGCTGGAACGGCGTCACGACGCCGACGGTCAGGCCGAGGAATTCATACAGCGGACGCATCCAGTTGGCGTCACGGCGGGCCAGGTAGTCGTTCACGGTTACAACGTGCACGCCCTTGCCGGACAGCGCGTTGAGGTAAACGCCCAGGGTTGCCACGAGGGTTTTACCCTCACCGGTACGCATTTCGGCAATCATGCCTTCATGCAGGGTCATGCCGCCGATCAACTGGACGTCGAAGTGGCGCATGCCCATGACGCGCTTGCCGGCTTCACGGGCGACCGCGAAGGCTTCAGGCAACAGCTTGTCGAGGGATTCCCCTTTGGCGATACGGGCCTTGAACTCATTGGTCTTGGCGCGCAATTGATCGTCCGAAAGGGCCACCATTTGCTCTTCGAAGGCATTGACGAGCTGCACCGTCTTGAGCATGCGTTTGACTTCACGCTCGTTCTTGCTTCCAAAAAGTTTCTTTAACAAAGGCGCAAACATATCGGCAGGATCTTCCACACTAAAGGGATGGAGGGCGGCCCCGTGAGTCGCCCGTGCAGCCCTCATGGCCGCATGCGAACGAGCATTCTACCCGGAAACGGTGGTGAGGAAAGTGGCGATATTCCACGATGCTGGCACTGCGCTTTGACGGGGCTCACTTAAAATAGGGGCGTTTTGCTCAACTTCAACCCATACGGGAAAGAAGTTAGTCGTTGATTTAATGAGCAAAGCAGGGACAAAAGCAATGGGCGAGTGGTTCCGTTGCTTTCTGCTACCATGGCGCCTCTGTTACTTCAGGTGTTCGATCATGGCATTTCGCCCCCTTACAGCCAGAGCGCCCGCCGTTCTGCTACGCGAAGCCAAGCCGCTCAAAGCCATTCTTGGCCATGCCCAACGCCTCGCTCATCTGCAACGCCTGCTTGAAAGCCAACTGCAACCCGCCGCCCGCGCACATTGTCATGTGGCCAAGTGGCGTGAAGGCGAGCTGTCGCTGGTGGTCACCGATGGCCATTGGGCCACACGCCTGCGCTACCAGCAAAAACGCCTGCAACGGCAACTGCAGCTGTTCGAAGAGTTCGCCAACCTGACGCGAATCAAATTCAGCGTGCGACCACCGATCGTCCAGCCTGGGGCTGTCGGGCACACGATGGACCTGTCGAGCGATGCGGCGGCGACCATTCAGTCCACGGCCGACGGGATCAGCGATCCTGGCCTGCGCGCGGCGCTTGAGCGTCTGGCGGCGCACGCTAAAAACAAAAGCTGAAGGCAAGATCAAAGGATCGCAGCCTGCGGCAGCTCCTACAGTTGGAACACATTTCCCCTGTAGGAGCCGCCGCAGGCTGCGATCCTTGCTTTTAGCGGCGTTTACTGCCGCCGAGCAACGAGCCCATCAAACCGCGCACCAGTTGCTTGCCCAGATTGTTGGCCGCCTGGCGCATCGCCGATTTCAGGGCCTGCCCCGCCGCCGTGCCCAGAAACTCTCCGGCACGATCAGCCAGGCTCGGCTCTTCGGCTGCCGGCTTACCCGCTGGCGCATCCGCCTCCGGTGCCAGATCCTTGCGGCCCATCAGGGTTTCATACGCCGACTCACGATCGATCGGTTTGTCATATCGGCCCTTGAACGGCGACCCGGCGATCAGCATCGTGCGTTCGGTTTCGCTCAACGGCCCGATCCGCGACTGTGGCGGCGCCACCAGCACCCGCTGGACCATCTCCGGCGTGCCTTTTTCCTGCAGCGTCCCCACCAGTGCTTCGCCGATGCCCAGCTCGGTCAGTACCGACAAGGTGTCGAATGCCGGATTTGGCCGGAAGCCATCGGCTACCGCCCGCAGAGATTTCTGTTCCTTGGCGGTGAACGCACGCAAGCCGTGCTGAATCCGCAGGCCAAGTTGCGCCAGTACGTCATCCGGCAGGTCGCCCGGCGACTGGGTGACGAAATACACACCCACGCCTTTCGAGCGAATCAGCCGCACCACCTGCTCCAAACGCTCCTGCAACGCCTTGGGCGTATCGCCGAACAGCAAATGCGCTTCATCAAAGAACAACGCCAGCAACGGTTTGTCGGCATCGCCGCGCTCCGGCAACTGCTCGAACAGCTCGGCCAGCAGCCACAGCAGGAACGTCGCGTAGACCTTCGGCGCCTCGTGTACCAGACGGCTGGCATCAAGCAAATGAATGCGTCCACGGCCATCGGCGGACGGTTGCAGAATGTCTTCGAGTTGCAGCGCCGGTTCGCCGAACAAGGCTTCAGCGCCCTGCTGCTCCAGGGTCGCCAGCCGACGCAACAGTGCCTGGCTGGAACCGGTGGTCATCAGCGCGGCGTCTTCGCCCAACAGTTGCGGGTTGTCCTTGAGGTGATTGAGCAGCGCCTTGAGGTCTTTCAGATCCAGCAGTAACAGGCCTTCGCGGTCGGCCACTTTAAAGGCTGCGTACAGCGCCGACTGCTGGCTGTCGGTCAGCTCCAGCAGGCTGCCGATCAGCAGCGGGCCCATTTCACTCAACGTGGTGCGCAACGGATGACCGGATTCCCCGTGAATGTCCCACAGCGTCACCGGATAAGCCTGCGGCTTGTGGTCGAGCCAGGGCATCCCGGCGATGCGCTCGGCGACCTTGCCCTGCGGATTGCCGGCGGCACCGAGGCCGCACAGGTCGCCCTTGATGTCGGCGGCGAACACCGCCACGCCGGCATCACTGAACGCTTCGGCAAGGCGTTGCAAAGTCACGGTCTTGCCGGTCCCGGTCGCTCCGGCGATCAGCCCGTGGCGGTTAGCCAGGCGCATGGCCTGAGCAATCGGTTGCCCCGCCAGATCGGCGCCGATAACGAGTTGCGATGTGTCAGGCATTTTGTCACCTATGGTTAATCTTTAATCCGCTGTGGCCGATAGCTAAGGGCGAGAACCTGACTGAAAAGTCGGTCGGACATTTCCCTAAGGAGAGTCGGAAATATCAGTTTGTTTCACCCTTGCCCATATTGCGCGTCTTTATAAAAGCACGCCCAGGACATTAAGACCTTAGCGGAACCCCAAGCCATGAACAAAAACCTGCGCTTCAGCCATAAAATTTTGCTTGCCGCCGCCCTCATCGTCATCGCCGCTTTCGCCTCGTTTACGCTGTACAACGACTGGCTGCAACGCAACGCGATCCGCGATGACCTGAACAACTATCTCAACGAGATGGGCGAAGTCACCGCCGACAACATCCAGACCTGGCTCAACGGGCGCATTCTGCTGGTCGAGAACGCCGCCCAGAACATCGCCATCAATCCGGAACCCGCCAACGTCGCCAGCCTGCTGGAACAGAAATCCCTGACCTCGACGTTCATGGCCACTTACCTCGGCGATGCCACCGGTCACTTCACCATCCGCCCGGACGTGAAGATGCCGGACGGCTTCGATCCACGGGTGCGCCCTTGGTACAAAGGGGCCGAGAGCAGCAGCGCCTCGACCCTGACCGAACCGTACATCGACGCCGCCACCGGGCAGTTGATCATCTCCATCGCCACCGCCTCGAAAAAGGCCGGCCAGAGCGTTGGCGTGGTGGGCGGTGACCTGAGCCTGCAAACCCTGGTCGACACCCTCACCGCCCGGGACTTCTCCGGCATGGGCTACGCCTTCCTGGTCAGCGCCGACGGGAAGATCCTCGTGCACCCGGACAAGGCACTGGTGATGAAATCACTGAAAGAAGCCTATCCGCAGGACACTCCGCGCATCAGCAGCGACTTCAGTGAAATCACTGTCGATGGCAAGACGCGCATCGTCAGCTTCACCCCGATCAAAGGCCTGCCGTCGGTCAACTGGTACATCGGTCTGTCGGTGGACAAGGACAAAGCCTTCTCGATGCTCAGCGAGTTCCGCACCTCGGCGGTGATTGCCACGGTGATTGCGGTGGTGATCATCATCGCGTTGCTGGGCATGCTGATTCGCCTGCTGATCCAGCCGCTGCACGTCATGACCCGCGCCATGGAAGACATCGCCGACGGCGAAGGCGACCTGACCAAGCGCCTGACCATCGTCAATAACGATGAGTTTGGCGTGCTGGGCACCGCATTCAACCGTTTCGTCGAGCGTATTCACGGCTCGATCCGCGAAGTGTCGTCGGCCACCGGGCAGGTCAACGAGGTCGCGCTGCGGGTGGTCGCAGCGTCCAACTCGTCGATGTACAACTCCGACCAGCAAGCCTCGCGCACCAGCAGCGTCGCCGCCGCGATCAATCAACTGGGCGCCGCCGCCCAGGAAATCGCCCGCAACGCCGCGCAAGCCTCGAACCAGGCCAGTGACGCCCGCGGCCTCGCCGAAGACGGCCAGCAAGTGGTGGATCGCAGCATCAAGGCGATGAATCAACTGTCGAGCATGCTCAGCGCCTCCAGCAGCAACATCGAGTCGCTGAACAGCAAAACCGTGAACATCGGGCAGATCCTGGAAGTGATCACCAGCATCTCCCAGCAGACCAACCTGCTGGCACTCAACGCCGCGATCGAAGCCGCGCGGGCCGGTGAAGCCGGACGCGGTTTTGCCGTGGTCGCCGACGAAGTGCGCAACCTGGCGCACCGCACTCAGGAATCGGCGCAGCAGGTGCAAACCATGATCGAGGAGCTGCAAGTCGGCGCCCGTGAATCGGTGAGCACCATGAGCGACAGCCAGCGCCACAGCCAGGACAGCGTGGAAATCGCCAACCTCGCTGGCGAACGCCTGAACAGCGTGACCCAGCGCATCGGCGAGATCGACGGGATGAACCAGTCGGTGGCAACAGCGACCGAGGAGCAGACCGCGGTGGTGGAATCCATCAACGTCGACATCACCGAGATCAATACGCTGAACCAGGAAGGCGTCGAGAACCTGCAGGCGACCTTGCGCGCCTGTTCGGATCTGGAGCAGCAGGCTTCGCGCCTGAAGCAGCTGGTCGGCAGTTTCCGCATCTAAGATCAAAAGATCGCAGCCTGCGGCAGCTCCTACAGGGTGAACACACATCCTGTGCAGGAGCTGCCGCAGGCTGCGATCTTTTTGCTCTGGAGACCCACCGCGTATTCCCGACCGAACATCTATTCTGGATAAAGGTCAACCAAGGGAGTGCAACGCAGCGGAGGGTTGATCACTGTGCATATCGCCGACATCACCATGTTCTACGCCCCGGCCAGCGGCGGCGTACGCACCTATCTGGATGCCAAGCATCGCCGGTTGGGGGGCAAAACGGGCATTCGTCATAGCCTGCTGATTCCCGGCGCGCATTTCGGTGAAAACGACGGTATCTACACCGTGCCCGCACCCGCCCTACCCTTCGGCAAAGGCTATCGCTTCCCGCTGCGCCTCGCGCCATGGCGCAATGTCCTGCAGGGTTTGCAGCCGGATCTGATCGAAGTCGGCGACCCGTACCTCACCGCGTGGGCGGCGCTGGACGCGCGACGGCAACTGGACGTGCCGGTGATCGGCTTTTATCACTCGGATCTGCCGCTGCTGGTCGGCAATCGCATGGGCCATTGGGTCACGCCGAACGTCGAGGCGTACGTCACCAAGCTCTATGGCAACTTCGATCGAGTGCTGGCGCCCAGCCAGGTGATGGCCGACAAGCTCACCGGTTTGGGGGTGCGCAATGTATTCGTGCAGCCATTGGGCGTGGATCTGCAAACCTTTCACCCTGACGCCCGCGACAACGGCCTGCGCGCCGAACTGGGAATTGCCGAAGACACGCGCCTGCTGATCTTTGCCGGGCGCGGTTCCAAAGAGAAGAACCTGCCGGTGCTGCTCAAATGCATGCAGCGCCTCGGCCCACGCTATCACCTGCTGCTGGTTGGCTCGTCGATGCCTGCCGTGGTCCCGGACAATGTCAGCGTGATCGACGGGTTCTGTCCCGCCGCCACCGTCGCAAGGTTGATGGCCAGCGCCGACGCCCTGCTGCATGCCGGCGATCAGGAAACCTTCGGTCTGGTGATCCTCGAAGCCATGGCCTGCGGGATTCCGGTAGTCGCCGTGGCGGCCGGGGCGTTTGAAGAGATCGTCGCCGAAGACTGCGGCTTGCTCTGTGCACCGAACAACCCACAAGCCATGGCCAATGCCGTGCGCGAACTGTTCAGTCGCGGCTGCGTGAAACTCGGCCAGCAGGCGCGGCAACACGTTGAACGGCGTTATTCCTGGGACAGCGTGGTCGACAGCCTGCTCGGCCATTACCACGCGGTGCTCGGTCACTCGCTGCCAAGGGTGGCCAATGGCTGATTCCTTGAATGACCGCGCAGTGCTGCTGGTGCTGCACGACGTGGCACCGTCGACGTGGGCGGATTATCGGCCATTTGTCGAGGCGGTCGACGCAATGGGTGGCGTGCCGATGACCTGGCTGGTCGTTCCGGATTTCCATGGTCACGACGCACTTGAGGATCATCCCGTGTTTTGCCGAATGCTCGGCGAGCGCGTGGCCTGTGGCGATGAACTGGCCTTGCACGGCTATTACCATGACGACCGCGAGCCGGCACCGATCACGCCGCGCGACTGGTTCATGCGCCGGATCTACACCCACGAAGGGGAGTTTTATCGCCTGTCCCGCGAAGCCGCCTTGGCTCGCCTGCGTGCCGGCATCGAACTGTTCCGGCGCAATGAATGGCCGTTGCACGGCTTCGTCGCCCCGGCATGGCTGATGAGCGACGGTACGCGCCAGGCCTTGCGCGAGTTGCCGTTGCGCTACACCAGCGATCCACAACATCTTTATCGATTGCCGGATTTCACTGCCATTGATGCGCCGGGTCTGGTCTGGAGTGCGCGCAGTGCCTGGCGCCGGGGCTTGTCAAAACTCGTCAGCGACCAACGCGAACAGCAATGGCGCGACGCGCCGGTGATTCGTCTAGGCTTGCACCCGGTAGACATGCGCCACGCCTTCGCACGTGATTACTGGCTACGAACCCTTGAACGGCTGCTGGCAGAAGGACGCACGCCCATGACCAAAATCGACTGGCTCACCGAGCACCGCGGGCGAATGGAGCGCGCTGCATGAGTCGCGGCATTGTGCTGTTGATCGGCCTGCTCGCTGCTGTAATGATCCCGGTGTTGCTCGGCGGCGGCGAGATCGGTGCGCGCCTGCAAAATTTTCCGCTGCAATGGCTGCTGATCATGTTCGGCATGATTCTGCTCTGCTGGGGAATCAATACGCTGCGTCTGCGCCTGCTGCTGGGTGATCAGCGCGATCAGGTAACGCCGCTGAAAAGCCTTGGCGTGGTCATGGCCGCCGAGTTCGCCTATTGCGCCACCCCCGGCGGCAGTGGTGGCCCGCTGACCATTATGGCCCTGCTCGCCCGTTGCGGCGTACGCCCGGCCCGTGGCAGCGCAGTGTTTGCCATGGATCAGTTGAGCGATCTGCTGTTCTTTCTCTGCGCCCTGAGCGGGATTCTGATTTACGCGTTGTTTCAGCATCTCAGTGACCGCCTGGAGTGGTTGCTGATGGTCAGCGCCGTGTCGCTGTTCGGTGGGCTGTTCAGTTGCGTGCTGCTGGCGCGCTACCACCGCCGCCTGATCCTTCTGAGCGGACGCCTGCTTGCCCGCCTCAACGTGCAACCGGCCACGCGTCGGCGCTGGGCGCGCAAGCTGCTGCATTTTCTCGACGCGTTTATCGACACCCTCAAGTTGCCGTGGCAAACCCTGATCAAAGTCTTTGCCCTGACCTGCGTGCACTGGCTGCTGCGCTACAGCGTCTTGTACCTGGCCTTGCGCGGATTGGGCGCGGACCTGCAATGGGCCTGGAGTTTTCTGGTGCAGATGCTATCGCTGGGGGCTGGTCAAATGAGCCTGTTGCCCGGTGGCGCGGGGGCGGCAGAACTGACTTCAGCGGCGCTGCTGGCGCCGATGGTCGGCAAATCCACTGCAGCGGCGGCGATCCTGATCTGGCGGGTGGTGACGTTTTATTTCTACCTGGTGGTGGGCGGGCCGGTGTTTCTATTGATGCTCGGACGACCGCTGCTCAGGAAACTGCTGAAGATTCGACAAGCCTGAAAAGATCGCAGCCTGCGGCAGCTCCTACATTGAAATGCGATCCCTTGTAGGAGCTGCCGCAGGCTGCGATCTTTTCAGGCCTCTTCATCCGGTTCGGGCTTCAGCTGCTCCCACAACTCGGCGGCACCGGGAAACTCGGTGCCATCCTCCGGACTGAGGTCATCCGGGTCGTAGCGGCTCAGACAACCTTCGCCCAATGTGGCAGGCGCTTTCGAAGTGGCTTTGTCCAATGGGTCGTTCACAGGCAGTTCCTCAAGGGCTGAAACGAAAAAAGGGCCTGGGACGATTGAACGCCCAGGCCCTTCTTTATTCAAGTACGCGCAGGTTCGATCAGAACACCACGGTCTTGTTGCCGTGCACCAGCACGCGGTCTTCGAGGTGATAACGCAGGCCACGGGCCAACACCATCTTCTCGACGTCACGGCCGAAACGCACCATGTCTTCGATGCTGTCGCTGTGGCTGACGCGTACCACGTCCTGCTCGATGATCGGGCCGGCGTCCAGCTCTTCGGTGACATAGTGGCAGGTCGCGCCGATCAGCTTCACGCCGCGCAGCGACGCCTGATGGTATGGCTTGGCACCGACGAACGACGGCAGGAAGCTGTGGTGAATGTTGATCACCTTGTGCGCGTATTCGCGGCACAGCGCCGGCGGCAGGATCTGCATGTAGCGCGCCAGCACCACCACTTCGGCATCGTGCTGTTTGACCAGACGCGAGACTTCGGCGAACGCCGGCTCCTTGTCCTGCGGATTGACCGGGACATGGTAATAAGGAATGCCGTGCCACTCGACCATGCTGCGCAGGTCATTGTGGTTGGAAATCACGCAGGAGATTTCGCAATCGAGCTCGTCGCTGTGCCAGCGGTGCAGCAAGTCGGCCAGGCAGTGGGATTCGCGGCTGGCCATCAGCACCACGCGTTTCTTCTGCTCGGTGTCGGTGATGCGCCAGTCCATCGAGAACTCTTCGGCGATCGGCGCAAACTTCTCGCGCAGCACTTCAATACCGAACGGCAGCGAATCGGCGCGGATCTCGTGACGCATGAAGAACCAGCCGTTCTGATTATCCGAGTGGTGGCTCGCTTCGGTGATCCAGCCGTTGTGGGATGCCAGAAAGTTACTGACTTTGGCAACGATGCCAACGCGGTCAGGGCAGGAAATCACCAACCGAAAGGTGCGCATGGGGGGAAAACTCCAGAACTTCGCAAAGGCGGCCATTCTAGCGACTGTGCGCGGAAACTGCAGTATTGATGACCACATGTCCGCAGGCAGTCCCGATTAGCGACGCCTGACGCCACGCGCGGCGAAACGATAGTCCTGCAGTGAAGCTGTTCGGCCAGATAATTGTGAATATTCGTGATGACTGCATCACATTATTTAAATGACCATTCAATTTACCGGTTATTCCTTGCAACTAATTCAAATAAAAAAACCGGTTAAATGTTTACTTGATGAAACAGCCTGACTATTATTGCGGCACTGTCCCCTGCCATTCAACACATCTGCATAAGGTAGTTACCATGTCCTTGATCAACGAATATCGCGCCACCGAAGAAGCAATCAAAGAGCTGCAAGCGCGTTTGAAGAACCTGTCGCAAGACGACAAACTGCAAGCCGAGCTGGAATTTGAAGGCAAACTGCGCACCCTGATGGGCGAATACTCCAAGTCCCTGCGCGACATCATCGCCCTGCTGGATCCGGAATCGAAAACCAAAGGCACCCGTGGCGCCGCAGTAAAAACTACCGGCACCAAGCGTGCGCGCAAAGTTAAACAATACAAAAACCCACATAACGGCGAAGTCATCGAAACCAAAGGTGGCAACCACAAGACTCTGAAAGAGTGGAAAGCCAAGTGGGGCGGTGACGTGGTTGAAGGCTGGGCTACCCTGCTGGGCTAAGCCGCAACGCCTGTCGCAGACTGATTCTGCGGCCCATGAAAAACGCCAGCATACGCTGGCGTTTTTTTATGCCCGGCATTTCATGGGCACACTATGTTCGATTTCAAAGATTCAAACGTTTGCGCAATGCCTGGACATAATTCTGCCACTCATTGAGCACTTGATTCTGTATCGGCGTAGCACTAAGCGCCCATTGCTGCGTGGCCTCGGCAAAAGATTGCAGGGTATTAGGCGCGCCCATTTGCGGCTCGGACAAACGCTGCTGACAGAATATTCTCCAGCGTTGTTGCTCCTCGAAATTCAACGTGTCGGGAAAGTTGCGTGCGCGATATCGAAAGAGTAATTCCGGCAGACGTTCATCATCGAACGGCCAGTGCTCTTGCGCTAATTGCGCCGGATCCGCCGTTCTCACTTGCTCGCATAGACGCCGATCGCGATCACCGATAAATCCATCGTACAACTGCTGTTCCGGATCTTCGCTGGGCGTGAAGTCTTCGCTGGCGTAAATCGCCGCGACTTTATCTTTCCAAACTTGTTGTGCGTCACTTAGCCGCAGTGCACGTGCCTGATACAGCGCCATGTCCAGGCCCAGCCGCTGCTGATCGTCGGCACGCAACACCGACAACGGCGCCACCACCGGGCAGCGATTGATGTGAATCAGTTTCAGCGGCACCGGCAGTTCACCCTCGGCGAGGTCGTCGCGCCGGGTGTACAGGCGCCGGCGCAGGGTTTCGGCGTCCAGGTCCAGCAAGCCTTGCGGATCAAGGTGCAGGTCACAGACGATCAGCGCATTGCGATTACGCGGATGCCAGGCCAATGGCAGCACCACACCGACATAGTGCCGCGCCGCCGAGAAGCGTCCGGAGATATGCACCAGCGGTTGCAGCAGGCGAATCTGATCCATGACCTTCTGTTTACTGCGCAGTTGAAACAGCCAGTCATACAACTTCGGCTGTTTCTCGCGGATCAACCGCGCCAGCGCAATGGTGGCGCGCACGTCCGAGAGCGCTTCGTGCGCATGCCCATGGTCGATGTGGTTGGCCGCCGTCAGGCGTTCGAGCTTGAGGGTGACCTTGCCTTCGTCGTCGGTCGGCCAGACCAGGCCATCCGGGCGCAACGCATACGCGGCGCGCACCACATCGATCAGGTCCCAGCGACTGTTGCCGCCCTGCCACTCGCGGGCATACGGGTCGAAGAAGTTGCGGTACAGGCTGTAGCGGGTCATCTCGTCGTCGAAACGCAAGGTGTTGTAACCCGCACCGCAAGTGCCGGGCGCCGCCAGTTGTGCGTGTACGCGGGTCATGAAGTCGGCTTCGCTCAAGCCCTGTTCGGCGAGACGACTCGGGGTGATACCGGTAATGGCGCACGCCGCCGGGTGCGGCAGGATGTCGTCGCTGGGCTGGCAGTAGAGGTTGACCGGTTCGTCGATTTCATTGAGGTCGTGGTCGGTGCGAATCCCGGCGACCTGCAGCGGACGGTCGTTGCGCGGATTGATGCCGGTGGTCTCGTAGTCGTACCAGAAGATTGAAGTCACGGGCGGTTCCTGAACTGAAGATCGGCAAAGTCTAGGCTTTGAACCGCGGTCGCGGCCAGCGCTGTGTCATTCAACCAGCGTGCGCCACACGCGGTGCAATACATAGTTATGTCGTTTTCCCCCAAGAGGCTGCTAGCATCGGACGGACTTCGCATCCCGATCCGGCCCCATCAGGTAGCCCATGCTCGAGAACACAGCACTGCCACGGAAAGCACCGCTGAACCCGCCACTCGATACCCGCTATCAAGTGGAAACCCCGGAGGGCATCGACCTGCCGTTGCGCCCGGCCGGTCTGATGGTGCGCAGCCTCGCCTTCGGTATCGACCTGGGCATTCGCGGGGCCATCCTCGGCGTGCTGTTTCTGCTGCTGGCGTTTCTCGGCCAGCTCGGCGTGGGTCTGGGTTCGCTGCTGCTGTTTGCCGTCAGCTGGTGGTACATGGTGCTGTTCGAAGTGTTGCGTCAGGGCCGTTCGCCGGGCAAGCAATGGATGGGCCTGCGGGTGATCCACGATGACGGCACACCCATCGGCTGGTCGGCCTCGCTGCTGCGCAACCTGTTGCGTTTTGTCGATCTGCTGCCGTTCGGCTATTTCCTCGGCGCCATCAGCTGCCTGCAACACCCGACCTTCAAACGCCTGGGCGACATCGCAGCCGGCACCCTGGTGGTCTACAGCGAACGCGCCCTGCTCCGCCCGCAGTTACCTGACGCCCAGCCACGCAGCTCGCCCGTGCCGCTCAACCTCGGCGAACAACGCGCCTTGCTCGCCTTCGCCGAACGTCAGGCTGAACTGTCGCCGGCGCGGGTCAATGAGCTGGCCGCGCTGCTCGCCCAACCACTGCACATCTCGGCGCCCAAAGCGGTCAGCGAACTCAATGGCATCGCCCGCGGCTTGTTGGGTCCGACATGAAGCAGAGTCTTTTCGAAGCTCGCCACAAGGCCGAATGGGAACGCTTTACGCTGGCCCTCGAACGCCTCGAACATGGCAAGGACACCTCGCAGGCAGCCAGTTTCCCCAAGGCTTATCGACGCCTCTGCCAGCATCTGGCGCTGGCACAGGCGCGTGGCTACAGCAGTTTTCTGATCGACTCGCTGCAACAACTGGTGTTGCGCGGCCACCAACAGCTGTATCGGCACCGCAGTCGATTCGGCGCCAACCTCCTGGGTTTCATCCTCGCTGACTTTCCTCGACTGGTGCGCGCCGAATGGCCGTTCGTGCTGGCCGCCGGCCTGGTGTTTTTCGGCAGCCTGATCGGCTTTGCCTTGCTGGTGTATGCCTTTCCCGAACTGGTCTACAACTTGATCCCCGCCGAACAGGTGCGCGACATGCAGAGCATGTACGACCCGGTGGCCGGGCACCTCGGGCGCTCGGCCGAACGGGCGGCCAGTGAAGACTGGGTGATGTTCGGTTATTACGTGATGCACAACATTGGCATCGCCTTTCAGACTTTCGCCAGCGGTTTGCTGCTGGGCGTCGGTAGCGCGCTCTTCCTGTTCTATAACGGCATGATCATCGGCGCGGTGGCCGGGCACCTGACCGAAATCGGTTTTGGCCAGACGTTCTGGTCGTTCGTGATCGGTCACGGCGCCTTCGAGCTGACTGCCATTGCCCTGGCGGGTGCGGCGGGGCTGAAACTGGGCTGGGCAGTGATTGCGCCGGGGCGGCTGACCCGTGGTGAAGCGCTGGTGGAGGCGGCGCGCCAAAGCGTGCTGCTGGTGTGCGGAGTCATGCTGTTCCTGCTGATCGCAGCGTTCATCGAAGCGTACTGGTCCTCGAAGACCGGGGTTACGCCGCCGATCAAATATGCGGTCGGTGCGGCGTTGTGGATCGCAGTGGCGGCTTATCTGCTGTTCGCCGGAAGGACACGCCATGCGCCTGAGTGACGCCACCGTGGCGATCCGCCCGCGCAGCACCTGGGAAGCCATGGATCTGGGCGTGCTCATGAGCCAGCAGCATCGACGCCTGCTGATGACCAGTTGGGCCATCGTCACCCTGCCGCTGTTCGCGGTGCTGACGTTGTTGCTATGGGACTCGCCGTCGCTGGCGGTATTCATTTTCTGGTGGCTGAAACCGGCGTATGAACGCCTGCCGCTGTACATCCTGTCCAAGGCCCTGTTCGGCGAAACACCCACTCTGAAACAGGCCCTGCACGAATTCCCGCGGCTGCTCAAACCGCAACTGCTGGCCAGCCTGACCTGGCGCCGGCTGAGCCTGAGTCGCAGTTTCCTGCTGCCGGTACTGCAACTCGAAGGCCTCGACGGCACCGCCCGTCAGCAACGCTTGCAGGTGTTGCTGCAACGCAATGCCGGCGCCGCGCAATGGCTGACGATCATCGGCATGCATCTGGAGACCGCACTGTGGATCGGCCTGATGGTGCTGTTCTATATGCTGCTGCCACAGCAGATCGAAACCGACTGGGACTGGCAATCGCTGATCCTCGACGCTGATCACCACTGGCGTTGGCTGGAACACCTGACCAACGCCTTCTACGCGCTGGTGCTGGTGGTCTGGGAACCGATTTATGTCGCCTGCGGTTTCAGCCTGTATCTGAACCGGCGCACGGCACTGGAAGCGTGGGACATCGAGCTGGTATTCCGTCGTTTGCGCCAGCGCCTGAACAGCAGCGCTCTGGGTTTATTGTTGGCGGTCTGTCTTTTGCTGCCGGCGGTGCCACCCGTATGGGCTGCAGCCGATCCCGCCAGCGCACCTCAGGCACCCCGTCTGCTGCACCAACCGCTGACCAGTCAGGCCGCGCACGACAGCATCAAGGCGCTACTCGAACAACCGCCGTTCAAGAACAAGGAAAGCGTGACCCGCTATCGCTTTGGCGACGACCCGGCCGCCCCGGCCGAGGGCAAACCCGGCGAGCCACCGCAATGGCTGAAAACCCTGCTCGGCTGGCTCGACGGTCAGCGCTTCAATGCTTTGGCGGTGTTGATCGAAGTGCTGCTGTGGGGTGCATTGCTCGCGGCTATCGGCTGGCTGGCCTGGCGCTACCGGGAGTTCCTGAGCACCTTCGTCAGTCGCTGGCCGAAGTTGCCCGCCCGCATCAAGCCACCTGCACCGCAGAAGGCATTTGGTCTGGATCTGAACCCGCAATCCTTGCCCGACGACATCGCCGACAGTGCCGAACAACTCTGGCAAACCCAGCCGCGCGCCGCGCTGGGTCTGCTCTATCGCGGGTTGCTCAGCCGTCTGCTGCACGATTTTGCCCTGACCTTGAAACCCGCCGACACCGAGCATCAGGTGCTGCTGCGGGTCGAGCAACTGCAGCACCCTGAACTGCTGGCATTCAGTCGCACCCTGACACAGCACTGGCAGAACATGGCCTACGGGCACCGCGTACCGGCGGCACACCTGCAGCAGGAACTGTGTAACGGCTGGCGTGCCCTGTTCGGCCCGGGAGCGCGCGCTTGAACCGGCGCAAAGCGTGGCTGCTCGGCGGGGTGATCATCGCCCTGCTCGCGGCGCTGAGCGTTTATCTGTACCTCAAGGCCCGGCCCTATCAGGAAGTAATCGATCACGGCCCTTCGCCCCAGGCGCAGGCCAATCCTTATCTGGCGGCAGAACTGTTTTTGCGCGAGCGCGGCCTCAACGTCGGCCAGGCCGAAACGCTGGCGGTGCTGCCCGAGATCGATCCGCGTCGACACACTCTGCTGTTATTCGGCGAACGTTCGCGCATGACCCCGCGCCAGGTCGATCAGGTGTTGAACTGGGCACGCGCCGGTGGGCGCCTGGTGTTCGTGGCCGAAGCGCTGTGGGACAAGCAGGCCAGACAAAGCGATGATCTGTTGCTGGATCGGGTGCAGTTGCACCAGTCCCTGAGCAAGGACCTCAAGGAGCCGCCGGCGGAGCTGGCGGATGATCCGTACCCGAACCTGACCAAACTCTACCTGGAAGACGAGGACGCGCCGGCCTACGCCGGTTTCGACACCGCGTTTCATCTGGAAGACCCGAAAAATCTCGCCCAGGCCTGGGCCAACAGCGCCAAGGCCACGCACATGATGCAACTGCCGTACGGCCTCGGCTCGATCACCGTGGTCACCGATGCCGAACTGTGGAAAACCCCCGCCATCAGCAAGCATGACAACGCCTGGCTGCTCTGGTACCTGAGCGCCGACACCGACGTCACGCTGAATTTCAACACGGTGCACGATGGTCTGCTGACCTTGCTCTGGCGTTACTTCCCGCAAGCCATCGTCGCCATGCTGGCACTGATCGGCCTCGGCCTGTGGCACGTTGCTGTGCGCCATGGGCCACTGCAGGCTCCCGCCCCGAGTGGCCGCCGGCAGTTGCAGGAACACCTGCGCGCCAGTGCCGATTTCATCCTGCGCCACAACGGTCAGCACACGCTGTTGCAAGCTTTGCAACAGGACGTGCTGCGCCGCGCCCGCCGCCGCTATCCCGGCTTCGACCAATTGAACGTGGCTGAGCAATGGCTGGTGCTGTCGCGCCTGACCCGCCAGCCAACCCGCGCCATCAGTCAGGCCCTGAGCCCGGTGCCGAAACAGCGCATGAGCAGCGCTGATTTCAGTCGCCAGGTGGCCCACCTGCAAACCTTGAGGAACACGCTATGAGTGAACAGATCGAGCCCGGCAGCGCCAGCCACGCCGCCCAGCAACGCCAGCGTGCCAGCCAGTTGGCGCAAGCGCTGCGCGGCGAATTGCAGAAGGCCCTGATCGGCCAGAACAGCGTGATCGACGATGTGCTGACCGCGCTGATCGCCGGCGGTCACGTGCTGCTTGAAGGTGTTCCGGGGCTGGGCAAGACCTTGTTGGTGAGGGCGCTGGCGCGGTGCTTCGGCGGCGAGTTCGCGCGCATCCAGTTCACCCCGGATCTGATGCCCAGCGACGTCACCGGCCACGCGGTGTACGACCTGCACACCGAGCAGTTCAAGCTGCGCAAGGGGCCGCTGTTCACCAACCTGTTGCTGGCCGACGAGATCAACCGCGCACCGGCGAAAACCCAGGCGGCACTGCTCGAAGCGATGCAGGAACGCCAGGTCACCCTCGAAGGTCGGGCGCTGCCGATCGCCCAGCCGTTCATGGTGCTCGCCACGCAAAACCCGATCGAGCAGGAAGGCACTTATCCCTTGCCGGAAGCCGAGCTCGACCGCTTCATGCTCAAGGTGCGCATGGATTACCCCGAGGCCGACCAGGAGTTGAACATGGTGCGTCAGGTCAGCCGCTCGACCCGCGCCGACATGCTCGACGTGCAGCCGCTGCGCACGGTCCTGCAAGCCAAGGACGTGCAGGCCTTGCAACGCATCGCCAGCGACCTGCCGATCGACGATCAAGTGCTCGATTACGCAGTTCGCCTGGCGCGCAGCACCCGCTCCTGGCCCGGCTTGACACTCGGCGCCGGGCCGCGAGCCTCGATTGCGCTGGTGCGTTGCGCCCGCGCCCGCGCGTTGCTGCGTGGCGGCGAGTTCGTGATTCCCGACGACATCAAGGGCTGCGCGCTCTCGGTGCTACGCCATCGGGTGCGGGTGGCGCCGGAGCTGGACATCGAAGGTCTGCAGGTCGATCAGGTACTGCAGCAATTGCTCGACCAAGTGTCGGCGCCACGCTTGTGAGCATTTTGAAAAGAGCAAAAGATCGCAGCCTGCGGCAGCTCCTACACAGAGCGCGATCCCCGTTAGGAGCTGCCGAAGGCTGCGATCTTTTCAGCAGACAACTTGGTACAGCGCGATGACCCCCTCCCGCCTGCTGCTGATCTGGCTCGCTATTCTCCTGGCCGTCGGCACGCTGCTGGGTACGCTGCAAGCCCTCGACATCGACGTGCCCACCACGCTGTTGTCGATCAACTGGGGCTTGCTCCTGGCCCTGCTGGTGCTGGCGATCATCGATGCGCTGCGCCTGAACAACCTGCCCTCGCCGCGCATCCAGCGGCAGATACCCGGCAGCCTGGCACTCGGCCGTTGGAGCGAGGTACGGCTGCAGCTCAGCCATGACTTCAACGAGTCGGTCACGGTGGAGATTTTCGACCACGTGCCACAGGGCCTGAGCTTCGAAAACCTGCCGCTGGCGGTCGAACTGCAACCTGGGCAATTCAGCGAGGTCGGCTACCGTCTGCGCCCGCTCAAGCGCGGGCACTTCAGCTTCGAGCATTGCGAAATCAACCTGCCCAGCCCGTTCGGTCTGTGGACAGGCAAACGCCTGCTCGCCGTGAGCGGCGAGATCCGCGTATACCCGGACTTCGCGAAGCTCTACGGTGGGCAGTTGCTGGCGGTGGACAACTGGCTCAGCCAGCTCGGTGTGCGCCAACGCCAGCGTCGCGGGCAGGGTCAGGAATTTCATCAGTTGCGCGAATTTCGCGAAGGCGACAGCCTGCGCCAGATCGACTGGAAAGCCACCGCCCGCCAGCGCACGCCGATTGCCCGCGAGTATCAGGACGAGCGTGATCAACAGATCATATTCATGCTCGATTGCGGGCGGCAAATGCGCAGCCAGGATGGCGAGCTGGCGCATTTCGACCATGCGCTGAATGCGTGTCTGCTGCTGAGCCATGTCGCGCTGCGTCAGGGCGATGCCGTGGGGCTGAGCACCTTCGCCGTCGCGCAACCGCGTTTTCTCGCGCCGATCAAGGGTTCCAGCCAGCTCAAAGTCCTGCTCAACGCCGTTTATGATCTGGACAGCAGTCAGCGTCCCGCCGACTATTCGACGGCGACCAATCAGCTGTTGGCCCGGCAAAAGCGCCGGGCGCTGATCATTCTGCTCACCAACCTGTGTGACGAGGACACCGAAGACCTTCTTGCCAGCGTCAAACGTCTGAGCCAGCAGCATCAAGTGCTGGTTGTCAGCCTGCGCGAGGAAGCCCTCGACCGCGTGCGCAATGCCCGGGTACAAACACTGCCCGAAGCACTGACCTATTGCGGTACGGTGGATTACCTCAATGCCCGGGCGGAGCTGCATGAGCAGTTGAATGCTCATGCAGTTCAGGTGCTGGATGTGCGTCCCAGCGGGCTAAGCACGGAATTGCTGAGCCGATACCTGAGCTGGAAGCGATCCGGTGTTTTCTAAAATCACTCATAACCGATGAGCGACAACTTCATATAGGCATGCTCATACTTGATCCTCCCCGAACACTCACCACGATGGTGTCCCGTGCAGGCAGGATGAATTTGACCTCCGTGTAGCCCTGCGCATCGGTGCGAGTTGGAGCGATTTCAAGATCGCGAAAACGCCAGAAAACTACCTCCCCCTGAATGGGAACATAGCTTCGATTTGTAACAAGCGCGCGCATGTGGGCTTGCCCGCCAATGCCGATTTGCCCGTGAAGTCTTTTCAGCTCAAAAATCAGCGGCCTCGTAGAAGGATCCAACACTTCAAACACCAATGACTGTGAGCCACCCAAAACAACCGTTGCCTGCAACTCATGCAGTCCTGTTTCAATCGGTCTGAAATCAACGCGCGACTTTCCATCCGGCCCCGTGAAAGTAGCCGGCAACGTCAATTCCGGATAATTCCAGATGACCCTGACGCCTGCCAGGGCCCGGCCATCGTGACGCGACACCACCCGGACCTCGGCCGTTGCATCTTTGCCCAGATCGATATTTGTATCGGGACTGGTCAACGACTCAATCATCGGCACTATGCCTGAATATCCCAGGCTCGCCATATCCCAGCCACCCAGCCCGCCTCGGACAATGGCCGATAAAACTCCCTGCGAGTCAGCCGGATAGTTAAAGGTCAAACGGGCAAGCCCCTCCTCATCCGTCACCGATGGCGTCAAGACAATCCCGGCAAAATCCCACCGCACTTGCACACCCGCCAGCGGCAAACCGGTACGTGCCGACACCACTTTGGCAATGGCTTGCGCGCGCTCCTCATTGGGTGGCAACTGTGAATCTTCCGGTTCGTACAGTTCGCTGATTACCCGCGGTTCCTCAAGCGTATACGGCAGATCAACCGATTCCGAATGCGCCGCCTCTCCCACCCTCGCCGTCACTACCGCCGCGCCCGGCGTCTGCGGTTTGAAGCGCACAGTGGCGACACCATAAAAGTCGGTCAGGCTGGTGACCATCCCCAGATCCTCGTTGCGCCAGGTCACCAACACCCCGGCGATACCTTGACCGGAAACGGACGACACCACTTTTACCTGCTCGACCAGTTCCTGCTCCCATTCCACCACTTGCTGAACGCTACTACTGGAGAGGATTTTCCACACCTGCACGCCCTCCCCCAGCGACATCGCATTGGCCGGTGACAGGCTGGCGAGGCGCTCCGCTCCCAGACGCAGCGCGAAGCCGCCGTTCTTCAGGTCGGCGCAACGCAGGAAATAACGCAAACCGATTGCCGAGGGCTGGCGCGATGCGCCGAGCGCAGGTTCGAAACTCAGCCCCAGTTCCGCAGGGCCGGTGCCGGTCAAGCCCAAGGTCAGTTCCTGGTCGAGCAACGGGCTGCCCTCCGGGAGCAGCACTTCGATGGCATGTGAGCCATTGCGGCGCGGAAAGTAGGTGTGACTGCCCCATGGATGTTCATCATGCCCATCGAAACGCACCCGCACATCCTCCCAAGGGTTACGGGCAAGCGCCGTAAAGGACAGGGCACGTTGCTCTTCATAGCCATCGAACGGGCTGTGCACATTGGCCACGACGTTCTGCTGACCGTGACTGCTCGGCACCAGGCCAAACCCGGACCAGCCCAGTTCGTCGCTGACGACGCTGTCTGAACTGTCAGCGGATTTCCACTGCACCGTCACCTGCGCCACCGCTTGCCCGGTGAATGCCGAAACCACCCTGACCCAGCTCCAGGCTTTATCCTTGCCGATAACGGCGTCAACCGCTGACTCACGCCAGTCTTCGATTCGCAGCTTGTTGTGAGCTAGCTGCATCGGATTGGTGCTCACGGAGCGATCCAGGGCAGACAAGAAAAGCCCCACACTAAAGGCGCCGGAGACCTTGCTCGAGGTGAAATCCAGACTCCAGCCAACACCACCGTCACTGATTTTTTGAGCTTGATCGAGTGGCGGTTCAATGCTCGCTTCCAGGTCATCAGCCGGGGTGCCTTGCCACACCAGCGTTGCCTGCAAACCCACCAGCGGGCTCAAGGCATTGGGCAGATAGCGCAAGGTGTGCGTGGCCCCGATGCAAGGAAACATTCTCTGACTGGCGTTTGTCGCAGTCACCTGATCCAGCATCAACGTCAGTTCATCCATAAGCTCTGTGGAGATCAGCCGACCGAACAACTCCCGGGGCGCGGTAAGCCCGGGGCTGCTCAAGGTCAGGCTGAACAGGCTGCTGGTACTCGACGCGACCTGCGAACTGAAGCGCCATTCCAGCCCCGATGGCTCAAGCATCAGCGGCTTGCCGATATCCGAGACGGTCAAGCCGATCCCCGGCGGCTCGCCACGCCATTGCAGCGTGATCATCTGTCCAATCAGCGAACTGCCGGGCGTGGGTTGTATCCGCAAGGTGTGCGGCTCACCGCGCCAGCACAGCAAGCCCAATTCGGTCAGGTCAACCTCATTGCCGTCAAACAGGATATTGATCTTGCCTTTCCAGGGGCTGCTCTGCAGCGCCTTCACTGCAAACGGTCGCTCCACCGGCACCGCTTCGTCATGCGCCCGCACGCGAGCGGTCACCACCAGCTCACCGTCGCGGCTCGGTTGATACAACACGCTGGCCCAGCCACCGATCCCCGATCGGGTGGCAATCGTGCCTTCGGGAGTCTGCCAGTCCACCCGTGCATTGTTGACCGGATCGCCGTTGCCGCCGGTGACCACATGCACCACCTGCACCCGCAACAGAACACTTTCGCCTTCGTCCACCACGGGAAATTTGTTGGCCTCCTGAACGTCGCCAATGCGCACCAGATTGCGTGCCAGTGACATCGGTTTTCTGCTGGAGGGCAACAGCAGCTTCGAACACAGCAACTGCAAGTGGAAGCGACCGTCGAGTTTGTCCTGGCAGATCAACTCCCAGTTCAGGTCTGTTGCGCCTACAGGTATCGAGGCTTCCAGCTCCGGGCGCAGTTGCACGCCCAACTGTGCGGCGCTGTCGCCATCCCAACGCAGTGCCATCGTGGAACCACGTAACACTTCAGGCACCCGAACGCTCAGTTGATAGGTCGAGCCACGGTTGGGATAGCCGGTCTTCTGCGCCCAGGGCAAGGCGTTGCTTTCTACCACCGC
Organism: Pseudomonas sp. MWU318; assembly: GCF_016756945.1. NCBI lineage: Bacteria > Pseudomonadati > Pseudomonadota > Gammaproteobacteria > Pseudomonadales > Pseudomonadaceae > Pseudomonas > Pseudomonas sp. MWU318. The sequence goes on from NZ_JAESJL010000002.1 coordinate 578,617, forward strand.
CAGAACGTCCTTCCATGGATCGGTCGCCAGCACCTGAACGTCCAGCGTCGTGGTTTCCACCCCACTGGCATAGTAGGGGCTTGCCACCGAAGCCTGGATAGCAAGTTTTCCAGCAGCCGTTGGCAGATACTCGAAATACGCCCAGCCCTCGGCGTCGGTCGGTGTCGTGCTCAGCACCCCCAGCCCTTCGGTGGTCCAGGTCACCGTGCGCCCGGCCAGAAACTGACCGGTGTACCAGGAGGCCACTCGTACCCCCAGACGCACCGATTGCGTCAACTCCAGCACCGGGAAATACGCGGCCTCCAGCACCTCACGGAACACCAGCCGGTGATGCCCCAGCGAGACCTGCATCGAATACGGCTCGGCGGTGTACTGGTTCACCAGCTGCACCGTGAACAGGTAAGGATCCTGATCACCGATCAGCGGGCACTGCAGGATCCACGGCAAATCCAGCGGTTGATCGACGCCCCAGTCAGGCGTTGCGATAACCGCGCCTTGTGGATTGTCATCGCTCACCAATGCAGCTTTGGTGTGCAGCCAGGGGCTGTCGGGGTCGGGTACGAACGCAAGCTGGTGCTGAAAGCTGCCGTCCGCGCCCAGGCAGAGGTGGACCGACTTGCCGGATGACGATTGCTCCGCGTCCACCTTCACCGTCTGCATCCGCGCGGGCTCAAGTTCCACGCCCAGGCGAATGCGGGTGACCAAAACCAGAGAGTTATAGTCCTCGGGATCAGCATTACCCGGAGCGACCACTGTGACGCGAATCTTGTCCTGGCGCTGCAACGGCAGATCGAGCTCGGCGTTGTACTTGAGCGGTCTGAATTCCAGCGGCAACCCTTGAGTGATCCGTGCCTGGTCCTCTTCAAGGTTACGAGGGCTGCCGGGCGGCAACGGGATTTCTCTAAGGGTGGCTCCACTGTCATCAGTGAATATCATGCGGCCCGCTTCGGTATGCCGCGTTTCATACAGGAAACTCAGCACATACCTGGCCCCAGCGCTCGGCGTTACAGATACGGTCATTTCCTGAAAGGCAGAGGCAAGGTTTGCTACTGAAAGCATCCTGATCTGTGTGCCTTCGTACGGCTCGCCCACGACCGTAACCCAGCGGCTGTTAACCGGCCCCTTTTCCCAATGGCTCAAGGCCTCACGGAAATCACCATTGAGCACCAGACTGTCATTAGCCTGAATGACGGGTTCAACCATGATGGCCTGCTCCTTTGATATTGCCTGACTGACGGGACGTCAGCGCCCGGGTGACCAGATCTTTGACAGCGAGGGTAAACGTCGGCTCACCGGCCTTGGCCGTGTATCGGACGCGCAGAATGATGTCGGTGAGTGATTTGAGCATCGGCGCCTGCCGCTCGCTCTGGGGCCAGGGAAAGTGCAATTGCCAGCGCGAGATCGCGCCGGTGTTCTCGAACGGGTTGAGCAAGCCTTCATCCGGTTTGCCGGCGTTCATGCCGGTGTCGGCAATCCCCACGGATAAACCGATCTGCTGGCCGCTGCGCAGATTGAACAGCACCTCGACCGGCGCCACCTTGCCCGCCGGCTGATGCAGGTACTCGACCGAGCGCGCCGAGCCCTGGGTAGCGGTCATGCTGCCGACCTGCAGCAGCGTCGCCTGTACATCCTGATAAGGTCCGAGCAGTACGGGCAGGTCGACCTCGACCAGATTGAGCAGCCGGCAATACTCGCCCGGGTGATCGCGATCGAATGACAACTGCGTCAGCTGGAACTCCAGCACGCCCTTTTCGATCAACTCGGCCAGCGCCTGGGTCCAGTCGGAGAATCCCGTCTGCGGATCCACCTTGTCATCGAACAGTCGTCGCAGCGAAATGGTCTTGACCCGCTCCAGACGGCGCTCATGGCTTTGCAGGTACAGACGATCCATGCGCAACAGGTACTCGCGCAAGTGTTCACCGGCAGTCAGTCCATGACGGTTGTCCAGCCAGACCTGCGGCAAGGCCTCAGCGGTTTCGTAATCGCCGGTTTCAGCACTCAATGACGACCGGGCACTCAGGCACAGACTGACCACCGCATCGTAAGCCTGATAGTGCAAGGCCTTGAGCTGGCCCAGCAGCCAGCCGAACAATTCTGCGTTGGTCGCGCGTTTCTTCAGGTAGTTGTAGAGCGCCAGTGCCTGACCGTTGGCCCGCAAGGTTTGCTCCAGACTCGTTCTGGCGGCATCGAGGGCGAATGTCTGCGCGGTGATCTGCTCGGCGATCGCCCCGACCTCGGCCAGTGCCTGATCTCGTTGCAACTCCCACTCTCTGCGGCGCAGGCGGTAGCTTTCGGTGATGGCTTGTTTATCCGCGTCGATCTGCAACAGCATCGCGCTGATTTCCAGACCAAAGACCACAGCATCCGCAGCTTTTTCCAAACGATGCCCACCGACAGCCGTGCCGCCAATGTTCGGCGGAGCCGCCAATGCCGCGCCTACAGACTTGATCGCGTGCAGCCCGGTGTTGATCCCGTTGACCATCGCCAGTTTGTCCATGATCTGGTATTCGGCATCGCTGATGTGTTCGTCGTACCAGGCTTCGTATCGATCGGCCCGTTGCTGGGCCATGGCCTGACTCTGGCCGAGGGCCGTGAGGCTGGCTTCAAGCTGGGCAATGGATTGCTCTTGAACCGTACGGGCGTATTCGCCCAGCTCCTTGAGGTGCTCTTGCTGCAGTTCTTCCTGTTCCGCCCGGTCGCGCTGTTCCAGCAGACGCAATACCTGGCTGCCGTACTCCTGCAGTGTCTGCACGGCGCGCAACGCCGCCTCGTAGCTGACGCGCCAGCGAAAGGCCCCCACCACCAGACGTCCGCCCATCGGCCGCGGCATGCCCACCCCGCCAGCGGCCAGATCGCGCAACAATTGATTGGGATCGGTGGGCGGGCTGAACAGCGGAACGTCCAGTGGCTTGCCATCCAGGGTCAGGTTGTTGCGCAAGTTGCTCAGGCGCTGCCCCGGCAAGTCAAACAGGTCAAGCAATTGCTCATTGATCGGCAGTTTGAACGGCTCGTTCGCCAGCAGGCCCATCAACGGTGACGCTTCGACGGCTGGAGGAATGTCAGCCAGGGAAAACTGCAGCTCCTGCTCGAACTGCTCAAGCGCCGGGCGGCTCGCGCTCTGGTTCAGCAAGGCTTCTACCGTCTGCGTTTGCCACCGGGTGACTGCCCGGGCGGAAGGCGGCTTGCCCATCAGAAACTGCGCCTGCACGTAACACAGTTTTGCCGCCACCAGCGCATCGCGGGTGAGCTGGCGGTAATACCAGTCGCCCCACGCCACCAGGTTCTTCACATACTCGGTGAACACCAGAATCTGGTAGTGCTGGGGTGCGGCATAGGCAATCGCGTCCGGATCGGTCGGCAGCATGGCTTCGACGCCCACATTCCCCACAGCGGCCAAAGGTCGGCAGCGCCAGTATTCAGGCCTCGGTGGCGCATTCCCTGGTTTTTCCGGGTCTCGCGAATCTTGCGGATCGAACACGTAATGCATCCAGTTCTGCGCTTCCAGGTAGCGATCCTCGGCCCGCAGACGGGCCGCCACCAGATGCGGCAGATGAAAAAACAGCTCCCAGAAATACAGACCGTTGGCCCCGTCGAACGCCCCGTTCGGTTCGGCGATCGGGCCCGCGGCTGGAGGCGGTTCCGTCAGGAACTGGGTCTCCCAGTCGAGTACGGCATCCACGGAAATATTGCTCAGTTGCACCAGCTCCGGGCCGAACAGCGAGTTCAAGCGCGCGCGCTGCAACATTCCGGACTGCCCGAAACCGATGAACTGCGCCGCATCCAGCGCGTTCTTTTCCAGAGTCGGCGGTACGAAACGGGTGATCTTGGTGAGTGAAACTGTAAAGGTCTTGCTGCCTTGGTCCGTGCCGCTCAAGGTGAACTCGACCAACCCGGTGAAACCGCCCTTCGTGCGTTCCATTTGCATCCAGTCGGTGGCCCACCCGCCCGCTATGGATTTACTGGGTTCGAGAGGAGACGGGTCACCTGCTGCGCCATCGTGGAGCTCCAGCTTGAAATCCTGAGTTTTGTCGCTGGGCACACTCTTTGCGCGGCACAGACCCCTTACCCATAGAAAGTCCTTACCTCCCTCCTCGAAAAAAAGTGCCTGAAGGCCGAAATAAGCCATCAGAGCTCCCTCGGTCCCACCGTTGATCTCGACCACTGGCTGATTTTTCGGCGTCAGCGCATGCTGCAAGGTCAGGACATCGGTGAAGCGATGACTGGCCAGATATTCAAGCCAGCTGCCGTCGTCTTCAGGCAACGGACGAAAGAACACATCACGGGTCACGCACACCTTCAGACCATCGGTGCCGAGGAGCAATACTCCCAGACGCCCCTTGGGGTGAATCGCGTCGGAAAACGTTGTTGCAAGCAACCGGGCATCTGCGCTGATGTCGATGTCTTCGTCAGCACTTTCCTGATCAGCGCTATACAAGCTCAGCGGTGCCGACCATTCTGCATTCTGGCTCATGAACGCCAGGTTGATATCCAGTCTGGGGGCCAAATAGCCCTCGCTCCCCTTGATACCCACCGGGTCGCGCCACTCAGCCCACACCAGACACAAACGCCCGCCCCAAAACAGCGGCCGCATATCCAGAATCCTATTTCCCACCGGAATGTCGACAGGTTGCCATTCACTCCATGCCGCCGGGTTGACCGGATTGCCGGAAGCGTTGAGCTCGATGTCGGCCTTGCGCCAGAAATACTGAAACGGCTGCACCCGCTGCCGGCCGACGAAATAGTAAGTGGCATTGCTTACCGAGTCGCCATCCAGACAGGCGCTGATGACATCCAGGTTGCAGGTCTGCTCGAATGCCTTGAGGTATTGCTGCGAGGCACGCTGCACCGAATCGCCGGTCAGCCGCGCCTGATTCAAGTCATTTTCCAGTGCCTTGAACAGGCGGGTCTTGCGCTGCCGCACAAAGGGGTTGATGAAGTTTTCCGGGTAGACCGAAATCAAGGACAGCGCCGCCCAGTCGGGGTAATTGCTGTACAGCTCCCAGAGCTTCAGCTCATGCGCCGGAAAAGCCGTGTTTTTATAGCCCGGCTCAAGCTTGCGATACGCCGCATGAATGAATTGCTGCGCGCAACTGGTCGCCTCGGCGACCCACGAACTTTGCACCGGGTAGTTGTCCAGCGGGTCCATGCGCAACAGCTCGAACAGATCCTGCGGCGTTTTCACGAAAGAGTAGCGGGTCCTGGCAGCCTGACCGATGCAGTAATCGACCAGTGCTGCGCGGCGTTTTTCCAACAATGGAGCCAGATTGCGTTGAGTCATGGTCTTGTCCTGCATCCTGAGGTGAACGCTGCGTCAACCAACACGATCATTGGTGAGTCAGTGCTTCGGTGAAGGTGATCGGGTCAAAAAGTGTTTCGTTTTCACTGGCATCGCAATGCGCGCTGAAAATGAACTTGCCGCCGGAGGAACTCGACACGTAAACCCGTGTAACGCCCTCGAAGTCGGCGTAGTTCTGCCCGGGGCGAATCACCGCCGAGCCGCTACTGCCGCTCGCAGGTTCGGCGGACCAGCGCACCAGACGGTTGCGCCCGGGGTTTCGATATTCGTCGCGCAGCGTGGCGTACAGCTCGACTTCCTGCCCCGCCGGAACCGGTTCCAGCGGCACCTGGGCAGTTAATGGTGCGGGGAAGGACAGCGTCTTGGGGTCATCGGAGATATTGATCGTCGGGGCCTGTTGTGCGTCGATCAGGTCAAGCCAGAACAGTGGCGTTTCCTGCCCCATGACCTTGCCCGGCAGATACTCGACCGTCACCTTTCCATCGACGTCAGTGGCGTTGGGCACAATCGTGCCGAGGCTCACTTGCCAGTACACATTGACGCCACTCAGTGGCTTGTCATCGGTGTCCGTCAACGTCACGGTCAACAAGACTTTCTCTTCAGGTTTGCCGGCCACCACCTCGGTCTTGTCCACTTCACATTTCATTTTGACCAGTGGTTGCGCCACCTCATCGGCAAAGGCGACCACCGATTCACGGGTGGCTGAAAGGCTGAGCAGCGCGCGTTCGGCGGCGAATCGATAGTTGTCCTTGTCTACGTCCTCCGGCAGATTTCCCACGAGGAAAATCGTCAGGGCGTCCATGCCGCTGTGCCGGGCCAATACGCGGATGCGCATCAGCAAATCGAGCTGGGGCAAAGTCTTGAGGATCTTCAGTTCAGGATCGATGTGGCTGACGCACTCGCGCACCTCCTGCACGCTCCAGTCGAAAAACGCCGCCAGCCGCAACGCTGCCGCATCCTGTGCCAGCCGCAATGCATGGCCTGTCAGAGGGTCGGGCAATGCGTTGACCTGACGCAGGTAGTCGAGCAGCTTGCCAGCCGGTTGCTCGCTCAACTCGAAGGCCCGTCCCAGCGCGCTCAGGTAATACAGGGTGCGGATCGACAGCAGGTGCCGATCGTCCTGAGCCATCCAGGCCGTGTGGCCGTATTGCAGAAAGTCTTCGAGCAATACCGCAGACAGTTCCAGCTTGCTCGCCACCGCACTGCGCCGTCGCACATCAGCCAGCAAGCTCAGCAGCGGGTCGGGTTGCTCTGCGGCGCGCGCAGCGGGACTGAGTGCCTCAGTTGCATCACGATCGGCACGCGCGCTGACCTGCGACAACAACTGATACACCGTGGCCTGCGCCCAGGTCAGTACGAGCAATCCGCGTTCGGTATCAAGGCCGGTGTACACCGCCAGACACTCCCGGGCGACCGAGACCTGCGCCTCCCGCGCCTGCAACAGCACGCCGAGCATTCGCTCGACGAGAATGCCCCGCACACTGGCGTCGTTCTCGCCCAGCCCTTCCCTGATTGCCTGGTCGAATCTTACCCGGGCACGGTTCAGGTAGTCGGTCTCGGGTAATTGCAGGTCGATGACCAGACCCGTCGGGTCGACCAGTTCGGTCAACAACCGCAGCCAGTCCAGCCCCACCAGTGAGGGAACGCCAGCCATCGATAGCCCGGCATTGTTGAACAGCGCGGCAGGCAGCAGGTTGCGGATCTGCTCGAACAACTGCTGCTCAGCCTGCGTGGCAACCGCCAGGGCCTGCAGCGGTGCCACTTGCTGCAGCATCCACAGCACGGGGATCTCGCGATCCTTGCACCAGGACACGCAGGAGTGCAGGGCATCAATCAGATTCAGCACGTCCGGTGTGGTTTCGCTATTGAGCCGTGCGTGCACGCTCGGCAAGCCTGCCAGCCCGTCGACCCAGCTCTCGCCGCCCAACAGCGTCAGCATCAGCACGCCTTCGACCGGAGTAATGCCCAGCAGCCTTGGCAACTTCACCAACCGGTAGAAACTCGATATGACTGCCGCGGTGCGCCTCAGCGTACCGCTGAACCCGTGCGCTCGTTCGATTGCGACCGCAAGGTAGGCATAAGTCTGCAGATCGATGCCCAAGCCGCTGCACAACTGGCTGATCGTCAGCTCCGCGACACCCTGCACCGGCAGCGTCGCAAACGTTGCGCCATCCAGCAGCAGGGGCTGGCGATAATTGCCCTGGCCGTTGAAGGTGCGATCAAACAGGGACAGGGCATTGGCACGCCCGTAAATCGAGACTTCATCGATAAATGCCGCGAAATCCTCTGCCGAACAGCCATAGCGCTCACGCAGCGACTGAAACAGGCCCAGCGCATGCACTTGATGGGTGGAAATCCACCACGGATTTGCCAGCTTCGCAGGACGGGTCTCTGCCCTGATCGCCGCCGTCAACAGCGCATCCACTTGCTCGCTGGGCAACTCCAGCCATCGATCCAGGCGCAACTTGCGATTCATTCGTTCGTAGCGATCGATGGTGGCCGGGTCTTGCGTAAAACGGTGCAGGAATTCTTTGCCGACCTCCCTGTAATCAATGCTCAGGGCCGGGCTGGTCGCGGCGTTGAGATACACCGAGCCGGATCGCTGGCTCTCGTCAGCGCCTGGCTGCTCGCTGTCATACACGCTGACGTTGGCCGAACGCGTCGGGGCGAATTCGCGAATCGACAGCAACGCCTCGATATCCCGGGTGTCCAGCCCCGTTCGCTCGCCAAAGAATTTCACCTGATCGAGATTTAGCCAATCGGTCCCACGCGCTCCAAAGTTGCATTGGTAATAGTCGTCCCTTGCGTCGGTATCGCCAGGTTCTATCGGAGCCTCTGTCAACAATTCACGCTGATGAGGCCCCAGCCGCGACGCATGGGTAAAGGCACGCCCGGCATCGTTGTCCCATGCCTCAGGCTGCAGGAAATAGGGATAGGCCAGATCCACCATGTGGGCGATATTACCCACCGACAGGCCATGTTCACGGATGACAAAATCAAGCGTGACCCAATGCTGGTAGTACGGCAGGCCATTGGGGTAACGGGTCTGGATCAGTGCCTCTTCGAGGTCTTGCTCACTATCGTTTTCTTCGATAAACGTTTCGAGCACCGGGACGATGATGTCCAGCGCCGACACTGCCTGATGCACGGCATTGAAGTCGACCAGCAGCTTTTTCAGATCCTGCCGGCGCTCATGCAAATCGAGTTTTTGCTCGCCGCCAATGGCGTGGATTTTGTCCTTGATCCAGCGCAACAACTCGATCAGGTAAGCCACCGGAGATGCGATTGACTCCAGGGCCTGCGGTGGGCACAACTCATCGAAATTGGTCGAGAACAAACTCTCGTAGCTCGGCCCCGCGACCATCGACAACAGACCGCTGTCGGGGCGCGTGACCCGGGCCTGCGGACCGCGCAACGAATGTTCGATGAACTGGCGCCGGACAAACACCGCCAGACTGTTGGCCCTGCGCAAAAAGGCCCGCGCGTCGTCGGGATTCATCCGGTAATGGCTGACCAGCCCCTGAACGCCTTGCTCGACCAGCGGAAAAATAGAACCACCATTTTCGAGGTGATTGCAAAAATCGATATAGGTTTCGCGCTGTTCATCGCTGAACACTTGCCTCAGCAACTGCTGCACTGGACGGATCACAGGCTCGGTCATGGTCTTGCTCCCGGTGGAATCGAAATCACCTCGAAACGCTCGCTTTCGACCCAGTCGGAAATGCTCGAGACATCCGCAGCGTCGGTGATGGTCTGTTGGAATCGGCACCAGTGGCCGCCTGGACGCAAGGCGTACGATGCCTCGCCGCGCCAGCCTCGATCGGTGACGGCAATGTCTTCGCTCAAGACTTGATCAGGGTCGTACCAGCTCACCATGCGCCCCACGCCCGTGAGGCCTTTACCGACGAAGCGCAGCGGATTTTCGACCCAGCGTCCCGGCGCCGGCTCATCAATCTCGGGCAGGTAAGTGCCCAGCTCCACTGGGTGTGCAGTCGAAGGGGCAGACTCGAAACCATCACGCGAAGACACCGCCACCAACTGCGCAGTGCCAACGGACTGCCCCGTTTCAAGCGTCAGCGACCAGGTACGATCCTCGAGCACCGGAGCGCTTGCGCGTACCGATCCCTTGCTGCCCGTCAGCGTCACCAGCACTGTGTCACCGGGATAGCCGAAGCCGGACACAACAACCCGACGACCGACATGCACGCCTCGCCCGGGGCTTTCGATAACCGGCGCGGCGGGCACCACCTTGAAACTGCGCACAAGGCTTTCCTTCGACTCATGATTGTCGAAGAATTGCCGGGCCTTCACCTTGTAGTTGCCGATCGGCAACGTTACGTCGGCAAACCAATCGCCCTTGGCGTCTATCGAGACTTTATCGAGCAGGATTTCGCTCGGACTTTCACGCCAGATCGTCACGCGCCCAAGGGGTTCGCCGGTGCCACGAAGCGTCGAGGTGCGCGTCAGCGATTGATGCTCCTCCGGCACCGTGATGACCGGCGGCACCAGCACGACAAAAAAACTGCGCACAGCGCTGGGCGCAGAGGTTCCGTCAGCGATGGTTTGCACGGCATCGATCTGGTATTTGCGGAACTCCAGTTTTTTCAGCTCGATGAACCAGTCGCCATGAGCGGTCAGCCGTTTCGGCTCACCCAGATTCCGCCCGAACTGCGCGTCCCGCAGTTGCAATGTGGCACCGTTATAGCCGTTGATGCCGTGCACGTTCATGTCGTAGTGGGTGTCTGCGCTTTCCTCCGGCACGGTGATCACCGGTTTCTCCGGGCTGACCGAGAACGTTTGCGAGGCTGGTGGCGACGGAAGCCCGGCGACGGTCTGGATCACCGTCACGGTGTGCTGCTCGTCCGGAGCAAACCCGGCGTCGCGTTTGAAGGTCCATGTGCGACCGTTTCCATCAAATTTGTGCTCGGTCGCACTGTCGCTGTACTTCAGGATCAGTGTCGCGCCGGGCCAGCAGGTGCCGGAGATTTTCGGTGAGAGTCCATCGTCTTCGATGGCGGTGATAACGGGGGCCAACAGCGGCACAGAGATGGTCATTTCCACCAGATCGGAGGCGAAGTCGTCTTTGGACTGCACCACCAGGACGATTCTGGTGGTATTCGGCTGCCAGGGTGTCGATGCCTCTGCCGTCCAGCCCTGGCCCGTCACGGGCGCGGGTGGTGCAATGGCTGCGCCGGTCTGCTTGTCCGTCACTTGCACGGTGGCGCCGGCTATCCCTCTGCCAGTGATACGCGGCTTGTAGTCGACAACGGTAAAAGCCAGCTCGGTCGGCGGTGGGAAACGGTCGATATTGATGACCAGCTCAACAGCGTCCGACACCGCCGCACCGAGCTTCTGCACCACACGCACGGTGCGGGTCGAACCCGGTGCCCACGCCTCGAAGGCACGGGTCGACCAGCCCTGAGTGGTGACCTGCGCCGATGGCGCGAGCGCAGCGCCGGTCGCCTTGTCGGTGACCTCGACAGATGCCCCTGCAATACCTTCGCCGATGAATGTCGGCGTGTAGAGGTCATTGGTGTATCTCACTGCAGAGGGCGGTGGCAGTTTCGATGAAGCCTTGAAATGGTATTCATGCGAGGGAATCGAGCCACCAGCATTGTCGTCAACCTTCTGCACGACCTTCAGATCGTAGTCGCCGATGGGCCAGTTCTGTGAAGTCGTTCTCCAACTGCCTGCGGTCACGACAGCGGCAGGTGGCGGCGTAGCTCCTGCCGGACCTCGGACAATCGTGATCTCGACCGTGGCGCCGGTAAAACCTGCGCCGGAAAACTCGATGGTGGTGAGAGTTGGATAGTTGACGCTGACGGACGTCAATGTTGGAGGACGGACTTTGAACAGCCGCGCCACACTACGCTGCGACTCATGATCGCCTTTGAATTGCTTGGCAACCATAGAAAAAGGCCCGGGAAGTAACGTGACGGACGCGCTCCATAGCTCTCCAGTCAACACATTACTTTGGCCAACTGGGGTACTACCCCTGTCTTCAAACAAAACAACTCTGGCTCCTGCTTCGCCCTTGTTACCTGACACAGTAAAAGTCGTTGCCTGCGGTGAAGCATTCGCAGGGGAGGTTATTGCAGGTATGGCCGGTCGCAGGTCGACCGTCACCGGTACCTTGTTCGAATACCCGATGCGCGTACCCTGGAAGCTTGATTCAGCATGAAAAACAAAAGGACCTGCGGGCAGATCCTGAGTGAGCCTGACTGTCCATGAGCCGTTTCTGACGGTTGCCTGACCGTAGGAACCACCCACCGCGCCTTCTCTGTAAATCGTGACCGTTACGCCGTCGTTGGGCCCAGTACCAGAGACTTCCGGTCTGGGTTCACGTATCACATCATTTTCTTTAGGCAGAGTGATCAGCGCAGGATCATAGACGACTGTAAAGGAGTAGCTCGTACGCCCAGTGTCTTGCCCCCCCCAAGGGATGTAGTACTCGACAGAGACGGTGTGCGACCCCGGATTGAGGTCTGTCGTACGTTGATAAGTCCAGTGACCTGGCATTGGCTCAATTGCCCGGGAACTCGAACCGTTATCAAAAGATACTTGAACAACCGCCGAAGCCCTGGGGTCTTTGGTACCGGTGACAAGTGGCCTCGCCCCCAACTCAGCGCCACTCTGGAAGGACGTAATCTGTGGTTTGGTTGCGAGGTCAAACCACACAAACCCCCACTCTTGCCATTCATTCCTGATTCTCGCTCGGAAACCGAAATGGCCTCTGCCGCCACGGTTGGTGGCAGGCACGCTTCTGAACAATCCACCCAAGTCATTCGTATACCCCGTATACCGCTGACCACCATACTGGTCGTCCAACTGATATTCGTGAGCGCCACTTTCGCCCGATTCAATATGAAAATACACGGGGGTTACCAGTGCGTAACCATCCCTGGGGGTATGAAAAAGAGGCGAAGGTCTCGCCATCAAGGGTTCATCGACATTAGCCGCAGGAGTGACCTCGGAGTTGTTGCCAAGGCCGGATTGCTCATTATCGTCTGCCATGAGAGTGCTCTCGGGTGATGCCAACATTGGTACGGCGTGACGAATTGATACGCCTGAAGCGCTTGGTCGCCTACCTGTAAAATTTGACAGTGCCGACGAACGGTAATGAGTATTTCGCGTTATTTCTTCAGCGTGCCGGGAGGCTACAACGCCTTACGCCTTTGCCTACAGATCCGCCAGAACCCGCCGGCTTGTGCGCCTTGCCGATGCCCCGTAACGTGTTCCGTGCCGGTGCCATTCAGTGGTCGGGTTTAGTCGCCCGGGGGGCTCACCAATGTGCATAAGCGTCATCAAGTCGGGTATTCCCTATCCCTGCACTCGATGGTGGCTGTTCGCAGGGCGCCTTCGGGCGCGCCGGTTTTTGGTGATGCTTTCCCCCGGTCGACTAACCTGCGTTCAGCCGCCACCCTTCGACCACTCCCTCAAACCCGAATCGCCCTCGCGCAATGCCATGGATCGCGGCATGCAGATGTTCCGGGTCGCGCCCGACATCAATCCCGAAGCCATCGCCATCCAGACCTGCGAAACCTTTTCGTCGGTGAGCATTCTGCTGCTGGATCTGGCGGACAGCCTGGAAGACAAACCACGGCATCTGGCGATGGCGATTTATCAGTTGAGCGGGATGGGGTTGTTGCTGGATAACGACCGGGCGATCAGCCCGGCGTAAAGCAAAGATCAAAAGATCGCAGCCTGCGGCAGCTCCTACAGAGGGAATGCAATTTTCCTGTAGAAGCTGCCGCAGGCTGCGATCTTTTGCTTTGGCTTTCGCTGTATCAGGCAGACGCCGGCAGAGGTTGAAAACTGAAGTATTGCTTCAACGCCTGCACCAATTGCCCATATTCCGGGGGCGGACGCTGCAGGCTGAAGCCAGCGTCGTAATGCAGGGGGGTAGCGTCTTCCTGACACCACAGGCAGCACGCATTGAGGTCGATCACCTGCTGGCAACCATCGCTGGCGGGGATTTTCAGGCGTAAATGAAATTCGGCACCGATCATCATCGGCAACTGACTGATAAGCATCAGCCCGTCTTCGGACACATTGCCCAGAAAACCGATGGGTTTGTCGGTGACGCTGTTGTACACCCGCAGGAAGTACGGCAATTGATGCCGTTCGATTCGACGATCGGTAAACATGCGCAATACGCCATGCAAGGCTCAATCAAAGAGCCGCACCTTTACTTCGGAACGTGCCTGCCCCGCAGACGCGCTCTCCCCGCTCCCGGTGTGACGGTCGCCAATACGCCATCACCTCAACCTCTACCAGTCGCAGGTGTTGCCCCGGTCCAGAGTCAGGCTCTGAACCGGATCACTGGACTATAGCTCAGCTTATACAACAGGCCAGATTTTGTATGACAACCACCATCAGAAACGCTGTGCCGGTACCACCGCTGCCGAGCTGCGTGTCGGGTAATGTCCCAGGCTCTGCAGGGTTTCCAGGCGGGCGCGCGCACGGAAGGCGTATTCGCTGTTGGGGTACGAAGCGATGATGAACTGATAGGTCTGCGCCGCATCGATGTACATTTTTTGCCGTTCCAGGCACTGGCCGCGCATCATCGACACTTCCGGCCACACATACGGGCGGGCACGGCTGGCGCGTTCGACCTTGGACAGTTCGAGCATCACCTGCTCGCAATTGCCCCGGTCGTAGGCGCTGTAAGCGTTGTTCAAATGATGGTTCATCGACCAACGGGTGCAGCCCGTGACGGCGAGGACGCTAAGGGCAAGGGCGGCAATGGGCAACAATCGCATGGGGGTTCTCCTGTCTTGAGCTCTGTATCGACCCCTGGTCGGAAATCTTCAGGCGCGTTTGTCCCAAAGTTGCCACGTTCAATAAAGAAAACGATAAGTAGTGCATTCGAACAATGACTACACCCCAAGAGCATAGTAGCCTTCGCTGGCGCTTGAACTCAGGAGTCTTTGCATGTCCGTCCGTCGTACCAAAATCGTCGCTACCCTTGGCCCGGCCAGTAACTCGCCGGAAGTTCTCGAACAGCTGATTCTGGCTGGTCTGGACGTTGCCCGTCTGAACTTCTCCCACGGCACCCCCGACGAGCACAAGGCTCGCGCGAAGCTGGTGCGTGACCTCGCTGCCAAGCACGGCCGTTTCGTCGCCCTGCTGGGTGATCTGCAAGGCCCGAAAATCCGTATCGCCAAATTCGCCAACAAGCGCATCGAGCTGAAGATCGGTGACAAGTTCACCTTCTCCACCAGCCATCCGCTGACCGAAGGCAACCAGCAAGTGGTCGGCATCGACTACCCGGATCTGGTGAAAGACTGCGGCGTGGGCGACGAGCTGCTGCTCGACGACGGCCGCGTGGTGATGCGCGTCGAAACCGCCACCGCTACCGAGCTGCACTGCGTCGTGACCATCGGCGGTCCGCTGTCCGACCACAAAGGCATCAACCGTCGCGGTGGCGGCCTGACCGCGCCGGCCCTGACTGAAAAAGACAAGGCCGACATCAAGCTCGCCGCCGAAATGGAAGTCGACTACCTCGCCGTGTCCTTCCCGCGTGACGCCGCCGACATGAACTACGCCCGTCAACTGCGTGACGAAGCCGGCGGCACTGCCTGGCTGGTGGCGAAGATCGAACGCGCCGAAGCCGTGGCCGACGATGAAACCCTCGACGGCCTGATCAAGGCTTCCGACGCAGTGATGGTTGCTCGTGGTGACCTCGGTGTGGAAATCGGCGACGCCGAGCTGGTGGGCATTCAGAAGAAGATCATTCTGCACGCACGCCGCCACAACAAAGCGGTGATCGTTGCGACCCAGATGATGGAGTCGATGATCCAGAACCCGATGCCGACCCGCGCCGAAGTGTCCGACGTGGCCAACGCCGTGCTCGATTACACCGACGCTGTGATGCTCTCGGCCGAATCCGCGGCCGGTCTGTACCCGCTGGAAGCCGTGCAGGCGATGGCGCGCATCTGCGTCGGCGCTGAAAAGCACCCGACCAGCAAGACGTCCAGCCACCGTATCGGCAAGGAATTCGAGCGCTGCGATGAAAGCATCGCCCTGGCGACCATGTACACCGCCAACCACTTCCCGGGCGTGAAAGCGATCATTGCGCTGACTGAAAGCGGCTACACCCCGCTGATCATGTCGCGTATCCGTTCTTCGGTGCCGATCTACGCCTTCACCCCGCATCGCGAAGCCCAGGCTCGCGCAGCGATGTTCCGTGGCGTGTACACCGTACCGTTCGACCCGGCTTCGCTGGCTCCGAACGAAGTCAGCCAGAAAGCGATCGACGAACTGGTCAAGCGCGGCGTTGTGGAAAAAGGTGACTGGGTCATCCTGACCAAGGGCGACAGCTACCACACCACCGGCGGCACCAACGGCATGAAGATCCTGCACGTGGGCGACCCGCAGGTCTGAGTGATTCGCTGAAAAAACAAAGCCCCGGCATGTGAGTGCCGGGGCTTTTTGTTTGCTGCTCTTGAAGATGTGTCAATTGATCCTAGCTCTTCGCGAGCAGGCTCGCTCCCACAGGGAACGCATTCCAATGTGGGAGCGAGCCTGCTCGCGAAGGGGCCGGCACAGTCAGCGAAGATATCAATGCCGTTTGATGAATCCGGTCAACGCCGCCAACGCCTCCGGCGAGCGCAAGCGCCGGGTGAACAGTGCGCCCTCCTCCTCGATCACCTTACGGATCAATTCGCGATCCGGCGCTCGCATCAATTGCTTGCTGATACGCACCGCTTCGGCTGGCAGCTCATCGAAACGCAACGCCATCTCCCGCGCCATGTTCAGCACCGCTTCGCCGCTGCCCAGCGCCTCGGTGGCAATGCCCCACTGCGCCGCCTGTTCACCGCTGAAACCTTCGCCTAGCAATAACAGCTCCGCCGCTTTCGCATGCCCGAGCAAACGCGGCAGGATCAGGCTGGAGCCGAACTCCGGGCACAGCCCCAGATTGACGAACGGCATACGCAGCCGTGCATCGCGGCTGACATAAACCAGATCGCAATGCAGCAACAACGTGGTGCCGATGCCCACGGCTGCCCCAGCCACCGCGGCGATTACCGGTTTGCGGCATTCGAGCAGATTGAGCATGAAGTGGAACACCGGGCTGTCGAGGTCGCTCGGCGGTTGCTGGATGAAGTCGGCGATGTCGTTGCCGGCGGTGAAGCAGTCGGCGCTGCCGGTGATCAGCACGGCGTTGATGTCAGGATCGTTGTCGACCTGCTTCAGGGCTTCGGCGAGGCGACTGTACATCGCGCGGGTCAGGGCGTTTTTCTTGTCCGGGCGATTGAGTCGCAGGGTGAGCAAACCGCGTTCGCGTTCGAGCAGGATGGCTTCGGTCATCAGCATTACTCAACATTTAAAATGGCTGACAAAGTTCTTTTGTGGTGAGGCTGGATTGCTGTGGTGAGCCAGAACTCCTGTGGTGAGGGGATTTATCCCCGATTGAGTGCGCAGCGCTCAGAAAAACTGGGGGCCGCTGCGCAGCCCATCGGGGATAAATCCCCTCACCACAGGAGTTCACCTTCACACGAGATTCAGCGCTCAACCGCGGGACAAAAACACATCGGCCAGCAGTTGATTGCGCGGCAGTCCGGCCAGGTACAGACGCTTGGCAAACGCATCGACGCTGGCGCTTGAGCCGCAGACTAAGGCCAGGGTTTGCCGGGAAACAAGGCGCAGTTGCGCCAAAGCGGCGGCTGACTCGGCCGCCGTCCACAGCTCGATGCTGAGGTTTTCGCGCTGCGCAGCAAGCGCCGCCAGGGGTTTGGCCAGATAGTGCTCGCGCGCGTCATGGGCCAGGTGAATGACGCGGATGGCGCCCTGATGATCCTGGCGCAAGGCTTCGCGCAGCACGCCGAACAATGGGCCCAGCCCGGTGCCGGCCGCCAGCAGCCACAGCGGGCGCGAGTGCCAGTCCGGATCGTAATGCAGCGCGCCGCCACGCAGCTCGCCGAGGCGGATCGGGTCGCCGATCTGCAGGCGCCGCGCCGCATCGCTGAATTCGCCGGGCTGGCGACAGTCGAGGTGGAATTCGAGAAAGCGCTCTTCCTGCGGCAGGCTCGCCAGCGAATAGGGCCTGGCAATCTGATTGATCCACAACACCAGATGCTGCCCGGCACTGTAGCGCAGCGGTCGTTGCGGGGTCAGGCGCAAACGCAGGACATTGTCGCTGAGCCAGTCCAGCGCCTCGACCACCGCCGGGCGCCCGTCGGTGACCGGATCGAACGTGTGCACCTGCAGGTCTTCCGTGACCTGACATTGACAGGCCAGCCGCCAGCCTTGCTGGCGCTGTTCGGCGCTCAGGGCATCCGGGCGACTGTCGGCGGGCAAGCCGTTCACGCACTGCACCAGACAGGCATGGCAACTGCCGGCGCGACAGCTGTATGGCACCGCGACGCCGTGCTGATTCAGAGCATCGAGCAAATTGCTGCCCGCCGCCACCGACCATTGCCGGTCACCAACGCGAAGTTCAGGCATCCACATTCTCCCAGGCCGCTGCACAGCGATTGCGCCCGTCGCGCTTGGCCCGGTACAGCGCCTGATCGGCACGCTGCAAGGCGTCATCCAGATCATCGCCCAGTTCCAGCAGGGTCATGCCTGCCGACAGGCTGAGGTTACGCACGTTCAGGCCTACCAGCTCGACGTCGGTAAAAGCAATGCGCAGGCGTTCGCAACAGGCGGTCAAGCGTTCAGCATCGCAGTCGGGCAGCAACACCACGAACTCTTCACCACCGTAACGCGCCAGCACGTCGCCGTCACGCAAACAGGCACCCGCCACGCCGGCGAATGCCTGCAATACCTGATCGCCGGCGGCATGGCCGTGCAGATCGTTGATGCGTTTGAAGTGATCGAGGTCGATCAGCGCCAGACCATGCACCACGCCTGGTTCCATCTCCGCCAGTTCCCGTGAGGCCAGGCGCAGAAAATGCCGGCGATTGAACAGTCCGGTCAGCTCATCGGTGGCCACCAGATCTTCGAGCTGGCGCATCATCCCGCGCAGGGTGTCCTGATGCGCCTGCAAGGCAAACCGGCGCTGGCGCATGCGTTGCCGTGAAACCTGGACGAAGCGTGCGTAAATCACCAGCCAGGCCAGGACCATCGCCAGAATGCACACCTGCAACGCCGCCAGCGCCGGATCCGGCAGACGGAAGTGGTAGCCGTCCCAGAGGGTGATCGCACAGAAACTGAAGAACACCAGCAGCGCGCAACGAATGAACGCTCGCCGGGTTAAATGGAACAGGCCGAACAGCAGGATCAGCACGTAGAACACCAGAAACGCGCCGCGTGCTTCATCCAGATGGGCGATCAGCCAGGTCTGCCAGCCGAGCCCGAGCAGCACTTGCGTTTCAGTCAGACTGGGGTCGGCAAAGCGCTGGTTGCGCCCGGACCAGAACAGCGTAAACAACGTCGCCTGGCAGATCACCACCAGCGCGCTGCCGATGGCCACGCTGTTCAATGATTGCGGGTAATGCCCGGTGAAAAACGCCAGCCACAGCAGCAGCAAAGCCAATCCATAGGTGGCTGCAGCGAGGGCGAAGCGTTTGAGCAAAAGACGTTGAATGGCGTTATGGGTCAATCGTTGACTCACCGTGCGATAGGAGGCTGACCGAGTGTCCTACTCTACAGACCGGATGCCACTTTAGAGGGGCGGTCGATAAATGACCACCGATTTTCGGGCCTGATAATTGACGTCAAAAACCCTTGTGCATTGCCCTGTAGGAGCTGCCGAAGGCTGCGATCTTTTGATCTTGCTTTCAGAAGAAAAAGACAAAAGATCGCAGCCTTCGGCAGCTCCTACAGAAATGGTGGGCCATCCATGCGACCAACGAATGACTGCCGGCGCGTGTACGCCCTGACGAGGCGCGGTATACTGCCGCGCCTTTTTAGCGTCGCGCCAGCAGCCCCGGCGTGCCTTGAAAGGTGCTTGCGACCGACCGATGCACCCAAGCCGCAGGCACCTTATTGAATGTTCCCGTCTTTTAGAGGAGCGCGACTCATGACCGTGATCAAGCAAGACGACCTGATTCAGAGCGTTGCCGACGCCCTGCAGTTCATTTCCTATTACCACCCCGTGGATTTCATCCAGGCGATGCACGAAGCCTACCTGCGCGAAGAATCGCCAGCGGCCCGTGACTCGATCGCGCAGATCCTGATCAACTCGCGCATGTGCGCCACCGGCCACCGGCCGATCTGCCAGGACACCGGCATCGTCACCGTGTTCGTGCGTGTGGGCATGGACGTACGTTGGGATGGCGCGACCATGAGCCTGGACGACATGATCAACGAAGGCGTGCGCCGCGCCTACAACCTGCCGGAAAACGTCCTGCGTGCCTCGATCCTCGCCGACCCGGCGGGCGCTCGTAAAAACACCAAGGACAACACTCCGGCAGTCATCCACTACTCCATCGTCCCGGGCAACACCGTGGAAGTGGACGTGGCGGCCAAGGGCGGCGGTTCCGAGAACAAGTCGAAAATGGCCATGCTCAACCCGTCCGACTCGATCGTTGACTGGGTGCTCAAGACCGTTCCGACCATGGGCGCCGGCTGGTGCCCACCGGGCATGCTGGGCATCGGCATCGGCGGCACCGCCGAGAAAGCCGCAGTGATGGCCAAGGAAGTGTTGATGGAATCCATCGACATTCACGAACTGAAAGCCCGTGGCCCGCAGAACCGTATCGAAGAGATCCGTCTGGAGCTGTTCGAGAAGGTCAACCAACTGGGCATCGGCGCCCAGGGCCTCGGTGGCCTGACCACCGTGCTCGACGTGAAGATCATGGACTACCCGACCCACGCCGCTTCGTTGCCGGTGTGCATGATCCCGAACTGCGCCGCCACCCGTCACGCGCACTTCGTGCTCGACGGCACTGGCCCGGCCTCGCTGGAAGCGCCATCGCTGGATGCCTACCCGGAAATCGTCTGGGAAGCCGGCCCGTCGGCCCGTCGCGTCAACCTCGACACCCTGACTCCGGAAGAAGTGCAAAGCTGGAAGCCGGGCGAAACCGTCCTGCTCAACGGCAAAATGCTCACCGGTCGCGACGCGGCGCACAAGCGCATGGTCGAGATGCTGAACAAGGGTGAAACCCTGCCGGTGGATCTGAAAGGTCGCTTTATCTATTACGTTGGCCCGGTTGATCCGGTCGGTGACGAAGTGGTTGGCCCGGCTGGCCCGACCACCGCAACGCGGATGGACAAGTTCACCCGTCAGATCCTTGAGCAGACCGGTCTGCTGGGCATGATCGGCAAATCCGAGCGTGGCCCGACCGCGATCGAAGCAATCAAGGACAACAAGGCCGTGTACCTGATGGCCGTCGGCGGCGCCGCTTATCTGGTGGCCCAGGCCATCAAGAAGTCCAAGGTGCTGGCCTTTGCCGAGCTGGGCATGGAAGCGATCTACGAGTTCGAGGTCAAGGACATGCCGGTCACCGTCGCGGTGGACAGCAACGGTGAGTCGGTACACATCACCGGCCCGGCGATCTGGCAACAGAAGATCGCCGAAAGCCTGGCGGTAGAAGTGCAGTAAGCGCTTCGCAGCTGTAAAAAAGGCCGGCCCGTCATACGACGGGCCGGCCTTTTTTGTGCTCTGCACATTGATAGCCATTTGGCACCTGTCAGATCTGACAGGTTACGAATTGCCCACTTGTTGTTAGCGTCTGTCCACTCACGTGTGTCGCGTGTGCAATGGATCCGACCATGGCTGATCAAGAGCTGAGCATCATCACTCCGTCCATCGCCAGCAGTGCTTCGATCAGCACGATCGGTAAAAGCTGGGGGGTGGTGGGCGCTACTGGGGCGGCTTCATTCGGAATTCCGCTGCCCCTGTCCGCCGGACGCGGCTGGGATCCGCAACTGGCGCTGACTTACAGCAGCCAGGCCGGCAACGGGCCGTTCGGCATCGGATGGAGCCTGGGCATTGCTCAGATCAGCCGTCGTACCGCAAAAGGGGTACCGCGTTATACCGATCTCGATGAAATCATCGGTGACGATGGTGAAGTGTGGTTGCCGGAACTGAACAGTGATGGCAACCCGAAATCGCGTGTGGAAGACAGCTACAACGCGATTCCCGTCGGCGCTCATCACGTGGTGCGCTTCTGGCCGCGCGTAGAGAGAGATTTTACCCTGCGCGAACGCTGGCAGCCCGTCACTACAGACGGTAAACCTGAGGGGCCACCCTTCTGGCTGATCCATGGCGCGGACGGCTCGCTGCAGGTATACGGCAAGACCCGCGCCTCGCGCCGGGCCGATCCGGACGATCCACTGCGCGTTGGCAGCTGGCTGCTGTGCGAGACTATGAACCCGCATGGTGAGCACATCTGCTTCGCCTACCTGGCCGATGATCAGGACCCCGACCCGACTGACGATTACCGCGCCCAGCGCTACTTGCGCGCAGTGTTCTATGGCAACGTCACTGCCAGCCAGCATTTGTATAGCTGGACCGCGGAGGATCCGGCCGAACTGGATTGGCATTTCCATCTGCTGTTCGATTACGGCGAGCGCACCCGTTCACTGACAGAAGCTCCGGTGTACGGTGGCGACAGCCTGGCAGTCTGGGATAAACGCCGGGATCCATTCTCCACCTTCGGGCAGGGTTTTGAGCTGGGCACACGGCGCCTGTGCCAGCAAATCCTGATGTTCCACAACTTCTCGCGACCTGACGGTGAGGATCCGCTACTGGTGCGACGGCTGCTGCTGGAATACCCGTCACCCTCTGATCCGTGGACTTACAACCGGATCATCGCGGCGCATTATCAGGCCTTCGATGCCAGCGGGGCTGGGGAGACGACACCCCCGGTGGAGTTTGATTACTCGTCCTTCGAGATCAATAAAACCCCGTCACGGATGTTCGCCGAAGACACCATGCCGGGCCTTGAGGATGGGCAGTTTTATCAGTGCGTCGATCTTTACGGCGAAGGTGTACCGGGTTTTCTCCGCCGCGACGATCAGTGCTGGTACTACCGCGAACCGCGACGTGCCATGTCGGGACCAGACGCCATCACCTACGGGCCCTGGACCAGGCTGGAACAGATCCCGATGGCCAGGCGCGACGCCGCCGCCCGGCAGATATTGCTCGACCTGATCGGCAACGGGCGGCTGGACTGGATTTTTGCCCAACCGGGCATCAGCGGGTATCGCACGTTGAATGCCGACCGCAGCTGGTCACCGTTCGTCGAGCTTTGCCGCATGCCGCTGGAGTTTTTTCACACCCTTGCGCAACTGGGTGACCTGGGAGGTGATGGCCTCAACTCGCTGGCAATGATCGGTCCGCGTGCGGTGCGCTTGTATGCCAACCAACGGGAACAGGGTTTTTCCAGCGCCGAAGACGTGCCTCGCAAAGACGATGAGGACAGTTTGCCGCTGTTCGGCAAAGCCCCCACAGAACTCGTATTTCTGGGCAACATGCTCGGCAGTGACATGAGCGAGCTGTGCCGGATCCGGCACAACGAAATCAAATGCTGGCCCAATCTGGGGCATGGCAAATTCGGCAAAGGTCGGGTCATCAGTGCCCTGCCCTTCCTGTATGGCGAATTCGACGTCGCGCAAGTGCGGATCGCCGACATCGACGGCTCCGGCGCACCAGCCCTGTTTTATCTGAAAACCGCCGGCTTCGAGATCTACCTCAATCGCGGGGGCTATGGCCTGGAACAAACGCCAGTCTTCGTGCCGTGGCCGGAAGGCGTGAGCTACGACCGCCTGTGTCAGGTCAGTTTCGCCGACCTGCAAGGCCTGGGTTGTGCCAGCCTGATCCTGACGGTGCCGCACATGTCCCCCGAGCACTGGCGCTACGACTTTGTCGCGGCCAAGCCTTACTTGCTGACCGCTACCAACAACAACATGGGCTGCGCCACGCAGGTGGTCTATCGCAGCTCTGCACAGGAATGGCTGGATGAAAAACAGCAACGGCTTACCGATCATCCCGACGAAACGCCGGTGTGCCATCTACCGTTCGCGGTTCAAGTCGTCAGCCGGCAACGCCAACTGGATGAAATAACCGGCAATTGCCTGACGCAATCATGCCTCTATCGCGAAGGCGTCTACGACAGCATCGAGCGTGAGTTTCGTGGTTTCGGTTACCGGGAACAGACCGACAGCGAACGTGCCACGGACGATGACGAGGCCGGGTTCACAGCACCGGTGCGCGTCTGTACCTGGTACCTGACCGGGCAGGCGATGGATCGGCCAAGACATGGCTACTTCGACGGTGACACTGGTGCCGTTGGCTTACGACCAACCGTATTCAGCCGCTATCACGACAGTGATGAATGCGATGAACCGGTAACGCCAGACGACGAAGACGTACGCTATAAAATCGCACGCGCGCTGGTCGGCGCCTTCACCCGCATCGAAACCTGGACCGCCACTGACGAGCCAGCCAATGCACGGCTCTACGCCGTAGAAGAATTTCGTTACCTGGTGCGTGATGTCCGGCCCGCCAACCTGCGAGGGCCGGCAGACGTGCTGCTGGTACAGACCCTGGAAAAAATCAGCTATCAGTACGACGGTTTCATTGACGACCCGTTGTGCCGCCATGAAGTCTTGATCAACAGCAGCAAATACGGCCACGCCACTCACAGCCTGACCATCAGCTATGCGCGACGGCGCCTGCCCGACGATCCTCCGCCTTTCAGCGACCCCGACGAACAACAGTGGTGGCGGGACGCGCATGACATGGCGCAGCGGTTTTTTTATCTCAACGAAACCCGCGCGCGTGCAATTGATCTGAAGGACTGCCAACAATGGCGGCTGGGCCTGCCCTCACAACAGCGCAGCAATGCCCTGATGCTGCCCAAAGGTAATCTGCCGTCGGGCCTCAATCCGCAACAGGTGACATGGGATCTACTCAAGGAGCATGTTCGCTCGCCCGAGTGGAACGCTCTCCGGGTGCTGACCGGGCAAACCGTGCAGCGCTACATCAACAAAGAGGACGGCAGTCTGCTGCCCGACGGCTCGGCGCAATTCGAAGCACTGAAAGGGCCGCTGGAGATGGCAAGCTTTGACAAGACGGCCCTCGCCGCCTACGACGCTCTGCCGCCACCGTTCGATATCCTGCAGGAGCTGGCGAGCATCGGTTACACACTGATGGCGCTGCTGTTCGAAGACACGGCGGTAAACGCGGACGCAGAAAGCCTGTGGTCCGCGCATTACAACTACGCGAAGTACGCCGATGCCAAGGATTTCTTCCGGGTACTTGAATACCGCGAAACGCTGAGCCACGGCTGGACCAAGGCGCGGTACGACGAGTATTGGCTGCTGGTCATCAGCGTCGAACTGCCGGATGGCTGCATCACCCGCTGCGAATACGACTACTGCGCCCTGGCGCCGTGGTGCATCATCGATGCCAACGAAAACATACAGGAAGCGCTTTACGAACCCTCGGGCCAACCGTTGGCGACCAGTTTCCACGGCACCGAAAATGGCATTGCCGCCGGCTTCCGCCCACTCAGTGAATACGTTCGCCCGGCAGATCCACGCCCGGACGCGGCCATTGCCGACCCGCAAGAGGCCGTGCAAAAAGCCGCCAGCACCTTGCGCAAGGATTTGTTCAGCTGGATGGGACAACTACCGCCGCAGGTCCACACCACACCGGATCTGCTTGAGCAATGGCTGGCCAGCGGCTACCTGTTGCCGAGCCTGCACATTCGCGCCAGCGCGCGACGGCGACTGGCACAATTGACGTCGCCGACACCCGCCGAACAGGCCCTGCGCGAACTCATCAGCACGGTTGCACGCAAACCGGTGCACAGTGTGGCGCTGAGTGCCGACCGTTACCCGAATGATCCGATTGCGGCATTGGTGCAGATCATCATCAGCTACGTGGACGGCTTTGGCCGCGCGTTGCAAACCCTGCAACGGGTCGAGCCCGGAATCGCCTATGCGGTCGCTGCCGATGGGTCGCTGATCGTCGATCGCGGACAGCTGCGCGAGGAACATGCCGAGTCGCGCTGGCGGGTCAGCGCGCGGGTCGAGTACAACAACAAAGGGCTCGCGGTGCGGCAGTTCCGGCCGTTTTTTGCCGACGCACATGGCTATGTCAATGACCAGTCTCTGCAACGCTATGGCTACTTCGATCAACTGTTCTATGACCCGCTCGGGCGTGTGGTCAAGTTGATCAATGCCAAGGGCTATTTTTCCCGCGAGACCTATCATCCTTGGTATCGCGCCAGTGAGGATCCCAACGACACCGCCATAGAGGTACCTCTACATTGAATATCCACCGGCGTACCCCTTTGCTGGAAGCGACCGACAGTCGTGGACTCGCGGTGCGTCGGATCGCCTATTGGCGCAGCGATGCCGAAGCTCCACCGGTGACACTGGTGACTCGTCTGGAACATGATTTGGCCGGAAGTAATACCGCCCAATGGGATCCACGTCTGCCCATCCCCAGTCTTATGACTGTCTACACGCTGACGGGACAGCCTCTGAAGACCCAAAACGTTGACGCTGGCACCCGCCTGAGCCTGCCAGGGCTGGCAGGACAGACGCTGCAACGCTGGGATGGTCGAAATGCAACCTGGCTCATGACGTATGACCACCAATTGCGCCCACTGACCATCAAGAATTCCAGCAGCCCGGCAGACGATGAAACGTTCACTTACGCTGATGCGTCGGCCGATGCCGGATACAACCTGCGCGGGCGAGCGCTGAGACAAGATGATTCTTCAGGCTCTTTGCAAGTGCAAAGCTATAACCTCGTCGGTCAAGCCGTTAGTGAAAAACGTATCTTTTTCGACGAGAAAACCTTTACCAGTCAACGCACCTATAACCCGCAGGGCCTTTTGGTGGCGCAGACGGATGCAGGTCATCATCGACAGCAGATGCGCTACGATCTGGCCGGGCAACTCAAAGCCACACATCTGACGTTAAAAGGTGGAGTTCAGTCGTGGGAGGTGCTGCTCGACGCTCAATACAACGCCGCCGGACAGCTTGTCCTGCAAAGGTATGGCAACGGCGTGAGCGAGCACTGGCAGTACGATCCGGCCAATGCTCGCCTGTTCAGGCAATGGGCACAAAAAGACAGTGAGCCTCCCATTCAGGACTTCGAATACACCCACGATCCTGTGGGACTGATCACCCGAATCGTCGATGCAGCCTTCAAGCCGGTCTTTTTTGCCAATCAACGCTCCGACGGCACCCGTACGTTCAATTACGACTCCCTCTACCAACTGATTAGCGCCACCGGTTGCAGTGCAGCAGCACACCCGCAAGGCCCGACCTGGCCGCACCCCTCCGACCCAAGAGACCTGCGCCAATACCGACAGACCTACGAATATGATCATGGCGGCAATCTGATCAAAATCATTCAGGTGCGCGAGGGTGCGAGCCGTACCCAGCAGATGTTCATCGACCTGCACAGCAATCGCGGCGTCTGGCATGAGCCGGGTGATCCGCTTCCGGATCTCTCCCGCCTGTTCGATCCGCACGGCAACCTGATGGAAAGACTGCCTGGGCAACCGCTGCTGTGGAATAGCCGCGATCAATTGCAGTCAGTGGTGATGGTCTCCCGTCACGACGGCCCTGACGACGCCGAACACTACCTGTATAGCCAGGGCCTGAGGATCTATAAACGTCACGACCGCTACAGTACAAAAATCAGCCACTTTGACGAAGTGCGCTACCTGCCGGGCCTGGAGATATCCTGTAAGGAAAGTGGTGAAGAACTGCATACCATCACCGTCACGACCGGCGAAGGCACTGTTCGTTGCCTGTACTGGGAAAGCGATCCTTCGAATATCGGCAGCACGCAACTGCGCTACGGCCTGAACGATCACCTGAGTTCGTGCCATATCGAACTTGATCAGACAGCACAGTTGATCAGCCACGAACGATTCTTCCCGTTTGGCGCGACTGCCTCGTTCACAACGCCTTCAGATGTCAAGGTCGACTACAAAACCATCCGCTACAGCGGCAAAGAGCTGGATCGCAGCGGGTTCTATTACTATGGCGAACGGTATTACGCTCCGTGGCTGGGGCGCTGGACGCAGCCGGACAGGCATGGCGTGGTGGATGGGTTGAATCTGTACTGCATGAGCGGTAACAACCCGATCAACTTTGTCGACCGGCAAGGTGCGATGGTCGCGCCCGCACAAACTGCAATCAATATGCCTTCTCCCGGCCCCACTCGCAGACCGTCAACGCAAAGCACAACGGCACAAGCACCCGCTGTGCCGGCATGGGTGGATAACCCTCAAGATAATCCACCTGGCCACTTTCCCCCAAAACCCGAGCAAACATGGCGCCAGTGGGGCAAGGCGACCGTACTGACAGCCGTCAACTCCAGGGTGGGGCTAGCCCTGCTACCCGTCAGTACATCGTCGCCTGCCAACGCAGCCGTCGTTGCAACAGTTTTGACAGCTGCTGCTCAATTCACACTAGGCGCCACGCTGTTCAATCCAGGCTGGTCCCCACCGGGGACATGGAATCCGGGTGGAGACGGCTCGCTGCCGCCCCCCGATGTTACCCAGCAAATCAACCGGACGTTCAACATGACCACGCTCGGCGTCACGACTACTGCGACGATTGGCGGCATGATACTGGGGCCGATAGTGGGCGGCTATGTCGACGAGCTGAGGGGCACCAAAGACAAGGCGGCAAAAAACGCTCAAGCAGGGAAATGGCTCGACAAGGCCGACGAATTGATTGCGGAACTGCGATTGCAAGAGCACGTTTCGGACAAGGCACTGAATGCGTTGCGTGACCAGGTACTGGAGTCCGAGGAATTGACCGGGATCAGTTGGCGAAGCATGAACATGCTCGAGAAAATTACCCGAATGCGACCACCCAAGGCCAGCCAATTGTCGCGCAGGAACTCAGCGCCTTCTGTTTTATCTCTGAACACCGGTTTTCAGCGAGGTGATGCTTCTCGTATACCGCGTAGACGTAAACCCGCGACGGCTATTTAGAATGAGCTGACGCTCAGCCGCGCTTATCCTTTCGGGCCGGGGCCATGCTATGGTCTCGGCCCGACTTTCTGACTGTTTGCATCCAGCATGCTGCCGACTTCCCGTACCCTGCGTTTGTCGTTGTACACTCTGCTGATCATTGCCGGTGCGGTCATTGCCGCGACCCTTGCCATCCGCCACGCCGAACGTCAGGCGCTGGAGGAAGACGCCACCCGCGCCAGCCAGCAATTGGCGCTGTATGCCAACTCGCTGCACACCCTGATCGACCGCTACCGCGCCCTGCCCGCCGTGCTGGCGTTGGACCCGCAATTGCGCAGCGCGCTGGCCGGGCCGGTGGGCGCGGAACAACAGAATGTGCTGAATCTGAAGCTAGAGCAGATCAATGGCGCGGCGCAGTCCTCGACCCTCGAGCTGCTTGATCACAGCGGCCTCGCGGTGGCCGCCAGCAACTGGCGCCTGCCGAGCAGTTACGTCGGCCACAACTACGGTTTTCGTCCGTACTTCAGCCAGACCCGCACGCAGGGCAGCGGGCGCTTTTATGCGGTGGGCGTGACCAGCGGCATCCCCGGTTATTTTCTGTCCAGCGCAGTGCTCGGCGACAACGCCGAGTTCCTCGGCGCGATGGTAGTCAAACTGGAGTTCCCCGAGCTTGAGCGCGAATGGAGCCAGGGCAGCGACACGCTGCTGGTCAGCGATGCGCGCGGGATCATCTTCATCGCCAACCAGCCCGGCTGGCGCTATCGCTCGCTGCGGCCGCTCGATAGCCGCGACATGGCCGAGATCAAGCGCACGCGCCAGTACGACAAACAATCGCTGATCCCGCTGACGCATTTGTCCCTGCGCCACTTCGACGACAACAGTGACCTGCGCCGGGTCGAAGGCCCGGACGGAACGGCGGACTACTTGTGGGAATCGCTGCCGCTGGCCACCGAAGGCTGGACCCTGCACTTGTTGCGGCGCCCGCAAGTGGCCTTCGAAGACTTGCGCAACGCCGGGCTGGCCGCTGCGGGTGTGTGGCTGGCGCTGGTGTTTTTGCTGCTGTTCCTCAATCAGCGCTGGCGCCTGTCGAAAGTCCGTCAGCGCAACCGCGAAGAACTCGAACAACTGGTCGAAGAACGCACCCGCGATCTGCGCACCGCGCAGGACGGTCTGGTGCAATCTGCGAAGCTCGCCGCACTGGGGCAGATGTCCGCCGCACTGGCCCACGAAATCAATCAACCGCTGACCGCGCAACGCATGCAGTTGGCGACGCTGCGCCTGCTGCTCGAACATGGCCGCGTCGATGATGCGTACAAGGCGCTCAAACCGGTGGACGACATGCTCACGCGCATGGCCTCGCTCACCGGCCACCTGAAAACCTTCGCCCGCAAAAGCCCCAGCGGCCTGCGCGAACGGCTGGACCTGGCGACTGTGGTCGATCAGTCCCTGCAACTGCTCGATGCGCGCCTGCGTGATGAACAGGTCAGTCTGGTGCTGCACCTGACGCGTCCGGCCTGGGTGCGAGGTGATGCGATCCGCCTCGAACAGGTGCTGATCAATCTGTTGCGCAACGCCCTTGATGCGATGCAGGGCAAACCGTGCAAGCGTCTGGAAATTCGCCTGGAGGTGGATGAACAATTGTGGCGCCTGAGCGTGATCGACAATGGCGGCGGGATTGCCGAACAGCACTTGAACCAGGTGTTCGACCCGTTCTTTACCACCAAACCGGTGGGTGACGGACTCGGCCTCGGGCTGGCGGTATCCTTTGCCATCGTGCATGAATCCGGCGGGCGTCTGAGCGTGGAAAATGGCGAGGCCGGCGCGGTGTTCAGCCTGACCCTGCCGATCGATCTGGAGGCACACATCTGATGCTCAACTCAGTGATGGTGGTCGATGACGAGAGCAGCATTCGCAGCGCCGTCGAGCAATGGCTGAGCCTGTCGGGGTTCGCCGTGCAGCTGTTCAGCCGCGCCGAGGATTGCCTGGCGGCACTGCCCGCACACTTTCCCGGGGTGATCCTCAGCGATGTGCGCATGCCCGGGCTCAGTGGTCTGCAGTTGTTGGCCGAAGTGCAGCGCCGTGACAGCGATTTGCCGGTGATACTGCTGACCGGTCACGGTGATGTGCCGATGGCGGTCGAAGCCATGCGTGACGGCGCCTACGACTTTCTGGAAAAGCCGTTCAGCCCGGACACCCTGCTCGGCAGCCTGCGCCGGGCACTCGACAAGCGGCGACTGGTATTGGAAAACCGCGCCCTGCACGAGCAAGCCGACCACCGCGCCAGACTCGATGCGACGCTGCTCGGCGTGTCCCGTGGCATGCAGACCTTGCGTCGACAGGTGCTGGATCTGGCGGCGTTGCCGGTCAACGTGTTGATCCGCGGCGAAACCGGCAGCGGCAAGGAGCTGATCGCGCGCTGCCTGCATGATTTCGGTCCGCGCGCCGCCAAGCCTTTCGTGGCGCTGAACTGTGCGGCGATTCCCGAGCAGTTGTTCGAAGCCGAGTTGTTCGGTCATGAAAGTGGCGCGTTCACCGGCGCTTCCGGCAAGCGCATCGGCAAGCTGGAATATGCCGACGGCGGCACGCTGTTTCTCGATGAAATCGAAAGTATGCCGCTGGCCCAGCAAGTGAAGCTGCTGCGGGTGTTGCAGGAACAGAAGCTGGAGCGCCTCGGGTCGAACCAGAGTATTCGCGTCGATCTGCGGATTGTTGCCGCGACCAAACCTGATCTGCTGGATGAGGCCCGGGCCGGACGTTTTCGCGAAGACCTGGCGTATCGCCTGAACGTCGCCGAGCTGCGCCTGCCGCCGCTGCGCGATCGTCGCGAAGACATTCCGCTGCTGTTCGAATCGTTTGCCTTCAGCGCCGCCCAGCGCCTCGGCCGCACCTTCCCGCCGTTGAGCGGAGCGCAATTGAGTCACCTGCTCAGCCACGACTGGCCGGGCAACGTGCGGGAACTGGCGAACGTCGCCGAGCGGCAGGTACTGGGGCTGGATGAGCCGGTGCAGGGCGTCGATCCGGGCCAGTCCCTCGCCGCGCAGCAGGAAGCCTTTGAAGCGCAGTGCCTGCGCGCGGCGCTGACCCGGCACAAGGGTGACGTGAAAGCGGTGCTGGAGGAGTTGCAGCTACCGCGCCGGACCTTCAATGAAAAGCTGCAGCGGCATGGGTTGAGTCGGGAGATGTTTGTCAGCCCATAAGATCAAAAGATCAAAAGATCGCAGCCTTCGGCAGCTCCTACAGTTTCAGCGCCGCCTTCAGATTCCCTGTAGGAGCCGCCGAAGGCTGCGATCTTTTGAGCGATTTTCCGCTCAATCAAATCAGGTAATAAGCGGATTTCCGCTCATAAAATCCTGCCACCCCCTCTAAACCGTCCCTCTCTCCGTTGGCACAGCTCCTGCTATAGCCCCTGCAGGCTGCGTTTCTACGCGCTCCACAAAAACAATTAAACGAAGGATCCTTCAATGGATAACTCCAACGCCCTGCCCCTTGGGTCGGCTGCCGCGCCCGCCAAAGAAAGAACCACCGCCAGCCGGATCAAATCGATCTTCAGCGGCTCGGTCGGCAACATGGTCGAGTGGTACGACTGGTACGTCTACGCCGCCTTCTCGCTGTACTTCGCCAAGACCTTCTTCCCCGCCGGTTCCACCACCGCGCAACTGATGAACACCGCCGCGATCTTCGCCGTGGGCTTCCTGATGCGTCCGATCGGTGGCTGGCTGATGGGCCTCTACGCCGACAAGGTCGGTCGCAAGAAAGCCCTGATGGCCTCGGTCTACCTGATGTGCTTCGGCTCCTTGCTGATCGCCCTCAGCCCGAACTACGAAACCATCGGCATCGGCGCGCCGATCCTGTTGGTCTTCGCCCGCTTGCTGCAAGGCCTGTCGGTCGGCGGCGAGTACGGCACCTCGGCCACCTACCTGTCGGAGATGGCGACCAGGGAACGTCGCGGCTTCTTCTCCAGCTTCCAGTACGTGACCTTGATCTCCGGCCAGCTCATCGCGCTGGGCGTGCTGATCGTGCTGCAGAACATGCTGACCACCGAACAGCTGTACGCGTGGGGCTGGCGTATTCCGTTCGCCATCGGCGCACTGTGCGCGATCGTCGCGCTGTACCTGCGTCGCGGCATGGAAGAGACCGAGTCGTTCACCAAGAAGGAGAAGTCCAAGGAAAGCGCGATGCGCACCTTGATGCGCCACCCGAAAGAACTGCTGACCGTGGTCGGCCTGACCATGGGCGGTACGCTGGCGTTCTACACCTACACCACCTACATGCAAAAATACCTGGTGAATACCGTCGGCATGAGCATCTCCGACTCGACCACCATTTCTGCCGCCACGCTATTCCTGTTCATGTGCCTGCAACCGATCATCGGTGGCCTGTCGGACAAGATCGGTCGTCGTCCGATCCTGATCGCTTTCGGCGTGCTCGGTACGATCTTCACCGTGCCGATCCTGATGACCCTGCACACCATCCAGACCTGGTGGGGCGCGTTCTTCCTGATCATGGCGGCACTGATCATCGTCAGCGGCTACACCTCGATCAACGCTGTGGTGAAGGCCGAGTTGTTCCCGACCGAAATCCGCGCGCTGGGCGTCGGCCTGCCGTACGCACTGACCGTGTCGATCTTCGGCGGTACCGCCGAATACATCGCGCTGTGGTTCAAGAGCATCGGCATGGAAACCGGTTACTACTGGTACGTGACCGCGTGCATCGCGGTGTCGCTGCTGGTGTACATCACCATGAAAGACACGCAGAAACACTCGCGGATCGTGACTGACTGATCGGGAATTCACAGCCACTGCAACGGTGGCTGTGATGGCCCTTTCGCGAGCAGGCTCGCTCCCACATTGGATCTGTGATCGACACAAATCCCTTGTGGGAGCGAGCCTGCTCGCGAATGAGACGACTCGAGTATCAAGTCAACTCGGCAACCGGCGGCTTGCCATAACGCTTCTGCGCATACGACGCGCCGACAATCATCACCAGCAGAATCCCCGCCAGCACCGCCGACGAGCCGATGGTGCCGAAGTCCAGACCGCCCTTTTCATGGGGCTTGGTCATCAGGTCACCCAGGGTCGCACCGAACGGCCGGGTCAGCACGAACGCCACCCAGAACAACAGCACCGACGAAATTTTCGTGAAGTATTTGAGCGCCACGACCACGGCAATGGTCGAGCCGATCAGCAGCGCGCCACCGGCAAAACCCAGGCCCGAATCATCGGCCAGATAGTCGCCAAGCGCCGTGCCCAGAGTGTTGGAAAACAGAATCGCCATCCAGTAGAACATCTCGCCCCGAAAGGTCTGCACCTTGCTGACGTTCAGAGAATCGCCGCTCAGGCGCCAGGCCGTGAAGATCGCCAGCAGAATCGCAATCAGGATCATCGATCCGGTGGCGTAGCCCAGTCCCAGGGTGCGGTCCATGAAGTCGGACATGGTGGTGCCGGCGGTGCTGGTGGAAAGAATCACGATCCAGTACAGCAGCGGCTTGTAGGTCTTGGCCAGCAACTGGCTGATCAGGGTCAGCACGAACACGCTGATCAGGATCAGCGAGCTGAGGGCGTAACCAACGTTGAGGGTCATCGACAGCAAGTCCCCCGCGGTTTCCCCCAGGGTCGTCGCGCAGATTTTCATGACCCAGAACGCCAGGGTGATTTGAGGCAGTTTGTTCATCGCAAGCAAAGCTCCAGTGTGAGACGGCCGGTTCTTGGTTTTCTGGCCGTGGGCAGACTGGCGTTGTGCCGGTGAAAAACCGGTCGGCAACAGATGAAAAATCCGTCATATCGCGAAAAACAGCGATTAATCCCCCATTAATGCAACCCTTGCATCCTGCCAATACCTGATCGATGACCTGCGCGGCGTTCGCTCCCGACAGTGGAAGCCCATTCAATGCGCCGCCCTTAATATCAGGTTAATCGATTGTTTTTAGCATTTATTTACGCTTTTTAATCAATTTAGTTGGCGTAGCATTAGATCCAAGCAAGACACATCGCCAACCCATCTGGAGTAACTGACATGAAAACCAAACTGATCCTCGCCCTGACCCTGTCCGTACTGGCCGCCAATACCTTCGCTGCCGATGGCTCGGACAAAACCAAATCGGCCGAATTTATTTCCGGCGCCAGCGCCGCCATCGAAACCAGCCACTCGGGCACTTACGCCGATGACGGTTTCGATAAAACCAACATCGGCAAAACCGTGGCCGCCGATGGTTTCGACAAGACCGGTACTGCTGCAGCCATCAGCTAAGTATCTGCAGTCCTTCCACAGCCCGGCTTAGGCCGGGCTTAGTCATTTCTGAAGCCGCACAATTCTCAAATCTACCAAAATCCCCTGTAGGAGCTGCCGAAGGCTGCGATCTTTTGATTTTGTTTTTAAGAGCAAGATCAAAAGATCGCAGCCTTCGGCAGCTCCTACAGTGGGATCAGCGTTTGACTGGAAATACGTGGTGCGCTCTTACACTATGGCGTCTTTCAGAATGCCCTCTTGAGGAACCCCAGCCATGTCCGATGACATTCACTTCTACGAACCCGCCAACGGCCACGGCCTGCCCCACGATCCGTTCAACGCCATCGTCGGCCCGCGCCCTATCGGCTGGATTTCTTCGCAGGATGCCAATGGGCAGTTGAACCTGGCGCCTTACAGCTTCTTCAACGCGTTCAACTACATTCCGCCGATCATTGGTTTTTCCAGCGTCGGGCGCAAAGACAGCCTGAACAACATCGAACAGACCGGCGAGTTCGCCTGGAACCTCGCCACCCGTCCGCTGGCCGAGCAGATGAACCAGAGCTGCGCGATGGTCGCGCCTGAGGTCAACGAGTTTGAACTGGCGGGGCTGACGCCGGCGGCGTCGAAGGTGATTGCGGTGCCACGGGTAGCCGAAAGCCCGGTGTCCTTCGAGTGCAAGGTCACGCAGATCATTCAGTTGCAGCGCGCCGATGGCGAAACCGTGCCGAGCTGGCTGATTCTCGGCGAAGTGGTCGCCGTGCATATCGCCAAGTGGCTGTTGAAGGACGGGATCTACGACACCGCCGCGGCAGAACCGATTCTGCGCGGCGGGGGGCCGGCGGATTATTTCCAGTTGGGGCCTGAAGCCCTGTTCAAGATGTGGCGCCCGGGGGCGGGCAAGTAAGCGCAGTTACCAGATCAGCTCGGCGTCATCAGTGACGCCCTTGAGGCGGTCCAGCTCATTGATGGCAGCCTCATCGGCAGCGATGGCGCCGGGGAAAACCTGATCACCCAGCAGTTTGTGGAAGCGTGGCGCACCGCCATCGACCAGGGCCTTGACCGCGATTGCCGCGTGGTAACCCTTGTTGCCGCCCAACTCGACGGGGACGACTGCGGAGACTGCTTCGAAGTGTTCAAACTCTTTACGTGCCATGGCACACATCCTGGCTCAGACCAATAAGCCGGACATTAAACCCTCAACCGGCGAGTTTGTGTATCGGTGCCGGACATTGTCCGAGCGCCTGCGCTGCCGACACCTCTTTGAAGGTGTGGAAATCCAGGCTGTTGACCACCAGGTCCTGGACCAGTTCGGCAAAGATCTGCATCGACGGGCTGTTGAAATACGCGGTCATCGCCTGTTGATGGCTCCAGAAACCGGAAACCAGCCACAGCTCCGGATCGCATTGCGAATGCTGCAGGGCAAAGTTCAGGCAACCGGGGGCGTTGCGTGACGGTTCGATCAAGGCACTGAGGCGTACACCCAGTTCGGCGGAGCGTCCGGCGCGCGCTCGAACGAAGGCCATATGGCTGACGGGAATCTGCTTGGACATGTTCAACCCTCCCAGGGAGTCGCGTGGCAGCCGGGGGACGGGCTGCGACAGGATCCAAGGTTAAGTGCCGGGCGCAAGGTGCCGTTAGTCGATTCCTGCCGCTGCGTTGCACAATCCTGCGAGACTGCACAAACGCCCGATGTCGACGGGTAGAAACCTGTCACACCGCTGTCACAACGCTTTTGTGTAGGAGCTGCAAGGCTGCGATCTTTTGACTTTTGTTTTTAAAATCAAAAGATCGCAGCCTTCGGCAGCTCCTACGGGGGATTCGACTGCAGGTCGCTATGCATCGGGTGCAGGTTGATGGCGGTGGCACAAAACCAGCCGATGCAGAATCAGGCAAGCATTTGACAGGATGTGTCTACCGCTTGCGCTTGCACAAATATAGGCTCTGCCCCATTCCACCGTCTTAGCAGAGGATGCCGTGCATGACGTCATTCGATCGTTTCCAGTGTCCGCCCGATGCCGACATGGAAAAACAGCGTGCAGAACTCGCGGCGATCATCCGCCGCAACACCACGGACGACGGCAGTTACCAGACCGCCATCGGCTCGCTGTTCATGTCGCGCCATACCCAGTCCCATGACTTCGCCCCGGTACTTGCGCAACCGGCGTTGTGCATCATGGCCCAGGGCCGCAAAGAGGTGCGCCTGGCCGATGAGTTCTTCAATTACGACCCGCTGAATTACCTGGTGGTCTCGGTCTCGATGCCGCTCAGCGGGCGGGTGGTGAATGTCTCGCCCGAAGAGCCGATCCTCGCCGTGCGCCTGGACATCGACCCGGCGGAAATCACCGCATTGATTGCCGACGCCGGCCCCATGGGCGTGCCGACCCGACCGACCGGGCGCGGCCTGTATGTGGAAAAGATCGACAGCGCGATGCTCGACGCGGTGTTGCGTCTGGCGCGACTGCTGGATGCGCCGAAAGACATCGCCATGCTCGCGCCACTGATTCGCCGGGAGATTCTCTATCGCCTGCTGCGCAGTCCGCAGGGTCACCGTTTGTATGAAATC
Organism: Pseudomonas sp. MWU318; assembly: GCF_016756945.1. Taxonomy (NCBI): domain Bacteria; kingdom Pseudomonadati; phylum Pseudomonadota; class Gammaproteobacteria; order Pseudomonadales; family Pseudomonadaceae; genus Pseudomonas; species Pseudomonas sp. MWU318. The sequence continues at coordinate 615,548 of NZ_JAESJL010000002.1, forward strand.
GCGATTGCCAACAGCCAGAGCCACCGCATCAGCCAGGCGATCAAATGGCTCAACGGCAACTTCGAACAGCCGCTGCGCATCGATGATCTGGCGAAAGAAGTGAACCTCAGCGTCTCGACCCTGCATCACCGCTTCAAGGCGATGACCGCGATGAGTCCGCTGCAGTATCAGAAACAATTGCGCCTGCAAGAGGCGCGGCGTCTGATGCTGGCAGAAGGGCTGGAAGCGTCGGCGGCGGGCTATCGCGTGGGTTACGAAAGCCCGTCGCAGTTCAGCCGCGAGTACAGCCGCTTGTTTGGTGCGCCGCCGTTAAGGGATCTGGCACGGTTGCGGCAGTCGGTCTGATCAAGGTGTTGTGCTGTATCGACTGACGCCATCGCTGGCAAGCCAGCTCCCACAGGGTTTTGTGCTGAACGCAGAATTTGTGCACACCCGAAAAACCTGTGGGAGCTGGCTTGCCAGCGATGGGGCCAGTCAAGACAACTTCAATCCAGAATCAGGCACCGAGGATCCGACACGCCTCGCTCGGCAACGTCACCGACACCGGATGCCCGATCCCCAAACCGATCCCCTGACACGGCGTGCTCAATGCGGTGAACGTCACCCCGGAACACTCCACCGTGGTCTCGATGGTCGCGCCGATATCGCGCACGAACGTCACCTTGCCGAGCAAGCGATTGCCCGCCGTAGCCTGCGGCGCGGACAGTTGCAGGTCCTCGGGGCGAATCAGCATCTTCACCTTCTGCCCCACCTCGATGCTGCTGCAGATTGGCACTTGCAGCGCATCACCGCCCGGCAAACTGACCTTGCCGTCGCCCAGCGCCGTGGCCGGAAAAATGTTGCCCGAACCGATGAAGTCGGCGACGAACTCGTTGGCCGGATGCCGATAGATTTCGATCGGCGTGCCCACCTGCTGCACCTTGTGCTCGCCCAGCACCACGACGATGTCGGCCATGGTCATGGCTTCGCGCTGGTCGTGGGTGACCATGATCGTGGTGATGTTCAAGCGCTGTTGCAACTGGCGGATTTCCACCTGCATCGACTCGCGCAGCTTGGCGTCCAGCGCCGACAGCGGTTCGTCGAGCAGGAGGATTTTCGGCCGCGAGGCGATGGCCCGGGCAATCGCCACCCGCTGCCGTTGCCCGCCGGAGAGTTTCGCCACCGGTCGGTCGATCATCGCCTGCAACTGGATCAACTCCAGCAATTCCACCACCCGCGCCTGCTGCTCGGCCTTGCTCACGCCGCGCAGTTTCAGCGGGTAGGCGATGTTCTCGCCGACGGTCATGTGCGGGAACAGCGCCAGCGACTGGAACACCATGCCGAAGTTGCGCAGGTGCGCCGGGGTGTGGCCGATGTTCTCGCCATCCAGGCGAATCTCGCCGCCGGTCAGGGTTTCCAGCCCGGCGATCATCCGCAGCAAGGTGGTTTTGCCGCAGCCCGACGGGCCGAGAAAACACACCAGTTGGCCTTCCGGCAAATGCAGATTGACGTCCTGTACCGCGCAAGCCGAGCCGTAGAATTTCTCGACGTTTTCCAGAATCAGACCAGTCATGTTGCACCTCAAATCAAAAGGAAACGCCGCCCTCGCCCACCAGCTTCTCCAGCGCCCAGATCAGGACGAAGTCGATCAGCACGATCAGCACGGCAAACGAGAACACGGTAGGGTCGAGCGATGACACGGTGCGGCTGTACATCCAGATCGGCACGGTCATGACGTCGATGGTGTAGAGGAAATAGGTCACGGTGAATTCATTGAACGAGACGATGAACGCCAGCAGCATCCCCGCCAGAATCCCCGACTTCATCAACGGCACCACCACGTCGACAATCGCCCGCAGCGGTGAAGCGCCGAGCATCCGCGCGGCTTCTTCGACTTCGCTGCCGATGGAGAGCATCGCGGCGGTGCAGTTTTTCACCACGAACGGCAGCGCCAGAATCACGTGGGCAATCACCAGTCGCGAAGTGGTCAGGTGAAACGGCAGGCTGTCGAACACCAGCAGCAATGCCAGGCCCAACACCACCATCGGAAACACCAACGGCAACGACATCAGTTGCAGCGCCACGGCTTTGCCACGGAACTCGCAACGGGTCAGCGCATAGGCGGCAGGCACCGCGATCAGCGTGGCGAAAACCATGGTCAGGCACGACACCAGCAGGCTGGTAGCCATGGCCTGGCCGAGACTCAGCACGTCGCTGGCGTCTGGCGAGACGAAGGTGTGCCAGGCCGCCTTGTACCACTGCAGGCTGTAGCTGCTCGGCGGGAAGTCGAGATTCGACGCACCGCTGAACGACATGACGATCATGGTCAGGATCGGCAACACCGCCAGCAGCAGAATGAACCCGGAAAGGATCCCGGCGAACTTGCCAGTGTCGCCGGGCAGCAGCGCCATGCGCTTCTTGATCAAAGTACTCATTGCGATGCCTCCAGCAGACGCCGACGACGGCCGGTGATGTATTCGGACAGGGTCATGATCGCCAGCGTGGTGACGATCAGCACCACCCCGGCCGCCGATGCCGCGGGCCAGTTCATCAGCGGCGCGATCTGGTCATGCACCATCACCGCGAGCATCGGTACCCGGCGGCCACCGAGCAGCAACGGCACGACAAAACTGCTGGCGTTGTAGGCGAACACCAGCGTCGCTCCGGTGATGATCCCCGGCAGACTCATCGGCAACACCACCTGACGGAACACCTGAAAACGGCTGGCACCCAGTGTCGCCGCCTCTTCGTAGGTACGCGCAACACCACGCATGGCGCTGGCAATCGGCAGCACGGCCAATGGGAACGCGGTCTGCACCAGCCCCATCAGCACGCCGTTCTGGTTGTACAGCAGCATGATCGGGCGCTTGATCAGGCCCAGGCCCATCAGCGTCTGGTTGAGCATCCCGCCCGGGCCGAGAATCACCAGCCAGCCGTAGCTTTGCAGCAGCAGGTTGACCAGCAGCGGCAGCAACACTGCGGCAAGGAAGATCCGCCGCACGAACGGCGAGGTCAGCCGTGACATGGTGTACGCCACCGGGATCGCCAGCAGCACCGCGATCACTGCACTGATCAGCGCCAGACGCAGGGTCAGCAGCAGCGATTTCAGATAGTAGGGTTCGAGCAATTGCGCGTAGCTGGCGAGGCTGAACCCGCTCCATTCCGCGCCTTTTGTGCCGACGCTCATGCGCAGCACCAGCAGGCTGGCCGCGATCAGCACACCGAGAAACAGCATCGACGGCGTGAGGAAAAACCACGCCCGGGCGGTCGGCGAAATACCGCGCGCCGGGCGCACGTCAGCGGCGCCGACCGGTTGGGTCAGGGATTGATGTTCCATAGCAATGATCTCGTCAATGGAAAGCTAATCTCGCAAACACCTCAATCTCCTGTGGGAGTCATTTTTTGTGGTGAGGGGATTTATCCCCGACCGGCTGCGAAGCAGTCGCAAAACCATCGTGCGCGGTACATTTGATGCACCGTATTTGCTGATCTTGGGGCAGCTACGCTGCCCATCGGGGATAAATCCCCTCACCACAGGACTCGCTCCCACAGGGGGCCCGTGGTGTTCGGGAGGCCGGCGTCAGGAAGAAAAAATTTCCGTATAGCGACGAATCCATTGGTCATGCACGGTCGCCAGGAAGGCGTTGTCGTGCATGATCGCCTTCTCGGCAATCTGCTCCGGCGTGAGGATGTACGGGCTCTTGCGCGCTTCGGCGGAGATGATCGCCTTAGCGTTGACCGGGCCGTTGAAGATGTCTTCGGCCATCTTGCCCTGCACCAGCGGGTCGAGAGAGTGGTCGATGAAGGCGTAGGCCAGGTCGGTGTCGCCCGGCCGGTTCTTCGGCATCACCGAGAGCATCAGGTCGGTGTAAAAACCTTCCTTCATGCCGAACGTGGCACCGAGGCCGTAGTTCGGATCGCGGATCTGCTTGGGGAAAAATGCCGGGGCGTACAAGCCGCCCATATCCAGTGAACCGGTGCGGAACAGCTCGGCGATCTGGTTCGGGTTCTCGCCCAACGTCACCACACGATCCTTGAGCTCGGCGAGTTTCTTGAAGCCCGGTTCGATGTTGTGTTCGTCACCGCCGGCCAGTTTCGCGGCGATGATGATCAGGTCCATGGCCTCGGTCCAGTTCGGCGGCGGCAGGAAAATGTTCGGCGCCAGCTCGGCGTCCCACAACGCGGCGTAGCTGTCCGGTGCCTGTTTGAGGGTGCGGGTGCTGTAGACCAGACTGTTGCACCACAGCAGGTAACCGATGCCGTGCCCGTTGGCGCCGGTGCGGTATTTTTCCGGTACGTCGATCAGGTTGGGAATGCGGTTGAGGTCGGGCTTTTCCAGCAGTCCGGCGGCGGCCAGACCTTCGGCGCCGACCCCTGCCAGGGTGATGATGTCGTACTGCGGACGGTCACCGCCGGCCTTGAGCTTGGCGACCATTTCCGAGGTGCTGCCGGTGCGGTCGGCGATGACCTTGGCGCCGGTCTTGGCCTCGAAGGTGGCGGCAATGTTGCGCAGTGCGGCGAGGCCGGTGTCATCCGACCAGGTCAGCAAACGCAGAGTCTTGCCGGCGAACCGAGTGTCGCTGGCGCTGGCCCGGATGAAGGGCATGCTCAGGGCCGCCGCCGCTACCGAGGCGACGCCGACGGTTTTAATGAATTGACGCCTGTTCAGATCATGCTCGCCCATGAAGGACTCCCTTTGTTCTTTTAAGTATGAGGTTGGTCGCAACCGTTGCATCCGCGCGGCCGGATCCGCTGCAGGCCTTGTATTAAAAGGCCTGCAGCGCTGCCGACGGGTTCATCCTGAGGTCGTGCAATACACCTGACTATCGATAAAAACTCATCGAAGCCATGACACCGACGCATGCCTCGTTGCGAGGCATGCACTCACCGTTTTCGGGCGTTCAGAGCGCCCGGATCACGTGTTTGATTTCCTGAAACGCAGCCAGGCCCCACGGCCCCAATTCACGACCGATGCTGCTCTGCTTGTAACCGCCCCACGCCGTCTGCGGGAAGATCACTTGCGGCGCGTTGAGCCATACAAGCCCCGCCTGCAGGGCGTTGGCGACGCGGTCGGCGGTCTCGGCGTTACGCGTCACCACACTGGCGACCAGCCCGAACTGGCTGTCGTTGGCCAGGGCAATCGCCTCGGCTTCGCTGCTGAAACTGCGCACGCAGAGCACCGGGCCGAAAATCTCTTCACACCACAACGCACTGTCGAGGGGCACGTCGGTGAACACTGTCGGCTGCAAAAAATAGCCGCGTGGCAGATCCGCCGGACGATTACCGCCGCACACCAGCTTCGCCCCGGCACTCAAACCGCGATCGATGTGGCCGAGCACGCGCTGGTATTGCGCCTGATTGACCAGCGCGCCCATCTCCACGTCCGGGTCGAACGGATCGGCCACGCGAATCGCTTGCGCGCGCTTTTGCAGACGCTCAAGAAACTCATCGGCCAGCTCATCGGCGACCAGCACCCGGCTGGTGGCCGAGCACATCTGCCCGGCGTTGAAGAAACCGCCGCCGCAGGCCAGTTCCACCGCCAGTTCCAAATCGGCATCTTCAAGCACCAGCAGCGAAGATTTGCCGCCCAGTTCCAGGCTCACGCCCTTCACCGTTTCGGCGGCGCGCTGCATCACCTGCACGCCGACGGCATTGCTGCCGGTGAAGGAAATCTTGGCGATGCGCGGGTCCGCCGACAGCGGTGCACCGACCGCCAGACCGGTGCCGCAAACCAGGTTGAACACACCGTCGGGCAAGCCGGACTCGGCAATGATCGCCGCCAGTTCCAGCTCCGGCAGCGGCGTGACTTCCGACGGTTTGAGCACCACGCAGCAACCGGCGGCCAAGGCAGGCGCAAGTTTCCACGCGGTGGTGACCATCGGGAAATTCCACGGCACGATCAGCCCGACCACACCGCACGGTTCACGACGCAGACGCGCGCTGAAGTCATCGCTGGGCAGCGCCACGTTGCTGTCGAGTTGTGCGTCGAGGCCTTCGGCCAACCCGGCGTAATACTCGAAGGTGGCGATCACATCATCGACGTCGATCGCCGCTTCGAATTGCGGTTTGCCGTTGTTGCTCGACTGCAGCTTCATCAGATGATCGCGGCCGTTGCGCACGCCATTGGCGATGTTGCGCAGGATCGCACCGCGCTCGGCACCGCTGGTTTTCGACCAGTGCTTGAACGCTTCAGTGGCCGCGCTGACCGCCAGATCAACCGCGCTTTCATCGCCGCCATTGACCGTGGTTAGCAGCGCTTCGGTCGCCGGATTGATCACCCGCAGGTGTTCACGCCCGGCCGACCATTGACCGTTGATGTACAGGCCATCGAGTGTGGTTGGGAAATTGATCATTGGGCCACCGCCTGCATCCATTGGTTCTGTTCGATTTCGATCAGGGTCGGGCCCTGACGATCAGTGGCGGCACGCAGCGCGCCGCGCAATTGCTCAACCGAGCTGATCGCTTCGGCGGCGCAGCCCAACGCCTTGGCAACGCCGATGAAGTCCGGGGTGTAGATGTCGACGCCGACCGGTTCGATGGCGCGGTTGACCATGTATTTTTTGATCTCTTCGTAGCCCTGGTTATTCCACAGCAGGATGATCACCGGCGTGCGCGCTTCAACCGCGCTGGCCAGTTCCGGCAGGGTGAACTGCAAGCCACCGTCGCCGATCAGGCACACCACGGGTGGACGAGCGCCGCCCTCGACGCTGCCGCCAAGCCACGCGCCAATCGCCGCCGGCAAGGCATAACCGAGGGTGCCGTAACCAGTGGACGAGTTGAACCAGCGCCGTGGTCGCTCCGGGTTGAAGGTGAGGTTGCCGGTGTACACCGGTTGTGTGGAATCGCCGACGAATACTGCGTCCGGCAACTCGTGCAGTACGGTTTCCAGAAAACGGGTCTGGGCCAGGGTTGGCACGTCCCAGGTCGCGGCCAGTTCATCGCGCAGACGCGCTGCCCGCACCTGGCCCCAATCATTGCGCCGCTCGGCCAGCGCCTGCTGCGACAGTGCGCCGAGCAGCCCTTGTGCGGCGTTGCGCGAGTCGGCGACCAAGGCCACGTGCGGCGGATAGTTGCGCACGGTCTGGTCGGCGTCGATGTCGATGCGCAGCAACTTGCCGGGGATTTCAAAGCCGCCGGCGAAGGTCACGTCATAATCGGTTTCGGCCAGTTCGGTGCCGATCGCCAGCACCACGTCGGCATCGGCGACCAGTGCGCGGGTCGCGACCAGGCTTTGCGTTGAGCCGATCAGCAGCGGATGGCTGGACGGCAACATGCCTTTGGCGTTGATGGTCAGCGCCACCGGGGCGTCGAGCAGTTCGGCCAGTTCGGTGAGTTCGGCGGCGGCATCGATCGCGCCGCCACCGGCGAGGATCAACGGACGCTGAGCGCCGGCCAGCAACTCAGTCATGCGCCGTACGGCAGCCGGTGCGGCCCCGGCGCGGTCGATGTGCACCGGAATGCTGGCGAGCAGTTCATCGGCTTCTTCCACCAGCACGTCCAGCGGAATCTCGATGTGCACCGGACGTGGACGCCCGGCCTGAAACAGCGCGAAAGCACGGGCCAGCACGCCCGGCAATTCCGCAGCGGACATCAGGGTGTGGGAGAACGCCGCGACGCCACCGACCAGCGCGCTCTGGTTCGGCAGCTCATGCAGCTTGCCGCGACCGCCGCCCAACTGGCTGCGGGTCTGCACGCTGGAGATCACCAGCATCGGGATCGAGTCGGCGTAGGCCTGGCCCATCGCGGTGGTGATGTTGGTCATGCCCGGGCCGGTGATGATGAAGCACACACCCGGTTTGCCGCTGGTGCGCGCATAGCCGTCAGCCATGAATCCGGCGCCCTGCTCGTGCCGTGGAGTGACGTGGTTGATGCTCGAACGGGCCAGCCCGCGATACAGTTCCACGGTGTGCACCCCGGGAATGCCGAACACCTGCTCGACCCCGTAATCCTCGAGTAACTTGACCAGTACTTCGCCACACGTCGCCATGTCGATTGCCCTTCTTGTTCGTTTGAGACACAAGGCCTTTGTGTAGGAGTGAGCCTGCTCGCGATGGCGTCTTCACATTCAACATTACGGTGACTGACACACCGCTATCGCGAGCAGGCTCACTCCTACAAAGGGCCCCTTCAATGAGCTCATTGAACGGGCGGCAGGTAGCGGCAACAATCGATTAAAAGTCATACTAGCCATGTCCTCACGTCATACCTTGGATCCACATGAAACGACTGCCTCCCCTGCCCGCCCTGCACACGTTTCTGATTACTGCGCAGTGCTGCAACTTCACCCGGGCAGCCGAGCAGTTGCACATCACTCAGGGCGCAGTGAGCCGGCAGATTGCCGGGCTGGAAGATCATCTGGGGTATGAGCTATTCATCCGTCTGGCCCGAGGCCTGGAACTGACCGCCGAAGGACGTGAATGGCTGCCCCGGGTGGAAAAGATCTTCGGCCTGATCAGCGAGGCCACCGAGCAGATCGGGCGCAAGCGGCAAACCCTGCAACTCAAGGCGCCAAGTTGCGTGATGCGCTGGCTGGTGCCGCGCCTGCTGCAATGGCAAAAGGAACGCCCGGACGTGCCGGTCAAACTGACCACCACGCTGGCCCATGGCGTCGACTTCCAGCGCGAGCAATTCGATGCGGCGGTGATCTACGGCACGCCGCCGGACAACTCCTCGACTGCCCTGCATCTGTTTGATGAACAACTGACGCCGGTCTGTTCGCCAGCGTTACTGAAAGGCCCACCGGCGCTGAGCGAACTGGCCGATCTGCAACAGCATCTGCTGCTGCATCCGACCCGCGACACCCAGGACTGGACGGTGTGGCTGACTGCTGCCGAATTGCAGTTGAGCAACGTCAACACCGGGCAGCATTTCGAAACGCTGGATCAGGCGATGTCGATGGCGTCGCATGGAACGGGGGTGGCGATTGGCGACTGGTCGCTGATCGGCGACGACCTGCGCGCGGGGCGGCTGGTGATGCCGTTTGATCTGAAGGTGAAGACGGGGCTGGGCTACTACGTGGTGATGCCGCAGGGCGGGGAAGCGTCGCCGCAGTTGGAGGAATTGATGATCTGGCTGGTGGAACAGGCGCATACCCGCTGAATCAGCACATTCCCCTGTAGGAGCTGCCGCAGGCTGCGATCTTTTGACTTTGATTTTAAAAAACAAGATCAAAAGATCGCAGCCTGCGGCAGCTCCTACAGAGGTTGCGTTTGCAGGTCAGTAGCCGACCGTAAACCGCTGACGCGAATGCTTCGGCGTTTCCACTTCGTCAATCAGCGCAATCGCGTAATCGGCGAAGGTGATCCAGCTGCGACCTTCAGCACTGAACAGCAAATGATCCTTGCCAACGCGGAAGGTACCGGTGCGCTCACCTTCGACGAACTCGGCCGATGGCGAGAGGAAGATCCAGTCCAGATCCTTCTCCTGACGCAAGGCATCGAGGAACGCCGCGCCAGCGCTGGCCTCGGTTTTGTACTCGGCGGGGAAACCGGCGCTGTCAATCACTCGGGTGTCGTCCGGCAGCAACAGCGAACCGGCACCGCCAACCACCAGCAGACGTTTCACGCCCGCCTGCTTCACCGGACCGACCACGGCGCTGGCCGGGATGGTGGCGAAGTGCGCGGCGCTGATCACCACGTCGTGACCGGCCACTGCCGCTTGCAGCGCCGTCGAATCCAGCACATCGACATTCTTGCTGACCACACCGCTACGCGAGCCGATCTTCGAAGTGTCGCGGGCGATGGCAGTGACGCTATGCCCGCGACGCAGGGCTTCCTCCAGCAGTTGGCTACCGGCACGGCCGGTGGCACCAATGATTGCGATCTTGCTCATGACATTCTCCAGTTGGCTTGAGAGTTTCAACGACGGCATAAATCTAATCGTGAAGCGGTATTCCCTGTGGACCTCTGTTTCAGATCAATCGGGTTACCACTTCATCTCGCCCTTGGCGACTTTGGCGCTCAGTTCCAGCGAGCTTTCTTCGCCGAGTTTCGGGTAGCGCTTCTGCATGGCCTTGATCAGTGCGGCGGAATCCTTGGCCTTGGCGGTTTCTTCGTCGAAAGCCTTAATGTAGTCGGCGGTGAATTTCACGCTGGCCAGCGAGCGGCTGCTCTCGCCCAGGTAGTGACCCGGCACCACGGTTTTCGGCTTCAGGGTTTCGATCGAGTGCAGGGTTTGCAGCCAGTCGGCGTGGGATTGCGCGGTCTGGGTATCGGCCATCCACACATGAATATTCTCGGCGACCACAACGCCACCGACCACGGCCTTGAGCGACGGAATCCACACGAAGCTGCGATCCGGTTGTTTGCCTTCAAGACCGACCACCTGCAATTTCTGTCCTTCGAGCATCAGGCTATCGCCCTTGAGCACGCCCGGCACGATGGTTTTGGCCGGTACGTCGGCGCCCATTTTCGGGCCCCAGAAGGCGAGTTTGCCGGCGACGGTTTTGTTGATGTGATCCACGGTCGGCTGCGAGGCCAGCACTTCGGCGTCGGGGAAGGCCTGGGTCAGGGTGTCGAGGCCAAAGTAGTAATCCGGGTCACCGTGGCTGATGTAAATGGTGGTCAGGTGCTTGCCGCTGGCGCGGATCTTCTCCACCACCTGCTCGGCCTGGGCCTTGCCGAATTGTGCATCGACCAGGATCGCGTCTTTCTCGCCGCTGACCAGCACCGAGGTCACCGGAAAAATCGCGTTGGTGCCTGGGTTGTAGACATCCAGGGTCAGGTTGGCGGCAGCGGCGTGGGCCGCAAAACCGAGGGTGGCGGTGGCCAGCAATACGCGCTTGAAGGTAGTGAAGCCGATCATCTGTTGCTCCGTGATCCAAATGCCGTGTTTGGCGATGGGACAGAGCTTAGTTGCCTGACTCGGTACAAAAAATGCGATGCTTGGACATAGTTTGTTTCTGAAAGCGGGCAAATCATGGATCGTCTTCAAGCAATGCGCGTGTTTGTCACCGTGGTGGATCTGGGCAGCCAGTCGGCGGCGGCCGATCATCTGGACCTGTCACGGCCAGTGGTGTCGCGCTATCTGGCGGAGCTGGAAGACTGGGTCGGCGCGCGCCTGATGCACCGCACCACACGCAAATTGAGCCTGACTGCCGCCGGCAGCGAAATCCTGCCGCGCTGTCGGCAGATGCTCGAACTCTCGACCGACATGCAGGCGGCGGTCAGCGAACCCCACGATGCGCCGCGCGGTTTGTTGCGCATCAGCGTCAGCACCTCGTTCGGCCAGGCGCAACTGGCCGATGCGATGGCGGCGTACGTCAAACGTTACCCCGGGGTCAGCATCGACCTGCAGATGCTCGACCGCACGGTGAATCTGGTGGATGAGCGTATCGATCTGGCGATCCGCACCAGCAATGACCTCGATCCGAACCTGATCGCCCGGCGCCTGACCGTGTGCCGCTCGGTGGTCTGCGCCGCACCGGTTTATTTGCGCGACAACCCGCCACCGCAACGGGTCGAGGACCTGAGCCGACACAACTGCCTGACCCACTCCTACTTCGGCAAGAGCCTGTGGCATTTCGAGGAGGACGGCGAGCCCGTGTCGGTGCCGGTGCAGGGCAACATCAGCGCCAACGAGGCCAGCACTCTATTGCGCGCAACCCTGGCCGGTGCCGGCGTGGCGATGCTGCCGACCTATCAGGCCGGGGTGCATGTGCATGCCGGTGAACTGGTGCGCCTGCTGCCGGGTGCCGAGCCGCGGCAGATGAACATCTACGCGGTGTACGCCTCACGCAAGCATATGCCGGCGGCGTTGCGCAGCATGCTGGATTTTCTGGTGCAGCGGTTTCCCGAGAATCCAGAGTGGGATGTGGGGCTGTAGAAAAGCAAAAGATCGCAGCCTTCGGCAGCTCCTACAGAGGAAATGCATTCCAAATGTAGGAGCTGCCGCAGGCTGCGATCTTTTGATCTTGTTCTATGCTGAAAGTAATACCGCAGGGTATGCGTTCAGAGGTCAACGCCATGAACATCAGAACAAGAAGGTACTTCGCGATTTTCATCACCTGCGCTGCCACGCTGGCGCTGTACGGCACCGCGGCCTGGCGGGTCGAGCAACTGCGACAACTGCCGCGCGAATACGCCAGCTGCAATTTCGAGCGCTGCATTCCGCACAATGCGACGCTTAACGCATTGCGCTGATTCGGGTTGCTATCAACCCTGTGGGAGCTGGCTTGCCAGCGATGGCGGTGGCCCAGACGCCTTCAGTTCTGACTGACAGGACGCAATCGCTGGCAAGCCAGCTCCCACAGGGGGCGGCGGTGTCTACAAGATCACTGTTCGGCCTTCAGCCGGTCGCGAAACGCCTTTGGCGAAATCCCCACCCTGCGCCGGAACAGGCGCGTGAAGTTGGTCGGATCGGAAAACCCCAACAACTCCGACATCTCGTAAATGGTCATGCTGGTGTAGGTCAGCAAACGTTTGGCTTCCAGTAACTGGCGTTCGTGCATGATCTGCAGCGCTGGCTGCCCTGCCAGTTCGCGGCAGGTGCCATTGAGGTGTGATACCGAAATCCCCAGGCGATGGGCGAGGTCTTCGACCTTCACATGCTGACGGTACGTCTCCTCCACCAATTGAATGAACCCGTTGAGGTACTCGCGCTGGCGTTGCGGCCGCTGGCTGGCGTTATGGCGCACGAGCGCCTGACGACTGACCCAGACCATGATCACACTGACCAGCGAATGCATGAGCATTTCCCGCGCCGGCTGATGGCCGTTGTATTCGGCCTGCAACGCGGAAAACAGACTGTTCAGGTACTCCGCGTCCTTGCCCGCCGGGTAGTGCTCGGCCTGGGCCAGTGCGTGCACCGAACTGCCCAGTTGCGCCTGCAGGTGATTGATCAGCGGATTGGCGAGGGTGACGACGAATCCTTCGACGTCCTCGGAAAAGCGAAAGCCATGCACCGACAACGGTGGCAGGACTTGAATCGCGGGTTGGTTGAGCTGCGTGCGTTGACCTTCGATTTCAAGCTCTGCCTGACCTTTGAAGACGAAGAGCAACTGGCACAAATCGGCGTGGCGGTGGGGTTTGATTTCCCATTGATGTTCGCGGCTGCGTTTGGAAATGGTTTCACAGTGCAGCAAGTCAGGGGTCGGCCAGTCCAGGCTTTCACCGTAGAGCTTGAACACCGGAATCGAAGGCAGGTCAGGCTTGTTCATCACTTCAATCCAGGCCTCGAGGTTGCGGGCGATAATCGCACCGATTGGCAGAATGTACAGGTATCGGCTCAGTTTTCACCTTCAATTGACAGACCCGCAAGGGAAAAATGCAAGCACTCGATCCATAAAAATCATTCACCGGCGCCTGTCGCGTGAAGCTTGCGAGTCATAAAAACAATGAAAACGCTGAAAACCCAAGTCGCCATCATTGGCGCCGGTCCGTCCGGATTGCTCCTCGGTCAGTTGCTGCACAACGCCGGCATCGACACCCTGATTCTCGAACGCCAGACACCCGACTATGTCCTCGGACGAATTCGCGCCGGCGTGCTTGAACAAGGCATGGTAGAGCTGTTGCGCCAGGCCGGCGTAGGCGCGCGCATGGATGCCGAAGGACTGGTGCACGCCGGCTTCGATCTGGCACTGGATGGGCGTCTGGCCCACATCGATCTGCAGGCTTTGACCGGCGGCAAGACCGTCATGGTTTACGGTCAGACCGAAGTCACGCGCGACCTGATGGCCGCTCGTCGGGAGGCCGGGGCGCTGTCGTTTTATGAAGTGAGCGATGTCGTTCCTCACGGCATGAAAAGCGACGAGGCCTTTGTCACCTTCGAAAAGGATGGCGAAACCTGGCGCGTCGATTGCGATTACATCGCCGGTTGCGACGGCTTTCATGGCGTGGCCCGGCAGTCGATTCCCGAGTCCTGCCTGAAGATCTTCGAACGGGTCTATCCGTTCGGCTGGCTGGGGATTCTCGCCGACACCCCGCCGGTGCACGAAGAGCTGGTCTACGCCCGGCACGAACGCGGCTTTGCCCTGTGCAGCATGCGTTCGGCCACCCGCACCCGTTATTACCTGCAAGTACCGGCCGAGGAGAACGTTGCCGACTGGTCCGACGAGCGCTTTTGGGCTGAGCTGAAAACCCGTCTGCCCGCCGCGCTTGCCGAGAAACTGGTGACTGGCCCGTCGATTGAAAAAAGCATCGCGCCGCTGCGCAGTTTTGTCGTCGAGCCGATGCAGTACGGGCGGATGTTTCTGCTTGGCGATGCCGCGCATATCGTCCCGCCCACTGGCGCCAAGGGCCTGAACCTGGCCGCCAGCGATGTCAGCACGCTGTTCAATATCCTGCTGAAGGTTTATCGCGAAGGGCGCACCGATCTGCTGGAGAAATACTCGGAAATCTGCCTGCGCCGGGTATGGAAAGCCGAGCGGTTTTCCTGGTGGATGACCTCGATGCTGCACCGTTTCGACGAGCACGATGATTTCAGCCAGCGCATCAGCGCCTCGGAACTGGACTACTTTGTCAGTTCAGAAGCCGGTCGAAAAACCATTGCAGAAAATTACGTCGGACTTCCGTATGAGGCTATCGAATAGCCTGCTATCGACTTACACTGGCGAGCATTCCCGCTCGCCTGACGAACTGCGGGACTCTCACTGCCCGCAGGTTTTGCCCGTGACCAATCTTCACCAGCCTGAAACACCCAAACCGGCCATTCGCAGCGTGCTGGTCGCGCTGATGCTGGCAATCTTTCTCGGCGCACTGGACCAGACCATCGTCGCCGTCTCGATGCCCGCCATCTCCGCACAGTTCAAGGACGTCAGCCTGCTGGCCTGGGTGATTTCCGGGTACATGGTGGCGATGACCGTGGCCGTGCCGATCTACGGCAAACTCGGTGATCTGTACGGACGGCGCAAACTGATGCTGTTCGGCATGGGCCTGTTCACCCTCTCCTCGCTGTTTTGCGGGATGGCGCAAAGCATGGAACAACTGGTGCTGGCGCGGATTCTCCAGGGCATCGGTGCCGGCGGAATGATTTCGGTCAGTCAGGCGATCATCGGCGACATCGTCCCGCCGCGCGAACGCGGGCGTTATCAGGGTTATTTCAGCAGCATGTACGCGGTGGCCAGCGTCGCCGGGCCGGTGCTCGGCGGCTACATGACCGAGTATCTGTCGTGGCGTTGGGTGTTTCTGATCAATCTGCCACTGGGGCTGGGCGCCTGGTGGGTTGCCAATCGCAATCTGCGCGGGCTGCCGATTCCGCAGCGCAAACCGATCATCGACTACCTCGGCACGCTGTTGATGATCATCGGTTTGACCGCGCTGCTGCTGGCCATCACCCAGGTCGGTCAGGGTCATTCGTGGCGCAGCAGTGAAGTGCTCGGTTTGTTCGCCTGCGCGGTGCTGGTGCTGGCGGTGTTCGTCTGGCATGAACGCCGGGCGCGTGAGCCGCTGCTGCCGATGCACTTGTTCACCAACCGCAACGCGTTGCTGTGCTGGTGCACGATTTTCTTCACCAGTTTTCAGGCGATCTCGCTGATCGTGCTGATGCCGCTGCGCTTTCAGAGCGTCACCGGTGCCGGGGCCGATGCGGCGGCGTTGCACTTGCTGCCGCTGGCGATGGGGTTGCCGATTGGCGCTTATTTCGCCGGACGCCGCACCTCGGTCACCGGCCGTTACAAACCACAGATTCTGACCGGCGCGCTGCTGATGCCGATCTCGATTCTCGGCATGGCGTTCAGCCCACCCGATGCGACGCTGCTCAGCAGCCTGTTCATGCTGCTCAGCGGGATTGCCGGCGGCATGCAGTTCCCGACTTCACTGGTGGGTACGCAGAACTCGGTGGAGCAACGCGACATCGGCGTCGCCACCAGCACCACCAACCTGTTCCGCTCGCTGGGCGGCGCAGTGGGTGTGGCGTTGATGTCGGCGCTGTTGCTGGCATTGTTGCAGGATTCGAGTTTTGCCCACCTGGCGAGCAACTCGCTGCTCAGCGAAGGTCATTCGGGCAATGTGCTGCTCGACGGTTTGAACGCCGCACCGGGTGATGCACAGAACGCCTTGCGCGCCGAGCTTTCGGTGACGTTCCGGCATTTGCTGTGGGTGAGTACGGCGGTGTCGCTGCTGGGGCTGGCGGCGGCGATTGCGATGCCGAACAACCTGCTGCGCGGGCGCGAGCACGGCGCCAAATAACAGCAACACCTTGATCCCCTGTAGGAGTGAGCCTGCTCGCGATGAGGGTGTGTCAGTCGACATTATTGTTGAATGACACACCTTCATCGCGAGCAGGCTCACTCCTACAAAGGCAGTTCACTCAGGGACTGTAGTAACCCACCGCCACCAGAAAATGCCCGACCTTCTTCAGATACGCATGCTTGTCCTCGACCTTGCCGGTCACCGGGTTTTTCCAGCGGTATTCGTATTCACCGTCGTCCTGTTTGGCGATCAGCGCCAGAATCGGCTCACCCACCGGTTTGCCTTCCGGGTCCTTGATCTTGCTGAAATCGGTGTTGATCAAGCGCAGGTTGGTGCCGTGGGCAACGTAGCGTTGGGTGTCCAGATCGACCACGAACACGTACAGGTCATCCTGCAGATACCCGCCCTTGAGCGAGTTGATGGCCGTCAGCGTGCCCTTCTCGTTTTTCCCCAGATCGGTAGCAGCCTTGTCGAGAAGTGCCTTGGCCTGCTCGGCTGAAGCGCGCGGCAAGTAATAACCGACGGCCAGAATGCGCTGGCCGATGCGCTGGTAATACACATGTTTGCGCTCGACCTTGCCGTCGGCCCAGTTCTGCCAGCGGTATTCGGCTTGCTGGATGCCGTTGCCTTCCGGCACCAGCAGGGCGTCCTTGAAAGCTTTCTGCAAATCCGGCGCAAGCACTTCGCTGACGTCACGGCCGATCAAGGCTGAGGACGGCCCGCCGCTGGCGAGCATCACGCCTTTGGTGTCGACTACGAACACGTAGCGATCCTTGTCGACGAACTCGCCCTGACGGCTGAACGCGGCGAAGGCCTTGTCACCATTGTCGTGGTAATAGGCCAGCGCCTTTTCCAGCAGCGCAATGGCGGCCTTGCTGTCGTCCTTCTGCGCGGTGGCGGCGTTGACCTGCCCTGCCCCCACAAAAAGCATCACCCCGAGCCACGCCACTTTATGCAAAAACCCCATAACGCATCCCTCGTTCTTGTTGGTGTTTCAAGAGCGTAGACGGCTTGGGGTCGGACGGGGGCGCCGCATCCTGTAGCGAGGGGATTTATCCCCGATGGGCTGCGCAGCAGCCCATATTCAGGCAACACACATTTCCTGACACACCAAGTTGATACCAGGGAGCTGCTGCGCAGCCCCATCGGGGATGAATCCCCTCACCACAAAGGTCCCTGGCTACAGTTCATCAGGCCCTACGGCCGGGCATTGATCTGCTGCTGCAGGTTCTGGATCTGCGCCTGCAGGGTGTTGAGGTTGCGGGTCATCTGCCCGCGGAATGCGTCGAACTCGGCGGTATTGCCGCCACCCTGCGCAGCGGCCGGACGGTTGTCCTGTTCACTCTTGAGAACGACGATTTCCTGCTCCAGACGCTCGATCGCCGCGCTCGGATTGCCTTGCTTTTTCAGCGCGGTGATATCAGCGCCGAGGCTTTTCAGCTGCGCGTCATAACTCTTGAGCTGAGCGTCGACCTTACCGGTGTCGGCCGGGGCGCTTTTCAGGGTCGCCAGTTCGGCGCTCAAGGCTTTGACCTGAGCCTGCAACTGGGTATTGGCGTTCTGTTGTTCGGTGGTCTGCGCGGTCATCTGCGCCAGACGCTTGTCCAGATCGCTGGCCTGACCGACCACGCCTTGCTGCTGTTTGCTCTGATCCAGCAACTGGGTTTCCAGCTGTCTGATCTGCAGCTTCAAGGCTTCGCTGTCGCTGTTGACGTTGCTCTGGCTGGCGACGACCTTGCCGGAAATGTCCTGCAGGCGCCCCGCCGCTTCCTCGCTGATGCGCGCAAAGCTTTCCTGGGTCGCGACCAATTGCTGCTCCATCAGCGAAATCTGCTGGAAGCTCCACCAGGCCAGACCGATGAAGGCGAAGAACAGCGCGCCGACCAGTGCCCACAACGGCCCGGTACTCGCGGCCTTGACCTTGACCACCGGCGGCGTGCGCGAGTGCACCGAGGTGCGGGCGGAGGGCGGAATGTCATCGTCGTCAAAGGTGTCGGCCCGCAGGCTCGGTACATCGTCGAAATCGTCGTTGGCATCGTTACGCATGGACATTGAGGCAACCTTTGTGGAACGCGGTGATGGCTAAATGCTGCGAAGTATAACCGCCGCAGCCGCAGGGATTGACCCTCAAGCGGCAGTGCGGTTCATTGCCGGCCGACCGACTTGTATCAACGGATGTCCTGAGCTTTCCACCAGCCACAGAACTCGTCGAGGGCCGACCACAGGCTGACTTTCGGATCGTAGTCCAGATAATGCCGGGCGCGGCTGATGTCGAGGGTGAAATTTTTCTTCATGACTTGCATGCCCAACCGCGAGAGGGTCGGCTCCGGGCGGCCCGGCCAGAGTTTGCACACGCCTTCGTTGAGCGCAGCAACGCTGTAGGCCAGACCGTACGAACGGTATTTGCTGACCTGCGGCACTTCCATCTTGCGCATCACATAATTGACCACATCCCACAGCGGCACCGGCGCGCCATTGCTGATGTTGTAGGCCTTGCCCAACGCGGAACCGGCTGCCAGCAGACTGCTGAGCAGCGCTTCGTTGAGGTTCTGCACGCTGGTGAAGTCGACCTTGTTCAGACCGTCGCCAATGATCGCCAGACGCCCCTTGCGCTGCATGTTCAGCAGGCGTGGGAAGATGCTCATGTCGCCGGCGCCAGTGACGAAACGCGGGCGCAGGGCAATGGTTTCCAGACCGAATTCCTGCGCGCCAAAGACCTTTTGCTCGGCCAGGTATTTGGTCGCCGCGTAGTGATGTTTGAAGCGCTTGGGCACTTGCTCTTCGGTCAGGCCGAGATGATCGCGGCCATCGAAGTAGATCGATGGCGACGACAGATGCACCAGCCGCCGCACGCGCTGCTTGAGGCAGGCTTCGACGACGTTTTCGGTGACCTGCACGTTGCCCTGATGAAAGTCCTGATAGCGCCCCCACAAGCCGACGGCGCCGGCGCAGTGCACCACGGCTTCGACGTCGGCACAGAGCTCGCGCACCAGATCCGCATCGGTGAGATCGCCCGGGACGAACTCGGCGCCACGGCGCACCAGATGCTCGACGCTCTCGGCCCGGCGACCGTTGACCCGCACGTCCAGGCCCTGCTCCAGCGCGAAACGCGCAAAGCGTCCGCCAATGAAGCCGCTTGCGCCGGTGACCAGAATTTTCATGTAACGCTCCGATGTCTTTCGTTTACCTATACGTCTTTCTTGACGCTGACCATCAGCCCAAGGGCACCAGCCAGCGCGGTGAAGAACGTAGCAATTGCTCCGTCAGCAAGGCCAGCAGCTGACCGCCATTGCGCCAATGATGCCAGTACAACGGCACATCGATCGGTTTATCTGGCAACAGTTCGCGCAATACGCCGCGTTGCAGTTGATCGCGCACTTGCAGTTCCGGCACCAGGCCCCAGCCGAACCCGGCTTCGGTCAGACGCACAAATCCTTCGGAGGACGGGCACAAATGATGCTCGAAACCACCATTGACACCGAGCGATGCGAGGTAGCGATGCTGGAGAAAATCGTCCGGGCCGAACACCAGCGCCGGGGTCCTCGGCAGCTGTTCGGCACGCACCCCGTCGGGGAAATGCCGCTCGATGAACGCCGGACTGGCCAGCGCCCGATAACGCATCGCCCCGAGCAACACGCTACGCGCACCGGCCACCGGGCGCTCGCTGGCACAGACACACGCCGCCACTTCCCCGGCACGCATGCGCTTGAGGCCGACGGTCTGATCTTCCACCACCAGATCCAGCAATAAATGCTGCTCGGCGCAGAAATCACCCACGGCTTCGGCCCACCAGGTGGCGAGGCTGTCGGCGTTGAGGGCGATGCGCAAACGCTCCGGCAGGCCTTCTTCGTCGAGCGCCGGCACCAGGGTCTGCAAGTCACGCTCGAGCAGGCGCACCTGCTGGACATGGTTGAGCAGCCGCCGGCCAATCTCGGTCGGCGATGGCGGCGTGCCGCGTACCAGCACCGGTTGGCCGACCCGCGCTTCCAGCAGTTTGATCCGCTGGGAGATCGCCGATTGCGACAAGCCCAGCACCTGCGCGGCGCGTTCGAATCCGGCCTGCTCGACCACGGCGGCCAGAGCGGAAAGCAATTTGTAGTCGAACATCAGTTTTCCTAATGAGCGATCAGCACTATTGGTTTTTCTTATACCGCTTTCGACCGGAGAATAGCCAGCAAGCACTCTTTATCAAGGAACACGGCAATGGCTGGCGAAACCTCACTCTCAACTCTGCTGCGCAGCATGAGCCCGCAGCTCAATGCCGGCGAATACGTGTTCTGCACCCTGCGTGACGGCCAGTTGCCGAGCGGTGTGGAGATTGTCGGCAGTTTCCGCGAGCAGGAAGGCCTGACCGTGATCCTCGAACGCAGTCAAGCCGAACGCGCCGGGTTCGCTTTCGATTATGTGGCGGCGTGGATCACCCTCAACGTGCATTCGGCACTGGAAGCAGTCGGCCTCACCGCTGCGTTCGCCAGTGCATTGGGCAAGGCCGGGATCAGTTGCAACGTGATCGCCGGTTATTACCACGATCATTTGTTTGTCGGTCAGGCCGACGCCGAACGCGCCATGCACGTGCTGCGCGATCTCGCAGCCAACGCGGAGTAACTCTTTATGTGGCAAAGCTATGTGAACGGCCTACTGGTGGCCTTGGGGCTGATCATGGCGATCGGCACCCAGAACGCTTTTGTGCTGGCGCAGAGTCTGCGCCGTGAACATCACCTGCCGGTGGCGGCGCTGTGTGTCGCCTGCGATGCGCTGCTGGTGGCGGCCGGGGTGTTTGGCTTGGCCACCGTGCTGGCGCAGAACCCGACATTGCTCGCGGTGGCACGCTGGGGCGGCGCCGTTTTTCTGATCTGGTACGGCAGCCAGGCGTTGCGCCGGGCGTTCTCGAAACAGAGTCTGGATCAGGGTGAAAACCACACCGTACGCTCGTTGCGCGCGGTGATGCTCAGCGCGCTGGCGGTGACGCTGCTCAACCCGCACGTTTATCTCGATACGGTGCTGTTGATCGGTTCTCTCGGCGCACAGCAGTCGGTGCCGGGCGCTTATGTAGTGGGCGCTGCCAGTGCCTCGCTGCTATGGTTTTTCACCCTCGCCCTCGGTGCCGCATGGCTCGCGCCGTGGCTGGCTCGGCCGAGTACCTGGCGGATTCTCGATCTTCTGGTGGCAGTGATGATGTTCACGGTGGCAGGGCAATTGATATTGGCGCAGTGATTTATTCCAAACAGCTCTGGAACCTCTATCCCACACAGTTGTTGCGTGGTTAAGCCTTGACCCCGGTGCTATGATCCGAACCCTGCGCCGCAAAGAGTAAAAACTCGTCGGTGCATTTCTGGCCGCCCGTGATCGGCCTTGCGCTCACCGCAACAGACCTGATTAGGAGAATCATCATGGCTTTCGAATTGCCGCCGCTGCCTTACGCACACGATGCCCTGCAGCCGCACATTTCCAAGGAAACCCTGGAATTTCACCACGACAAGCACCACAACACCTATGTCGTGAACCTGAACAACCTGGTGCCAGGCACCGAGTTCGAAGGCAAGACCCTGGAAGAGATCGTCAAGACTTCCTCGGGCGGCATCTTCAACAACGCCGCTCAGGTCTGGAACCACACTTTCTACTGGAACTGCCTGGCGCCAAACGCCGGCGGTCAACCAACCGGCGCGCTGGCTGAAGCCATCAACGCGGCTTTCGGTTCGTTCGACAAGTTCAAGGAAGAGTTCAGCAAAACCTCGATCGGCACCTTCGGTTCCGGCTGGGGCTGGCTGGTGAAAAAGGCTGACGGTTCCCTGGCCCTGGCCAGCACCATCGGCGCCGGCAACCCGCTGACCAGCGGCGACACCCCGCTGCTGACCTGCGACGTCTGGGAACACGCTTACTACATCGACTACCGCAACCTGCGTCCGAAGTACGTTGAAGCGTTCTGGAACCTGGTCAACTGGAAGTTCGTTGCCGAGCAGTTCGAAGGCAAAACCTTCACCGCTTAAGCTACGCGCCAGTCAAAAAACCCGGCTACGGCCGGGTTTTTTTATGCCTGCTTTTTTTTCACGATGAACGATGGCTCCGGCCGCTTGCCGGTGCAGCACAGCGGGCTACCATCAAATCAGCGAAAATTTGTTCCAGACTGCTCAAGTTGAGGGCCGAAACTACCGACACAGTACAAATAGAGCTGAGACTCCAGACAGCAGTATTTCGGCCAAGGCCACGGGCAAATGTTCCGAGGCTTGATTGTCCCTTTGACTGCCAACACGGGATTGCCAATACTCATGGCAACTTGACGCTACCCGCACGGAACAAGGAATAACCCTTTGAAGCTGGAACTCAAGAACAGCTTGTCGGTGAAGTTGCTCCGGGTCGTGCTCCTTTCGGCATTGATCGTCGGCGTGGTCTTGAGCTGCGCCCAGATCGTTTTCGATGCCTATAAAACCCGCCAGGCGGTGGCCGGCGACGCCCAGCGTATCCTCGACATGTTCCGCGACCCATCCACTCAGGCGGTCTACAGCCTCGACCGGGAAATGGGCATGCAGGTGATCGAAGGCCTGTTCCAGGACGACGCGGTGCGCCAGGCTTCCATCGGCCATCCCAACGAAGCGATGCTCGCGCAGAAATCCCGTGAGTTGCAGCACTCCAACAGCCGTTGGCTGACTGACCTGATTCTCGGTCAGGAACGCACCTTCACCACTCAATTGGTCGGTCGCGGTCCCTACAGCGAGTATTACGGCGACCTGAGCATCACCCTCGACACCGCCACCTATGGCGAGAGTTTCATCGTCAGTTCGGTGATTATTTTCATTTCCGGCGTGTTGCGCGCCCTGGCCATGGGCCTGGTGTTGTATCTGGTTTATCACTGGCTGCTGACCAAGCCGCTGTCGCGGATCATCGAGCACCTGACCGAAATCAATCCCGATCGCCCCAGCGAGCACAAGATTCCACAGCTCAAGGGTCACGAAAAAAATGAACTCGGCATCTGGATCAACACCGCCAACCAGTTGCTCGAATCGATAGAACGCAACACCCATCTGCGCCACGAAGCGGAAAACAGCCTGCTGCGCATGGCCCAGTACGACTTCCTCACCGGCCTGCCGAACCGCCAGCAATTGCAGCAGCAACTGGACAAGATTCTGGTCGACGCCGGCAAGCTGCAACGCCGGGTCGCAGTGTTGTGCGTGGGGCTGGATGATTTCAAAGGGATCAACGAGCAGTTCAGCTACCAGACCGGCGACCAGTTGCTGCTGGCGCTGGCCGACCGCCTGCGCGCCCACAGCGGTCGCCTCGGCGCCCTCGCCCGGCTGGGTGGCGACCAGTTCGCGCTGGTGCAGGCCGATATCGAACAACCTTATGAAGCGGCAGAGCTGGCGCAGAGCATCCTCGATGATCTGGAAGCGGCGTTCGCCCTCGACCATCAGGAAATCCGTCTGCGCGCGACCATCGGCATCACCCTGTTCCCCGAGGATGGCGACAGCACCGAGAAGCTGTTGCAGAAGGCCGAGCAGACCATGACGCTGGCCAAGACCCGCTCGCGCAATCGCTATCAGTTCTACATCGCCAGCGTCGACAGCGAGATGCGTCGCCGTCGCGAACTGGAAAAAGACCTGCGCGATGCGCTGATTCGCGACCAGTTCTACCTCGTCTATCAGCCGCAGATCAGCTACCGCGATCACCGCGTGGTCGGGGTCGAAGCGCTGATTCGCTGGCAGCACCCGGAACACGGTCTGGTGCCGCCGGACCTGTTCATTCCGCTGGCCGAACAGAACGGCACGATCATCGCCATCGGCGAGTGGGTGCTGGATCAGGCCTGCAAGCAATTGCGCGAATGGCACGATCAGGGCTTTGTCGATCTGCGCATGGCGGTCAATCTGTCCACCGTGCAACTGCACCACGCCGAGTTGCCGCGGGTGGTCAACAACCTGCTGCAGATCTACCGCCTGCCGCCGCGCAGCCTCGAACTGGAAGTCACCGAAACCGGCCTGATGGAAGACATCAGCACCGCCGCCCAACACCTGCTGAGCCTGCGCCGCTCCGGGGCGCTGATCGCCATCGACGACTTCGGCACCGGCTACTCATCGCTGAGTTATCTGAAAAGTCTGCCGCTGGACAAGATCAAGATCGACAAGAGCTTCGTCCAGGATCTGCTGGATGACGACGACGATGCGACCATCGTTCGCGCGATCATCCAACTGGGCAAAAGCCTGGGCATGCAGGTGATCGCCGAAGGCGTGGAAACCGCCGAGCAGGAATCCTACATCATCTCCGAAGGCTGCCACGAAGGTCAGGGCTACCACTACAGCAAGCCACTGCCTGCCCGGGAGCTGGGCGCTTATCTCAAGCAGGCACAACGCAGCAACGCTGCCATTCTCTAGAAGATCAAAGATCGCAGCCTCGTTTCACTCGACAGCTCCTACAGGGATCGCATTCCCCTGTAGGAGCTGTCGAGTGAAACGAGGCTGCGATCTTTTGATCTGCGCCATCACACTGGCGTAAACAAGAAATATTTCCAGCCACAACCCTTTACACATAATGCGAAAGATTTGCATTATGTCGCAGCTTTGCGCACCCCCGCGCCCTGTCCATTCCATTACCGAAGCAGGATGTTCGCCATGATTCGTATGCCTCTGGCTACCGCCAGTCTGCTGGCCATCGCTATTTCCCTCGCCGGTTGCGGCGAAGGCAAAGACAAGGCTGCCGCCCCGGCCGCGCCGACGCCGGCCGCCAGCAGCGCCGCCGCTCCAGCACCTGCCGCTGCCGGTAAAGTCGATGAAGCCGCCGCCAAGGCTGTGGTCGCGCACTACGCCGACATGGTCTTCGCCGTCTACAGCGATGCCGAATCCACTGCGAAAACCCTGCAAACCGCGGTCGACGCGTTCCTCGCCAAACCGAACGCCGACACCCTGAAAGCCGCCAAGGCTGCCTGGGTCGCTGCGCGCGTGCCTTACCTGCAGAGCGAAGTGTTCCGCTTCGGCAACACCATCATCGACGACTGGGAAGGTCAGGTGAACGCCTGGCCGCTGGACGAAGGCCTGATCGACTACGTCGACAAATCCTACGAGCACGCGCTGGGCAACCCGGGCGCCACCGCCAACATCATCGCCAACACTGAAGTGCAGGTCGGCGAAGACAAGGTCGATGTGAAAGACATCACCCCGGAAAAACTCGCCAGCCTCAACGAGCTGGGCGGTTCCGAAGCCAACGTTGCCACTGGCTACCACGCCATCGAATTCCTGCTCTGGGGCCAGGACCTGAACGGCACCGGCCCGGGCGCCGGCAACCGACCTGCGTCGGACTACCTGGAAGGCGCAGGCGCCACTGGCGGTCACAACGATCGTCGCCGTGCGTACCTGAAAGCCGTGACCCAACTGCTGGTCAGCGACCTCGAAGAAATGGTCGGCAACTGGAAGCCGAACGTGGCTGACAACTACCGCGCCACCCTGGAAGCCGAACCGGCTGAAAGCGGCCTGCGCAAAATGCTGTTCGGCATGGGCAGCCTGTCCCTGGGCGAACTGGCGGGCGAGCGCATGAAGGTTTCCCTGGAAGCCAACTCCCCGGAAGACGAACAGGATTGCTTCAGCGATAACACCCACAACTCGCACTTCTACGATGCCAAAGGCATTCGTAACGTGTACCTGGGTGAATACACCCGCACCGACGGCACCAAGCTGACCGGTGCCAGTCTGTCGTCGCTGGTGGCCAAGGCCGACCCGGCTGCCGACAACGCGCTGAAAGCCGATCTGGCCGCTACCGAAGCGAAGATCCAGGTCATGGTCGATCACGCCAACAAGGGTGAGCACTACGACCAGTTGATCGCTGCAGGCAACACCGCCGGCAACCAGATCGTGCGTGACGCTATCGCAGCTCTGGTCAAGCAGACCGGTTCGATCGAAGCCGCTGCCGGCAAGCTGGGCATCAGCGACCTGAACCCGGACAACGCTGATCACGAGTTCTGATCACGCGCGTTCGACTGAAAAAGGCGACCTCCGGGTCGCCTTTTTCATGCCTGCCAAACACATTCCCTTGTAGGAGCTGCCGCAGGCTCGGGCCGCGATCGGACGATCTTTTGATTTTGCTTTTACAGATCAAGATCAAAAGATCGCAGCCTGCGGCAGCTCCTACAGGGGATTTGCATTGGACTTGAGAGTTGCGCCATATCAAGCAAACGATAATTCCTCTTATTCAAACTCACTCGCCCTGTTAGACTTTGCGCCTTTGTTTTCGCCCGTCCGCAGGATGTCTGATGCCCTCGCTGCCGCTTCGCTTGTCCGCACTGTTTCTGGCCCTGGGCCTGAGTGCCTGCGATGACGCCCCGCGTTTTACCAAGGCTGAGCCCGGTGAAGCGCGTTCGGGCGGGGCGGCGACCGTGCGCAAGACCGATCAGAACGCATTCTCGCTACCTTCGGCCAATCTGCCGCCGTCGCGTCGGGTCGACTTCAGTGTCGGCAACAGCTTTTTCCGCAGTCCGTGGGTGATCGCCCCGTCAACCACCACCGCCCGCGATGGCCTCGGCCCGCTGTTCAACACCAACGCCTGCCAGAACTGCCACATCAAGGATGGTCGTGGACATCCGCCAACGCCGGATGCGGCGAACGCGGTGTCGATGCTGGTGCGTCTGTCGATCCCTGATTCACCGGCCTATGCCAAAGTCATCGAGCAAGTCGGCGTGGTGCCGGAGCCGGTCTACGGCGGCCAGTTCCAGGACATGGCCGTGCCCGGGGTCACACCCGAAGGCAAGGTGCGCGTCGAGTACACGCCGGTGCCGATCCGCTTCAAGGACGGCACCGAAGTGGAGCTGCGCAAACCGGTTCTGCAATTCACTCAGTTGGGCTACGGCCCGATGCACCCGGACACGCGTTTCTCGGCCCGGGTCGCGCCGCCGATGATCGGCCTCGGCCTGCTCGAAGCCATTCCCGAAGAAGCGATCCTCGCCAACGCCGCCGCGCAGGCCAAAGAGAACAACGGCATTAAGGGTCGCGTAAATCGGGTCTGGGACGATGAGTTACAGAAAACCGTGGCCGGCCGTTTTGGCTGGAAAGCCGGACAACCGAATCTCAATCAGCAGAATGTCCACGCGTTTTCCGGAGACATGGGCCTGACCACCAGCCTGAGACCCTTCGATGACTGCACCGACGCGCAAACCGCGTGCAAGCAGGCGCCGAACGGCAATGGCCCGGACGGCGAGCCGGAAGTCAGCGACAACATCCTGCGTCTGGTGCTGTTCTACACACGCAACCTCGCAGTGCCAGCACGTCGTGGCGTCAACGACGAACAAGTGCTGGCCGGCAAGAACCTGTTCTTCCAGGCTGGCTGCCAGTCCTGCCACACGCCCAAATACACCACCGCCGCCAACGCCGCCGAACCTGAACTGGCCAATCAAGTGATTCGCCCGTATAGCGATCTGCTGCTGCACGACATGGGCGACGGTCTGGCCGACAACCGTACGGAATTCCAGGCCTCCGGCCGCGACTGGCGCACTCCGCCATTGTGGGGGATCGGTCTGACGCAGGCAGTCAGTGGTCACACTCAGTTTCTGCATGACGGCCGCGCCCGCAACCTGCTCGAAGCCGTGCTCTGGCATGGCGGCGAAGCGGAGAAGGCGCAGCAACAGGTTTTGTCTTTCAACGCCGAGCAGCGTGCCGCGCTGCTGGCGTTCTTGAACTCACTTTAAACACTTAAAAGAATCGGGAGCCCGACATGTTCCGTCCCAAGTTGTTGTTCACCAGCCTTGCCGCACTCGCCCTCGGCGCCTGCTCGCCGCAGGACCAGCAAGCGGTCACGTCGGCGGCCATCGCCAAATCGGTGATCCTGCCGACTTACACCCGTTGGGTCGAAGCCGACAAGCAACTGGCGGTCAGCGCCCTCGCCTACTGCCAAGGCAAGGAAACCCTGGAAACCGCTCGCGCCGACTTCCTGCACGCGCAGAAAGCCTGGGCCGAGCTGCAACCGCTGCTGATCGGCCCATTGGCCGAGGGCAACCGTTCGTGGCAGGTGCAGTTCTGGCCGGACAAGAAAAACCTCGTCGGCCGTCAGGTCGAGCAACTGGTGATCGCCCAGCCGCAGATCGACGCCGCCGCACTGGCCAAATCCAGCGTGGTGGTGCAGGGCCTGTCGGCTTACGAATACATCCTGTTCGATGAAAAACCGGACGTCGCCAACGCTGAGCAGAAAGCCAAGTATTGCCCACTGCTGATCGCCATCGGCGAGCGTCAGAAACAACTGGCCGAAGAGATTCTGCAGAGCTGGAACAACACCGACGGCATGCTCGCGCAAATGAGCAAATTCCCCAACCAGCGCTATGCCGACTCCCACGAAGCGATCGCCGATCTGCTGCGTGTGCAGGTCACCGCCCTCGACACCCTGAAGAAAAAACTCGGCACGCCGATGGGCCGTCAGAGCAAAGGCGTGCCGCAGCCGTTCCAGGCTGATGCCTGGCGCAGCCAGTCGTCGCTGACCGCGCTGGAAGCCAGCCTCGCTGCAGCCAAAACCGTCTGGGAAGGCGTCGACAACAAAGGCCTGCGCGGTCTGCTGCCGGCCGAGCAGAAACCGTTGGCGGACAAGATCGACGCCGCTTACGCCGCGTCGCTGAAACTGTTCGACAGCAGCCAGCGCTCGCTGACCGAAATGCTCCAGGACGACGCCGGTCGTCAACAACTCAACGATCTCTACGACAGCCTCAACGTCGTCCATCGCCTGCACGAAGGCGAACTGGCCAAGGCGCTGGGCATCCAACTGGGCTTCAACGCCAACGACGGTGACTGATGAGGGCAAGTGCCATGCTGCGACGCCAGGCTCTGACTTTAGGTAGTTTGCTGCTGGGAGCAGTGACACTGGGCGGCTGGACGCTGTTCAAGCGCAAGGATCAGAGCCCGCTGTTGCTCTCGGCGCGCGATGACACCGACGGCAAGCATTACGCCGTCGGTTATCGGCTGGACGGTACGCGAGTGTTCGCCACCGAGGTCGGCCAGCGCTGCCACGACATCATCAACCACCCGACGCTGCCGATCGCGCTGTTCGTCGCCCGCCGCCCGGGCACCGAGAGCTACCTGATCGACCTGCGCGACGGGACGTTGCTGCAAACCGTGACGTCGCAGCCGAACCGGCATTTCTACGGCCACGCCGTGGTGCACAAGGACGGCGAATACCTGTACGCCACCGAGAACGACACCACTGATCCGGGGCGTGGCCTGCTTGGGGTGTACAAGTTCGAAGGCGAGCGGCTGGTGCACAGCGGCGAGATTTCCACCCATGGCCTCGGCCCGCATCAGGTGTCGTGGATGCCCGATGGCGAAACCCTGGTGGTGGCCAACGGCGGGATCCGCACCGAGGCCGAAAGCCGCGTCGACATGAACCTCAACGCCATGGAACCGAGCCTGGTGCTGATGCAGCGCGACGGTACCCTGCTGAGCAAGGAAACCCTTTCCCAGCAGATGAACAGCGTGCGTCACTTGGGCATCGCCAGCGACGGCACCATCGTCGCCGGTCAGCAGTTCATGGGCGCCTCGCATGAGCGCTCCGAGCTGTTGGCGATCAAGCGTCCGGGCCAGCCCTTCGTGGCATTCCCGGTGCCAGAGCATCAGTTGCAGTCGATGGGGCATTACACCGCCAGCGTCGCAGTGCACAGCGAACTGCGGCTGGTGGCGCTGACCGCGCCGCGCGGCAATCGCTTCTTCATCTGGGACCTGGACAGCGGCGAAGTGCGCCTCGACGCGCCGCTGCCCGATTGCGCCGGTGTTGGTGCGGTGCAGGACGGTTTCGTCGTGACCTCGGGTCAGGGCCGCTGCCGCTACTACGATTGCCGCCAGGATGAGCTGCTGGCCAAACCGCTGGAATTGCCGGCGGGGCTCTGGGATAACCATCTGCACCTGATCGCATAACCCACCTGTTCTGAGTACGACTCATAACCTGTGGCGAGGGGATTTATCCCCGATCGGCTGCGCAGCAGTCGCAAAACCATCGCACACGGTTCAATTGACAGACCGCGGTTTCAGGTTTTGGGGCGGCTTCGCCACCCATCGGGGATGAATCCCCTCACCACAGGTTCAGTGTTTAGACTTCCTCACTCCGTCCTCACTGTAATAACTGCCAGTTGGAATCCCCCCTGTACTCGGAGTAATGTGCCCGCCTGTCTCACCTGATTTATCCAAGGAACTGGAAATATGCTGCGTCGCCGCATGCTGATCATGTTGGGTGTTGTCTTGCTGGTCGTCCTGGTATTGGGCGGGTACAAAGCCTTTTCGATCTACACCATGATCCAGGGCTTCTCCAAACCAAAACCGCCGATCAGCGTCGCCGTGGCCCGCGCCAGCGAAAAGCCGTGGCAGATGCGTTTGCCCACCGTCGGCTCGCTGAAGGCCTTGCAAGGCGTCGAGCTGAGTCTGGAAGTCGCCGGCACCGTCACCGAACTCAAATTCGAATCCGGACAGAAGGTCAAGGCCGGGCAGCCACTGCTGCAACTCGACAGCGCGGTCGAAACCGCCCTGCTGGAAACCGCCAAGGCTGACCTGGGACTGGCGCAACTGGATTTCGGTCGCGGCAGCCAACTGGTCGACAGCCGCGCGATCTCCAAAGGCGAGTACGACCGGCTCTCCGCCGTGTTGCAAAAGAACAAGGCCACGGTCAATCAGCTCAACGCCTCGCTGGCGAAAAAACGCATCCTTGCGCCGTTCAGCGGCACCATCGGCATCCGTCAGGTGGATGTCGGCGACTACCTCGCCAGTGGCACCAAAATCGCCACCCTGCAGGATCTGAGCAGCCTCTACGCCGATTTCTATGTGCCGGAGCAATCGGTGCCAAAACTGGCCATCGGGCAACCGGTGCAGATCGGTGTCGCAGCCTATCCCGGACAGAACTTCCCCGGCGCCATCAGCGCGATCAACCCGATTGTCGAGAGCACCACGCGCAATATTCTGGTGCGCGCGACCCTGGCCAACCCCGACGGCAAATTGCTGCCGGGGATGTTCGCCAGCCTCAACGTGTTGCTGCCTGACCCGCAGAAACACATCGTGGTGCCGGAAAGCGCGATCACCTACACCCTCTACGGCAACTCGCTGTACGTGGTCGGGCAGAAAAAGGCCGAGGACGGCAGCGTCGAAAAAGACGACAAGGGCCAGCCGGTACTGATCGCCGAGCGCCGTTTCATCGAGACCGGTGAGCGCCGCGATGGCCTGGTGATGATCAACAAGGGCGTGCAGAGCGGCGAACAAGTGGTGACTGCCGGCCAGATCAAACTGGACAACGGCGCACACATTGCCATCAGCGACGACAAGACCCTCGGCGAGCAGAACAGTCCGCCTCGCGCCGACTGATCAAGGAACCCCCATGGCTTTTACCGATCCGTTCATCCGCCGCCCGGTGCTCGCCACCGTGGTCAGCCTGCTGATTGTGCTGCTGGGTTTCCAGGCCTGGAGCAAGCTGCCGCTGCGCCAGTACCCGCAAATGGAAAACGCCCTGATCACGGTGACCACCGCCTACCCCGGGGCCAACGCCGAGACCATTCAGGGCTACATCACCCAGCCGATGCAGCAAAGCCTGGCCAGCGCCGAGGGCATCGACTACATGACCTCGGTCAGTCGCCAGAACTTCTCGGTGATCTCGATCTACGCGCGCATCGGTTCCAACACCGACCGTTTGTTCACCGAACTGCTGGCCAAGGCCAACGAGGTCAAGAACAAGCTGCCACAGGACGCCGAAGACCCGGTGCTGAGCAAGGAATCGGCCGACGCCTCGGCGCTGATGTACATCAGTTTCTTCAGCAAGGACTTGAGCAACCCGCAGATCACCGACTACCTGTCGCGGGTGATCCAGCCGAAACTGGCGACCCTGCCGGGCATGGCCGAGGCGGAGATTCTCGGCAATCAGGTATTCGCCATGCGCCTGTGGCTCGACCCGGTGAAGCTCGCCGGTTTCGGCCTCAGCGCCAGCGACGTGACCAACGCGGTGCGCCAGTACAACTTCCTCTCCGCCGCTGGCGAGGTGAAGGGCGAGTACGTGGTCACCAGCATCAACGCCAACACCGAACTGAAGTCCGCCGAAGCCTTCGCGGCGATTCCGCTCATGGTCAGTGGCGACAGCCGCGTACTGCTCAGCGATGTCGCGCGGGTCGAGATGGGCGCGGAAAACTACGATTCGATCAGCTCGTTCGGTGGCACGCCGTCGGTGTATATCGGCATCAAGGCCACGCCCGGGGCCAACCCGCTGGACGTGATCCGCGAAGTACGCAAGCTGATGCCGGAGCTGGAAGCGCAATTGCCGCCCAACCTCAAAAGCGAGATTGCCTACGACGCCACCCAGTTCATCCAGGCCTCGATCGACGAAGTGGTGAAAACCCTGTTCGAAGCGGTGCTGATCGTGATTGTGGTGGTGTTCCTGTTCCTCGGCGCGTTGCGCTCGGTGGTGATCCCGGTGGTGACCATCCCGCTGTCGATGATCGGCGTGATGTTCTTCATGCAGATGATGGGCTACTCGATCAACCTGCTGACCCTGTTGGCGATGGTGCTGGCCATCGGTCTGGTGGTGGATGACGCGATTGTGGTGGTGGAGAACATTCACCGACACATCGAGGAAGGCAAGACGCCGCTGGAGGCCGCGCTGGAAGGTGCGCGGGAAATCGCCATGCCGGTGGTGTCGATGACCATCACTCTGGCGGCGGTGTATGCGCCGATCGGCTTCCTCACTGGACTGACCGGGGCCTTGTTCAAGGAGTTCGCCCTGACCCTGGCCGGCGCCGTGGTGATCTCCGGGATCGTTGCCCTGACCCTGTCGCCGATGATGTGCGCCCTGCTGTTGCGCCACGAAGAAAACCCCAGTGGCCTGGCGCACCGCCTCGACCGCATTTTCGACAGCCTCAAACGCCGCTACCAGAGCATGCTCCACGGCACACTGAATACGCGGCCGGTGGTGCTGGTGTTCGCGGTGATCGTGCTGTGCCTGATCCCGGTGTTTCTCAAGTTCACCAAGTCGGAACTGGCACCGGATGAGGATCAGGGCATCATCTTCATGATGGCCACGGCCCCCCAGCCGACCAACCTCGATTACCTGAGCACTTACACCGACGAATTCATCAAGATCTTCAAGGAGTTTCCGGAGTACTACTCCTCGTTCCAGATCAACGGCTACAACGGCGTGCAGGCGGGCATCGGCGGCTTCCTGCTCAAGCCATGGAACGAGCGCAGCCGCACGCAGATGCAGATCCTGCCCGAGGTGCAAGGCAAACTGGCGAGTATCCCCGGCCTGCAGATTTTCGGTTTCAACCTGCCCTCCTTGCCCGGCACCGGTGAAGGTTTGCCGTTCGAATTCGTGGTCAATACCGCCAACGACTACGAATTGCTGCTGCAAGTGGCCGACCGGATCAAGAAACGCGCCATGGAGTCCGGCAAGTTCGCCTTCGTCGACCTCGATCTAGCGTTCGACAAGCCGGAAGTGGTGGTCGATATCGACCGTGCCAAAGCCGCGCAGATGGGCGTGTCGATGCAGGACCTCGGTGGAACCCTGGCGACGCTGCTGGGTGAGGCGGAAATCAACCGTTTCACCATCGAAGGCCGCAGTTACAAAGTGATTGCCCAGGTCGAGCGACCGTACCGCGAAAACCCCGGCTGGCTGAACAACTACTACGTGAAGAACACCCAGGGCGAGCTGCTGCCGCTGTCGACCCTGATCAAGGTCAGCGACCGGGCGCGACCGCGCCAGCTCAACCAGTTCCAGCAACTCAACGCGGCGAAGATTTCCGGATTCCCACTGGTCAGCATGGGCGAAGCCATCGACACCGTGCTGCAGATCGCCCGGGAGGAAGCGCCAGCCGGGTTTGCCTTCGACTATGGCGGCGCCTCGCGCCAGTACGTGCAGGAAGGCAGCGCTCTGTGGGTAACCTTCGCCCTGGCGCTGGCGATCATTTTCCTGGTGCTGGCGGCGCAGTTCGAGAGCTTCCGTGATCCGCTGGTGATTCTGGTGACGGTGCCGCTGTCGATCTGCGGTGCGTTGATTCCGCTGTTCCTTGGCTGGTCGAGCATGAACATCTACACCCAGGTCGGACTGGTAACCCTGATCGGGCTGATCAGCAAGCACGGGATCCTGATCGTCGAATTCGCCAACCAATTGCGCAAGGACAAGGGCCTGACCGCGCGCGAAGCGGTCGAGGAAGCCGCGGCGATTCGTTTGCGCCCGGTATTGATGACCACGGCGGCGATGGTGTTCGGCATGGTGCCGTTGATTCTGGCGACCGGCGCGGGCGCCGTGAGCCGGTTCGATATCGGGATGGTGATTGCCACGGGGATGTCGATCGGCACGTTGTTCACGCTGTTCGTGCTGCCATGCATCTACACGCTGCTGGCAAAGCCCGATCCCAAATCATGACCCTGTCCCTGTCCCTGTCCCTGTCCCTGTCCCTGTCCCTGTCCCTGTCCCTGTCCCTGTCCCTGTCCCTGTAGGAGCTGCCGAAGGCTGCGATCTTTTGATTTTGTTTTTAAAAGCCAAGATCAAAAGATCGCAGCCTTCGGCAGCTCCTACAGAGGGATTTCGTTGATTCATAAAAAAAGGCCTCGCATCTGCGAGGCCTTTCATTTTGGCTTCAATCGGTTCAACTCTGTGGCCTCATCCCTTGAGAAAGTCCGAACATGAACAACAACAGATCATGGTCAGGTTTAGTCGCCACGGAGGCTTTCGCCACCCGTGGTACTGCGCAGTGAGCATCGCCTGTGGTAGCACCGATCACCTGCATGCGGGGCTGCTCCCAGGCCGCCACCGCCAATGAAGCAACTGCCAAGGCTCCAACCAAAAACAAACCTCGTGCAATTTCGAGTTTCATCGCTATAAACCTTTGATAGCGCTGCCAAACGCCGTCTCATAAAAGTAGACGAGTTTTTTCCAGTCCGTGTCGCTGAACGACGAATGGCGACGCAATTGCTTCATGTCATGGGCGGCCGCGCGATAAGCAGTCAGGCGCTGGCGGCATTTCTCCAGATCGATCAATGCCACTTCGACCTGGGCCGAATCACCTTCGCCGGTCACCCGTACAAAAACGTGTTTGATATAGATGCAGCTGTGCTGCCAACGGCCCTTGTGCATGCGCGCGAGGTTTTCGGCCAGGTCTTTGAGGACGCGCTCGTAAACGGCTTCGCCATATTGGGCACGGCCGCCGGCAGCTTCCCACTTCTCCAGTTCGTCGAAACCGTCCAGCGACTTGGTCACCAGCAGCGCACGCCACTTGTATTGCGGATCCGGCTGCGCGCCGCAGAAGACGATTTGCGGGACGCGTACACCGAGGCGGCTGACACCGGTCAGGGCATCCAGCTCTCGCAAGACTGTCGGCCGGCCGAAAGGATGCAGCCAACTGCGATAGATATGTCCGGTCTGGCGCTTGGCATACAGCAACTGGCCGTCGCGGCCCACGACTCGTTGCACACCACTTTCCCCGCCACGGCGCACGTTGGGTTCTTCCACCCATTCACCGCGCTGGTTCCAGTAGTAGTCGAAGCGATCCTGGGGAGCGACTTCCGTTTCTGCTGCTATTTGCACCGCCATCCTGTTACCTCTTGCGTAATACGTAAACCCGCCACATGGCATAGAGCGGAATGAAGTCCAGTTGTTCCTGAATGCGAAAACCTGCGTCTTCGAACTCTTTTTCTACTGTCACAGCCGGTAACACAAACCGGTTCTGGTAACCTTCCTGCCCACGCCGCTGTTCGGCGCGCTTGCGTTTCCAGGCCTTGAAATTACCGTCTACCCACAACGAAATGATGACGCTGTCACGGGTGACACGCTCGAATTCGCGCAAAATCGTCCGCCGATGTTCGGCTTCACCGATGTGATGCAGCAAACGCATGCAGAAAATGCTGTCGACGGCGTTATCCGGCAAGGCAATGTCGAACGCTGACGTGTGCAAAGGTTGTACCCGTTTCACCACATCAGCCGGTTGCGCCTGCATCGCGGTCTTGATCATAGACTCGGAATTGTCCGCGCCAATGATCACCCGATTGGGTTTTTCCGCCAGCAACGGCCAGAAACGCCCTGCACCACACGGCAGATCCAGAACCAGCCCCGGCTCGCCCGCCAGCGTCAACGCCTTGCGGGCCAGTTGCTCGTCCCGCCAATGTGACAACCGACGACCTAAACCGTCCTGGTGCTTGCGCAAATATTTTTGTGCATGCTGGTCATCATACTTTTCGGAAAAATCGAGCTTGATCGGTCTGCTCATTTTCAGGACTCCTGAATAACTGATGCCCCTACCATAGGTAGTGGCATGTCAGCGTCAGGTCGTCCCTTTGTGAAAATTACGTCAGGTAAACCGGCAAACTATTACAGGGTTTTACAGGGAGAAAGCAATAGCGCGGGGCCATCAGCGACCGTCAGCACGGCCCAGCGTCACCTCAAAGCGGCAGCCATTGGGCTGCATGGTGCTCAACGTCACCTCCCAGCCCTGGTTCTCGCAGATCCGCTGCACCAGCGACAAGCCCAGGCCCAGGCCTTCGCCGCGCTTCTCATTGCCGCGCACGAAGGGCTGGAACATGGCCTCGCGTTTTTCCTCGGGAATGCCGACGCCCGAGTCCTCGACGACGAATCCATTGTCGTTGAGCGTCAGGCGGATGAAGCCCTGCTCGGTGTAGTGGCAGGCGTTGCGCAGCAAATTGCCCATGACCGCGCTGAGCAGAGTCGCGTTGAAGCGAGTGTCCGGCGGATTGCCCGGCTCGAACATCAGCCGCAGGCCTTTCGATTCGATCGGTTCACGCCAGATACTCAACAAGCCATCGGCCACCTGGCTGATGTTCTGCTGCGGTGCCGAACCGGCGTCTTCACGCTGGGCGCGGGCGAGCATCAGGAAGGTCTGCACCAGTTCACGCATTTCTTCGCTGGCGCGGGCGATGCGCTCGACCTGGGCACGACCGCGTTGATCCAGCCCCGGATTTTCCAGCAGCAGTTCGCAGGAACTGGCCAGCACCATTAACGGCGTGCGCAGTTCGTGGCTGACATCGCTGGTGAACAGCCGTTCGCGCGTGAGGGCCTGACGCAGACGGCCGAGCGTGGCATCGAACGCCACGGCCAGTTCGCCGACTTCGTCAGCCGCATAGTCCGGCGCCAGTGGCGGCGCCAGACCGAGCAACTGGTCGCGGTGGCGCACTTGCCGTGCCAGGCGCACCACCGGCGCCATGACCTTGCGCGCCAGCACCCAGCCGAGGAATACCGCCAGCGCCAGACTGAGCACAAAACCCACCAGCACCACGGCAAACAGCACGCGCTCACGCTCTTCGAAATCGCTTTGATCCTGCAGCAGCACGTAGCGGCGACCGTCGACGATCTCGACCATCGCGTGATACGACAGCTGCTCGCGAAACACTTCGTGGAACCCCGCATCGAGGTGACGCAGATCCTTGGGCAGCTCGAAATCACCCGGTCCGCCGCTGAAATAGAACAACTGGTCCGGTTCCGGGCGATGGCTCCAGTCCGAGACGTTGTCCATCAGCAGCAGACGCTGCAGATCGCCACCCAGCCCCGCCGAAATCAGTTTCTCCTCCACCAGGTGCACCGTCGCCACGATGCCCATGGCGAAGGCCCCGGCCACCAGCGCACTCATCAGCGCAAAGGCGATGATGATCCGCTGGGAAAGGCTTTGCTTAAACTCCATCACGCCCCTCGGCCAGGCGGTAACCCACGCCGTGCACGGTTTGCAGCAACGGCTTGGCAAATGGCTTGTCGATCACCTGACGCAATTGGTGGACGTGGCTGCGCAGGCTGTCGCTGTCCGGGCAGTCATCGCCCCACAGCGCTTCTTCGAGAATTTCCCGACGCAGGACGTGCGGACTCTTCTGCATCAAGACTGCCAGCAGCTTCAGCCCGACCGGGTTGAGCTTGAGCAGCTTGCCCTCGCGGGTCACTTCCAGCGTGTCGAGGTCGTAGGTCAGGTCACCGACCTGCAGCGCACGACGGCCGCCGCCCTGGGTGCGACGCATCACGGCTTCGATGCGTGCCGCCAGTTCCGACAGGGCAAACGGTTTGACCAGGTAATCATCAGCCCCGGACTTGAAGCCCTGCAGCCGGTCGTCCAGTTGATCGCGGGCGGTGAGCATGATCACCGGCGTATCGCGTCGGGCGTCTTCACGCAGGCGCTTGCACAGGGTGTAGCCGTCGATCCCCGGCAGCATGATATCGAGCACGATCAGGTCGTAATGCTCGGTGGCAGCCAGATGCAGGCCCGACAAGCCGTCCTGGGCGCAATCGACGGTATAGCCTTTGAGCCCCAGGTAATCGGCCAGGTTGGCCAGAATATCGCGGTTGTCTTCGACCAATAGAATTCGCATTGGCATCTCCTCCGTACACAGTTACGGCCGTCATGGCCCGCGCAGCTTAAGGCCAACGCCGTTTCAGGGCTAGGGCCGGCAGGCACGCCGATCCATTTGCCTAACCAAATTAAATATTTAACAAAGTTTTCACTATGGATTCACAACCTGATTACAGTGGCGCCGTGACACTCGCGCGCCATTGATATAAGGAAAACGAGACAATGGACCCTTTCAAGACTGCGCCCATGCGCTTTCTGCTGCTCATCACCGGTGCCTGGCTGGTCATCTTTCTTCTGACTCGAGCGGTACTGCTGCTGACTCACCTGGATGAGGCCGGCGGCTTCGCCCTGTCGGTGTTCGGCATCGGCGCGCTGTACGACCTGGGTTTCCTGGCCTATGCGGCATTGCCGATGGGCTTGTACCTGCTGCTCTGCCCGCCGGGCCTGTGGCGTCGTCGTGGGCATCGCGGGTTCCTGCGCGCCCTGCTGACCATCAGCCTGTTCGCCATGCTGTTCGTGGCGGTGGCTGAATGGCTGTTCTGGGACGAGTTCGGCGTGCGCTTCAACTTCATCGCCGTCGATTACCTGGTGTACTCGGACGAAGTGCTGAACAACGTCCTCGAGTCGTACCCGATCGGCAAACTGCTGAGCCTCCTCGCGGTACTGGCCGTGGGGATCAGCTTTGCCTTGGGCAAGCCGTTCAATGCTGCCATGAATGCCCCGCTGCCAGCGCTGCGCGGGCGTCTGCTCAGTGCCTTGGGCCTGTTGATCGTCGCGGGTCTGAGCCTGCAACTGCTCAGCCAGGACGCCCCACGTGCCCAGGGCGGCAACGCCTACCAGAACGAACTGGCCAGCAACGGCCCGTATCAGTTCTTCGCCGCGTTCCGTAACAATGAACTCGACTACACCCAGTTCTACAAGAGCCTGCCGGCGGAAAAAGTCGCCAGCCAGATCCGCGCCGAGCTGAGCGAAAGCGACGCGCGTTTCATCGGCAAGGATCCCCAGGACATCCGCCGGGTGATCGACAACCCGGGCACCCCGCGCAAGTCGAACATTGTGCTGGTGACCATCGAAAGCCTGAGCGCCAAGTACCTGGGCAGCAATGGCGACGGTCGCAACCTGACGCCAAACCTCGACGCCTTGCGCAAGCAGAGCCTGTACTTCAACAACTTCTACGCCACCGGCACCCGCACCGACCGCGGTCTGGAAGCGATCACCCTGGCCATCCCGCCGACGCCAGGCCGCTCGATCGTCAAACGCATCGGCCGTGAAAGCGGTTTCGCCAGCCTTGGCCAGCAACTGAGCGCGGTGGGTTACGACAGCGTGTTCGTCTACGGCGGACGCGGCTACTTCGACAACATGAACGCGTTCTTCAGCGGCAACGGCTATCGCGTCGTCGACCAGAGCAGCGTCGATGAAGCCGAGATCCACTTCAAGAACGCCTGGGGCATGGCCGACGAAGATCTGTATCGTCAGACCCTGAAACTGGCGGATGCCGACTACGCCAAACAGCAGCCGTTTCTGCTGCAACTGATGACCACCTCCAACCATCGCCCTTACACCTACCCCGACAACCGGATCGACATCAAATCCGGAAACGGTCGTGATGGTGCGGTGAAGTACACCGACTATGCGATTGGTCAGTTCCTGGAGCAGGCGCGGCAGA
Organism: Pseudomonas sp. MWU318; assembly: GCF_016756945.1. Classification (NCBI taxonomy): domain Bacteria; kingdom Pseudomonadati; phylum Pseudomonadota; class Gammaproteobacteria; order Pseudomonadales; family Pseudomonadaceae; genus Pseudomonas; species Pseudomonas sp. MWU318. The sequence goes on from NZ_JAESJL010000002.1 coordinate 655,575, forward strand.
AACCGTGGTTCGACAACACCATCTTCATCTTCGTCGCCGACCACACCGCGGGCAGCGCCGGCAAGGAAGACTTGCCGATCAGCAACTATCAGATTCCGCTGTTCATCTACGCGCCGAAAATGATCGAAGCTCGCGAGAGCGCGCAACTGGCCAGTCAGATCGATCTGGCGCCAACTCTGCTGGGCTTGCTCAACCTGGATTACACCTCGACGTTCTTCGGTCGCAACCTGTTGCAGGACAACCCGCTGCCACCGCGCGTGGTGGTCGGCAACTACCAGCATCTGGGCCTGTTCGACGGCAAGGATCTGGCGATCCTCAGCCCACGCCAGGGCTTGCGCCGGCATGATGATGCATTGACCGAAAGCCGCGAGTCGCGGGTCAGCAGCGACGATCCGCTGGTCAGCCGGGCCATTGCGTATTACCAGGCGGCCAGTTATGGCTTCAAACAGCAGTTGCTGAGCTGGAAGCCGGCGAAGGACAGCACTGTCCAGGTCAGCGAACAGTAACCGACGGGGGTTCAGGTCAGGTCAGTCAAGCTTTGTGTCGACTGCTCTGACGCCATCGCTGGCAAGCCAGCTCCCACACGGATTGCGCTAAACCTGTGGGAGCTGGCTTGCCAGGGATGGCCCCACCTCGGTATAGCGCCAACAACAAATCGAAGGCAATAAAAAACCCCGCCTGCTCATCGCAGGCGGGGTTTTTCGTTACAGGGGGTAAGGCTGGCTTACATCATGCCGCCCATGCCACCCATGCCGCCCATGTCTGGCATACCGCCGCCAGCCGAGCCTTCTTTCTTCGGTGCATCAGCAACAGCCGCTTCGGTGGTCAGGATCAGACCGCCGATCGAGGCTGCAGCTTGCAGAGCCGAACGGGTTACCTTGGTTGGGTCCAGGATGCCCATTTCGATCATGTCGCCGTATTCGCCCGAAGCAGCGTTGTAACCGAAGTTACCTTTGCCGTTCTTCACTTCGTTGACGACTACGCTTGGCTCGTCGCCGGAGTTGGCAGCGATCTGGCGCAGCGGCGCTTCAACAGCGCGACGCAGCACAGCGATACCGACGTTCTGGTCAGCGTTGTCGCCGGTCAGTTCGGTCAGGGCTTCCAGAGCACGGATCAGCGCAACGCCACCGCCAGGTACCACGCCTTCTTCAACGGCTGCACGGGTTGCGTGCAGGGCGTCTTCAACGCGGGCCTTCTTCTCTTTCATTTCAACTTCGGAACCAGCGCCAACCTTGATCACTGCAACGCCGCCGGACAGCTTGGCCAGACGCTCTTGCAGTTTTTCACGGTCGTAGTCCGAGGAAGTTTCGGCAACCTGGGCGCGGATCTGAGCGATACGGGCTTCGATGTCGCCTTGTACGCCAGCACCGTCAACGATGATGGTGTTTTCCTTGGACAGGGTTACGCGCTTGGCGTTACCCAGGTGCTCCAGGGTGGTGCTTTCCAGGCTCAGGCCGATCTCTTCGGAGATCACGGTACCGCCGGTCAGAACGGCGATGTCCTGCAGCATGGCCTTGCGACGGTCGCCGAAGCCTGGAGCCTTGACGGCTGCAACCTTGACGATGCCACGCATGTTGTTCACGACCAGAGTCGCCAGGGCTTCGCCTTCAACGTCTTCGGCAACGATCAGCAGTGGACGGCCGGCTTTGGCAACGGCTTCCAGCACTGGCAGCATTTCGCGGATGTTCGAGATCTTTTTGTCGACCAGCAGGATCAGCGGGCCGTCGAGCTCGGCAACCATGGTGTCCGGCTTGTTGACGAAGTACGGGGACAGGTAGCCACGGTCGAACTGCATGCCTTCTACAACCGACAGTTCGTTTTCCAGGCCCGAGCCTTCTTCAACGGTGATCACGCCTTCTTTACCGACTTTTTCCATGGCTTCGGCAATGATGTCGCCGATGGAGTTGTCGGAGTTGGCGGAGATGGTACCTACCTGAGCGATAGCCTTGGTGTCAGCGCATGGCTTGGACAGGGCTTTCAGCTCTTTGACGATGGCGATGGTCGCTTTGTCGATACCGCGCTTCAGGTCCATCGGGTTCATGCCGGCAGCGACGGCTTTCAGGCCTTCGTTGACGATCGATTGAGCCAGAACGGTAGCGGTGGTAGTACCGTCACCTGCGTCATCGTTGGCACGGGAGGCAACGTCTTTGACCAGCTGCGCGCCCATGTTTTCGAAGCGATCTTCGAGTTCGATTTCCTTGGCGACGGAAACGCCGTCCTTGGTGATGGTCGGAGCGCCGAAGCTCTTCTCGAGAATCACGTTACGGCCTTTCGGGCCCAGGGTCGCTTTTACCGCGTCAGCCAGAACGTTGACGCCTTTGAGCATCTTGGAGCGAGCGGCATCGCCGAACTTAACTTCTTTAGCAGCCATGATCGATATTCCTTAAATACTTTGTAGTAACGGGAAAATGAACGGGGGGTATCAGCCTTCGATAACAGCGAGGATTTCGTTCTCGCTCATTACCAGCAGGTCTTCGCCGTCGACTTTCACAGTGTTGCTGCCGGAGTAAGGACCGAACACAACCTTGTCGCCTTCCTTCACGGACAGTGCACGCACTTCACCGTTTTCCAGAGCCTTGCCCGGGCCTACAGCGAGAATCACACCGTGGTTGGCTTTTTCAGCAGCCGAACCTGGCAGGACGATACCGCCAGCGGTTTTCTTTTCTTCTTCGCTGCGACGGATGACGACGCGGTCATGCAGAGGACGAAGCTTCATTGTCGATCTCTCCTAATTGTGGTTTTCATCGGCCGGTGTAGTCCCGGCGGGTTTAACAAATCCGGCCTGCGCCGGTTGCGGTTCGTCGAGCAAACCGCGGAAGTCTGTCCGGCTTGAATGCCGGAAACCTTTCGGTGACCGATACATAAGGGCGCACAAGCTGATTACAAGGGCGGGGGCAGAAAATTTTTCATCATTTGCCCCTTGAATGCCGCGCATAAACAAACGGCACCCGAAGGTGCCGTGTCGATGCAGGGGTTACTTGCTGTCGCGATGTTCGAACTCGCCTTCGATCACATCACCCTCGCGGCCCAGAGGCTGGCGCGGTGCAGGACCGCCGCGGGGTTGCAGGTCGTCGGCGAAGGCCCGCTGACGCATCGCCTGTTCTTCGGCGCGCTGACGCATTTTATTGGCCAGCAGGCGACGGGTGAACGGCAGCAGCATCACCAGACCGACCACGTCGCTGATGAAGCCCGGCAGGATCAACAGGCCACCGGCCAAGGCGAGCATCAAGCCTTCAAGCATGGTCTGTGCGGGCAACTCACCGCGATTCAGGCTTTCACGGGCACGCAGTGCCGTGGCCAGACCGGCGATGCGCAGCACGAACACGCCGAACATCGAGCCGAGAATGATCAGCAGCAGGGCCGGGAAAAACCCGATCGCCCCTGCCACTTTGACGAATACGAACAGCTCCAGCACCGGAAACAGCAGAAAGAGCAACAAAAAAGGGCGCATCAAAGATTCCTCAACGCAAGAAATGCCTTGCAGTAAGCCTTAGATGACGTCGCCCTTTCGTGAATTCAAGCATCAGCCACCGCATTTTTTGGCCAGACCTCGGCGTGAGCCAGAGAAACCAAGGCTTCGCGCACTTGTATCGGCGTATGACAAGGCGCTGGAAACGGCAGCCAGTACAACGCCTGACCGATGCGCAAGTGCATGCCTTCACTGTCGATTCCGGCCAGTTGCGCCGGTACGGTTTTCGGCAGGCCGGTCAGCTCAACGTAATGGGTGATGGCTTTGGCGTGATCGCTATTCATGTGCTCGACCATGCTGATTTCCGCCTTGCCGGCAAACGGGTTCGCCAGGGTCAGCTGATCGATCCAGTGAATCGCGCCGAAACCGCCGATGTAGCGATGACGCACCGGGTTGAGCACCCAGAAATCAAAATCGTGGGCCTTGTGATAGTTCTGCGAGTCGGGGAAATACCGGTAGTAACGTTCGGCGGCGGCTTCGATGGCAGCCGGGTCTTCGAGCTTCTGCGCTTCGGCCAGACAGGTCAGGCGACCAACGGCCTGCACGTCGTCGGCTTCGCGCTCGCCCACCAGCAGCGAACACTTCGGATCTTTCTGCAGGTTGTGGGTGTGCTGGGCGATGCGGCTGATCAGGATCAGCGGACGGCCCTGCTCGTCCAGGCAATACGGCACCACTGAGCCGAACGGGAAACCGGGCATCGATTTGGAGTGGGTGGACAATACGCCACGGTATTCCTTGAGAAGCAATTCTCGGGCATTCTTGGCCGCTTCAACGCTCAATTTATGACTCCTTAAATAGAATCCGTCGAAAAAACGGACAGGCGCCTGGGGATAAGTCCCGGTCACGCCATCGGGCAATGCTCATGTGCAGTCTGGCCATAACCGGTACGGATCGAGCGTCGCCAATAACAAAAACCACTCAGACCGGCTATCGGGGCATGCGAATGCAACTCAACGACAAAGTAATCATTATCACCGGCGGTTGCCAGGGTTTGGGCCGTTCCATGGCCGAGTATTTCGCCGGCAAAGGCGCGAAGCTCGCGCTGGTCGACCTCAATCAGGAAAAACTCGACGACGCGGTCGCAGCCTGCAAGGCCAAGGGCGTCGAGGCGCGCAGCTATCTGTGCAACGTGGCCAATGAAGAACAGGTCGAGCACATGGTCGCGCAGGTCGCCGAAGATTTCGGCGCGATCCATGGCCTGATCAACAACGCCGGGATCCTGCGTGACGGCCTGCTGCTCAAGGTCAAGGACGGCGAAATGACCAAGATGAGCCTGGCCCAGTGGCAGGCAGTGATCGACGTCAACCTGACCGGCGTGTTCCTCTGTACCCGTGAAGTGGCGGCGAAAATGGTCGAGCTGAAGAACAGCGGCGCGATCATCAATATTTCTTCGATCTCCCGTGCCGGTAACGTCGGCCAGACCAACTACTCTGCCGCCAAGGCTGGCGTGGCCGCAGCCACTGTGACCTGGGCCAAGGAGCTGGCGCGCTACGGCATTCGCGTGGCAGGCATTGCGCCGGGGTTCATCGAAACCGAGATGACCCTGGGCATGAAGCCGGAAGCGTTGGAGAAGATGACCTCGGGCATCCCGCTCAAGCGCATGGGCAAGCCGGAAGAGATCGCCCATTCGGCGGCGTATATCTTCGAGAACGACTACTACACCGGGCGGATTCTGGAGATGGATGGAGGGTTGCGGATCTAAAGCAAGATCAAAAGATCGCAGCCTGCGGCAACTCCTACAAAGAGTTTTTGTGTAGGAGCTGCCGCAGGCTGCGATCTTTTAATGGACGACGCTGATCAATCGTCACTGATGCTGATATTAGGCATCGCCGGCGTCGCCGCTTCCTGCAACACAATGCGCGCGCCGACGTGGCGGGCCAGTTCCTGATAGACCATGGCAATCTGGCTGTCCGGTTCGGCGATCACCGTTGGCTTGCCGCCATCGGCCTGCTCGCGGATCAGCATCGACAGCGGCAGCGAGGCCAGCAGTTCGACGCCATATTGGGTCGCCAGCTTCTCGCCACCGCCCTCACCGAACAGATGCTCGGCATGTCCGCAGTTCGAGCAGATGTGCACCGCCATGTTTTCCACCACACCCAGCACCGGAATGTTGACCTTGCGGAACATTTCCACGCCTTTGCGCGCGTCCAGCAGCGCCAGATCCTGCGGCGTGGTGACGATCACCGCACCGGCCACCGGGACTTTTTGCGCCAGGGTCAGCTGGATGTCGCCGGTGCCTGGCGGCATGTCGATGACCAGATAATCCAGGTCGCCCCACGCGGTTTGCGTAACCAGTTGCAGCAGTGCGCCGGAGACCATCGGCCCGCGCCAGACCATCGGCGTGTTGTCGTCGGTCAGGAACGCCATCGACATGACTTCAACACCGTGGGCCTTGAGCGGCACGAACCACTTCTGATCCTTGACCTCGGGGCGGGTGCGCTCGGGGATGCCGAACATGATGCCCTGGCTCGGGCCATAGATGTCGGCGTCGAGAATCCCCACCTTGGCGCCTTCACGGGCCAGCGCCAGCGCGAGGTTGGCCGCCGTGGTCGACTTGCCCACACCGCCCTTGCCCGAAGCCACGGCGACCACATTCTTGACGTTGGCCAGCCCCGGGATCTGGGCTTGGGCCTTGTGCGCGGCGATCACGCTGTTGACCTCGACCTTGGCGATCGTCACCCCATCGAGGTTTTCGATGGCCAGTTGCAGCAACTGAGCCCAGCCGCTCTTGAACAGACCGGCAGCGTAGCCGATTTCCAGTTGAACCTTGACGCGGTCGCCATCGATCTCGATGCGCTTCACGCAACCGGCGCTGACCGGGTCCTGGTTCAGGTAGGGGTCGGTGTATTGGCTGAGGACGGCTTCCACCGCTGCGCGAGTGACGGCACTCATGGGCAACTCCGATAACAAGACTGGGAAAAATGATGAGTATCGTACCTGAAAAGATCGCAGCCTTCGGCAGCTCCTACAGGAGATCGGCGTACAACTGTAGGAGCTGCCGCAGGCTGCGATCTTTTCTGTCTGCTCATCCAATGAAACAGGTGCACAGGGTGAAAAATATGCGCCAGCGCTTTATAGTGGCCGACCTCCGTTTCATCAAGTAGCGAAGCCCCACATGTCCGAACCACGCAAGATCCTCGTCACCAGCGCCCTGCCCTACGCCAACGGTTCGATTCACCTTGGCCACATGCTGGAATACATCCAGACCGATATGTGGGTGCGCTTCCAGAAGCATCGCGGCAATCAATGCATCTATGTCTGCGCCGACGACGCCCACGGTTCGGCGATCATGCTGCGCGCGGAAAAGGAAGGCATCACCCCGGAACAACTGATCGCCAACGTGCAGGCTGAACACAGCGCCGACTTTGCCGAGTTCCTGGTCGACTTTGACAACTTCCACTCCACTCACGCCGAAGAAAACCGTGAGCTGTCGAGCCAGATCTATCTGAAGCTGCGTGACGCCGGGCACATTGCCCAGCGCTCGATCACCCAGTATTTCGATCCGGAAAAGAAAATGTTCCTGGCCGACCGCTTCATCAAGGGCACCTGCCCGAAATGCGGCACTGAAGACCAGTACGGCGACAACTGCGAAAAATGCGGTGCGACCTACGCGCCAACCGATCTGAAGGATCCGAAGTCGGCGATCTCCGGCGCCACTCCGGTGCTCAAGGATTCCCAGCACTTCTTCTTCAAACTGCCAGACTTCCAGCAGATGCTGCAGACCTGGACCCGCAGCGGCACCCTGCAGGACGCCGTGGCCAACAAGATCGCCGAGTGGCTGGACGCCGGCCTGCAGCAGTGGGACATCTCCCGCGATGCGCCGTACTTCGGTTTCGAGATCCCGGGCGAGCCGGGCAAGTATTTCTATGTGTGGCTGGACGCGCCGATCGGCTACATGGCCAGCTTCAAGAACCTCTGCGACCGCACGCCGGAGCTGGACTTCGACGCGTTCTGGGGCAAGGACTCGACCGCCGAGCTGTACCACTTCATCGGCAAGGACATCGTCAACTTCCACGCCCTGTTCTGGCCCGCCATGCTCGAAGGCGCCGGCTTCCGCAAGCCGACCGGGATCAACGTGCACGGCTACCTGACCGTCAACGGCCAGAAGATGTCCAAGTCCCGTGGCACTTTCATCAAGGCCCGCACCTATCTCGATCACCTGTCGCCGGAATACCTGCGCTACTACTACGCGGCCAAACTGGGCCGTGGCGTCGATGACCTCGACCTGAACCTCGAAGACTTCGTGCAGAAGGTCAACTCCGACCTGGTCGGTAAAGTGGTCAACATCGCCAGCCGATGCGCCGGTTTCATCCACAAAGGCAATGGCGGCCTGCTGGTCGACAACAATGCCGCGCCAGAGCTGACCGAAGCGTTCCTCGCCGCTGCGCCAAGCATTGCTGACGCCTATGAAGCGCGCGACTTCGCCCGCGCCATGCGTGAAACAATGGCCCTGGCCGACCGCGCCAACGCCTGGATCGCCGACAAGGCCCCATGGTCGTTGAACAAGCAGGAAGGCAAGCAGGATGAGGTCCAGGCGATCTGCGCCACCGGCATCAACCTGTTCCGCCAGTTGGTGATCTTCCTCAAACCGGTGCTGCCATTGCTGGCTGCCGACGCCGAGGCGTTCCTCAACGTCGCTCCGCTGACCTGGAACGACCACACCACGCTGCTGGCCAACCATCAGCTCAATGAATTCAAGCCGTTGATGACCCGCATCGACCCGGTAAAAGTGCAAGCCATGACCGACGCCTCGAAAGAAGACCTGACCGCCAGCCAGACCGACACCGGCGCTGCCGCGCCTGCGGGCAACGGCGAACTGGCCAAGGATCCGCTGTCGCCGGAAATCGACTTCGACACCTTTGCTGCTGTCGACCTGCGCGTGGCTTTGATCGTCAAGGCTGAACACGTGGAAGGTGCCGACAAGCTGCTGCGCCTGACCCTGGACATCGGTGACGAGCAGCGCAACGTATTCTCCGGAATCAAGAGCGCCTACCCGGATCCGTCGAAACTCGACGGTCGCCTGACCATGATGATTGCCAACCTCAAACCACGGAAAATGAAGTTCGGTATTTCCGAAGGCATGGTGATGGCAGCCGGCCCTGGCGGTGAAGAAATCTACCTGCTGAGCCCGGACAGCGGCGCCAAGCCGGGTCAACGCATCAAGTAAGGCTCAGCGCTGAAACGATCCCACAGGCATGTTCCGCAGGCCTGTGGGATTTTTCATATCTGGCCCACCCTTCGCGGGTGCCGGATAATGCCTAACCTTAAGTGACACCCGCCCGTTGCTGCCGGCAGAACCATGACCGAACTTGCGCTTACGCTGATCAGTGCCGCCCTGCTCAACAACTTCGTGTTGCACTGGCCGCTGGGTGTCGATCCGGTACTGGCCGGCAGTCGGCGCCAGGTACATGCGCTGGGGTTGGCGACGGCGTGCCTGATGCTGAGCGTCGGCTTCATCGGGTACGTGCTCTGGCACTGGCTACTGGTGCCGCTGCAATTGCAGGCACTGCAGCTGTTTGTATTCTTGCCGCTCAGCGTGCTGCTGATCGCGCCGCTGCTGAAGCTGCTGACTCGCGCGCTGCCTGACTGGCCCTTCGATGGACTATGGCCGTTGTTGCTGGGCAATGCCGGCGTGCTGGGGCTGGCTTTGATCAATGCACAAAATGATCGTGGCCTGCTGCAGGCAACAGCGTTGAGCCTGGGGGCCGGACTGGGTTTCTGGCTGGTGCTGAGCCTGTTCAGCGACTTGCGTGAACGCACAGCGGACAACGACATTCCCCTGCCCTTTCGCGGCTTGCCGATCGACCTGATCGGCGCCGGACTGATCGCAGTGATTTTTCTCGGATTCAGTGGACTGATCAAAACATGAGTCTGATTCAACTCATCGATGCTCTCCTGCCGCAGACCCAATGCGGCAAATGTGGCCACCCCGGCTGCAAGCCCTATGCGCAAGGCATTGTCGATGGCGAACCGATCAACAAGTGCCCGCCCGGCGGTGACGAAACCGTCGCCGCCCTGGCTGAACTGTTGAACGTGCCGGTGCTGGAACTGGACGTCAGCCGTGGCTTGGCACCGCCACAAGTGGCGTACATCCGCGAGGCCGAGTGCATCGGCTGCACCAAGTGCATCCAGGCCTGCCCGATCGACGCCATCGTCGGCGCGGCGAAACTGATGCATACCGTACTGATTGACGAATGCACCGGTTGCGACCTGTGCGTGGCGCCGTGCCCAGTGGACTGCATCGAGATGCATCCGCTGCCGCTCGGCACCTTGCCGGTGGTCGGTGGCCTGGCTTCCAGCCTTGAAGAACTGCGCGCACGCGCGGCCAAACGCGATCATGCGCGCCAGCGTTTTGAACGCCGCAACGCCCGCCTGCAGCGCGAAGAACAGCAGAAACAGGCTGAGCGCGAAGCCCGGGCGCAGCGTGCAGCGCAACCGGCGGTGGCCACCCTCGATCCAGTGCAAGCCGCTCTGGAACGAGTGCGCGCGCAGAAAGCCGCGACCGCCGACGCGGCGCTGAAAAAAGCCAAGATCGATGTCGCCATGAGCCGCGCGCAATTGCACAAATCGCTGAAAGCCTTCGGCCATCCGCCGACCTTCGAACAGCAATCGCAACTGATCGTGTTGCAACAGCAGTTTGAAACCGCCGAACAGGCGTTGGCGAAACTCGAAAGCAGCGCCGCCACCGCTCCAGCCGCTGCGGCCCCGGTTCCGGCGAAAGACGCCGACCTGAAACGGGCGAAAATCCAGCTGGCCATGCGCCGCGCCGAATTGAAAAAGGCCCAGACCGCCGAAGCGCCAGCTGAGCAAATTGCCACGCTGGAACAGGCACTGCGTGATGCCGAGCAAGCCCTTCACGCGGCCGAGGCGGCCAGTGAGCAGCCTGCACCCGACCTGCTGCGAGTGGAAAAGCGCCCGATCGACAACCAGCTCCGCCAGTTGAAAACCGAACTGGCCTATGCCCGCGCCGACCTGAACAAACTCGAACGCCGCGCCGACACACCGAACGACATCCTCGACAAGGCCCGCGCTCGCCTGCACGCCGCCGAGCGTCAGGTGCAAGATCATGTCGCCCCGTGAAGCACCGGATGATCGCCTGCAACAGGCGATGACGCGGGTGCTGCTGGCCACGCTGCCGGGGCTGTTGGCGTTGTTCTGGTTTTACGGCTGGGGCGTGTTGATCAACCTGATCCTGGCGGCGAGCACCGCGCTGCTGATCGAGGCTGGCATCGCCCGCCTGCGCCGACAGCCACTGCAACCAACGCTCAGCGATGGCAGCGCACTGGTCAGCGCGACACTGCTGGCCGCTGCGCTGCCGCCTTATTGCCCATGGTGGCTGACCGTGACTGCCATCGCTTCGGGCCTGCTGTTCGGCAAACATCTGTATGGTGGCATCGGCAAGAATCCGTTCAATCCGGCCATGCTCGGTTTCGCCCTGGCGATGCTGCTGTTCCCGCAGCCGATGACCCACTGGCCGGCGCATGGCATGAGTCTGCAGGCCGCTTTTGTACAAGTATTGAATCTGGGCCAGGCCCCGGACGCCTGGGTTCAGGCCACCGCGCTGGACAGTCTGCGCATCAACAAAAGCCTGACCATGGATGAATTGTTCGCTGCCAACCCGGCGTTCGGCCGGTTCGGCGGACGCGGTGTGGAGTGGATCAATCTGGCGTTTCTCGCCGGCGGGCTATGGCTGTTGCAGCTTCGGGTGATCGCATGGCAAGCGCCGGTCGGCATGCTGGCCAGCCTGTTTGTCGTCAGCCTGCTCTGCTGGAACGGTTCGGGTTCCGATTCCCACGGCTCACCGCTGTTTCATCTGCTGAGCGGTGCAACCATGCTCGGTGCCTTGTTCATCATTACCGAACCGGTGTCGGGCGCCAAAAGTTCTCTGGCCCGGCTGCTGTTCGGCGTGGGTGTCGGCTTGCTCACTTACCTGATCCGAACTTGGGGCGGCTACCCGGACGGTCTTGCGTTTGCGGTGTTGCTGATGAATCTCTGCGTGCCAGCGCTGGAACGTTTTGCCGCCGCCCGCCAGACGCAGGTGCAATCATGAACCGCGTGGCTGCAGTCGTGACGCTGGTACTGATGACTGGCGCCGGTCTCGGCCTGACTTATGTGGTGCAGCGCGCCAGTGCGCCGCAGATTGCCAGCGAGCAACGCCTGCTCAACAGCCGCAAGTTGCTGGATGTGCTCGCGACCGATGCCTACGACAATCAGCCGCTGGAGCAGCCACTGACGTTGACTGATGCGACGTTGAGCCACAGCACTTTGCTGGCAGGCTACCGCGCGACCAGAGTCGGGCAGCCGGTGGCAGTGTTGTTGCGCACGCAGACCGAGGGCTATGCCGGCGCTATCGAACTGCTGATCGCCATCGATGCCAACGGCAGTCTGCTGGGGGTGAAAACCCTGCGGCACAGCGAAACGCCGGCGCTCGGCGGACTTATCGGCGACTGGCCGAACCACTGGCTGGCGACTTTTACCGGCAAGTCGCGCAACTCACCTGACGACGCAGGCTGGGCCCTGAAAAAGGATCAGGGACAGTTCGATCAACTGGCCGGGGCAACCGTCACTTCCCGGGCTACCGTCAATGCCATTCATGACGCCCTGCGCTACTTTGATGAGCACCGTGCAACCCTGCTGGGGAGCGGATCATGAGCCGGCCGACGAACCTGACGAACCTGACGAACACCTTGATACTGATGCTGCTGCTTGGCACCAGCGCGACATTGGCTGGTGCGCTGGGCATGCTGTTGATGTCGAGCGTTGTGGTGGTGGTTTACGGCGCATGCATCGGCCCGCTGCGCTCGAAGTTGTCGGGCAATAGCCAGATGCTGGCCAGTCTGCTGCTGGCCGCCACCCTGACCAGTTGCGCCAATATCCTCGCGCAACGCTGGGCGTTGCAGTGGCACCAGTCACTCGGAATCTATACCGGGCTGATCGCCTTGCAGTGTGTGGTGCTGGAATACAATGGATTCTTTCGTCAGGCGCTTGCCCAGCGCCTTAAGTTTTTTGGCCTGTCGAGCGGGCTGCTACTAGCGCTGGCGGCACTGCGTGAACTGTTCGGTCAGGGCCACATCGGCCGTGGCCTGTCGGAACACTGGCAAGGCCTGATTCTGTTCAACGAAGGGCTGCACTTGCTCACCCTGGTTCCCGGCGCATTCATCGTGCTCGGGCTACTGCTCGCCGCCCGCCAGGCCTGGACCCGCTCGAACGCTCTCTCCAAGGAAACACATCATCCATGAATGCCGCAAAACGTCTGGAAATCTTCCGCAGACTTCATGAAGACAATCCCGAGCCGAAGACCGAACTGGCCTATTCCTCGCCGTTCGAGTTGCTGATCGCGGTCATTCTTTCGGCGCAATCAACCGACGTAGGCGTCAACAAGGCCACGGCCAAACTGTTCCCGGTGGCCAATACCCCGGCAGCGATCCACGCGCTGGGCGTCGAAGGGCTGTCCGAATACATCAAGACCATTGGCCTCTATAACAGCAAAGCGAAAAACGTGATCGAGACCTGCCGCATGCTGGTCGAGCTGCACAATGGTGAAGTCCCGCAGACGCGCGAAGAGCTGGAAGCGCTGCCCGGCGTCGGCCGCAAGACGGCCAACGTGGTCCTCAATACCGCTTTCCGTCAGTTGACCATGGCGGTCGACACGCATATTTTTCGCGTGAGCAACCGCACCGGCATCGCCCCGGGTAAAAATGTGGTTGAAGTGGAAAAGAAGCTGATGAAGTTTGTGCCAAAAGACTACCTGCTGGATTCTCACCACTGGCTGATTCTGCACGGTCGCTATGTGTGTCTGGCGCGCAAGCCACGCTGTGGCAGCTGCCGGATCGAAGATCTGTGCGAGTACAAACACAAAACTTCGGACGATTGATCGGCTATTGGAATAATTGATTCGTCGATTGAAAAAATCTTTTTTACCCGCAGCAGGAATATAGATATAAGGGGCGCCAAAGGCAGTCTTAGCCTGGAGTTCACCTTATGACTGACAGCAAAGAACAACTGGATGTAGATGACGATTTCATCGCTGCGGAAACCGACGACGCCGAACCGGTGGTCGAGGTCGCCAAGACCAATCTGAGCAAACGTCGCACCATCGATAACCTGCTCGAGGAGCGCCGACTGCAAAAGCAATTGGCCGATTACGATTTTGATCTCTGACACTTGAAAGCCTCCCGAACCGGAGGCTTTTTAGTGTCTGGGAAATCCGACACTGAGCGGCCCATGATTCCTCTGCAATCAGGATCATCAGACCAGCCCGTTGCGCTGCGCCAACTCAATCAGGTCAACCAGTGAGCGGGCATTGAGTTTCAATAACAGACGGGTTTTGTACGTGCTGACTGTCTTGTTGCTGAGAAACATGCCGTCGGCGATTTCCTTGTTGGTCTTGCCCCGCGCCAATTGCTGCAGCACCATCATTTCCCGACCGGAAAGGCGATCCACCATATCCGCTTCACTGGCGTTGCCCAGACTGGTTCGCACGGTATGCAGGGCCTGGTTTGGAAAATAGCTGTACCCGGACAGTACGGCTTTGATCGCACTGAGCAATTCAGTCAGATCCTGTTGTTTACAGACATATCCCGCCGCACCTGACTGCATGCAGCGCATCGAAAAATGTCCCGGAGCCTGGGAAGTCAACACCAAAACTTTCAATGGCATCGGTGTTGAGTTCAGACGCGCGATAACTTCCAGGCCATCGAGCTTGGGTATACCTATGTCCAGAATAACAATATCCGGCATCTGTTCACGAGCAAGTTGTAACGCGTCCACGCCATTATCTGTTTCGGCAATAACTTCGTAGCCATGACGTTCCATCAGCATACGCACAGCAAGACGAATGACGGGGTGATCATCCACGATCAGCACTTTATTCATGGGCAAGTCCAGTTTCGCTGTTCGAATTTTTAGAGCACGCACAATAGCGTAGTCATTTCCGACATGGCACAAGAGAGTTCCTTTGCACGCCCAGCCAAAGACATTCCCTACGACAAATAAAGACTATTCCTACAAAAAAACCGACTCTGGCAATATTTTCATGACATGACTGTTTTTCCGGCCTTTGCATCAACCTGAAAAATACTACGCCCTGAAGCCTTGCACATAACCCTTTCAGGGCAGGCAGCACATCGAAGAAGACGAGAATGCTGCCATTCAATGAATGCCCTTTTCTCGCCTGTAGTCAGTGCCTGGCAAATTACCAATTGTAAAAAACAACATAAAAACCATTCAAAAAGTCTTAAACAATCAACGTCTGAAACAAGATACTTCTACCCAACTGATTTCTTTTAATATAAAAATAGCCTAAACCACAAACTCTAACCCACATACAAAACTACTCAACCATCGTATTGGAATACATACTTAATGAGCACTTCCCATGATAAAAGTCAGAAAAAAGATCACCAACCCCATGACTATAATTGCGATATTTGCATTTATTTCCGAATCATCGGCTGCCATTTCCTTACCTTTTCTTGATAACGACGAAAGGGAGGTCTATGTCTGGTTCCTGATCAGCTTTCCGTTTTACTTGCTGCTGCTGTTTTTTTTGACACTAAATTTCAACTACCGCTCTCTGTATGCTCCCTCTGATTTCGACAAAGACGACAGTTTTCTAAAAGTCTTTGAGGAGTTGAAGGCCTCCGAGAGCAACCCGGATCCGTCTTCGCCAGACACTTCTGTTGCAACTGGCGGGAGAGCAAATTCGAATACACTTGAATGGACGCTACCTGAACACAGCACTGGCCAGCAGCCATCCCATCGGGCTGCTGACGTATCCTGCCCGGAAGAGCCGTGGATCGAGCACAACATTCAGCTGCCCAAACCCATGGGCACGTTGCGTGCCATAGATGTACGTCCGATGAACAGTGCACAGGCGTTCAACAAGCTGGCCGAACACCTTCCGCGTCTAGGCAAGCAATCGGCCAAGGCAGTGGTATTTTTGACTGACTCGGCATCCGACGTTTTGCTCAAGCAAATTACGCTCAGTCTTATCAGACAATCAAAGAAAAGCGGCGGCGCGAAACTCTTCATCGCCTACAACGTGAGTACACAGAGCACCACGGTTCTGAGAGGAATATGAAACGCTGGGCAGATGCCTGAAATGGACATTCAGGAAAATTCTGAAATGAGCCGTTACGACCAACACGTCCAGGGAGCGTCAGGCGAGCACAGAAGAAAAAATGGCGGCTTTGTCACTAGGACAAGCCGCCATTTTTTTCAGACCTGCGTGATTTAGAACAGCTTGCGGCCCTTGTTGGCAGCAATGCGCATGCGCAGCGCGTTGAGCTTGATGAAGCCCGCCGCGTCGGCCTGGTTGTAAGCGCCGCCGTCTTCTTCGAAGGTCGCGATGTTGGCGTCGAACAGCGAGTCGTCGGACTTGCGACCGGTAACGATCACGTTGCCTTTGTACAACTTCAGGCGAACCACACCGTTCACGTTGACCTGCGAAGCGTCGATCATCTGTTGCAGCATCAGACGCTCCGGGCTCCACCAGTAACCGGTGTAGATCAGGCTGGCGTATTTCGGCATCAGCTCGTCCTTGAGGTGAGCGACTTCGCGGTCCAGGGTGATCGACTCGATGGCGCGGTGTGCACGCAGCATGATGGTGCCGCCCGGGGTTTCGTAGCAGCCACGGGACTTCATGCCCACATAACGGTTTTCAACGATGTCCAGACGACCGATACCGTGAGCGCCACCGATCTTGTTCAGCGTTGCCAGTACGGTGGCCGGAGTCATTTCGACACCGTCCAGCGCGACGATGTCGCCGTTGCGGTAGGTCAGTTCCAGGTATTGCGGGGTGTCGGGAGCGTTCTCCGGGGAGACGGTCCAGCGCCACATGTCTTCTTCGTGCTCGGTCCAGGTGTCTTCCAGCACGCCGCCTTCATAGGAGATGTGCAGCAGGTTGGCGTCCATCGAGTACGGAGATTTCTTCTTGCCGTGACGCTCGATCGGGATCGCGTGCTTCTCGGCGTAGTCCATCAGCTTCTCGCGGGACAGCAGGTCCCACTCGCGCCAAGGGGCAATCACTTTCACGCCAGGCTTGAGTGCGTAGGCACCCAGTTCGAAACGCACCTGATCGTTGCCCTTGCCGGTGGCACCATGGGAAATGGCATCGGCGCCGGTTTCGTTTGCGATTTCGATCAGGCGTTTGGCGATCAGCGGACGTGCGATGGAGGTACCCAGCAGGTACTCGCCTTCGTAAACGGTGTTGGCGCGGAACATCGGGAACACGAAGTCACGCACGAATTCTTCGCGCAGGTCGTCGATGTAGATTTCTTTGACGCCCATGGCCTGAGCCTTGGCGCGTGCCGGCTCGACCTCTTCGCCCTGACCCAGGTCAGCAGTGAAGGTCACCACTTCACAGTTATAAGTATCCTGCAGCCACTTGAGGATCACCGAAGTGTCCAGGCCGCCGGAATACGCCAGAACGACCTTGTTTACGTCCGCCATGCCATCACTCCACGGGGTTCTACGGAAAGCCGAGGAGTCTACCGCTCAAATGCAATAATTTACAGAGGCGCGACAGCTTAAGACGACAAAGCGACAGAATCTGTCGACAGCGCGACGATGACCAGCGGGTCAGGAAGTCGCCGCGGCGTTGGCAGGCGTACTGGCTTGCGGTGCTGGCGCGGTAGTCGGCGCGACTCGCGCGAGCTTCACGCTGACCCGACGATTCTTCGCCCGGTTAGCCGCATTGGTGTTCGGCACCAACGGGTACTGCTCGCCGTGGAAACGCACAGTGATCTGCGATTCGGCGATGCCGTTGGCCTTGAAGAAATCGACCACCGCCAGCGCCCGACGCCGCGACAGCTCACGGTTGGTCAAACGGTTGCCGCTGTTGTCGGAGTGGCCGTCGAGTTCGATGTGATTGACCGTCGGATCGGCCTTCATGAACTCGAGCATCACCTGCAGCTTGGCTTTTGCGGCGGCATCCAGATCGGTGCCTTCGCCGGGGAAGCCGATCTGCGACTGTTTCACCTGATCGAAATTCTGCGGCAGCAACTTCGCCACACACGTCTGGTAATCATTGAACGCTTTGCTGAACTTCACCGGCAGCAGACGCACTTCCGAAACGCGGCCATCGCCGGACGCACGGCGCACCACCGGGCTGCGACCGTCCAGCAAACCGCTGATCAGCCCGCCGGCCTGCGATTGCGAACTGTTGAACAGCACGTTACCGGTGCCGATCCTGACGCTGCCCAGGTTAATGTCGTTGCGCCCCGGCTGCCATGGCGCCGCCGCCGCCAGCAACGTCGCCGAACCGCCGCCGAGCATGGCGTTGTAGGCATTGAGGCGGAATATCGCCTGCTCGCCGGCCTTGCGCACGAACTGGCCCGAGCCGAAATCGGTGATCGGCTGGGTCAGGCGGCACTCGAACTTGTCGCCCTCGACCGTCCACTCAATGTTCTCCAGACGCGTCTGGTAGGTGAGCGCCATCGCGGGGAGGCTGGCAAACACACTGAGCAAGGCTAAATATCGCTGGCGCACGGGAGGCTCCATTGGCTTCTGTAACACAAAGACCGATTCACACTATGTTTACGGCATACCTACGGGATATCGGAAGGATCCTGCAAAACTTGATAGCGAGTGCCTGCAAGAGTCTTTTCCGGTAGCATTCCCCTCAGTTTGACCCGCCTGGAATCCCCTCATGTCCGACCGCCTGACCCTGCTGCGTCCCGACGACTGGCACATTCATCTTCGCGATGGTGCCGTGTTGACCAATACCGTTGCCGATGTGGCGCGCACCTTTGGCCGCGCCATCATCATGCCCAACCTGGTACCACCGGTGCGCAACGCCGCTGAAGCCGACGGCTATCGCCAGCGGATTCTCGCTGCCCGCCCGGCCGGCAGTCGTTTCGAACCGCTGATGGTGCTGTACCTCACCGACCGCACCCAGCCAGAAGAAATTCGTCAGGCCAAGGCCAGCGGTTTCGTGCACGCCGCCAAATTGTACCCGGCCGGCGCCACCACCAACTCCGATTCCGGAGTGACCAGCATCGACAAGATCTTCCCAGCGCTGGAAGCCATGGCCGAAGTCGGCATGCCGCTGCTGATCCACGGCGAAGTCACCCGTGGCGATGTCGACGTCTTCGACCGCGAAAAGATTTTCATCGATGAGCACATGCGCCGTGTTGTCGAGCGTTTCCCGACGCTCAAAGTGGTGTTCGAACACATCACCACCGGCGACGCCGTGCAGTTCGTCAACGAGGCTTCGGCCAACGTCGGCGCGACCATCACCGCGCATCACCTGCTGTACAACCGCAACCACATGCTGGTGGGCGGGATCCGGCCGCACTTCTACTGCCTGCCGATCCTCAAGCGTAATACCCATCAGGAAGCCCTGCTCGACGCCGCCACCAGCGGCAGCGCGAAGTTCTTCCTCGGTACCGACTCGGCGCCGCACGCCCAGCACGCCAAGGAAGCCGCCTGCGGCTGCGCCGGTTGCTACACCGCGTACGCCGCTATCGAGTTGTATGCCGAAGCGTTCGAACAGCGCAACGCGCTGGACAAGCTCGAAGCCTTCGCCAGCCTCAACGGTCCGCGCTTCTATGGTCTGCCGACCAACACCGATCGCATCACCCTGGTTCGCGAAGAGTGGACCGCCCCGACCAGCCTGCCGTTTGGCGAGCTGAACGTTATCCCGCTGCGCGCCGGTGAAAAACTGCGCTGGCGCCTGCTGGAGGAACACGCGTGAGTGAAGACCATTTCGACGACGAACTGGACGGTCAAGGTGGCGGCGGCGGTTCCCGTCACCCAATGGCAGCACGTTTTCGCGGTTACCTGCCGGTTGTCGTCGACGTAGAGACCGGTGGCTTCAACTCGGCCACCGACGCTCTGCTGGAGATTGCCGCGACCACCATCGCCATGGATGAAAAGGGTTTCGTCTACCCGGATCACACCTACTTCTTCCGCGTCGAACCGTTCGAAGGTGCCAACATCGAAGCGGCAGCGCTGGAGTTCACCGGGATCAAACTCGATCACCCGCTGCGCATGGCGGTCAGTGAAGAAACCGCGCTGACCGACATCTTCCGTGGCATCCGCAAGTCGCTGAAGGCCAACGGCTGCAAGCGCGCGATTCTGGTCGGGCATAACAGCAGCTTCGACCTCGGCTTCCTGAATGCCGCGGTTGCGCGTCTGGACATGAAGCGCAACCCGTTCCATCCGTTCTCCAGCTTCGACACCGCGACGCTGGCCGGCCTGGCTTACGGTCAAACCGTTCTGGCGAAAGCCTGTCAGGCCGCCGACATCGACTTCGATGGCCGTGAAGCGCATTCGGCGCGTTACGACACCGAGAAGACCGCCGAGCTGTTCTGCGGCATCGTCAACCGCTGGAAACAGATGGGCGGCTGGGAAGACTTCGATGACTGATCCTCGTTCGGGCGAATCCCGCGCATAAAAAAACCGGCCACGTGGGCCGGTTTTTTTGTACCGCGACGTTGCGCCTTACAGGGCAGCAGCGTTCTCGGTCAGGTAAGCCGCAACGCCTTCTGGCGAAGCGTTCATGCCTTTGTCGCCTTTTTTCCAGTTGGCAGGGCAGACTTCGCCGTGCTCTTCGTGGAATTGCAGAGCGTCGACCAGACGGATCAGCTCTTCCATGTTACGGCCCAGCGGCAGGTCGTTGATGATCTGCGAGCGGACAACGCCCTTGTCGTCGATCAGGAACGCGCCACGGAAAGCCACGCCGCCTTCGGACTCAACGTCGTAGGCCTTGGCGATTTCGTGCTTCATGTCGGCAGCCATGGTGTATTTCACCTGGCCGATGCCGCCGTTGTTGACCGGGGTGTTGCGCCAGGCGTTGTGGGTGAAGTGCGAGTCGATCGACACGGCAACCACTTCCACGTTACGCGCTTTGAAGTCAGCCATGCGGTTGTCCAGAGCGATCAGCTCGGACGGGCAGACGAAGGTGAAGTCCAGTGGGTAGAAGAACACCAGGCCGTATTTGCCTTTGATGGCCGAGGACAGGGTGAAGCTGTCAACGATCTCGCCATTGCCGAGTACGGCCGGGACGGTGAAGTCAGGGGCTTGTTTGCCTACGAGTACGCTCATGGATATCTCCTGGTGAATAACTTGAAGTTCAGGGTCCGGGCCAGCCTGCCACCCTGAGGCGACAGCCCTGTGACACGAACCCTCTTCGCAAGGGCCGACCATCATACACTGCGTTTTTCGCCTGTCCTTAACGGTTTTTTGCCCAAGGCGGATAACGGACCAGCATTTTCGGGGCCAGGCAATTCGCCATTAATCACCGTTCGTCAGTGACGCGCCTTTCGATCGAAAACCATTCAGAAAGCACTTTGACAATCATTCTCGTTAACATTAAGATCCATCGCAATTGAGTCACAACCAGCGACGGTTCTCACTTATGTATGTTTGTCTCTGCACTGGCGTCACCGACGGACAAATCCGCGAAGCGATCTATGAAGGTTGCTGCAGCTACAAAGAAGTCCGCCAAGCCACCGGCGTCGCCAGCCAATGCGGCAAATGTGCCTGCCTTGCCAAGGAAGTGGTGCGTGAAACCCTGACCAAGCTGCAAACCGCTCAGGCCGCGATCCCCTATCCGGTAGAATTTACTGCTGCGTAATTACCCCCATTTCGAAGAACCGGACTAACGTCCGGTTTTTTTATGCCCGCAAATCAATCGGTTAGACGCTAGACGCGGAACACAAACATTCTTATTCAGATTTAATTTCATTTATTATTCAATAACTTAGGTTTGACACTTATAAATACCGAGCTCAAACTCCGCCTTATATACAGCTAATACAGGGCAGGACTCCCATCATGAAAGGCGACATTACAGTCATCCAGCATCTCAACAAGATCCTTGCCAATGAGCTGGTCGCGATCAATCAGTACTTCCTGCATGCGCGCATGTATGAAGATTGGGGCCTGAACAAGCTGGGCAAGCACGAGTACCACGAGTCCATCGACGAGATGAAACACGCGGACAAGCTGATCAAGCGCATCCTGTTCCTCGAGGGCCTGCCGAACGTGCAGGATCTGGGCAAGCTGCACATCGGCGAGCACACCCGGGAAATGCTCGAGTGCGACCTGCGTATCGAGAAGACCGGCCACGCCGATCTGAAAGCCGCCATCGCCCATTGCGAATCGGTTGGCGACTTCGGCAGCCGTGAACTGCTCGAAGACATACTCGAATCCGAAGAAGAGCACATCGACTGGCTGGAAACCCAACTGGGCCTGATCGATAAAGTCGGTCTTGAGAACTACCTGCAATCGCAGATGGGCGAAGAGTAGGAGTTGCCGTAGGCTGCGATCTTTTCAGATTGCACCGGCAACTCGCGTTAACTTTTCCAGCGCACTAAAAAGCCCCGCCCTCTTTCGAGGTGCGGGGCTTTTTATTGTCTGCCGATCAAAAGATCGCAGCCTCGTTTCACTCGACAGCTCCTACAGGAGAAACCAGCGCCGAATGAACCGGGATCAGGCTTCGGACTTGTTCGCAGCAGCCGCTTCAACAGCCGCCTTGATGGTGCTTTGCAGCGAACCGTCTGCAGCCATCTCGATCATGATGTCGCTACCGCCGACCAGCTCACCGCCGACCCACAGTTGCGGGAAAGTCGGCCAGTTGGCGTACTTTGGCAGGTTGGCGCGGATCTCCGGGTTCTGCAGGATGTCCACGTACGCAAACTTTTCACCACACGCCATTACAGCCTGCGCAGCTTTCGCGGAGAAGCCACACTGCGGGGCATTCGGCGAGCCTTTCATGTAAAGCAGAATGGTGTTGTTGGCAATCTGCTCTTTAATCGTTTCGATGATATCCATGGAGCACCTCGGCTGAACTTTCCGACTCATGGGTCGGCACGGTGACGCATTGTAACGGAATCCCGAGCGCCATGCTCGGTCTCCCCGACGGTCTCGTTCAGGCCGCCGCCACCTTGACTGGCACGCCATTGAGCGCGGCGTTGCCCGACAGTTCATCAAGCTGACACTCATCGGTCAGATCATTAGCACTCGAACCTGGCTGCCCACTGGCGATTGCCATTTGCACACCTGGCCGCGCATGCCCCCAGCCGTGCGGCAGGCTGACCACGCCCTTCATCATGTCCAGACTGCCGAGCACCTCGACCTCGATCTGCCCTACCCGCGAGCTGACGCGAACTAACTGACCATCGTTGAGCCCGCGACTGGCGAGGTCATCCGGGTGCATCAGCAATTGATGCCGTGGCTTGCCCTTCACCAGCCGATGGTAGTTATGCATCCACGAATTGTTGCTGCGCACATGCCGACGACCAATCATCAGCAGCTCATCGGTCGCCGGCGCCTGCAAGGCCGCAAAGCGTGCGAGATCAGCGAGAATTTCCGGCGGCGCAGCCTGCACCCGTTGATTTGGCGTCTTGAGGCGAGCTGCAAGATTCGGTTTCAACGCCCCTAGATCAATCCCGTGCGGATGATCGAACAACGTCGCCAATGACAGCTTTTGCTCGGACGCATCGCCATACAGGCCCATGCGCAGACCAATATCGATCATCTTCGCCGGCGGCATCGTCGGTTTCAGTTCCTTGCCGGTCTTCTCGGCAAAGGCCTTGGCCAAGCCGACAAAGATCTCCCAGTCGTGTAATGCGCCGTCGGGCTTGGCGAGAATCGCGCGGTTGAAGCGGGTGACGTTGCGTACCGCGAACAGATTGAAAGTAGTGTCGTAATGATCGTTCTCCAGCGCCGAGGTCGACGGCAGGATCAGGTCGGCGTAACGCGTGGTCTCGTTGATGTACAGGTCGATACTGAGCATGAACTCCAGGCCATCGAGCGCCTGCTCCAGTTGCCGGCCGTTCGGCGTCGACAACACCGGATTGCCGGCCACGGTGATCAGCGCACGAATCTGCCCTTCGCCTTCGGTGAGCATCTCTTCCGCCAGCGCCGATACCGGCAGCTCGCCGCCGTACTCGGGCCGCCCGGATACCCGGCTCTGCCATTTGTTGAAATGCCCGCCCGAGGTCGATGCCACCAGATCCACCGCCGGCTCGGTGCACAATGCACCGCCGACGCGATCGAGATTGCCAGTCACCAGATTGATCAACTGCACGACCCAATGGCATAGCGTGCCGAAGGCCTGAGTGGAAACGCCCATCCGGCCGTAGCAAACAGCGCTTGGTGCAGCGGCGAAGTCCCGGGCCAGTTGGCGGATCTGTTCAGCGGGAACGGCGCACAGCGGGCCCATGGCTTCGGCAGTGAACGTGGCGACGGCTGCGCGCACTTCATCAAGGCCATCAACCGGCAAGTGACTGTCACAGGTCAGTCCTTCACTGAACAAGGTGTTGAGCACCCCGAACAGCAAGGCCGCGTCGCCACCCGGCCGCACAAACAAGTGCTGATCGGCGATGGCCGCCGTTTCGCTGCGCCGGGGATCGACCACCACCACTTTGCCACCGCGCGCCTGAATCGCCTTCAGGCGTTTCTCGACATCGGGCACGGTCATGATGCTGCCGTTCGATGCCAGCGGATTACCGCCGAGGATCAGCATGAAATCGGTGTGATCAATGTCCGGGATCGGCAACAGCAAGCCGTGGCCGTACATCAGGTAACTGCTCAGGTGATGCGGCAACTGATCGACCGAAGTCGCCGAGAAGCGGTTGCGCGTCTTCAGCAGGCCGAGAAAGTAGTTGCTGTGGGTCATCAGCCCGTAGTTGTGAACGCTGGGGTTGCCTTGATAAACCGCCACCGCATTCTGCCCGTGGCGTTTCTGAATCGCCGCCAGACGCTCGGCCACCAGCGCAAAGGCCTCGTCCCACTCGATCGGCAGCCATTCGCTGCCGACCCGGCGCATCGGCTGACGCAGGCGGTCGGGATCGTTCTGGATGTCTTGCAAGGCCACCGCCTTGGGGCAGATGTGCCCACGACTGAACGTGTCGAGGGCATCGCCCTTGATCGAGGTGATCGCAACGTTGCCATCGGTTTCGCTGGTTTCGATGGTCAGGCCGCAGATGGCTTCGCACAGGTGGCAGGCACGGTGATGGAGAGTCTTGGTCATGGCCAGTCTCTGTCTTGTTCTGGGCAGGCAACGGGCATGCCGCGGGAACAAAACTATGGCCCGTGTACGGGAGCGACGCCAGCGATGTTCGTCTTGTGAATCGACGGCTATCAGGTGAGCCGATAGCCCATCAGACTCAATTGGACGGCAGCTGCGGCGGCGCCTGCAGCTGGATTTCCTGAATGGTTTCGATCTGCTCGTGGGCCACATGTACGCCGGTGAGTTCGCCGATCAGTCGCCAGTGCTCGTCGAGCCCGGCACTGATGGTCGCCATGCGGTCGATCATGTGGCGGCCGGCGGTCTTGACCACTTCGTCCTCGCTGCGCAGCAGCTCAAAAGACATCGAAGTGACCGACGCGGTGAGATGGGTCAGTGAGCGAGCTGTGTGGCCCAGCAGTTCCATTAACAGTTTTTCTTTCGATTCCATGCGGAGGCTTCCTGCGTCGCTCGAAACTTATTTATAACCCAGCACTTTGCTTTAGCAAATGTTTCAGTCTGAGCATCCGACCAAGTGATGGCATGGCGCCACAGTCGTAAACCGACCTGGTCGACGTGATCCCCGCCACGCTGCATTGCCAAGCCACGCGAGGCCAGTGTACAAAGAGGATCGCTGCTGTCCTGAACCCGGCTTCAAATGCGTGACCGCAACCTGCGGCGCGCTCCCCGAATCCCGCAAAAACCGTAGCCTATTGGAAAAACGCGACATTTAGTGTCAATATCGCGCCTCCCCCTATTTCGTCGCCCCGTGCGGCTTACGCCGCAGGTCTCGCCCGTTGTTCCGTTAAACAAGGCTTTGAGCATCTGCGGTCTGTAGCAAAAAGGTAGTCAATGATGAGCGCAAGGCACTTTCTCTCCCTGATGGATTGCACGCCCGAAGAGCTGGTCAGCGTGATCCGTCGAGGCGTTGAGCTCAAGGACCTGCGTAACCGCGGCGTACTGTTCGAGCCTCTGAAAAACCGTGTCCTGGGGATGATCTTCGAGAAATCCTCGACCCGTACCCGGATCTCCTTCGAGGCCGGCATGATCCAGCTCGGTGGCCAGGCGATCTTCCTGTCGCCACGTGACACCCAGCTGGGCCGTGGCGAGCCGATCGGCGACTGCGCCATCGTCATGTCGAGCATGCTCGACGCTGTGATGATCCGTACCTTTGCCCACAGCACCCTGACCGAATTCGCCGCCAACTCGCGCGTGCCGGTGATCAACGGCCTGTCCGATGACCTGCACCCGTGCCAGTTGCTGGCCGACATGCAGACCTTCCTCGAACACCGCGGCTCGATCCAGGGCAAGACCGTGGCGTGGATCGGCGACGGCAACAACATGTGCAACAGCTATATAGAAGCGGCGATCCAGTTCGACTTCCAGTTGCGCGTTGCCTGCCCGCAAGGCTATGAGCCCAATCCTGAATTCGTCGCACGTGCAGGCGATCGTGTGACCATCGTCCGCGATCCGCAAGACGCCGTGCGCGGTGCGCACCTGGTGAGCACCGATGTCTGGACTTCGATGGGTCAGGAAGAGGAAACTGCCAAGCGCCTGAAGTTGTTCGCTCCGTTTCAGGTGAACCGCGCCCTGCTCGATCTGGCGGCTGAAGATGTGCTGTTCATGCACTGCCTGCCAGCACACCGCGGTGAAGAAATCAGCCTAGACCTGCTTGATGACCCGCGTTCCGTCGCCTGGGATCAGGCAGAAAACCGTCTCCACGCACAGAAGGCCCTGCTTGAGTTCCTCGTCGAACCGGCATATCACCACGCATGAGCCATGAATTACTGCTGAACCTGCGCAACCTCGCTTGCGGCTATCAAGATCAACGCGTGGTGCAGAACCTCAATCTGCACCTCAACGCCGGTGACATCGGTTGCCTGCTGGGCTCGTCCGGCTGCGGCAAGACCACCACCCTGCGCGCGATTGCCGGTTTCGAACCGGTACACGAAGGGGAAATCCAGCTTGGCGGCGAAACCATCTCCAGCGCCGGTTTCACTCTGGCGCCGGAGAAACGCCGGATCGGCATGGTGTTCCAGGACTACGCGCTGTTCCCGCACCTGAGCGTCGCAGACAACATCGCCTTCGGCATCCGCAAGCACCCGAACAAGGAGCGCGTCACCGAGGAGCTGCTGGAACTGGTCAACCTGAAGAACCTCGGCAAACGCTTCCCGCACGAGCTCTCCGGCGGCCAGCAGCAACGCGTCGCCCTCGCCCGCGCCCTGGCGCCGGAGCCGCAACTGCTGCTGCTCGACGAGCCGTTCTCCAACCTCGATGGCGAACTGCGCCGCAAGCTCAGCCACGAAGTGCGCGACATCCTCAAGGCCCGTGGCACCAGTGCGATTCTGGTGACCCACGACCAGGAAGAAGCCTTCGCCGTCAGCGATCACGTTGGCGTATTCAAGGAAGGCCGGCTGGAACAGTGGGACACGCCCTACAACCTCTACCACGAGCCGGCGACACCGTTTGTTGCCAGTTTCATCGGCCAGGGTTACTTCATTCGCGGCCAGCTCGGCAGCCCGGAATCGGTGCAGACCGAACTCGGCGAACTGCGCGGCAACCGGGCCTACACCTGGCCGGTGGGTGGCGCAGTGGATGTGTTGCTGCGTCCGGATGACATCGTTTACGCCCCGGACAGTGGTTTGAAAGCGCGGATCGTCGGCAAGACGTTCCTTGGCGCCTCAACCCTGTATCGCCTGCAACTGCCGACCGGCGCGCAGCTGGAATCGATCTTCCCGAGTCATGCCGACCATCAGGTCGGTGCGGATGTGGGGATTCGGGTCGCCGCCGAACACCTCGTCCTGTTCCAGGCCAGCGGCAGCACCGCGGCACAAATCCCGGCGGCGGAAAACGGCGTTCGCCGCTACAGCGCCGCCCTCTAAGATCAAAAGATCGCAGCCTGCGGCAGTTCCTACAGAGATCAAAAGATCGCAGCCTGCGGCAGCTCCTACAGGGATCAATGTAGGAGCTGCCGCAGGCTGCGATCTTTTAGCTTTTAACCGAGGATCAATGTGCCGCTGGCCACCAGCGTCGCATTCCCGCCGATCTTCACCCGCTCCCCCTCCAGCCGACAGAACAACTCCCCGCCCCGCGCCGAGCGCTGGCACGCGGTCAAACTGGATTTGCCCAGACGTTTCGACCAATACGGAATCAGGCTGCAATGCGTCGATCCAGTGACCGGATCTTCATTGATGCCGATCGCCGGGGCGAAGTAGCGCGAGACGAAATCGTGCTGATTGCCGCGCGCGGTCACGATGGCGCCGAGCCACGGCAGTTTTGCCAGTGCAATCATGTCCGGCGTGCAGTCGAGCACTGCCTGCTCCGACTCCAGCACCACGAACAACTCGTTGGAACCGAGCACATCCACCGCCTCGACGCCCAGCGCGCGCTCGACATCCAGCGTCACGCCAATTTCTGACGGCACAATCGACGGGAAGTCCAGCCACAGGCAATCGCCCTCGCGACTGACGCCGAGCGGCCCGGACTTGCAGGTGAAGTCCAGCCGCTCGGCGTTTTCCTTGTAGATCTCGAACAACACATAGGCACTGGCCAGTGTGGCGTGCCCACACAACGGCACCTCGGTGGTCGGGGTGAACCAGCGGATGTGCCACGCTGCACCTTCGCGCACCACGAACGCGGTTTCTGCCAGATTGTGTTCGGCGGCGATCTTCTGCATCAAATCGTCCGCGAGCCATGCATCGAGCCGATACACCATCGCCGGGTTGCCACTGAACGGCCGATCACTGAACGCATCAACCTGATGAAATTCGAGCTGCATAACCTTCTCCCTAAGTCTGTGGGCAGAGCATGCAGCGCCGGCCGGATCTGTACCAGTGACAGAACCAGCCAATTTTCTGCATACAGAAATCAGCGTTACGCGCGACCGATCTCGGCGAATTTAGCTTGGGTGTGTTCAGCCAGAACCGCCGGCGCCAATTCGACTTCCAGGCCACGTCGGCCAGCACTGACATAAATAGTCGCAAAGCCTTGGGCCGAATTATCGATGAAGGTGCGCAGACGCTTCTTCTGCCCCAGCGGACTGATGCCGCCCAACAGGTAACCGGTGGAACGCTGTGCCGCAGCCGGGTCAGCCATTTCGACTTTCTTGACGCCCGCCGCGTGTGCCAGGCCCTTGAGGTCAAGGCTTCCGACGACCGGCACCACCGCCACCAGCAATTCCCCCTTTTCACTGGCAGCGAGCAGCGTCTTGAACACCTGCGCCGGCTCCAGCGCCAGTTTCTCTGCGGCCTCCAGCCCATAGGACGCGGCCTTGGGGTCATGTTCGTAACTGTGCACGCGATGTTCGGCACGAACTTTTTTCAACAAGTCCAACGCAGGGGTCATGGCAGCTCCAGGCTCGGCATCAACAGAAAAATCCTGCGCCGGATTCTAGGCCATCACATCGCAAAAGGCTCTAGCGCAAGCCCCGTTTTCCGGGCGTTGCAGGCGAATCGCCGGGCTATCGCCGTCGTCCCCCGCAGGATCATTCAGCAGGCTGATAGTTTAATTGTGACCAATGGTTCACTTTCGACCTTTGACAGGTTTGTTTCTTGTCTATATTTTTTCGAATCTGAATAATGTAAGAATTATCATCACCGCAGCACCCAGCAGTAAACCGGGAACAGGATGGGGATCCTGCCCCGGGGAAAATCGCGCCTTGCCCTGACGGCAAACGCGCCAGACAACAACAAAAATCGAGGTTTTCAATGACAACTGCTTTACAGCAACCATCGCTTTCCGGCCAATGCCTGGCCGAGTTTCTGGGGACTGCACTCCTGATCTTTTTCGGCACTGGCTGCGTCGCCGCGCTCAAAGTCGCGGGCGCCAGCTTCGGCCTGTGGGAAATCAGCATCATCTGGGGCGTCGGCGTGAGCATGGCGATCTACTTGACCGCCGGGGTTTCCGGCGCGCATCTGAACCCCGCCGTGAGTATCGCCCTGAGCATTTTTGCCGACTTTGAAAAGCGCAAACTGCCGTTCTATATCCTGTCGCAGATCGCCGGCGCCTTTTGCGGTGCGCTGTTGGTGTACACGCTGTACAGCAACCTGTTCTTCGATTACGAACAAACCCACCACATGATGCGTGGCACCGCCGCCAGCCTTGAGTTGGCCTCGGTATTCTCGACGTTCCCCAATCCGGTGCTGTCCACCGCCCAGGCATTCCTGGTCGAGATGATCATCACCGCGATCCTGATGGGCGTGATCATGGCCCTGACCGATGACAACAACGGCCTGCCGAAAGGCCCGATGGCTCCGTTGCTGATCGGTTTGCTGATTGCCGTGATCGGCAGCTCGATGGGCCCGCTGACCGGTTTTGCGATGAACCCGGCGCGTGACTTCGGTCCGAAACTGATGACTTTCTTCGCCGGCTGGGGTGAAATTTCCTTCACTGGCGGCCGCGATATTCCGTACTTCCTGATTCCGATTTTTGCACCGATTGTCGGTGCCTGCCTCGGCGCTGCCGGGTATCGCGGGCTCATCGCCCGTCACCTGACCGGCGCCACACCTGCTACAAAGGATGCAGAACCGGCCATTGACGGCAAACCAAGAACTTCTTGAAACAGTCGGCGCGGGCTCCTGCCCTTTTAGAGCCCGCGCCACGGCCCACTCTCCCTTATTTCGTCCAAGGCAATCGACATGACCGACATTCAGAATAAGAACTACATCATTGCCCTCGATCAGGGTACGACCAGCTCCCGCGCGATCATTTTCGACCGCGATGCGAACGTGGTCTGCACCGCCCAGCGCGAATTCGCCCAGCACTACCCGCAAGCCGGTTGGGTCGAACACGATCCAATGGAAATCTTCGCCACCCAAAGCGCGGTGATGGTCGAAGCACTGGCCCAGGCCGGTCTGCATCACGATCAGGTTGCCGCCATCGGTATCACCAATCAGCGTGAAACCACCGTGGTCTGGGACAAGACAACCGGTCGTCCGGTGTACAACGCCATCGTCTGGCAGTGCCGCCGCAGCACCGAGATCTGCCAGCAGCTCAAGCGCGATGGCCACGAAGAGTACATCCGCGACAACACCGGCCTGGTCACCGACCCGTACTTCTCCGGCACCAAGCTGAAGTGGATCCTCGACAACGTCGAAGGCAGCCGCGAGCGTGCGCGCAACGGCGAACTGCTGTTCGGCACCATCGATAGCTGGCTGATCTGGAAATTCACCGGCGGCAAGGTACACGTTACCGACTACACCAACGCCTCGCGCACCATGCTCTTCAACATCCATTCGCTGGAGTGGGATTCGAAGATGCTGGAGATCCTCGATATCCCGCGCGAAATGCTCCCGGAAGTCAAAGCGTCTTCGGAAATCTACGGTCGCACCAAGAGCGGCATCGCCATCGGCGGAATCGCCGGTGACCAGCAAGCGGCACTGTTCGGCCAGATGTGCGTCGAGCCGGGCCAGGCGAAAAACACCTACGGCACCGGCTGCTTCCTGCTGATGAACACCGGCGACAAAGCGGTGAAATCCCAGCACGGCATGCTCACCACCATCGCTTGCGGCCCGCGTGGCGAAGTGGCTTACGCCTTGGAAGGCGCGGTCTTCAACGGTGGCTCGACCGTGCAGTGGCTGCGTGATGAACTGAAGATCGTCAACGACGCTCACGACACCGAATACTTCGCCAATAAAGTGAAGGACAGCAACGGCGTGTACCTGGTACCGGCCTTTACCGGCCTGGGCGCTCCGTACTGGGACCCGTATGCCCGTGGCGCACTGTTCGGCCTGACGCGCGGCGTGCGCGTGGATCACATCATCCGCGCCGCGCTGGAATCGATCGCCTACCAGACCCGCGACGTACTCGACGCCATGCAACAGGACTCCGGCGAACGCCTCAAGGCCCTGCGCGTGGACGGCGGCGCGGTCGCGAACAACTTCCTCATGCAGTTCCAGGCCGACATCCTCGGCACCCAGGTCGAGCGTCCGCAAATGCGTGAAACCACTGCACTCGGCGCAGCGTACCTGGCCGGTCTGGCGTGCGGTTTCTGGGGAAGCCTGGATGAACTGCGCGGCAAGGCCGTGATCGAGCGCGAGTTCGAACCGAGCCTGGAAGAAGTCGAGAAAGAGAAACTGTACAAAGGCTGGAAAAAAGCCGTCAGCCGCACCCGTGACTGGGCGCGTGAAGACGCTGAATAAGCCAGTCTGAGGACTCGTATCCGTATGTAACTGGTAGGGAGGAGATTCCTGCGGCATCATGGGCAAATTTTGCACGGCAGCCCAAAGGAAGCCCCATGAATCTGCCTCCCCGTCAGCAGCAAATCCTCGAGCTGGTCCGCGAACGCGGCTATGTGAGCATCGAGGAAATGGCCACGCTGTTCGTTGTTACCCCGCAAACCATCCGCCGCGACATCAATCAGCTCGCGGAAGCCAATCTGTTGCGCCGCTACCATGGCGGCGCTGCCTATGATTCCAGCGTCGAAAACACCGCCTATGCGATGCGCGCCGACCAGATGCGCGACGAAAAACAACGCATCGGCGAAGCCATCGCCGCGCAGATCCCCGATCACGCCTCGTTGTTCATCAACATCGGCACCACCACCGAATCGATTGCCCGCGCCCTGCTCAATCACAACCATCTGAAGATCATCACCAATAACCTGCACGTCGCCTCGATGCTCAGCGCCAAGGATGATTTCGATGTGCTGCTGACTGGCGGCAACGTGCGCCGTGACGGTGGCGTGGTCGGTCAGGCGAGTGTGGACTTCATCAACCAGTTCAAGGTTGATTTCGCGCTGGTGGGTATCAGCGGCATCGACGAAGACGGCAGCCTGCTCGACTTCGATTATCAGGAAGTGCGCGTGTCGCAGGCGATCATCGCCAATGCGCGGCAGGTTATTCTGGCGGCGGACTCGAGCAAATTCGGGCGTAACGCGATGATTCGCCTCGGCCCGATCAGCCTAATCGATTGCCTGGTGACCGATCAGCAGCCGGTGCCGGCACTCGCGCAACTGTTGAGCCAGCACAAGATTCGCCTGGAAGTCGTTTAAATCCGTTCAACATCCCCTGTGGCGAGGGGATTTATCCCCGATGGGCTGCGAAGCAGTCCTAAAACCACCCAATGCGGTGTGCCTGAGACTCCACGGTAGTTGATTGAGGGGCCGCTACGCGGCCCATCGGGGATAAATCCCCTCGCCACAAAGATCATCTGCGCCTTAATAATGTTCGAAAATTTTCTTTTGCCCGCCCTTCGATGAGTTTTTTCAATCGAACGCGACTGGCTGCGCGCGTCTTTATGGGCTACCATTTTCGCAAATGAACATTTATGTTCGATTTCCAAGACAGAAAATCAAAAGAGCCCGAGGCCAGCCGATGTCCACATCTACCTTGCGTACGCCCCCTATCTCCGAGATCTACGACGTTGCCGTGATTGGCGGCGGGATCAATGGCGTGGGGATCGCAGCAGATGCCGCCGGTCGCGGTCTCTCGGTGTTCCTTTGCGAAAAGGATGACCTGGCCAGCCACACCTCGTCGGCCAGCAGCAAGCTGATCCACGGTGGCCTGCGCTACCTCGAACATTACGAATTCCGTCTGGTGCGTGAAGCGCTGGCCGAGCGCGAAGTGTTGCTGGCCAAGGCGCCGCACATCGTCAAGCCGATGCGTTTCGTGCTGCCGCACCGTCCGCACCTGCGTCCGGCCTGGATGATCCGCGCCGGTCTGTTCCTCTACGACAACCTCGGCAAGCGTGAAAAGCTGCCAGGCTCGAAAAGCCTGAAGTTCGGTGCCGACAGCGCATTGAAAAGCGAAATCACCAAAGGCTTCGAATACTCCGATTGCTGGGTCGATGACGCCCGCCTCGTCGTTCTGAACGCCATGGCCGCCCGGGAAAAAGGTGCCCACGTACACACGCAGACCCGTTGCGTCAGCGCCCGCCGCGCCAAGGGCCTGTGGCACCTGAATCTGGAACGCGCCGACGGCAGCCTGTTTTCGATCACTGCCAAAGCCTTGGTGAACGCCGCCGGCCCGTGGGTCGCCAAGTTCATCCGTGACGACCTGAAAATGGAATCGCCGTACGGCATCCGCCTGATTCAGGGCAGCCACATCATCGTGCCGAAGCTATACGAAGGCGATCACGCGCACATCCTGCAAAACGAAGATCAGCGCATCGTCTTCACCATTCCGTACCTGAACCACTTCACCCTCATCGGTACCACCGACCGCGAATACACCGGTGACCCGGCGAAAGTGGCAATCACCGACGGCGAAACCGATTACCTGCTGAAAGTGGTCAACGCGCACTTCAAGCAGCAGATCAGCCGCGACGACATCCAGCACAGCTACTCGGGCGTGCGTCCACTGTGCAACGACGAATCCGACAACCCGTCCGCCGTGACCCGCGATTACACTCTGGCATTGTCTGGCGGGGGCGAAGAAGCGCCGCTGCTGTCGGTGTTCGGTGGCAAGCTGACCACTTACCGCAAACTCGCCGAGTCAGCGATGGCCCAGTTGATGCCGTACTTCACCCAGATGCGTCCGAGCTGGACCGCCACCGCGACCCTGCCCGGCGGCGAAGACATGACCACCCCGCAGGCCTTGAGCGCGCAGATCCGCGACAAGTTCGACTTCGTCCCGACCGAGATCGCCCGCCGCTGGGCCACCACCTACGGCAGCCGCACCTGGCGCATGCTCGAAGGCGTAGAGTCGCTGAACGACATGGGCGAACATCTTGGCGGCGGGCTCTACACCCGTGAAGTCGATTACCTGTGCAGCGAAGAATGGGCTACCACCGCCCACGACATCCTGTGGCGGCGCAGCAAGCTGGGCCTGTTCACTACCCCGGCCGAGCAAGAGAAGCTGGCGGCGTACCTGGGCAAGGTCGAGCAGAACCGCAAGATTGAAGCGGCGTGATATGAACATCGCTTAAACGAAAGCCCCTGAATTGAGAGATTCAGGGGCTTTTTGCTGCGTGACTTACTTTGCCTGCCACTAACCCTGTGGCGAGGGGATTTATCCCCGATGGACTGCGAAGCGGTCCTCGCCTTTGCGCTGAAAGAAGGCCGCTTCGCGACCTATCGGGGATAAATCCCCTCGCCACAAGGGAATGTGGGCTCGAACGATCATCAATATGAGGGCAGCGATTAAAAGATCGTTCGGTTTTCCGAACGCGACCTCCCGGTCAATTCGGATAACCGGATCAGTTCCAGCCAAAAACACCGACACAAAACTTTAATCACCTTATTAATCAAGCCATTAGCCACTATCGACTGCTCTGGCACGACTCATGCTCTACACTCTCTCGACGAATGCCTGGCGTGCCAACACTTCAGGAGCCGTCAGGCATTCGAAGCACAAAAGGGCCGACGAACTGGCTCCATAAAAAAAACAATTCGAGGAAAATTTGATGCGCATCGTTCCCCATATCCTGGGCGCAGCCATTGCGGCCGCTCTGATCAGCACTCCAGTTTTCGCTGCCGAACTCACCGGCACCCTGAAGAAAATCAACGATTCCGGCACCATCACCCTCGCTCACCGCGACAGTTCCATTCCGTTTTCCTATATCGCGGATGCTTCCGGCAAGCCAGTGGGCTACTCCCACGACATTCAAGTGGCCATCGTTGAAGCCCTGAAAAAAGACCTGAACAAGCCAGACCTGCAGGTCAAATACAACCTGGTGACCTCGCAAACCCGTATCCCGCTGATTCAGAACGGCACCGCGGATATCGAGTGTGGTTCCACCACCAACAACGCCGAACGCGCTCAGCAAGTCGACTTCACCGTCAACATCTTCGAAATCGGCACCCGTCTGCTGGTCAAGAAAGACAAGGATGGCAAGCCGTCCTACGCTGACTTTGCCGACCTCAAAGGCAAAAACGTCGTGACCACCGCTGGCACCACGTCCGAGCGCATCATCAAAGCGATGAACGCCGACAAGCAGATGGGCATGAACATCATCTCCGCCAAAGACCACGGCGAATCCTTCAACATGCTGGAAAGCGGCCGCGCCGTTGCCTTCATGATGGACGACGCCCTGCTGGCCGGCGAAGAAGCCAAGGCCAAGAAGCCGGACGACTGGGTCATCACCGGTACTCCGCAATCCTTCGAAGCCTACGCGTGCATGGTTCGCAAAGACGACCCGGCCTTCAAGAAGGCCGTGGATGACGCCATTGTCGGCCTGTACAAATCCGGCGAGATCAACAAGATCTACAAGAAGTGGTTCGAAACCGCGATTCCACCAAAGGGCCTGAACCTCAACTTCCCGATGAGCGACAAGGTCAAGGAACTGATCGCCAACCCGAGCGACAAGCCGGCGCCTGACGTAAAAATCTGATTCCTGACTAACCTTATCCCCTGAGGGAGCCACCCTCCCTCAGGCGTCTGTTACCTGCTGGTTTTACAGTGGAACACTCGACCTGGCGGTTTTCGAGCCGATCGCGTGTGCCCGGCG
Organism: Pseudomonas sp. MWU318; assembly: GCF_016756945.1. Taxonomy (NCBI): domain Bacteria; kingdom Pseudomonadati; phylum Pseudomonadota; class Gammaproteobacteria; order Pseudomonadales; family Pseudomonadaceae; genus Pseudomonas; species Pseudomonas sp. MWU318. The sequence continues at coordinate 691,388 of NZ_JAESJL010000002.1, forward strand.
TTCAACGTCGGACGGGAAAGGATCTTCCCCAAGCGGGTGCTTGTACATCGATCGATTTCGAGGGGAGACCCTAATGAATTACAACTGGGACTGGGGCGTGTTCTTCAAGTCCACCGGCGTGGGTAGCGAGACTTATCTCGACTGGTACATCGCCGGGCTGGGCTGGACTATTGCCATCGCCATCGTGGCATGGATCATCGCCTTGCTGCTGGGCTCCATTCTGGGGGTCATGCGCACGGTGCCGAATCGCCTCGTATCGGGCATCGCGACCTGCTACGTCGAACTGTTTCGCAACGTGCCGCTGCTGGTGCAGCTGTTCATCTGGTACTTCCTGGTGCCCGACCTGCTGCCGCAAAACCTGCAGGACTGGTACAAGCAGGATCTGAACCCGACCACCTCGGCCTACCTGAGCGTGGTTGTGTGCCTGGGTCTGTTCACCGCTGCCCGGGTCTGCGAGCAAGTGCGCACCGGCATCCAGGCGCTGCCACGCGGCCAGGAATCCGCCGCCCGCGCCATGGGTTTCAAGCTGCCGCAGATCTACTGGAACGTACTGCTGCCCCAGGCCTACCGCATCATCATTCCACCGCTGACCTCGGAATTCCTCAACGTGTTCAAGAACTCCTCCGTGGCGTCCTTGATCGGCCTGATGGAACTGCTGGCGCAAACCAAACAGACCGCCGAGTTCTCGGCCAACCTGTTTGAAGCCTTCACCCTGGCCACGCTGATCTACTTCACCCTGAACATGAGCCTGATGTTGCTGATGCGCATGGTCGAGAAGAAAGTCGCAGTGCCCGGCCTGATCTCCGTGGGGGGTAAATAATGGACTTCGATTTCAGCGGCATCATCCCCGCGATCCCGGGCCTGTGGAACGGCATGGTCATGACCTTGCAACTGATGGTCATGGGCGTGATCGGCGGCATCGTGCTGGGGACGATCCTCGCACTGATGCGCCTGTCGTCCAGCAAACTGCTGTCGCGCGTCGCCGGCGCCTACGTGAACTACTTCCGCTCGATCCCGCTGCTGCTGGTGATCACCTGGTTCTACCTGGCGGTGCCGTTCGTGCTGCGCTGGATCACCGGCGAAGACACCCCGATCGGCGCGTTCACCTCCTGCGTCGTGGCTTTCATGATGTTCGAAGCCGCGTACTTCTGTGAGATCGTCCGGGCTGGCGTGCAGTCGATCCCCAAAGGCCAGATGGCCGCAGCGCAGGCGATGGGCATGACCTATGGCCAGACCATGCGTCTGATCATCCTGCCCCAGGCGTTCCGCAAGATGACCCCGTTGCTGCTGCAACAGTCGATCATCCTGTTCCAGGACACCTCGCTGGTCTACACCGTGGGCCTGGTGGACTTCCTCAACTCCGCCCGCTCCAGCGGCGACATCATCGGTCGTTCCAACGAGTTCCTGATCTTTGCCGGTGTCGTCTACTTCATCATCAGCTTTTCCGCCTCGCTGCTGGTCAAGCGTCTGCAAAAAAGGTTTGCCGTATGATCTCCATCAAGAACATCAACAAGTGGTATGGCGACTTCCAGGTGCTGACTGATTGCAGCACCGAGGTCAAGAAAGGCGAAGTGATCGTGGTCTGCGGTCCGTCGGGTTCGGGCAAGTCGACCCTGATCAAGTGCGTCAACGCGCTCGAGCCGTTCCAGAAAGGCGACATCGTCGTCGACGGCACCTCGATTGCCGACTCCAAGACCAACCTGCCGAAACTGCGTTCGCGCGTCGGTATGGTGTTCCAGCATTTCGAGCTGTTCCCGCACCTGACCATCACCGAAAACCTGACCATCGCGCAGATCAAGGTGCTGGGCCGTAGCAAGGAAGAGGCGACCAAGAAAGGTCTGCAACTGCTGGAACGCGTCGGCTTGTCGGCGCATGCGCACAAGCACCCGGGGCAACTGTCCGGCGGTCAGCAGCAGCGTGTGGCGATTGCCCGTGCACTGGCCATGGATCCGATCGTCATGCTGTTCGACGAACCGACCTCGGCGCTCGACCCGGAAATGGTCAACGAAGTGCTCGACGTGATGGTGCAACTGGCCCACGAAGGCATGACCATGATGTGCGTGACCCACGAAATGGGCTTCGCGCGCAAAGTGGCTGACCGGGTGATCTTCATGGACGCCGGCAAGATCATCGAAGACTGCCCGAAAGAGGAGTTCTTCGGCGACATCAGCGCCCGCTCCGAACGCGCGCAGCACTTCCTCGAGAAAATCCTGCAGCACTAAAAGCAACACCGCCGCTCTCTCTGTAGGAGCTGCCGCAGGCTGCGATCTTTTGCCTTTACAAAGCAACAGCAAAAGATCGCAGCCTGCGGCAGCTCCTACAGGAGATTGGTGAGGTTTGTGGTGGTGGTGGTTGACCCAAGGCAACTGTGATGAAATGCGACCCCAATCTCTATCGCGCAGCGCCGCCATCACTTGCCGTGAAGCCCCGTCTGATTCGCCATCTGTTCCTGCCGCCGCTGATCATCATCCTGATGATCGGACTGGGTTACATCGGCTTCTGGACCAGTGAACATTTCGGCATCCGCAGCCTCAGCGAAAACGGCCAGCGTCAGCTCGAACTGCACGCGCGCACGGTCGAAAGCGAAATCAGCAAATACACCTATCTGCCCAGCCTGCTGGAACTGGAAACCAGTGTCCCGCAATTGCTGGCCGACCCGACTCCGGAGCACCGGCAAACGGTCAATGCTTACCTTGAAGGCCTGAACCGGCGCAGCCGCAGTCGGGCTATTTACGTCATGGACACCACCGGCCGCGTGATGGCCACCAGCAACTGGCGCGACGTCGACAGTTATCTGGGTGAAGACCTGTCCTTTCGCGCCTATTTCCAGAACGCCGTGCGCGGCGAACCCGGACGTTTCTACGGCATCGGCAGCACCAGCGGCGAACCCGGTTACTACCTGGCCCATGGCCTGGAAGAACACGGCAAGATCATCGGCGTCGCCGTGGTCAAGGTGCGCCTCGAAGCGCTGGAAGAACGCTGGCAACGCGCCCGCCTGGAGGCCTTCGTCAGCGACGAGAACGGCATCATCATTCTTTCCAGCGATCCGGCGCGGCGCCTGAAATCGGTGGTGCCGTTGAGCGATGAAACCAAAGAGAAGCTCGCGCGCAGCCTGCAGTATTACTGGTTCCCGCTCAACGAACTGCAACCGCTGGCGCGCGAAACCCTGGCCGACGGTGTGGAGAAACTGACCTTCCCGGCCAACAGCGAACTAAGCGCCGATGACGACAGCATCAGCTATCTGGCGCAGACCCGGCCGCTGAGCGACACGCCATGGAATTTCACCCTGCTCACGCCGTTGCAGGACTTGCGCCGCGAAGCGATCAATCAGGGCATTCTGGTGGCGGTGGCCTTCGCCCTGGTGGCGTTCCTGCTGATCGCCTGGAACGAACGGCGCAAGGTCATCGCCACCCGCCTCGCCGCCCGCGAAGCCTTGCAGGAAGCCAACAATCAGCTGGAGCGTCGGATTACCGAACGCACCGGCGATCTGCGCGCCAGCAACGAACGGCTCAAGAGCCAGATCCGCGAACGGCGCCAGGCTGAAGAGACCCTGCGTCGCGCCCAGGACGAACTGGTGCAGGCCGGAAAACTCGCGGCCATCGGCCAGATGTCGACCAGCATCGCCCACGAACTGAACCAGCCGCTGGCGGCGATGCGCACCCTGTCCGGCAACACCATTCGTTTTCTGGAACGCGGCCAGCTCGACGTCGCCAGCACCAACCTCAAGACCATCAACGACCTGATCGACCGCATGGGCCGGATCACCGCCAGCCTGCGCTCGTTCGCCCGGCGCGGCGACAACGAAGGCCAGGCCAGCCTCGGCAAAGCGGTGGACGCGGCCCTGCAACTGCTCGGCGCGCGGGTCGAGAGCATAACGCTGCAACTGCATCGTCAGTTCAGCGACGTACAGGTGCAGATCGACCAGACCCGCCTCGAACAGATTCTGGTCAACCTGATCGGCAACGCCCTCGACGCCATGCAGACGCAACCTTCACCGCAGCTGTGGCTGGAAGGCGAAGAGTTCAACGGCAAATATCGCCTGCGGGTGCGCGACAACGGCCACGGTGTCGACGCCGAAGCACGCAAGCATCTGTTCGAGCCGTTCTTCACCACCAAACCCGGCGAACAGGGTCTGGGCCTCGGCCTGACCCTCTCCGCCAGCCTCGCTGCAGCCACCGGCGGACACCTGGGTGTCGAACACCCGGTCAGCGGTGGCACCACCTTCGTCCTCAGTTTACCGTTGGTAAGCCCTACTCCTGCCGAGCCAATATGAACCACGACCTTAGTGTGCTGATCGTCGAAGACGACCCCCATGTGCTGCTCGGCTGCCAGCAGGCGCTGACCCTGGAAGACATTCCCTGCATCGGCGTCGGCAGTGCCGAAGAAGCGCTGGAGCGGGTCGGCGACAACTTTGCCGGCATCGTCATCAGCGACATTCGCCTGCCCGGCATCGATGGCCTGGAACTGCTGACCCGCCTCAAGGCGCGCGACCGCAGTTTGCCGGTGGTGCTGATCACCGGTCATGGCGACATCTCCATGGCGGTCGGCGCGATGCAGAAAGGCGCCTACGATTTCATGGAGAAACCGTTCTCGCCGGAACGTCTAGTGGATGTCGCCCGCCGCGCACTGGAGCAACGCAGCCTCGCTCGCGAAGTCTCCTCGCTGCGTCGGCAACTGGCCGAACGCGATTCCCTCGAAGGCCGGATCATCGGACGCTCGCCAGCCATGCAGAACCTGCGCGAACTGATCGCCAACGTCGCCGACACCTCGGCCAACGTATTGATCGAAGGCGAGACCGGCACCGGCAAGGAACTGGTCGCCCGTTGCCTGCACGACTTCAGTCGTCGGCATGCCAAGCAGTTCGTCGCGCTGAACTGCGGCGGCCTGCCGGAAAACCTCTTCGAAAGCGAGATCTTCGGCCACGAGGCCAACGCCTTCACCGGCGCCGGCAAGCGGCGCATCGGCAAGATCGAACATGCCGACGGCGGCACGCTGTTCCTCGATGAAGTGGAAAGCATGCCCCTGCCGTTGCAGATCAAACTGCTGCGGGTGTTGCAGGAACGCACCCTCGAACGCCTCGGTTCGAACCAGAGCGTGGCGGTGGATTGCCGAGTGATTGCCGCAACCAAATCCGACCTCGACGACGCGAGCAAGGCCGGCGAGTTTCGCAGCGACTTGTACTACCGCCTCAACGTGGTGACGTTGGAGCTGCCACCGCTGCGCGAACGTCGCGAAGACATTCTGCAACTGTTCGAACACTTCACCCAGCAGTCGGCGCTGCGTTTCGACCGGGTATTGCCCGAGCTGGACAACCAGACCCTGTCGAACCTGATGAGCCACGACTGGCCGGGCAACGTGCGTGAGCTGCGTAACGTCGCCGAGCGCTTTGCCCTCGGCCTGCCGGCATTCAAGAAGTCCGGCGCCAGCAGCGGCGGTCAGGGGCTGGCGTTCGCCGAAGCGGTGGAAGCCTTCGAGCGCAACCTGCTCAATGACGCCTTGCAACGCAGTGGCGGCAACCTGACCCAGGCCAGCCTGGAGCTGGGCATGGCCAAGACCACGCTGTTCGACAAAGTGAAAAAGTACGGGCTGAGCCACTGATGGATCTGATTCTCAAAGCCGCCTTAGGCGCGGCAGTGGTGGTGATTCTCGCGGCGCTATCGAAGACGCGAAACTACTACATCGCCGGGCTGGTGCCGCTGTTTCCGACCTTCGCGCTGATCGCCCATTACATCGTCGGCAAGGGCCGTTCGATCGACGATCTGAAGGCAACCATCGTGTTCGGCATGTGGTCGATCATTCCGTACTTCATCTATCTGGCGACGCTGTACGTGATGGTTGACCGCATGCGCCTGGAGGCTTCACTGGCGGTGGCGGTGATCGCGTGGCTGATCGCGGCGACCGTGCTGGTCTCGGTGTGGGTGCGTCTGCACGCCTGAGACAACGGCTGGCCCGTCCCTTGCATTTACCCCCGAAAGCCCTGCCCGGCTGGCGCTCATGCTCGATGAGGCCGGTGTCTGGCAGGGTCTGCCAAGGGTAAATAGCGACCTTGAATATTTTAGATCTCGACCACAGCCTGACCGCCCAGGCGCCGATTGCGCGACTGCTCGACAGTGGCCGCGCCAAACGCCTGGACCTGCTCGACCTCGGCCCGAAACTCCGGCTCTGGTCCAGCGAACGCACCTGGCGACGCTTCGCCGAACGCTTGCAGCAACGGCCACGGCACAGCGGCCCGGCACCGGAAATCTTCTTCGTCGGCTCCGGTGACTATCACCACCTGACCCCGGCGTTTCTCACCGACCTGCCCGAGCCGGTCAGCCTGATCCATTTCGACAATCACCCTGACTGGGTGCGGTTTGCGCCGCGTCGGCATTGCGGTTCCTGGGTCAATCAGGCCCTGAAACTGCCGGACATCCGCCGCATCGTCACCCTCGGCCCGTGCAGCGATGATCTGCAAAATCCACAACTGAAGGGCGGCAACCTCGCAGCGCTCAAACGCGGGGTTCTGCAGCTGTTTCCGTGGCAGCACGCGCCCTCCCGTGTCTGGGGGCGAGTCGGTGATGGCGCCGGCCATGAACAGCAGGAAAACATGCTGCACTGGCGCAATTTGTCCGAAGTTGACTGGACGCTGTTCCTCGACAAAATGATCGCCAGCCTGCCGACCGATGCGGTGTGGATCACTATCGACAAGGACGTGCTCGCCAGCGAAGACGCCGCGACCAACTGGGATCAGGGCGGCATGCGCCTGAGCCATATGCTTCAGGCCCTGCGCGCGCTGGCGGCGAGCAAGCGAATCATCGGCATCGACATCTGCGGCGAATACGCCCGTCCGGCCTTCAGCAACGTATTCAAACGCTGGGAGGCGAAGACCGATCAGCCGCCGGCCGAGCGCTGGAGCGACACCGATATCCTGCGCAACTCCACCACCAATCAAGCCTTGATCGACCTGTTCGAGGAACTGTTTCCATGACTTTCACCGTGATTGTGCTGGTGGCCCTGTCCATCGTTCTGGATGTGATCGGCCAGCTGTGTTTCAAACTGGGCCTGGATCGATTACCTGAGCTGGAGGGTGGTTTTCGGCTTCAGGTGTTCTGGGGCCAAGTGTTCAACGCACCGCTATTGTGGTGCGGGATAGGCGCTTACGCGATCGAGTTTTTCGTCTGGCTCGGCGCCCTGTCGCGGGCACCGCTGAGTCTGTTGTTTCCGGCAGCCGCGCTGGCCTATTGCGGCGTGGTGCTGGCGGGCAAACTGGTGCTTGGCGAAACCGTCAGTCGGCGGCGCTGGCTGGGCACGCTGGTGATTACGGCGGGCGTGATGCTTGTGTGTGCCGGCCATGTCTGAAGCTCGCCTGGAACTGCAAAGGAACGACGCAATGCATTGGCTACACGGGCGCGTGGGCACCATCGTGCTCTGGGCGCTGTTGATTATTCTGGAAAGTGGCGGACAGATCGCGAGCAAGGTCGGTGGTGATCAACTGGGGCAGATGGACCTCAGCCTGCAATGGCTGCAAGGCATCGTCATGACGCCCGGCGTGTGGGTGGCGGTTGCCTGCTACATCGGCGCGTTTTTCGTCTGGATGCTGATTCTGCGACGCAGCAGTCTGTCGCTGGCGTTTCCCCTGAGTTCGCTGGTGTTTGTCGGCGTGCTGCTGGGGTCCTGGCTGGTGCTGGGCGAGCAGATCAGTCTGCTGCACTGGGTCGGCGTGGCGGTGATCATGGGCGGGATAGCCTTGCTCGCCGAAGGCGAAGAGCACTGAAATGCTCCGTGTAGGAGCTGCCGCAGGCTCGGGCCGCGATCGGACGATCTTTGCTTTTCAAGATCAAAAGATCGCAGCCTTCGGCAGCTCCTACACAAAGCAGTCAGGCGTCAGGCTTTTGGTGGTTCAGCAGGAAGCCCAAACCGTGCGCCAGCGGAATATCCTTCACCCCCGCTTCCTGCTGTTGCCGGGCGATCTGCCGGTGATAGGCCTTGACCTGAGTCCAGTGCATTTTCGGCCGGTAGTGGTGCTCGGCGTGATAGCCGTTGTTCATCCACAACAGGTTATACAGCGGGCTGTAGGCACTCACGCCCCAGGCAATCGGCAAATCCGGGTTGCCGCCAAAATGCTCGTAGTAACCGTTGAGCGATGACAGCGCCTGGCCCAGATACCAGAACGGCAACAACACCAGCACCGCCTGCCAGTCATACACCGCCAGCAGCAGATAAAACGCCACCGTCACACAGATCTCGACCTGAACCCAACGCGCATCCTTCGGGCGTTTGCGGCGCATTTCGTTGTAGATCGGCTTGGGATCGTCGCGGAAAAAACTCAGGAAGGTGTAGGCCCAGGGATTCTCCGGCTGACCGTTCTTGCCGCGCAGATAGATCGACAGCGGATCAATGGTCTTGCCGTCCGGCCCCGGCAGATCCGAGTTGCCGCGGTGATGGCGGTTGTGGATATCGCGATAGAGGGTTTGCGAAAAACCGATGGTCACCGACAACAACAGATCGAATGCCCGGTTCAGCCACGCCGGGGTGAAGTAGGCGTTGTGAATCTGGTTGTGGGAAATGCTATTGATGCTCCACGACAGGCTGATTGCGTAGCCCAGCGCCAGCGGCACATAAGTCCACCAGGACAGGTCGTGAAAGGCCGCAACCAGCCACAGGACGAAAGCGAAATGGGCCAGGCCCAAAGCGACGGGGATCAGGTCCCACAATGAATGAGCCAGCAGACGGTTAGCAGGGCGAGCCATGAAGAACATCCTGAAGGAATGGATTCGACATGGCTGTCTGCAAACCGCAGACCAATTTGCCCGCGCGCGTAATCAGTCGAATTTGTAGGCGATGGCCGCCTGCACTTCGCCCTGATTGGTATCGCCCACCGCTTTGACGATGCTGCTGTCCGCCGCCGAGCGAGTCAGGTGAATCCAGCTCGCGCTGGTGACCAGCGACCAGTGTGGCGCCAGAGGGAACTCGAAGCTCTGGGTCAGCGCCACGTTCTGCAAACCGCCGCCGGCGTTGTACGCGCGGATGCCCGAGGCCTGCGCCTCGCGATCACTGACACCGAAGAAGGTCTGGGTGCCCTGCGCATCGGCAAAATGCGCGGTCAGGTTGCTGCTGCCGATCACCCCGCCGCCCAGTGGATAGCCAATTTCACCGCCCACTTTGCCAAACACGCCGCCCTGCCCGCTGCCACCGCCGACGGCCTGGCCAACGAAGGCGAATACGCGCCAGAAATCGGCCGGAGCGTATTGCACGAAGCCGCCAGCCTCGGCCATGTCGGGCACATCACGCAGGCCGCGCAACTCGCCGTTGGCGGTGCGCCCGGAGAGGTAATTGACGTACGGCCCGGCGCTGAAACCGTTGCTTTTCAAGGCGCTCCAGGTCAGGCCATCGTCGGTACCGAGGCTGACATCGCCCCAGTCCAGATCCAGATACGGGATCGGTCGGGTTTCGTAGCGGCTGCCGCTCGGATCATGCGGTTGGTACCCCACCCCGATTCCTGCTTCACCTGTAATGCCATCCGCCAGGGCGGGCCCGGAAAAGCAGGCCAGTGCGGCCAATAACGCCAGTGTCTTCCTCTGCATGAGGTCATTCCTTTTCTGAACTTGCGCGCATCAATCCCCGGATACCACCCTTGGCGCAAGCACTCATGTTGTTTGTAGCAAGCTACAAAAATTGTAGCTCCACTTTTCGAAAACCGCGCATCGCCCCCGCCAGCACGGGGCTTTGGCCAATTGGCACAGTCCCTGCTCCCACCCTTGCCAGGCGCAGACCGCGCACCCTGACAACTGCCTCGACCCAACAGGTACTGCAGATGATTGACTGGCATATCGTGTGTGATTTCGACGGGACGATCACCCGTACCGACGTAATCGACAGCATCCTTGAACGCTTCGCCGACCCGAGCTGGGAAGCCATCGAAAATGAATGGCTGGAGGGCAAGATCGGTTCCCGTGAATGCCTCAGCCGTCAACTGGCGCTGATCAAGGCCACGCCGGCACAACTGCTGGAATTCTTCGACAGCATCGACATCGACCCGGACTTCCCCGATTTCGTCGACCACGTGATCGGTCTCGGCGCTTCGCTGGAAGTGGTCAGCGACGGCATCGAACAAGGCATCGCGCGGATTCTGGCGCGAAACTACGTGACGCTGCTGCCGATCCTCGCCAACCGCCTGCGCCAGATCGATCACGACAAATGGCGCATCGATTTTCCTTACGCCAGTGACGCCTGCCGCGCGGCCTCCGGCAACTGCAAATGCAAATCCACCCCCGGCAGCAAACGCGTGCTGGTGATCGGTGACGGCCAGTCCGACATGTGCGTGGCGTCCACCGCCGATTTCGTCTTCGCCAAGGATCGCCTGGCCGAGCACTGCGAGCGCAACGGCATCGCCTACGCGCGCTTCGACAGCTTCGCCGAACTGCCGCAACTGCTGGCCCGCCTGCCTCTGGCCCCGGCCGCCAACGCCGTCAATTTCAGCACCGAATCCACTTCTGAAGCACAGGAAACCCTGCACCATGTCTGATATCCGCATCGCGACAGCCGAAGACCAGGTCCTTCTGGAAAAAGAAGCCAGATACTGCTCCTACGGCGACACCGTTCACTACATCGAACCGCCGCGCATCTTCAGCCGCTGCGAAGGCTCCTACGTCTGGGACACCGAAGATCAGGCCTACCTCGACCTGCAAATGTGGTACTCGGCGGTCAACTTCGGTTACGCCAACCCGCGTCTGAACAATGCGCTGAAACAACAGATCGACACCCTGCCGCAAATCGCCAGCCAGTACCTGCACAAGGGCAAGATCGAGCTGTCGGAGATGATCGCGGTCGACGCCAAGAAAAAATTCGGTCTCGACGGCCGAGTACACTTCAACGTCGGCGGTTCGCAGTCGATCGAGGACTCGCTGAAAGTCGTGCGCAACGCCAGCAACGGCAAGAGCCTGATGTTCGCCTTCGAGGGCGGCTACCACGGGCGCACCCTTGGTGCTTCGTCGATCACCTCCAGCTACCGCTATCGCCGCCGCTACGGTCACTTCGGTGAGCGCGCGCAATTCATCCCGTTCCCGTATCACTTCCGCGGCCCCAAAGGCATGACCAAGGAAGAGTACGGCAGCCACTGCGTGCAGCAATTCGCGCGGTTGTTCGAGACTGAATACAACGGTGTCTGGGACCCGAAAGTCGGGCAGAGCGAATACGCCGCGTTCTACGTTGAGCCGATCCAAGGCACCGGCGGTTACGTGATCCCGCCGATGAACTTCTATAGCGAACTCAAGCACGTGCTGGATCAGCACGGCATCCTGATGGTGGTCGACGAAATCCAGATGGGTTTCTACCGCACCGGCAAGCTGTGGTCGATCGAACACTTCGACGTCAAACCCGACGTGATCGTCTTCGGCAAGGCGCTGACCAACGGCCTCAATCCGCTGGGCGGCATCTGGGCCCGTGAAGAGCTGATCAACCCGAAAGTCTTTCCGCCAGGCTCGACCCACTCCACGTTCGCCTCCAACCCGCTGGGCACTGCGGTGGGTCTGGAAATGTTCAAGATGACCAGCGAAGTCGATTACGGCGCAATGGTCATGGCCAAGGGCAAATACTTCCTTGAAGGCCTGCAGGATCTGCAAAAACGCTACCCGATCATCGGCGATGTCGACGGCCTCGGTCTGGCGCTGCGCTGCGAGATCTGCACCGCAGACGGTTTCACCCCGGACAAGGCCACCCTCGACTTCATGGTTGAAGAAGGCATGAAGGGCGACATCGAAATCGACGGTCGTCGTCTCGGCCTGATCCTCGACGTGGGCGGCTACTACAAGAACGTCATCACCCTGGCACCGTCGCTGGAAATCAGCTATCCGGAAATCGATCTGGGCCTGGCCCTGCTCGACCGCCTCCTGCATCGGGCGATGAAACGATGATCGACGCTGAGATCGACATGGGCGAAGGCAACGCCGGTTTCGTTCTCGGTGACGGGGAGGTCGCGGTGCTGTTGATCCACGGCCTCACCGGCACCCCGACGGAACTGCGTCGGGTGGCCGTGGGCCTGGCGAAAGCCGGGCACACGGTCTATGTGCCGACCCTGGCCGGGCACTGCGGCGGCAATGCCGACCTGCAAGCCACCGGCTGGCGCGACTGGTACGAGAGCGCACGCAACACCTTCGTCGGCGTACGCCGCAAACACCGCAAAGTGTATGTCGGCGGCCTGTCCATGGGCGCCGTGCTGTCGATGTACCTGGCCGCCGAACACCCGGGACAGATCGAAGGTTTGCTGCTGTATTCGACCACCCTGCGCTACGACGGCTGGAGCATCAACAAACTCGCGTTCCTCACCCCGTTGCTGATGAAAATCCCGTTCGGCGTGCACCTGTGCAGTTTCGAAGAAAAGCCGCCCTACGGGATCAAGAACGAGCGCCTGCGCGCCATCGTCGAACGCCAGATGAAAGAAGGTCAGAGCAGCCAGGCCGGGTTGCTGACCATGGAAGGCGTCACCGTGCGCGAACTGCACCGGCTTAACGCCGTGGTGAAAAAACGCATGCCGTCGATCACCACGCCGGCGCTGGTGCTGCACTCCATCGAGGACGACATCACCAGCCGCTGGAATGCCGATTACGTCGAACGCACACTCGGCGGGCCGGTGACCAAGGTGCTGCTCGACGACTGCTATCACATGATCACCGTGGATTTGCAGTACCGCCGGGTCGTGGAGTTGAGCGCCGATTTCATCGACCGCGGCGTCACGCAACCGGTCGCCATAGCCGATACGCCATCACTGGAAACCCGGCAACTGGCTTGAGCAGTTGCAGTCCGACTCGCCGACACAAGGAACCGACGTGATCACCGCTCAAGCCTTTTCAACGATCGAAGCGATCGACCGCTGCGCCTGGAATGACTGCTTCGTCGATGAGCTGGAGGACTGGGATTACTACCGCGCCGTGGAACGGGCCGGCATCGACGGCTTTCACTGGCGCTATCTGACGCTGCACGAGGATGGCCGCCTGATCGCGGCCACCGTGGCGTTCACCACCGCCTATTCGCTGGACACCACCCTGCAAGGTGCGGGCAAACGGGTCAGCCAATGGCTGCGCCGGCGTCTGCCCGGACTGTTCGATATCCGCCTGTACGCCCTCGGCTCGCCGGTGGCGGAGCAATGCCATGTCGGCAGCGCTTCGCACATTGCCTCGACACAGCGCCCGGCACTGCTCAGGCAATTGCTCGAGCTGGCCCGGCAAGATGCCGAGCAGGCCGGGATCGGCCTGCTCGCGGTCAAGGACGCCTCGCATCGCGATCGACAATGGCTCGACGTCTGCCGCCAGGCCGGCCTGCAAAGCATGCCCGGTCTGCCCGGCGCCGAATTGCCGATCAACTTCGCCTCGGTGGACGCGTATCTGGGCAGCCTCGGCAAATCCACGCGCAAGGACCTGCGTCGCACCCTGCGCAATCAGGGCCCGCGCACGGAATGGCGGCGCTCGGTGCACGACCTGCTGCCGCGCATGATGGAACTCTACGAAGCCACTCTGGCCCGCAGTGATCTGGCCTTCGAATGCCTGCCTGCGGCGTATTTTCGCGAAGTGCTCAATCACCTCGATGACCGCGCAGCCTGTGTGCTCTATTGGGTCGAGGATGAACTGGTGGCGTTCAACCTGCTGTTGCTCGACGGGCAACGGATGGTCGACAAGTTTTTCGCCCATGATCTGGCCCGCACCCGCCAGTACAACCTTTACACCCGTAGCTGGCTGGAAAATGTCGACTACTGTATTGAACACAAACTGGCGATCTATGTGTGCGGGCAGGCCGGCTATGCCAGTAAGCTGCGTCTGGGTTGCTCGTTTGTCGGTAACACCGTGTTCTTCCGCCATCGCAATCCACTGTTCGACCAACTGTTGCGTCTGGTGAAAATATTCGTCCGCCCGGATCGCAGCGATCCGGCCCTGGCCGCTGCAATAAGCGAAATCCAATGATCAATGACCGACGCGCCGCGCCCCGACCTTTCGCCCTCTCCGGCTGGAGCCTGCAACGCAAACTGGTGCTGGCCTTCTGGCTGGTCAGCGTGATTCCGACCATGATCGCTGCGGAACTGGCGGCCACTACGCTGTCGCAGATCTTCGACAGCAACGTGCGCATCTGGCTGCAGGAATCCTCGAAGATCGTCGAGGATGAAATCAGTGAAATCCTCCGCGAAAACGCCCGGGCCGCGAAGCTGTTCATGCGCCACGCCCGCCCGCCCACCGACCGCCAGTCCGCCAGGCACGACAAGCTGACCGCCGATATCGCCGACTCCATGGGCATCGATGTGGTGACGCTGATCCGCAACAGCGATAACAGAGTGGTGTTCAGTACCGCCGCCGACGATATCGTCAGCCAGATCAGCACTGCGCCGAAGGCTGTGCTGCAGACCCTGCAAGTCGGCGGCGTACCCACCGGCACGGTGATTTCGACCTTCGAGACCGATCAGGGGGGCGTGGATTACAAGATGATCGTCGGCACTTATCTGGACAACAGCTTCCTGACCAGCGTCGCCGATGTGCACTCGCTGGACCTGCGCCTGTACCTGGCCAAGGGCGAGGACTTTTCCGAGATCTTCTCGACCCAGCGCTTCCAGGATCACCCCTCGCAAGTGCCGAAGAAAATCGAGCAGATCCTGCGCGAGACCAAAGGCCCCTACGAACAATTCACCAATAACTACAGCGGCATCTACCGGCCGATCTTCAATGAAAACGGCCAACTGCAAGGCGTCATCTTCAGCGGTCTGCTGCGCCACACCAGCCTGGTCGGCCTGGTCAATCAGAGCAACCTGTTCATTCTGATTTTCCTGCTCAGCTCGGCAGCGTCGCTGGCGGTTGGCTGGCTGGTCTCGCAACGCCTGACCAAACCATTGCGCGGTCTGGCCCGTGGCGTACAGGCGGTGATCGCCGGCGATTATCATCAGCGCCTGAGCGTGAATGGCGGCGACGAACTGGCAGAACTGAGCAGCACGTTCAACCACATGAGTGAACGTCTGGAAGAGTTGCAGCATCTGGAGTCGCAACTGCGCCGCCGTGATCGCCTGCACGCGCTGGGCGAAGTCGCCATGGGTCTGGCCCATGAAATCCGCAATCCGCTGGGCATCATCAAAACCGCCACGCAACTGCTGCATCGCCGTGCCGATCTGCCGGAAACCGACAAGCGTCACCTGGAATACGTGGTCAAGGAAGTCAGCCGGATCAACGACCTGATCACCGATTTTCTCGACTTCGCCAAACCCAGCGCGCCGATCCGCGCTACGCAATCAGCACGCACCCTGGTCGACGAACTGGCCGGATTCTGCGAGCCGGAACTGGCCAGCCACAACATCGATCTGCACATCGCCGATCACGCGCCGGGGGCAACGATCTACGCCGATGCCAAGCAACTCAAACAGGTGGGCCTGAACCTGATCGTCAACGCCATCGACGCAATGCCCGACGGCGGTCGCCTGACCCTGAGCATCGCCAACGCGGGAAAATTCACCATCATCGGCGTCGCGGACACTGGTCAGGGGATCGAAGCCGACATGCTCGAACGCATCTTCACCCCGTTCGTCACCACCAAGGCCTCGGGCACCGGTTTGGGTCTGGCCAAGGTGTTTTCGGTCATGGAAAGCCATAACGGGCGCGTAGAATGCGTCAGCGAAAAAGATGCCGGCGCCACCTTCAGCCTGTACATTCCGGCCAATGGCGAAGACTTCGACGAGAGCGACGATGACGCATAACATTCTGGTAGTGGACGACGAACCGAAACTCTGCGACCTGCTGGCCTCGGCCCTCGGGCAGAACGGCATCAGCGTGTTCACCGCCGGCAATGGTCTGCACGCACTCAAAGTGCTGGAAAGCGAAGACATCGATCTGCTGATCAGCGACTGGCGCATGCCCGGCATGGACGGCCCGCAGTTGCTGGCTGAGGTGAAGACCCGCTATCCGCAGTTGCCGGTGATCGTCATGACCGCCTACAGCACGGTGAAAAACGCCGTGGAATCGATGCGCAACGGCGCGTTCGACTACATCGCCAAGCCGTTCGACATCGACGAGCTGGACATCACCGTCAGCAAGGCCCTGCAGTTTCGCGACATCCTCAAAGACAACCAGCGCATGCGCGCCGAGCTCGACGAGCATCAGCAGATCGACAGCCTGATCGGTGACAGCCCGAGTTTTCGCAGCGTGCTGCAAGCGGTGGACTCGGTACGCGAAAGCGCCGCCACCGTGCTGCTCAGCGGCGAAAGCGGCACCGGCAAGGAAATGGTCGCCCGGGCCATCCACAAGCATGGCAACCGCGCCGACAAACCGTTCGTGGCGGTGAACTGCGCGGCCATCCCTGAAGGGCTGCTGGAAAGCGAAATGTTCGGTCACCGCAAAGGCGCGTTCACCGGCGCCGTGGCCGATCGCATCGGGCGCTTTCAGCAGGCCGACAAAGGCACGTTGTTTCTCGATGAAATCGGCGAAATGCCGCTGGCACTGCAGGCCAAGATCCTCCGTGCCCTGCAGGAGCGAGTGATCGAGCCGGTGGGCGATACCAAGGAGCGCAAGGTCGATGTGCGGGTGATCGCCGCCACCAACAAAGACCTGCTGCAAGCGGTGGCGAATAAGGAGTTTCGCGAGGATCTCTACTACCGCCTCAATGTCTTTCCCATTCCGCTGCCGGCATTGCGCGAACGGGTCGAGGACATCGCGCCGCTGGCCCGCCACTTCGCCCACACGCTGGGCGCCGCTGCCGGCAAACGCATCAGCGGCTTCAGCGCGCAGGCCTTGCAGGCCATGACCCGCTATTCATGGCCGGGCAACATCCGCGAACTGCAGAACTGCGTGGAGCGCGCGACCATCGTCGCCTCCGCCAACATCATCGAGGAGCACGATCTGCCGGCTTACCTGTTCGCCGCACAGGCCTCGGACAGCAGCGGCCCGCTGAGCGAAATCAACGGTGTCCCGGCGGATCTGGACGCAGCACTCGCCGAAGTCGAGAAGGCCTACATTCTTGCGGCTCTGCAACAGAGCAATGGCGTGCAGGCCGCCGCCGCGCAGTTGATCGGGATCTCCGAGCGCAGCTTCTGGTATCGCCTGAAGAAGCTCGGAATTCACGTCGACAAGATCGTGCGCTGACCCCGCAAGGTCAGTTGACGGTGCCGCCGCGGGCTTCACTGATGATCTGCCGGATCGCCCCGACGAAGGTGTCCACCGGTTGCCCGCCCGTGACCGCGTACTGACCGTTGAACACCACGGTCGGTACCGAACTTACGCCGCGTTGCAGCCACAGCTGCTCTTGTGCACGCACTTCATCGGCAAACTCGTCAGAAGCCAGAATCGCCTCGGCACGCTGCCGATCCAGACCCACACTTTCGGCAATCTGCGCCAGTTGCGCATGATCGGACGGATTGCCGCCATCGGTGAAATAGGCTTTGAACAGCGCCTGCTTCAACGGCAACTGCAACCCCTCAAGCCCGGCCCAATGCAACAGACGATGGGCATCGAAGGTGTTGTAGATGCGGCTGTTGCCATCGGTACGAAAGGCGAACCCGACCTCGGCGCCACGAGCACGAATCGCCTCGCGGTTCTTCTGTGACTGCTCCGGGGTAGAGCCGTACTTTTCGCTGATGTGTTCAGTGATGTTCTGCCCGTCCGGGCCCATCTTCGGGTTCAGCTCGAACGGCTGGAAATGAATCTCGGCCTGCACTTCATCGCGCAGAATCTCCAGCGCCTGCAGCAAACCATTCAGACCGACGATGCACCACGGACAGGAAACGTCGCTGACAAAATCGATTTTCAAAACGGAATTCATCACACACCTCGCGGACAGATCGCACATCGCAAAGTCCGAAAGATACACCTGTAGGAGCTGCCGGAGGCTGCGATCTTTTGATCTTCAAAAGCAAAAGATCGCAGCCTCCGGCAGCTCCTACAGAGAATGCCTGCCAATGAGGGAGAGGGCTTGCTCGCGAAGAGGCCCGAATCACCACCGCCAAAACCTCGCCTACAGCAGGTTACCGCTCGCCACCGGCTCGATCTGCGCCCAGTGCGAGGTGTCTTCACGGTGCTCTTGCAAATACGGCAACACCGCCGCCAGCAACGGCGCCTTGAACGCCTCTTGAAAACGGTGGGCCAGCCCCGGGATCAGCTTCAACTGACTGCCACGGATGTGCGCCGCCAGATGCACGCCGTGCATCACCGGCAACAGCGGATCGGCCGTGCCGTGCACCACCAGGGTCGGCACCCGCAGTTGATTGAGCAAGGTGACCCGGCTCGGCTCGGCAAGGATCGCCATGATCTGGCGCTTCACACCTTCAGGGTTGAACGCCCGGTCGTAGGCCACTGCAGCCTGATGCAGCAATGCCTGCCGATCATCAGTGACTGACGGGCTGCCGAGCGCCGCCAGCAGATCGGCCTGCTGCTCCAGCGCTACTTCGCGATTCGGCGCGCCGCGCCGGGCCAGCAACTGCACCAGCGCCGCACTCGGCGCCGGCAAACCTTCGGCGCCGGAACTGGTCATGATCAGCGTCAGACTCTCCACCCGTTGCGGAGCCATCGCCGCCAGATGCTGGGCGATCATTCCGCCCATGCTCGCGCCCAGTACGTGAAACTGGTCGACGTGCAGCGCGTCCATCAAACCCAGCGCATCGTCGGCCATGTCGGTCAGCGAGTACGGCGCCGACACCGGCAAGCCGAGCTTGTAGCGCAGCACTTCAAACGTCAGGTTGGCGTCGGCCGGGGCCTGTCGCCAGGTCGAAAGGCCGACATCGCGGTTGTCATAGCGGATCACTCGAAAACCCTGCTGACACAGCGCAACCACCACCTCGTCCGGCCAGTGGATCAACTGGCCACCCAGGCCCATGACCAGCAACAGCGCCGGATCCGAAGCACGGCCGATGCTCTGGTACGCCAGGCTCACCTGTGCCAGATCGACCCGTTCGGTCGGTACATTGACGTCGCAACGCGAAGCCGCCATCGACGGCAGGCCGAACAACAGCGCGGCCAACAGAAAAAATAAACGCATGAAAAAACACCGAAACGCAGAACCCCAGTAGAGCGCGAGTCTGATGAAGTTTGTTCAAGCGCGCTGCCACAGTTGCATGACAGTTTGATGAAGTTTGCCGAGCGGTCATTTGTTGTCAGCCGCAACCGTTCGTCGCAACTGTCATTTCTGTCAGTAGTGCGCACCCGCGCTTTTCGTTGCACTGCGACCGGGACAACACAATCAGTCCTGGAGGAAAGTTGATGAGAATCCGGATCGTTGCACTCGCACTGTTGCTCTCTGCTTGCAGCACGCCACCGATGGAGGTCACCCAGGTACTGCAGACGCCTTCAGGGAGCGGGATCGAGGTCGCTGCCGAACTGCAAAAACGCTATGACGAAACCATCAGAATGTGTAACGGCGCGCCCAGCCAGCCAGCCTTTCTCTGCTCCGGCCTGATGTTGCGCGCCACCGACACCCCGAACGGTTTCCATGTCTGGGATCCGAGTCCCGGTGCCATTGAGCTGGGCGGAATGTCGTTCTCGTTTTTCCGCGCAGACGCCAGTTTCAAACACATGCCTTGGGATCGGAACAATGGCTACATCATTTACCCGGTATTGAAACGCCCGGTGGGCACTTTGCAGACCATGGTGCTGTGTGTGTTTCCCATCGACGGCGCGACATGGGGCCGGGATAAACCGGGATGTGGTGCATCCGATGTTTACCCGGTCGTCAGTAAACGCTGCCAGTCCCAGCACATCACCACGGCCGAACAGTGGGTCGCCCACACCTTCACCCACAACGTCGATTATTTCCGCTATCAGTGCAGCTTCGATGTGCGCGACCAAATGAATGAGCTTGCCGCCGACTCGTTTTATCAAGCCATCCGCGCGATCGCGCTCAAGCCCGTCGGGCGTCCGGGGTTCAATGAATTCAGCGAACTCATCGTCGCGACCTGGAAGAGAGACATCCCGGCGCAACTGCCCATCGAAGCGTTCTTCTACGTGGATAGCGGACTGGCCGTGGCGAGGCATAACCAATGCGACTTCTACAAAGAATCAAAGGGCAAAATCGTCCCGATCATCAGACTGACGATGCCGACCTCTGCTCAAAATGCGCGGTTCGCATTCCGCGAGGAAGATCAAAACGTTGGTGAGTCCTGCCGGCTTTGATCACATGCGGTATTGGTTGATCGCCCATGACCTGTGGTGGACACCCACTGAAACGAATGCGCGAGCAAGCGATAACTATGTACCGCAGGGCCCTGTGACGGCTCGCCTCTAATGGCATGAATGCCCGGAACTTCCCGGCCTGCATGCCTTTTTGGAGCCTTCGCATGTCCCACGCACTGCCCCCTGCAACGGCCGATTTCGGCCTTGATCATCGGCTACAGCCATACGTCGGTCAAACGCTTTACCTGTCGGCGACGGCTCGTTTGAACGAGTGTCACCAGCAATGGCTGGATCTCATGGCCCACCATCCCCAACAGCCCGAAAGCGCCTGGTGGGGAGCCCGCGCGCCCGGCACTGCGGTGTCGCGGCGCGAGCATGCCCTGAGTCTCTATCACCTGCATTTCGAGGCCGCGCTTCAATGGGCGGAGGTCGAAGGCAAGCTCGACACCTCACAACGACACAGGCTGGCGCAGCTCCTCACACCTTCGAGCAAGGTCGCGGCGGACCTGCGGGTTGCGCAACCGGTACTCAACCGTGTCGATAACAGCCGTCTGCGCGTGTACGGCACATTGCTGATCCATCTGGAGGAAACGCTGCTGCTTTATCTGCCCGCGCACCCGCAACCGTTGATGCCTTTCGAACAGCAGACCGCTCTTGAACGCTGGCTGATTGACCAGCACCCGGGCCCGCTACGCACCACCTCGCTGGACTTCATCGAGTTCGGTAACGATCCGCTCAAACGCGGAATTGAACCACTGCTGTCCACCTCGGCAAGCACTGGTGCCAATTGGGCCGTGCTCGACAAATTTTTCCCGGTAGCATCCGCTCCGCCGCAGGATGCCGGGCCAACCGGCGATGAGGTCGCACCCTTCGGCTTGCTGGTTGCCGACATTCCCTTGGATCTGCGCCGACAGACGCTGGCGCTTGAACAACGTGCGCTCGACCGCTTGTTTGGCGACGCTGATCCGGACAGTCCGCAACGTCAACAACTGGCGCAACGATTCAACGCTTTGAGCGAAACGCAGCAAGCCAGTCAGGACGCGGCATCCGCCCTGCTCGACAGCCACCATCCGCTGACGATGCTCGAACTGCGCCACGCCAGCAACGTGCACTACCACGCCCTGCTTCAGGCGCGTATTGCGGGACTGCGCGCCGAGGTCGAACTGCAACGAGCGCTGGACCATCTGACCGTCGAAGAGCATCGACGCGTCATCGCGTTACTCGACGCACCGGGGCACAACCTGCCGACAGCGGACGGGGTTATTGCGCGCGTATCGTTGGCGGCGGCAGATCAGGGCATTACTGCCGTCGAGGATCTTCGAGGCGTACTGATCATCGCGACAACGGCGGCGCTGGCGTCCGACTCAAGCGACAGCCTGCTGCTTTACTGGCCCGGCCAGTTCGGCGGCGTGCAACGCTTCACCTCGCGTGCGGCGCTGGAGCAGAACCTGTTCAAACGCTCGCCCAACGATGGCGGGCTGACCCTGCACCTGATCCCACTGACTGGCGACCCGCTCGCCTGGTCCCTCGATCAACAGCTCTATCAATGCGAACAGCAGGCCGCGCAGATCCTGCGCGACAACCCGCTGCCCGGCCGTGCCGACGAGCGCCGGGCCGAGATGGAAAAGCTGCGCGAACAATATCTGCCACGCCTGACCGTAGCGGTCGCGCAGGCCCGTGAACGGGCATTTACCGAACGTCAGGCGCAAGACCGCAGCGCGGCGCTGGCCGGCCACCTGCCTGCATGGTTTGAAAAGCTGGACGACGCGCCACGTGCACGGATCAAAACGCTGATCAGCCAGTACCTCGGCGCCATGCAACGCGCTCATGCGTTGCTCGAACGGGAATTACCGCCGCGTCAGGCCTTCGCCGAACAGCGCATCGACGCCCGCTTGCGTACAGACTTCGCACTCAGACAAAGCGTGAGCGTGAGCCTCGATCTGCCCGATTCGACTTCCTGGCAAAAAACCGTGATGGAAGGCGCCGCGCCTGGCACACCGCAACGCAATGTCCTGACCGCGAGCGACAAGCGCGGCGACCTCACCCTTGAACAACTGGCACAGGAAAACATCGATCAGGACGTGCAGTGGCGCCTGTCCTTCATGCAGGCCAGGATCAGCGCCGAGAGCCCCACTGATCGACAGCGCCTCGAAGCCGGGATCACCCCGGCCTATTTGCGCAATCTGGTGACAGAGCTGGATCTGCCCGGACGTTACGAAGAACTGATTCGCCAGGCATTTTTCGGCGCACCGGGAGAACCGGCGTTTCAGCAGGCCTGGCGCCGCGAGTGCCTGAGCGAACCGTGGCGGCTGATGCTCCGGTTGCAAGGTGAATTCGCCCTGCTGCAACGGCACATCGACAATGCAGGCCATGCCGTGCTGAAAGTCGCCATCGAGGCGAATACACCTCAGGCGTATGCCGTTAATGGACAACGCATCGCGCTGCTGCCGGTGCACCTGACCGTCGGTGGAGAGGACACCGCGCATCAGGGACCGAGCACGCTCGCGGGTGTCACATTGATTGTCGAGCAAACCAGTGGCCTGACGCTGCTGTACCTGCCCGACAGCACCGACGCGATCTTCCTGCGTCAATACGAAACACTGGAACAGGCGCGGGTGGATCTGTTCAGGCGTTGTGTCGACAGCAAAATGGTCAATTACCTGGCCGGACGCACCGTGAGCGGCGATTTTGCCAGCCATGTCAGCCGGATCAACCAGGCCCAACTGCGCAATTTCGATGCGCTGATCGGCGTCGGGATGGCCTGGCCGGCGACCACATCACTGGCCATTCATTTACTGAACGTGCACATGGGCCGGTTGCTGGAGGCCCATCGCAGCAGTTCACGTTCCAACGATGCGTTGTATCTCGAACGCTGTGCACTGAAGTCCGGGGCGTTGTTCAACTATCTGAAAATGGCCATCGGCATGTTGCCGTTCGTGGGCACGGCGGTGGCCCTGTATGACGCCTGGAACAGTGCCAATCTGGCGGTCGCGGCGTTCTTGCGCGGCGAGCTCGGACATGGTCTGGCGGAGGTGGAAGCGGTGCTGCTGTCGCTGATCGACGCGGCAATGGATGTGCTTCCCGGAACTGTCTCGGCACCCGCAGCCGCACGTCTGGCCAGCCGCCAGCGGCAACGCGCGGCACTGAGCAGATCCGCCGCGATGTCGACGTCCTGGCAATGGACCAGGCAGACGCTCGAGCGTTTCAAGGGTTACGAGTACGAATACGAAATTTCCCTCGCCGGCCTGCACCCGGCCACCCACGGGGTCTATCGCAACGTCTACCGCCACGCCGATGGTGACTTCATCATTCGTCAGGGCCGCATCTATCGGGTTCAGCTCAGCGACGCGCCACGTGGCTGGAGGCTTTACGGCTCACGGATGCGCAGCTACAAACAACCGATCGCCCTCGACGAAAATGGCCAGTGGAACACCCATTACGCGGTGTACGGCACCGTTATGGACGGTGGCGGTGCAGGCGGTGGCGCCGTGCTCGGACATCTGGCCGACGGTATGGACCCGCTCTGGCCCGCGCCAATTCGCCAGTGGTTACCGCGCTGGTGGACCGATCGGCAACTGCGCAGGCAATTGACCCTGACCAACACCGCCGACGCCTATACCCGGCGCCTTGATACCCAGACACGCGCTTCCAACCAGTTGCTGGAGAACTACCAGAAACTCGACGTTGCCCAGCGCAAGCCACTACACACAGCAGTCGACGCAGCATGCCTGAATGACATCGACCTCGCGATCGCCCAATACGACAACCTTGCCGAACTGTTGCCCTTGAGCCATGGCCGCAAGCGTCTGCAGATCGAAGACATCCGCAGCCGCTGTGCCTGGATCGTGGTCGACCGCGCCGTGCAGCGCGTCACCGTCGCCCGCGACCGCTTGCTGGAACACCTGAACCGGATCGACGCACTGGTCGCCGAATCCGATGCCACCCCTTTCGGCAATACAGCGGCCCATATAAAGCTCATGGCCCGGCGCAAGCAGGTGCGCAAGGATTTCCTCATGGAGTTCGATCAACTGCACGCAATCACCGAGCAGGCCAACCGGTGGAACAACCGCATCAGCAATCGCGCGCAGAAAACCCAGATGGCGAAAGACATGACCGCGCTCAACCGCAACCTGGGCGACAACACGCACCACTACCTGAGGACTGCGCATCTGCTGGAGATCATTACTCGTTACGACGCCGTCACCGACCTGTCCTGGGTGTATTTTCATACCCAGCTCAAAGACGCCCGGGTCAAAGTCGGGCGCGCACTGCTGACCCAGCATCACCTGCCAGAGGTCAGCGCCAGCCTGGTCGAGCGCAAACAAGTGATCGAGGATTGCCTGCAGATCTATGCCGGCTTCCGTCGTCAGCTCAACGCCTGGACACTGGGTTATGCGCAGCATCTGGATCTGGAACAGGTCGGGCCATTCCTCGATGGCCTGACCAAGGTCGAAGCACACGCGCGGCACTCGATCAAACAGCGCCCGCCGATCAAACCGCGAGAGCCGGGCGGCAGGCAACTGTTCGAAACCGAGGACAACCAGTTGCTGATCGGTACCGAAAGCATTGACCCCGGCACCCGGGAAAAACGCTTCACCGTCGAAGGCATCGACGGTTTCCGCGAAACCTGGCTGCCGCGCTCCAGCGGCAAATATCATCTGCAAGCCCGCCCCGCACCTGCCGCAACACCGCTGCCGACCGATGTTCAACCATTGCTCGCGGAAGCGCGAAAACGTCTGGAGGCGGTTGCGGCCTACAGCGCCAAGGTGCAGGGCTACACCCGTCAGGACATGTTGCCGGTGGATCTGGAACACATGTTCAGCAGCGAAGCGACCGAGCTGAGCATCCGCGCCCAGGCCATCGAACGGTTATCGCCGACCGAACCACTGGTGGTGCAATTGCACGCCAAGGCCGGTGAGCTGCGACGTACCGGTCGTACCCTGCGCATTGATCAGTCACTGCGCAGCAAGACACCCACCGAAGGCTATCTGGACTATTTGCTGCAACAGAAAGTGGTGGATATCCGCCGCGAAGGTTCATTGCGGGCACTGGGCAAGCGCGCTGACGGACGCAAGGATTTCCTTCAGGAATACCAAGTGCGCGACCTCAACAGCACCCCACCGCGCACGCTGTGGTTCGCCCACTTTCACTACACCTCGGACAAGGTGCCGTTCGCCGACTTCGTCAAAGCCCACCTGAAATTGCCGGAACAACGCAATCTCGGCATGCAATGGCAGCAGGCCCAGGCCGCCGGCGGTGCGCAGGTCGAGACAATCTGGCGTGGCGATATCGGCAAACCGCTGGGAATCCGGCATTTCGCTGATCTCTAGAGCAAAACCAGCGGGGCACGGACTGTGCCCCGCTGCTGTTTGAGCGGTCGACAGCGCCGTCAACATGAGACAAACTCACCGCTTTCGCCATAATCACAAATTTTCTTCATGGGGCCAGCAGTGCTTGAAATCCGTCATCTGAAAACCCTGCACGCCCTGCGCGAGGCTGACAGCCTGGTCGATGCCGCCGACCGCCTGCACCTGACCCAATCGGCGCTGTCGCACCAGTTCAAGGAACTGGAGGAACGCCTGGGCATGCCGTTGTTCGTGCGCAAGACCAAACCGGTGCGTTTCACCAGCGCCGGCCTGCGCCTGCTGCAACTGGCTGATGCGACCCTGCCGCTGCTGCGCGCCGCCGAACGCGATATCAGTCGTCTGGCCGGTGGCACCGCCGGGCGCCTGCACATGGCGATCGAATGCCACAGCTGCTTCCAGTGGCTGATGCCGACCATCGACCAGTTCCGCGACGCCTGGCCGGAAGTCGAACTCGACCTCGCCTCGGGCTTCGCCTTCGCCCCGTTGCCGGCACTGGCCCGCGGCGATCTGGATTTGGTGGTGACCTCCGATCCGCTGGACATCGCCGGCATCACTTACGTGCCGCTGTTCACCTACGAAGCGATGCTCGCGGTGGCCAACCAGCACCCGCTGGCGAGCAAACCGTACATCGTCCCCGAAGACCTGCTGACTGAAACCCTGATCACCTACCCGGTAGAACGCGATCGGCTGGACATCTTCACCCGCTTCCTCGAACCGGCCGACATCGAACCGGCGCAAGTGCGCACCTCGGAGCTGTCGGTGATGATGATGCAACTGGTCGCCAGCGGCCGTGGCGTCTGCGGCATGCCGCACTGGGCGCTGCACGAATACAGCTCACGCGGCTACGTAAAGGCCAAGCGCCTGGGTGAGAAAGGTCTGTTTGCCACGCTGTACGCGGCGATTCGTGCGGACATGCTCGATGCGCCTTACATGCGCGATTTCCTGCTGACCGCCAAGGACACATCATTCTCGACGCTGGATGGGGTCAGCGCGGTTCGCTGACACCAAGGTGCCTCATGACTGACGGTAAACCGAGAACATTTGCGAGACAAAAAGATTCATTGTGGTGAGGGGATTTATCCCCGATGGGCTGCGCAGCAGCCCTGAGACCTGTGCACTCGCTGTTTCAGAGAGCCCGCGTTTGTAGGATTTGGGGCTGCTTCGCCGCCCATCGGGGATAAATCCCCTCGCCACAAAAACCTCTCACTTAGGGGGACGATCAGAGTTGTCGCCACATGTGGATCTTGTCGAAGTAGTCTTCGTCGACCCGCACCGCCAGCGGCTCAAGGCCGAACTGGATGAAGCCGCAGCGTTGGTACAGGGAGAACGCGGCGTCGTTGCCGGCGGTGACGGTCAGTTGGATGAGTTTCAGTGCAGGATGGGTGTGTGCTTCGGCGATGGCGGCCTGCACCAATGCATGGCCCAGGCCGTGCTGACGAAAATCGGCTGAGACGTACATTCCGAACAAGGTCGACTTATGGCGGGCCTTTTCTCGCGGCTCGAATGCCAGGCCGACGATGCCGGCCAGTGTGCCTTCCTCGAACGCACCGAGCACCACGTCGAGCTTGCTGGTCAGCCGCGCTTCCCACCAGCTCAGCGGCATCACCGCGCGCTCGCGCACGCTGGAGGTGAAGGCCTGCGGATGGCGGTCGTAGGCTTCGAGCATCAGCTCGCGATAAGCCAGGGCATGACTGGCGTCGAGGCGTTCGATCCACATGTTCAGGCCGTCCTGCGTTGTTCAAGCATCAGGCGCACCGCCAGACCGGCGAGTACAAAACCCATGAAGTAACGCTGCAGCGCCAGCCATGTCGGATTGCGCACGAACCACGACGCGATGCCCGCTGCGAACAGCGCGATCAGCAGATTGACGCTGAAACTGACGCTGATCTGGGTCAGGCCAAGAATGATGCTCTGGGTGAACACAGAACCGTGTTCGGGGCTGATGAATTGCGGAAACACCGAGAGGTAAAACACGGCGATTTTCGGGTTCAGGGCGCTGGTAAGAAAGCCCATGGTGATCAGTTTGCGCGACGAATCCGCCGGCAGTTGCTGCGCTTCGAACGGCGAGCGCGCACCGGGTTTGACCGCTTGCCAGGCCAGCCACAGCAGATACAGCGCACCGGCCCACTTCAGCACTTCATAAGCCAGCGGCACCGCCAGAAACACCGCGGTCAAACCGGCGGCCGCGGCAAACATATGCACGAAAAATCCCGCGACCACACCGAGCAACGAGGTGACTCCGGCCTTGCGTCCCTGACAGATCGAACGCGAGATCAGGTAGATCATGTTCGGCCCCGGCGTCAGTACCATCAACAGCGCGGCGGCGGCGAAGATCAGCAGGTCTTGAAGCGGGATCATGGCAATGTCCTTTGCGTGAATGATCAGGCGAGCGCCGTCAGTGATCTGCGATAAAACGGCAGGATCAGGTCGCGTGTCAATGGCGCCAGAACCAGACCCGCGTCAGTGGCCGGATCGATCCAGATCACTTCCTCGATTTCGGCAGCGGGCATCACATCGGTGTTGATCGTCAGCTGAAAGATCTCCGCTTGCACCACAAATCCCGGCTCGTTGGCGGCCGGCGCCGAGAACTGGCCAAGGAAGCAGGCCTGCGCCGGGTCGATTTGCAGGCCCAGCTCTTCTTCCAGCTCGCGGGCCAGTGCGTGCACCGGCAACTCATGCGCTTCGATCTTGCCGCCCGGTTGCATGAACGCCGTGGTGCCGCGCTTGCGCACCAGCAGAGTCTGGCCTTCGGCGTTGAGCAACAGCGCCGCGGCGATACGGATGAGGTTTGGAGCGACAACGGATGCAGAGGTCATGGGTCAGCCACCGGCCTGGAAAAGCCGCAAGGATCCCATGCCCGGCCTGATTCAGTCACCTCACAGGTCACTCCCCCTGAGCCTTGAGCGCGGTTTCATCCTCCTCGGGCAGCTTGACGAATATCTTGTATTTGCCGCCCTCCATGGCTTCGAAGGCAATCAGCTTTTCCACCAGCAGCGCGCTGAGCACCTTGCCGGCGTTGAGCAGCAGCATGCCGTTATCGGCATTGAGATTACGCGCCAGAATCATCCCTGCCGCCAGGTCCCGGGTGGTCAGCACCTTGACCGACGGGTCGGCGAGGGTGACGTCGCCCAGAAATGCCGCGCACACCTGAATGAAATCCTCGACCAGCTCGGGATCATACAAACGCCCGGCGTACTGCCGCAGATAGAGCAACGCTTCGTCGCTGTTCAAATGCCGTTCGAGGATCAGGCCGCGTTGCAACTCGACGAAATCCACTGCCAGTTTCAGCAACCGCGACCCCAACGGAATCGCCTCGCCCTTGAGCCGGTCAGGAAAACCGCTGCCGTCCCAGCGTTCCTGATGATGCAGGATCAGGCGCGCCGCGTCCTTCATCGGGTCAAGCGTCATCAACAGCGATTCGCTCTGCTTCGGATAGCTGCGATAACGCTCGCGATCGGTGTGACGCAGCAGATCCGAAGGCGTGGTCATCATGCCATCGGTCCAGCTCAGTTTGCCGATGTTGTACAGCGCGGCGGCCATGGTCAGATCGCGGCTTGAGGCCTCGTCCAGACCGTGCTGTTTGCAGTAGCTGCGCACCAGTTCGATGATCTGCCGATTGGTCTGCTTCGCAGGTGGCAGACGCAGATTGGCCAGCAGCGAGAACACTTCGGTGCCGGTGACATAGCTGTGTTTGAGTTCTTCGTAGGCCAGGTCAAGCATGTCGGCGGTCTGCTGCAGTTCGGCAGTGCGCGCCGCGACGTGCTTTTCCAGGGTGCTGTTGAGCAGCTTGAGCTGGTCGTTCTGCACCTGGGTCAAGCGCTCCAGACGTAGGCGCTCCTGCTCGGAATGCTGATGTTCCAGGGCTTGGCGCAGGATCAGCAGCAACTCCTCGTCATTCCAAGGTTTGCTGATGTAGCGGTGAATCTGCCCGTCGTTGATCGCCTTGATGATTGCCGAAGGGTCGGCATAACCGGTGAGCATGATGCGCACGGTCGCCGGATAGCGTAGGCGGACATGCGCCAGTAACGAGGCGCCATCCATGTTCGGCATGCGCGCATCGCTCATCACCAGGTCCACGGGCTGCTGCTCCAGCATCTCCAGCGCCTGGGCACCGCTGGTCGCCAACAGGACGTCATAGGGCTGCCCCCGCAGCAGACGGCGCAGGCTGTTGAGGATCGATTCCTCGTCATCGACCAGCAACACCTTGGGTCGATGTACCGGCAAAGGGGCGGATTGCTCTTCCATGGCTTGGCCTCAAGAAACAGGGTTATCGACACATCGACCGACCGCCTCACTGGCCCGCGCCTGAGTCCAAGGCTAGATGATTTTTGACTGCATTCACGCAAATCTTCGCTCTCAGGCTACGGCGCCGTGCCGGGACGACTATGCTGAACACGGCGCAATACTCCATCGGTCGAACCGACAAGTTGCGAGGGAAAAGGATGCCCCGGATGACACCCGCCAGCGGCCTCATGGGCGGCGCGGCATGAACCAGCCAACAGCGCAGATCAATCGTCGAGTGCTCATCGTCGACGACAGCCCGTCGATTCATGGCGATTTCGCCAAGATTCTCTGCCCGCTCGTCCCCGCTGACGACGGCCTGGGTGAAACCGAGAATCTGTTGTTTGGCACCCCGTCCGCGACACCGTCCCAGCATTTCGAGCTGGACTCGGCCTTTCAGGGCCGCGAAGCGCTGGAAAAACTCGAAGCCGCGCTGGCTGAAAACCGCCCCTACGCCATGGCGTTCATCGACATGCGCATGCCGCCAGGCTGGGATGGCCTGGAGACCATCGAACGGCTGTGGCAAGTCGACCCCAAGCTGCAAGTCGCGCTGTGCACGGCGTATTCCGACTATTCCTGGGAAGACATCGACCAGCGTCTGGCACTCAATGACCGCTTGCTGATTCTGAAAAAGCCGTTCGATGCGATCGAGATCCGGCAGATGGCCAGCGCGCTCACGGTCAAATGGCAGATGACCGAAGACGCCGAGCTGAAAATGAACCAGCTGGAACAGGCGGTTCAGGCGCGCACCCGCGAGCTGTCCGACGCCAACATGATTGTGCAGAACAGCCCGACCATCCTGTACCGGCTGCGCGGCGATCCGTCGTTTGCCCTGATGTACATCTCCCACAACATCACCCGCTACGGCCATGTCGCCGCCGACCTGCTGCGCTCGCCCAACTGGGCGCAGGAACTGATTCATCCGGACGATCAGGCCAGCGTCGATGCCGCCATGGCGCGGGTGCTGGATCGGCATGCGTCGGGCGCGTCGATCGAATTTCGCCTGAGAACCGGCCAGGGCACCTGGCGCTGGGTGGAAAACCGCTACATCCCGGTGCGCGATGATGACGGCCGTCTGCTGGAAGTCGAAGGCATCATCCTCGATATCACCGAACGCCGCGTGGCCGAGGAAAAACTGGCGTTGCTGGCGCGCTCCGACGGCCTGACAGGCCTGGCCAATCGCGCCACGCTGATCGAACGCCTGCATCAGGCCTTCGCCGCCGCGCGTCGGGGGGCCGCACCGTTTGCGGTGTTTTATCTGGATCTTGACCACTTCAAGCGGATCAACGACACCTTGGGCCACCCGGTGGGCGATCTGCTGCTGCAGGAAGTCGCCCGCCGCATCAAATCAGGCGTGCGCGAAAGCGACGTGGTGGCGCGCCTGGGCGGCGATGAATTCGCGATCCTGCAACTGGACGTCAGCGATCCGACCCAATCAGCCGCCATGGCGGCCAATATCCGCGACACGCTGCTGGCGCCCTACAACCTGGCCGGCAATGCGTTGCACATTTCGGTGAGCATCGGCATCAGCAGTTACAGCGAGCTCAGTCTCGACGCCGACAGCCTGCTGGGCCAGGCCGACATGGCGCTGTACCGCGCCAAGGAAATGGGGCGCAACCAGTATCACTTCCACTCCGAGGACATCTCGCGGGAAGTGGCCGAACGCATGACCCTGGTCGACGAATTGACCAGCGCCCTTCAGGGCAATCAACTGTTGCT
Source organism: Pseudomonas sp. MWU318 (assembly GCF_016756945.1). NCBI lineage: Bacteria > Pseudomonadati > Pseudomonadota > Gammaproteobacteria > Pseudomonadales > Pseudomonadaceae > Pseudomonas > Pseudomonas sp. MWU318. The sequence continues at coordinate 722,853 of NZ_JAESJL010000002.1, forward strand.
GCATTACGCACCGGAGATTGACCTGCACAGCGGCAGGATTCTGGGCATGGAGGCGCAAATCCTCTGGCAACATCCGCGCCTCGGCCTGCTGCCGGCCTCCGCTTTCGTACCGATAGCGGAGAAAACCGGCGCGATCATTCCGCTCGGACGCTGGGTACTGAATCACGCCTGCCACCAGATGCACCTGTGGCGAAATGACGGGGTCGCCCCGCCGGTGATGGCGATCAAGATTTCCCTGGCACAGCTCAAAAGTGGCCCCGAACTGATCTACGACGTTCTGCGCACCACCGCACGCTGGGAACTCGCCCCCTGGGACCTGCGATTCGATGTCACCGAAGCCACGCTGGCCCAGACCAAGTGGACCCACAACGATGCATTGCCGCGCCTGCGTGAGCTGGGCGTGGCGATTGCCATCGATGATTTCGGCACCGAATATTCCTCGTTCGATTACCTGAAAACCTACCGGGTCAATCACCTCAAACTGGCCCAGAGCTTTATCGCCAGTGCGTCCCAGGATGTGGCCGGAGCCAACGCCCTGCGAGCGATCGTCAATTTCGCCCGGGATCTGGACATCGGCATCATCGCCGAAGGCCAGACACCCCTGAATCGACCCGATGTACCCCGTGCCGAAGCACCGCTGCCCAGCGCACAGGGGTTGTATTTCAGCGAAGCGGTCAGCGCCGAACAGGCGGGCCGGCTGCTCCGGGACGTGCCCCGCGCGGCGCCCTCCCCCAAGGAGGATGAGGCATGAAAACGGCCTTCCCCCAGACCAACCGGCGCATCCTGATCATCGATGACACGCCAGCGATTCATGAGGACTTTCGCAAGATTCTGGCCCCGCAGGCGCAGGACGACGTCGACTTGCATCAGTTGGAACAGACACTGTTCGGCACCCGTCAATCGCCGCACCTGACCTTCCAGCTCGACTCCGCCTATCAGGGCCAGGAAGCCCTGGCCCTGGTCAAACAGGCGCTGAGCAATGGCAGTCCGTATGCTCTGGCGTTCATCGACATGCGCATGCCACCGGGCTGGGATGGCCTGGAAACCATCGAGCAGCTATGGCGTGTCGATCCAAATCTGCAGGTTGCCCTGTGCACCGCGTACAGCGACTACAGCTGGGAAGCGATGGCCGAACGGCTGGAATTCGGCGACCAGTTGCTGATCCTGAAAAAGCCGTTCGACAGTCTGGAAATCCGTCAGATGGCCAACGCCCTGACCTGGAAATGGCAACTGGCGCAGGACGCGGCGCTGAAGATGCTCAGCCTTGAGCAGACCATCGAGGCGCGGGTTCACGAATTGCTCAAGGTCTCGCATCTGTTGCAATACGACAGCCTCACGGAGCTGCCCAACAGCACCCTGCTGGGTGATCGCCTGAGCCAGGCCATGGCTGTCTGCCGGCGCCATGACAAGCAACTGGTGGTGATGTTTCTCGGTCTGGATCGCTTCAAGCGCATCAACAATGCGCTGGGCCATCCGGCGGGCGATGAAATGCTCAAACGCACCGCCCGCCAACTGCTGTCATGCGTGCGTGATTCCGACTCGGTGTTTCGCTATGGCTCGGACGAGTTCGTGGTGATCCTCGGCGACATCAACCATCCCCAGCAAACCCACGGCGTCGCGGAAAAACTGCTGGCTGCCATTCGTCTGCCGCAGACGATAGCCGGGCATGACGTCAGCGTCACCGCCAGCGTCGGCATCAGCGTGTACCCCGATGACGGCCTCGAAGCCACCGAGCTGATCAAGAAAGCCGAGACGGCGATGCGCAACGTCAAGGAGCACGGCCCTGACAGCGTTGGCTTCTTCATCGAAGCCATGAACCAGCACGCCCGCGAGCAGCACAGCATCGAGTCGGGCATTCGCCGCGCTCTGCACGAGCATGAGTTTGTCCTGCACTACCAGCCGAAAATCGAGTTGCGCAGCGGCACCGTGGTCGGCGCCGAAGCGCTGATACGCTGGCAGAAACCGGGGCACGGCTGGGTCTACCCGGCGGACTTCATTCCAGTGGCCGAAGACACGGGGCTGATCGTGCCCTTGAGCAAATGGGTACTGGGCGAAGCCTGTCGTCAGACCCGCGCCTGGCAAACAGCCGGACTGCCGCCGATCCGCATGTCGGTGAACATGTCACCCATCGATTTTCGCCAGCGTGACTTCGTTGCGGGCGTCGAACGCGTGCTTGAGCAGACAGGCCTGGCCCCTGACTGGCTGGAGATCGAGATCACCGAAGGTGTGCTGATGCAGAACGTCGAAACAACGATGGTAGCGCTCAATCGTTTGAAGGCGCTGGGCACCCGCCTGGCCATCGATGACTTCGGCACCGGCTATTCCAGCCTGAGTTACCTGCGCCGGTTTCCGATTGATGTGCTGAAGATCGACCAGTCGTTCATTCGCGGCCTGTGCAACGACAGCAACGATGCGGCACTGGTCAGCGCCATCATCAGCCTGGGCAGGAGTCTGGGGCTCAACGTCATCGCCGAAGGCATCGAAACCGCCGAGCAACTGGCGTTCCTCAAGGCCCACGACTGCGAAGAAGGTCAGGGCTACTTTTTCAGCAAGGCATTACCGGCTGACGACTTTGCGCACTGGCTGGCCAGCGCAGCCCCGCCACCGTGGACGGCGCGATGAACGCCTCGATACCGGCCTTGAGTCAAGGAGACGATTGCCGATGAACCTGTTCCGTCCCGCCATGACGCTGCTGCTGTGCGGACTCTGCGCCGGGGCCAGTGCCGACCCGCTGGACGAGCCGCTCAAACCGTTGCCCGCCGTGCCACAGCAGGACGCCCGGCGCGTGGAACTGGGACGTCGGTTATTCCACGAGCCACGCTTGTCGATCAACAACACACTGTCCTGTGCCAGTTGCCACCAACTGGACAAGAACGGTGCCGACAGCCGGGCGCTCTCGCTGGGGTTCGACGGCAAACCGGTGGCGGTCAACACACCGACCGTGTTCAACGCCAGCCTCAATTTCCGCCAGTTCTGGGACGGCCGCGTCGAGACGCTGGAAGAACAGAGCAATGTCGTCATCACCAGCCCCCATGAAATGGGCAGCGACTGGAGCACGGTCGTCGAGCGGATCGCCAACGACGCCGATTACCGCCGCGATTTCGCCGCCACCTACCCGGACGGCGTGACCAAGACCAACATCCAGCAGGCGCTGGCCAGTTTCGAACGTACCTTGCTGACCCCCAACTCACGCTTCGATCAGTACCTGCTGGGCAATACCGACATCCTCACGCTGGACGAAAAATACGGTTATCAGCGCTTCAAGGAGTACGGCTGTATCTCCTGTCACCAAGGGGTGAACATCGGCGGCAACATGTTCCAGAAGTTTGGCGTGTTCGGTGATTACATTGCCGATCGCGGCAACCCGACCGTGGCCGATCAGGGCCGCTTCAACGTCACTCGAGACGAAGCGGATCGTGAATTTTTCAAAGTGCCGAGCCTGCGCAACGTCGCGCTGACCGCACCGTATTTTCACGACGGGTCAGCGCCTACCCTCGAACGAGCCGTGGATGTGATGTTCCAGTATCAGTTGGGACGCACGCCGACCGAAGACGACAAACGGCTGATTGTTCTGTTTCTCGAGACCCTGACCGGCCAAAGGGAAGGCAAGCCATGATCAACATTTCCCGTCGCCGTAGTCTGTTGTTGCTCACACTGGTCGTCCTCGCGTTGGCCTCGATCCTGCTGTTTCTGTACTTCAAGTCCAGCTCCGACCAAACCATGACGTACACCGAATCGCGGGATCTGATCCGGCAGATCAAACAGCAGAATTCGCTGTGGGAAAACGAGATCCTCAAGGCGCGGGTGGCGCTGACCCACAACTATGATCCGCTGGTGTCGCCGATGAACGAGATGAACCGGCTCTGGGAGCGCTTCGACGCCATAGAATCGGGGCATGGTCGAAACGATTCGACGCAGTGGAACGAGGCCTATGAGAGTTTCCTGCAAGCGATGCAGGAAAAGACCCGGCTGGTCGAACAGTTCAAATCGCACAACGCCTTGCTGCGCAACTCTCTGGCGTTTTTGCCCACCGCCGAAGACGACATTCAGCAACAACTGGCCAACCTGTCGGACTTCGATAAATCCCAGTTGGAGAACATCACCACCGATACCTACGACCTGCTGCTCAGTGCGCTGGAGTTTGCCCAGGTCACCTCCGATGACCGGGCCGCCGACATCGAGGTGGGTCTGAACAAACTCACGGTCAACGCACAGCGCCTGCCGCAGGCGTTTCAAACCCCGGTCAAAATCCTCAGCAACCACATCAGCCTGATCGCTCGCGAGCAGCCACTGGTGAATCAGTTGCTCGAAAGCATCGAAAACATTCCCGTCGCCGAACGCCTCGACAACATCACCACCATGCTCGATCGCGATCAACAGCGTGTCGATCAGGTCGACCGCCAATACCACTTCTACCTGCTGCTGTTCTCGGTGCTGCTGATGTTGTCGCTGGTGTGGCTGGCCATCCGCCTGATCGGCAGTTTCGCCGAGATCAATCGGGTCAATACAGCCCTGCAAACCGCCAACGATGCGCTTGAGCAACGCGTCGAAGAGCGCACCCGGGAACTGAAGAACGCCCAGAGCGAACTGCTCGACGCTGCACGTCAGGCCGGCATGGCGGAAATCGCCACCAACGTGCTGCACAACGTCGGCAACGTGCTCAACAGCGTGAACATTTCCAGCGATCTGATCGCGCGCAAGCTGCGCAGCAGCAAGACCCAGGGCCTGGGCAAGGCGATGCAACTGATCAACGAGCACCCGCACGACCTCGGCGCCTTTCTCAGCGAAGACGCCAAGGGCAAATTGCTCCCCGGTTATCTCAACCAGTTGGTCGGAGCCATCGCCCAGGAACAGCAGGAAATGATCGACGAATTGAACCAGATGAACAAAAGCGTCGATCACATCAAGGACATCGTCGCCACCCAGCAATCCTATGCCGGCGCCAACAGCATGACCGAGCCGCTGTTTATCAATGAGCTGCTCGAAGATGCGTTGCGCATGAACGCCGGAGCCCTGACCCGGCATCACGTCACGGTGGTCAAGGAGTACGCCGAGGTGCCGCAGGTGATGGGCGACAAACACCGTTTGCTGCTGATCCTGATCAACCTCATCAGCAACGCCAAATACGCCATGTCCGACCTCAGCAACCGCCCCCGCACCATGACCCTGGCGGTAAGGATCGTCGATGACAACTTCCTCGAAATCAGCGTCAGGGACGACGGCGAAGGCATCGCGCCGGAAAACATGACGCGGATCTTTGCCCACGGTTTCACCACCCGTAAGGAAGGTCACGGCTTCGGTCTGCACAGCTGCGCGCTGGCGGCCATCGAGATGAACGGGCACCTCACCGCGCACAGCGACGGACCGGGCAAAGGCGCGCTGTTCACCTTGCAGATCCCCCTGATCAGCGTCACGGAGAACGCATGAGCGAGCTGGCGAACCGCCGCATTCTGCTGATCGACGACATGCCGTCGATTCATGAAGACTTCCGCAAGATCCTCGCGCCACCGGCAGCACAGTCAGTGGAGCTGGACGAGATGGAAGCAGCACTGTTTGGCGCTCAGATTCGTGCCGAACGTCCGCCGTTCGAGCTGGACTCGGCCTACGGCGGCGAGGAAGGTCTGGGCAAACTGATGCAGGCCTTGCAGGAACAACGCCCTTACGCGCTGGCCTTCGTCGACATGCGCATGCCCGACGGCTGGGACGGCGCGAAAACCATCGAGCATCTATGGCAGCAAGACCCGCTGTTGCAGGTGGTGGTGTGTACCGCCTACTCGGATTATTCCTGGGATGAACTGCTCGAACGTCTGCAGGCGCATGACCGGTTACTGATCCTGAAAAAGCCGTTCGACAACATCGAAGTGCAGCAGATGGCCAACACCCTGCTGACCAAATGGCAGATGACCGAACGCGCCTCGTTGCAGATGCATCATCTGGAACATCTGGTGGATCAGCGTACCGCGCAGTTCAAGCAGGCCAGCGAAGAACTGCAGCGCGAAATAGATGAACGCAAGCAACTGGAAAGTCAGTTGGTGCAGTCGGAAAAGCTTGCGTCACTGGGGCAAATGGCGGCCGGCGTGGCCCATGAAATCAATAACCCGATCGGCTTTATCTCCTCCAACCTCGGCACCCTCGACGGCTACTTCAACCAATTGTTGAGCGTACTCGATGCCTGGCAGACGCTGGGCCCCACGCCAGACAGCGAATCCGTGGCCCGGCTTGAGCAACTGCGCAAAGACGCCGATCTGGATTTTCTGCTCGAAGACATTCCGGTGTTGATCCGCGAATCCAAGGAAGGCATTGGCCGGGTCGGACAGATCGTCAAGGATCTGAAGGATTTCTCCCGGGTCGATACCCATCAGCAATGGCAGTGGGCCAATCTGCAACAAGGCATCGACTCGACGCTGAATATTGTCGCGAGCGAACTCAAGTACAAGGCCGATGTGATCAAGGAATATCAGCCGCTGCCGGACATCGAGTGCCTGCCGTCACAAATCAATCAGGTGATCATGAATCTGGTGGTCAACGCGGCGCAGGCCATGGGCCCCGAGCGCGGCACCATCACTTTGCGTACCGGGCAGCAGCAGGACACGGCCTGGGTGGAAGTCGCGGATACCGGCGCGGGAATCGCGCCGGACATCCTGCAGAAAATCTTCGATCCGTTTTTCACCACCAAACCGGTCGGTCAGGGCACCGGGCTGGGCCTTTCCCTGTCCTATGGCATCGTGAAAAAACACGGTGGCGACATTTCGGTCCGCAGCGAACCGGGCGTGGGCACAACCTTTCGCGTCGAGTTACCGATGCGCCAGAGCCGACCCGCAGCCTGAGGTGTCTCAGGTCGCTTCCTGAAAATCCATCTCCGGCGGCTGACGACGAAAGCCGCCCGTGAGCACCGCCAGATACACCACGCCAATCGCCAGCCAGCTCAGGCCCAGATACACCGCCAGGTGATCCAGGCTGACCATCAGCCACAAGTCCGCCACCAGCCCGATGAACGGGAAGAGCAGAAACAGCACCAGCTCACGCGGGCCCTTTTTCTCGCCGCCGATCCAGTAATGAAAGATCACCGACAGGTTGACCAGACTGAACGCCAGGAACGCGCCGAAGTTGATGAACGAAGTGGACGTGGTCACGTCGAGTTTCAGCGCCAGCAACGCCACCACTGCACACAGCAGGATGCTGTTGACCGGTGTGCCGAAGCGCGCATGCAAGGCGCCGAAAAATGACTTGGGCAACACGCCGTCGCGGCCCATGGCAAACAGCAGGCGCGAACCACTGGCCTGAGCGGATAGCCCCGAGGCGAACTGGCCGACGATCAAGCCAACGAGGAAGATCGAGACGAACAGATCGCCACCGATGTTGCGCGCAATTTCATAGGCCGCCGAGTCGACGCTGTCGAACTGCGATAACGGGTGCGCGATCTGCACGAAGTACGACACACCAACGAAGATCAGCCCGCCGATCAGAGTGATCAACATGATCGCCCGTGGAATGGTGCGGCGTGGGTCGCGGGTCTCTTCGGTCAGCGTGCTGACCGCGTCGAAACCGAGGAACGAGTAACAGGCGATGGCCGCGCCGCTCATGATCAGCGGCATCTGCATGTCGCCGTTGAAAAACGGTTTGATCGACCACAACGGCGTGCGTGCATCGCCGCCGACGTAGTGCACGCACAGCGCGACGAAGGCGATCAGCACCAGAAATTGCACCAGCATCAGCAAGGCGTTGATGCCGTTGGCCAGTTTCAAACCGATGATGTTGATCGCGCTGGTGATGCCGATGAACGCCAGTACCCAGATCCACTGCGGGATCGACGGGAACGCCGAAGCGAGGTACGCCGCGCCGATCAGCCAGATCGCCATCGGCAAGAACAGATAATCGAGCAATACCGCCCAACCGGCGATGAAGCCAAGCTTGGGGCTGATCGCCTTGCGCACGTAGCTGTAGGCGGAACCGGCGACCGGGAACGCGGCGGCCATGCGCCCGTAGCTCATGGCGGTGAAGAACATCGCCACCAGTGCCGCCAGATACGCGGCCGGGACCATGCCGGCGGTGGATTGCGCGAGGATGCCGAAAGTGCCGAGGACAATGATCGGCGTCATGTAGGCGATGCCGAACAGCACCACCGAGCCTAATGACAGGGTGCGTTGCAAACGAGCCATGGGCGACTTACTCCGAATGTTATTGGATTTATGGCAGAGCCGAGTTCGGCGAATGTTTCGGGTGTGGCTTTGTTGTTTTTTGGATCAAGCAGGTGTGTTGTCTGGACTGGTCTCTTCGCGAGCAAGCTCGCTCCCACAGTGACCGCGCTCCCCTGTGGGAGCGAGCTTGCTCGCGAAGGCGTCAGCCCGACCGACACAGAACCCGGATCAGCGCGCAGGAATCAGCAACTCACGCAATCCAGAAGCGTGCTCCACCACCTCCCCCGGCAGTTTCAAACGCTGATCATCCAGGTAGCGGTAATCCTTGCGCGCAACCTCCAACCGGTCGAAATCCAGCTCGACGCTGAACTGCCCTTCCTCACGCCCCGCTTCGAACAGCAATTCCCCCAGCGGATCCCCCAGCGCACTGCCGCCGGCAAACATCAAGCCGTCATCCCCGGCCTCAACGCGGTTGACCATCAGCGCAAACGCCTGGTTTTCCTGGGCGCGGGCCATGATTGCGGTGCGGTGAGTCGGGGCGTACGGGTCCATGTTGCCGTTGGTCACGATCAGCAATTCGGCGCCCAGTTGCGCCAGTGCGCGGGCGGATTCGGGGAACTCGATGTCGTAGCAGATCAGCAGGCCGACGCGCACGCCGTTCCACTCGCAAGTGGCATAGCGGTCGCCGGGCTCGAACACGCCGCGATCCGAAGCCCAGAGGTGGGTCTTGCGATATTTCAGCGCGATGCCTTCCGGGGTGATCAGCAGCGTGGTGTTGTAGAAGCGCCCGTTGTCGCTTTCGGCCATGCCGATCACCACGGCGATATTGCGCTCGCGGGCGGCGGCCAGCACCGCGCTGACGGTCTGGCCATCCAGCGGCTCGGCGATCTGCGCCACAGTGTCGGCGCTCGGAAAGCCCATCAGGTGGGTTTCCGGGAACACGATCAATTGCGTGTCGGCCGCGCACGCCGCGATCGCCGCGAGGGCGCGTTCGAGGTTGTATGCGGTGCCATTGTCACGGCCCGCCAGTTGGGCGAGTTCGACTTTCATGAGAATTCCTTGTGATGGGCAGCGGGCGCCGAAAGATTGCCCGGTGGCTGTCTGTGGGCCAGTATGCGCAGCAAGCAACCGGCCAGGGAATCACGCGGCCGGGGTAACCCGATAGGGGTAGATCCATGACCGTTTCGTTTGATGACATCACCTGGCACCGCGCCGTCGGGCAACTGATCGACGCGCTCGACAAGCCGAATTTCTGGGCGCAACTGGTGCGTTTGCTCGACCAGTACGTGGCGTTCGATAGCTGGGTGGTGCTGCTGTTCAGCGCCGATCAGCACCCGCAGGTATTCGCCGAATGCCCCGGCGAGGACGGTAGCCCCGACCCGCTGTTTCAGGATTATCTGCGCGGCTTGTACCTGCTCGACCCGTTCTACATCGCCTGCCGCGAGCAGTCGCGTACCGGGCTGTACCGCCTGTCCGAGGTGGCGCCGGAGCATTTCGAGCTGACCGAGTATTACCAGCGATACTTTCGTCTGAATGTGGTCGCCGACGAAATCCAGTTCAATTGCCAACTCGAAGGCGAGCGCACGTTGTGCCTGTCGCTGGGCAGTGAAAAACGTTTCACTGGCGAACAGATCGCTTTGCTGTCTTTGATCCAGCCGTGGGTGCTGGGCCTGTTGCGTCAGCGCCTGCCGTACGAGATCAACCAGACCGTGGCCCTCGCTGCCGCGCCAGCTGCGGCCGACTGGCGAGTGCAACTGGAAGCCTCGGTGCAACAACTCAAGGGTGCGCAACTGACCGCCCGGGAGCTGGATGTCGGGCGTTTGATGCTCAGCGGTTGCTCCAGTAAAGAAATCGCCCGTAAGCTGGAAATCTCCGTAGAAACCGTGAAAGTCCATAAGAAACACATGTACAGCAAGCTGGGGATCAAATCCCAGTCGGAGCTGTTTTCGATTTTTCTCCAGGCGCAGAACGCCTGATAACGCGTGGAAATGCTTTCCTGTGTCGACAGATTCTCTGTGGTGAGGGGATTCATCCCCGATGGGCTGCGCAGCAGCCCCAAGTCTACGCATGCGGTCTTTCAGTTAAACCGCAGTGAATGGTTTTGGGGCGGCTTCGCCACCCATCGGGGATAAATCCCCTCACCACAATAAATCTCATCAACAGGCCCGCCTGCTGCCACAGGTTTGCAAACCATTGAGTCCGAACCAAGGAAACCGTATGAGCCTGTCACTCCTGAGCCGCTACGCCTTCTTTGCCGTCTGCGTGATTTTCACCCTCGCCAGCCTGCCCTTTCTCGAACACGACTGGCTGTGGCCGATCACCGCTGTCACCGGCGTGCTGAGCCTGCTCGGTCTGTTCGACCTGCTGCAGAGCCCGCACGCGGTGCGCCGCAACTACCCGATCCTGGGCAACATCCGCTATCTGGTCGAAGGCATCCGCCCGGAGATCCGCCAGTACCTGCTGGAATCCGACAGCGACGCCCTGCCCTTCTCCCGCGCCCAGCGCTCGCTGGTGTATTCGCGGGCGAAAAATGAAAGCGCCGACAAACCCTTCGGCACGCTGATCGACGTCTATCAATCGGGCTTCGAATTCATCGGCCACTCGATGCGCCCGGCGCCGTTGAGCGACCCAAGCAGTTTCCGCGTCACCGTCGGCGGCCCGCAGTGCACCCAGCCGTATTCAGCCTCGGTGTTCAACATCTCGGCGATGAGCTTCGGCTCGCTCAGCGCCAACGCCATCCGCGCGTTGAACCAGGGCGCCAAGCTCGGCAACTTCGCCCACGACACCGGCGAAGGCAGCATCAGCCCGTATCACCGTGAACACGGCGGCGACCTGACCTGGGAACTGGGCAGCGGCTACTTCGGCTGCCGCACCAGCGACGGCCGTTTCGACCCGGAGCGCTTCGCCACTCAGGCACAGAATCCGCAGGTGCGGATGATCGAAATCAAGATGAGCCAGGGCGCCAAACCCGGCCACGGCGGGATCCTGCCCAAGCACAAGGTCACCCAGGAAATCGCCGACACCCGCGGCATCATGATGGGCGAAGACTGCATCTCGCCGTCACGCCACAGCGCGTTTTCCACGCCGATCGAAATGATGCATTTCATCCAGCAACTGCGTGAACTGTCCGGCGGCAAACCGGTGGGCTTCAAGTTCTGCCTCGGGCATCCGTGGGAATTCATGGGCATCGCCAAGGCCATGCTGGAAACCGGCATCCTGCCGGACTTCATCGTGGTCGACGGCAAGGAAGGCGGTACCGGCGCAGCGCCCGTGGAGTTCACCGACCACATCGGCGTGCCGATGCGCGAAGGCCTGCTGTTCGTACACAACACCCTGGTCGGCCTGAACCTGCGCGACAAGATCAAACTCGGCGCCAGCGGCAAGATCGTCAGTGCCTTCGACATCGCCAGCGTGCTGGCCATCGGCGCCGACTGGGCCAACTCCGCGCGCGGCTTCATGTTCGCCATCGGCTGCATCCAGTCGCAAAGCTGCCACACCAACAAATGCCCGACCGGCGTCGCTACCCAGGACGCTCTTCGCCAACGCGCCCTCGTCGTCCCGGACAAGGCCCAGCGCGTCTACAACTTCCACCGCAACACGCTCAAGGCGTTGGCGGAAATGTTGGCGGCAGCCGGCCTTGAGCATCCGTCGCAACTGTCGGCCAAGCACCTGGTGCGGCGCATGTCGGCGACCGAGATCAAACTGTTCTCGCAGCTGCATGTGTTTCTGAAACCGGGGGAGTTGCTCACGGGTGAGGTGAATGGCGAGTTCTATTCGCGGATGTGGCAGATGGCGCGAGCAGACAGCTTTGAGCCGCAGGAAGTGGCGGCAGCCTGAGCCTCGTCACCAACTGAGCAGGCGGTGGGGCGGCGGCTCTTTCATGACGATGAAACCGTAATCGCCAATCAGGTAAATCCGGTAATACAGGCTGTCCACCAGCGCTGGAAACCCCTGATAACCGACGCGGGTGGCATTGCGCCGTTCGCGTTCGGCGACCACGTTGGTAATGCCTGCTGACGGCAGATTTTCCGCGAGCATGAAGTAGTCGACGTTGAGCAGATAGTGCAGCACCGGCAGCCGCTTGAATGAACCGGTCGCACTGGCCAGCCAGCGATCGGAATAGCTGATCGAGAGATAGATCCGCTTGGCTTCACGCAGTTCGCGATGGGCAGCGATGTCGTGGCTCAGGCTGTACAGCGCGCTGCTGGCGAAGGTTTTCTGCAGATTCAGTACCCGGCCGTAGGCGAAGGACAGCGAGAGAGTCGCCAGCAGCGCAATGATCAGCAGCAACGGCAAGCGACGGTGCGCGGATGCCAGCGCAACGTGCGCCAGATAGAACAATCCCAACAGCAACACGCCGAAGCCCATCAGGGTGCGCGCGCCCTCATTGAAGTCACGGAACAGCAGCGTGATCCCCGGCACCAGCAAGACCAGCACTGGCAGCGTCAGCAAGCACAGCAACAGGGTTGACCAACGGTTCTGGCGGTACTGAATCAGGCGCACACAGCCGGCGATCGCACACAACACCAGCGCAGCGAAAACCCACGGGTAGCCGCCGTGAAACAGCAGCGCGACTTTCTCCAGGACCCGAGCGAAATTGATGCCGATCTGCAACAGCGGATCGGCGTCCAGGTTCAACAGATCCGTTTTTCGCAACGGTTCCATGAACGGGTACGCCGTGGCGCTGTAGATCAGGATGCCCAGGCCCGCTTGTGCGAGTTTCCAGCCCAGCATCCGCAGAATCTCCGGCCACTGCGTTCGCCGCTGAACAGCCCTGATCAACTCGACACAACAAAGACCGAGAAACACATTGAAGCTGATCTGATACAGCCCGATCGCCAGCGCCAGCAACGCCGCCGGCACCAGCCAGCGCTGCACCCGCGATGCACCTTCGAACGTGATGGCGTAGATCGCCGCGACCATGCTCAGGGCCATGATCGGGCCGTCGTATTGATAGGACAGATTCTGCAGCAGGAACGGGTTATACCAGAGCGGCAACGGCACCAGACAGCAGGCCAGCGTCGGTTCGGCGAAGTAGTGAAAGGTCAGGCGGGTCAGTGCCAGCGACATGGCAAGGGTGGCGAGTAACAGGGGTAGCGGATAGATGTTCGGCGCGGCCCCCGTGAACGTCAGCGCCTGAAAAAACCAGTCGGCAAACAACCTCCCTTGCCCGGCCCAGGCATTGCCGGCGGCCAGCGTGCGCCAGTTGTCGTCGATGTACGGGAAGTCGGCGAGGATCAGTGGCAGGACGTACAACGAGGTGGCAAGCAGGAAGAACAGCACGACCTGCCGGTGACTGAGCTCTCGTTGGAGAAATTCGCTCGCCCTCATGCCTGCGCCTCGGTTCACTGCCGCGCGAGATTGCAATGTGATACAGGTTTGAGCCTGAGCGGCCGCTTTGTATCGCTCTTTCAGACCGGCGGTAAAACGGCAAAAGATCGCAGCCTGCGGCAGCTCCTACAGGGTGAATACATGTCCCGTGTAGGAGCTGCCGCAGGCTGCGATCTTTTGCTTTTGCTATCGCGCTACATCAAGTGGCCGAACGCACCGCACCCTGCGTTTCACCGGTCGGCTGCAGCTTGAACACGTAGAACAACACGGTCAGCAGCACCAGGAACACCGGCCCCACATACAGCGCCACGCGGGTGTCCGGGAAGTACGCCATCAGGCCGACCACCAGCACCAGGAACGCCAGCGCGCAGTACGAGCTGACCGGGTACAACCACATTTTGTATTTCAGGCCGGCACGCTCGCTGGCGCTCAGGCCTTTGCGGAATTTCAGTTGCGCCAGCAGGATCATCACCCAGGTCCAGATCGCGCCGAAGGTGGCGATCGAGGTGACCCAGACGAAGACTTTCTCCGGCACCAGGTAGTTGAGCAACACGCCGATCAGCAGCGCGAAAATCGACAGCAGCAATGCGCGGCGTGGCACGCCGTTGGAGGTCTTGGCGAAACCGGCCGGGGCCTGGCCGTTCTGCGCCAGGCTGTAGAGCATGCGCCCGGTGCTGAAGATGCCGCCGTTGCACGACGACAGCGCCGCAGTGATCACCACGAAGTTGATGATGCCGGCGGCGGTCTTGATGCCCAGACGTTCGAAGGTCATCACGAACGGGCTGCCCTGGGTGCCGATTTCGTTCCACGGATAGATCGACAGGATCACGAACAGCGCGCCGACGTAGAACAGCAGAATGCGCCAGAACACCGAGCCGATCGCATCGGGAATGGTCTTCTGCGGATTCTTCGCTTCACCGGCGGTCAGGCCGATCATCTCGACACCGAGGTAGGCGAACATGACCATTTGCAGGGACATCAGCACACCGGTCACGCCGTTGGGCATGAAGCCGCCGTGGGCCCACAGGTTGGAAATCCCCAGCGCCACGCCGTCGTTGCCGAAACCGAAGGCAATGATGCCGACGCCGCCGATGACCATGGCAATGATGGTGACGATCTTGATCAGGGCGAACCAGAACTCGAATTCACCGAAGGCCTTTACCGCGATCAGGTTGATCGAGCCCATGCTGACCAGCGCCGCGAGGGCCCAGATCCAGCGCGGCACATCGGGGAACCAGATGCCCATGTACACGGCGACGGCGGTGATTTCCGCGACGCAGGTCACCAGCCACAGGAACCAGTAGTTCCAGCCGGTGAGAAAGCCCGCCAGCGGACCGAGGTAATCCTGGGCATAGCGGCTGAACGAGCCGGCCACCGGATTGTGCACGGCCATTTCACCGAGGGCGCGCATGATCACCAGGATCGCCAGACCGCCGAGGATGTAGGAAAGCATGATCGCCGGACCGGCCATTTCAATGGCCTTGGCCGAACCCAGGAACAGGCCGACGCCAATACAGGCGCCGAGCGCCATCAGGCGGATATGCCGTTCACCGAGTTCGCGTTTGAGCGGACCGCCGTGAGCGGTCTCGCCATGGGGCAGGTGATTGCCGACTGGCATAGGGATACAACCTCGTCTTGTTATTGGATATGACCACCGAGTGGCGAAGCGTCGACCGATAGGCCTGAACTTCCCGAAACCGCGCCGGCCTCGTGGGCAAACGCGTCTCGCAGGTCCCGACCTGCAAGATCAGCGGGGCGTGCAGTATAAAAAGCTTGTGACAGGGCTTTTCACTCTATAAACCACAACATTCAGCGGGAACTCTCGGAAGAAAGCCGGTTTACGGAGAGGCATTAACTGCTTTACGTAGGAATAGTCGCCACCAAAAAGGCCGGCGAGTATTGCACAGCATGGGTGCACCGTCATGCCCCTGCTTTGGTGGTCTTGAAGATTAAACAGCTCTAAACCGGTACTCCTCAGTTCATATGGCCCATTGCGTTGAAAGCTTTTTGTGGTGAGGGGATTTATCCCCGATGGACTGCGCAGCAGGCCCAAGCTCTTAAAATGTGATCACCCTTGGTCAGGGCCGCTTCGCGCCCCATCGGGGATAAATCCCCTCGCCACACGTGACGTCAATATTCCCCGCCCCGCCTGAAAAACGAAAATTCCTACGGCATTTACAGACCCGGCTCAAGTAATCCGCCACTAGCCTTCAGGCCTTGATTACTGAACGCAGGGAGCGAACATGCCAGTCAAACCAAATTCCTACCGTCTTCGTTTAGGACGACATTCGGAAACAGACCGAGCCTATTTCGTCACTTCAGTGGTGTATGACCGCCACCCCGTATTTTCCGACTGGCGCACAGGCCGTTTATTGGTTGCAGAGTTTCGTCACGCCCATGAACAAGGCTTAGTAGAGTCCATCGCCTGGGTGGTCATGCCTGATCACTTTCATTGGTTGATGCAGTTGAAAAGCGACAATCTTGGCAAAATCGTTGGCGCGATAAAGGCGCGCTGCACCCAAGCCGTTAACAGGAAAACCGGTCGTCGCGGTCGATTGTGGCAAACCGGCTATCACGACCGCGCCATCCGTGATGGCGAAGACTTGAAACCGTTCGCCCGTTACATCATCGCCAATCCGCTACGGGCAGGATTGGTGGAGCGGATTGGCGACTACCCGCTTTGGGACGCCTGCTGGCTCTAGGCCCATTACTGAAACTAAATCATGTCAATTCATCTGTGGTCAGGAGATTTGAATGTGGTGAGGGGACTTATCTGTGGCGAGGGGATTTATCCCCGATGGACTGCGCAGCAGGCCCAGCTATTAAAATGCGTAGCCCCTTGTTCAGGGGCCGCTTCGCGCCCCATCGGGGATAAATCCCCTCACCACAGATAAATCCCCTCACCACAGTTAACCTCCACTCAAAATAGCCAGCGACTCCAGTTTTGTTCAGATGGCTTCCCCGCACTTTTTTTTCCCCATCACCAACCACCGTCTAAGCTTCAGTCAAGTCCGATCAATCTGCGTGAATGGATCAATCGACTATGGGCGCTTTGTGGCAAACCGATTCGAGTAAAGCCGTGGTTCCGACTGAACGTGTGGATGAAGCGCCTGTCCCCCCCAAAAAACGCCGCAGCCGGCATGGCTGGAAGGCGTTCTGGTTATTGCTGCTGATTATCGCCATCGTGGTGGGTCTGGCGGCGAGCAAGGAGATGCGTACCTCGCGTTTCCAGTCCCGGGAGCTGAGCCAGTACGCCGCTTCGCTCAAATACCAGTTGGAGCCCGGCCCCAGCGAAGCGATCCGCTATCCGGGCAACGGGCCGTTCGATCTGCGTCTGGGCTACAGCTCTCTCGATGAATTCCTGCCACGCCTGCTCAAGCGCAATTATGTGATCACCGAGCAGACGCGATTTTCACCCGCGCTGCTGAGCTATACCGACAAGGGCCTGTTCGTGCCTTATTCGGAAAAGATCCAGGCCGGGCTGTCGATCACCGATTGCCGCGCTGCGCCGTTGTATCAGTACAAGTACCCGCAGCAGCTGTATTCGAGTTTTGCGGCGATTCCGCCGGTGGTGGTCAGCAGTCTGCTGTTCATCGAAAACCGCTTTCTGCTCGACCCCAAGCAACCGCTGGCCAACCCGGCGGTGGACTGGCCGCGTTTCGGCATGGCCGCGTGGTCGCAAGTGGCGAAGTTGCTCCATCTGCCGGGGCAATCGGCGGGCGGCAGCACCCTGGCGACGCAACTGGAGAAGTACCGGCACTCGCCCGATGGCCTGACGGTGTCCGGCGCCGAGAAGATCCGCCAGATGCTTTCCGCCAGCGTGCGCGCCTATCAGCCCGGCCCGCAAACCCTCGGCGCGCGGCAGAACATTATCCGCGACTACCTCAACAGCGTGCCGCTTTCCGCTGTGCCGGGGCACGGTGAAGTACACGGCATGGCTGAAGGTTTGCGGGTCTGGTACGGCAGCGATTTCAACCAGGCCAATGCACAGCTGAACAGCCCGGCCACCGATGCGAAAACCATGGCCGACAAAGGCCTGGCCCTGCGCGAAATGCTCTCGCTGATGATCGCCCAGCGCCGTCCTTCGCATTACCTGACCAAAGGCCGCGAAGAACTCGCCGACCTCACCGACAGCCACTTGCGCCTGCTCAAACAGGGCGGCGTGATCGACAGCGCGCTGGCCGATGCCGCACTGGCGAGCAAGGTCACTTACCGCGACTGGCAGACCCAGCCGACCCTTCAGCCGATCGAAACCAACAAGGGCATCAGCGTCGCTCGCAGTCGTCTGGCGACGATGCTCAACCGTCCGCTGTACGACCTCGATCGCCTCGACCTGTCGGCCACCAGCACCTTGCAGGGCGAGTTGCAGACCCAGGCTACCGATTACCTGAAAAAGCTCGCCGACCCCACGTTTGCCGGGCAGATCGGCCTGATCGGCGAACGCCTGCTCACCCCCACCAGCACCACCCAGGTGCGCTACAGCTTCACCCTGTTCGAACTGACCCCGGACGGCTCGCGGGTGCGGGTGCAGACCGATAGCACCGACCAGCCGTTCGACATCAACGAGGGCAGCAAGCTGGAGCTCGGCTCGACGGCAAAGATGCGCGTGCTTACCACGTACCTGCAGATCATCTCCGAGCTGCATGACAAGTACGGCGCCATGACGGTGCCGGAACTGAAGAAAGTCCAGGTGCCGGATCAGGACCGCCTCAGCCAGTGGGTGATCGATTACCTGATCCAGAACAAGGACCACGATCTGTCGAAAATGCTCGGCGCCGCGCTCGACCGCAAATATTCGGCCAGCCCCGGCGAGGCGTTCTTCACCGGTGGCGGCCTGCATGTGTTCCACAACTTTCGCAAGGAAGACAACGGCCGCCTGCCGACCCTGCGCGATGCGCTGCGCGAGTCGATCAACCTGCCATTCATTCGCCTGATGCGCGACGTGGTGCGTTACGTCACCTACTCCGGCCCCAACAGCAGCGCCGAACTGCTCAAGGACGACCGCGACCCGCGACGTCAGGAATACCTGGCCAGTTTTGCCGATCGCGAGGGGACTTCGTTCCTGCTCAAGTTCTGGAAGAAGTACAAGAACAAGGACACTCAGGCGCGCCTCGACACCTTCCTCGACAGCATGCGCCCGACCCCGATCCGCATGGCCGCGGTGCATCGTTATCTGCTGCCCAATGCCAGTCAGGAAGACTTCAACAGCTTCGTGCGCGCGCACCTCAAAGGCGCCAAGCTCACCGAGAAACTCACCGACGATCGCCTGATCCGGTTGTACGACGCCTACGGCCCGGGCACCTACGATCTGCCGGATCAGGGCTTCATCGCCAAGGTCCACCCGCTGGACCTGTGGTTGATGGGCTATCTGCTGCACAACCCGGACGCCACCTTCAGCCAGGTGGTCAAGGCCAGCCAGTTCGAGCGTCAGGAAGTCTACAGCTGGCTGTTCAAGAGCAAGCACAAGGGCGCCCGTGACAGCCGCATCCGCACCATGCTTGAGATCGAAGCGTTCCTGGAAATCCACCAGCGCTGGCAGAAAGTCGGCTATCCGTTCGACCATCTGGTGCCGTCGCTGGCCACCGCCATCGGCAGCTCCGGCGACCGCCCGGCGGCACTCGCCGAACTGATCGGCACCATCCTCAACGACGGCGTGCGCATGCCGACCCTGCGCATCGACAGCCTGCACTTTGCTGCAGACACCCCGTATGAAACGCGTCTGACCAACGACCCGCATGTGGGCAAACGGGTGATGCCATCGGAGGTCGCCACAGCGATGCGCGAAGCGTTGTCGCAAGTGGTGGACTCGGGTACGGCGAAACGGGTGTCCGGCAGTTTCAAGACCGCCGACGGCACCCCGCTGGTGATGGGCGGCAAGACCGGAACCGGCGACAACCGCATCGAAGCCATCGGCTCCGGCGGGCGCATCCTCAGTTCGAAGTCGATCAACCGTACCGCGACCTTCGTGTTCTACATCGGCAACAACCACTTCGGCACGCTCACTGCGTTCGTCCCCGGGCGCTCGGCGGAGAACTTCAAGTTCACCTCGGCGCTGCCGGTGCAGGTGCTCAAGGGCATGGCGCCGATCCTTTCGCCATACCTGCAACCGGGCACGCACACGATGTGCCAGGCGCCGGAGGTCACCGCCGCCCGCTAAGCCACGAAAGCACTGTGACGTGGTGGTAACTGTGTATTTTTCCCTCCGTGTTTTTCGAAGGCTCCGTACGCAACCCCGGCGCTTTCAACCGGGTATTTGCGCTTTTTTCACCCACTGTCCTTGCCTAGGCTGATCGTTCCATTTTTGATCAAGGACGATCCAGCAATGCCCACCCTTTCCCCGCAGGGGCAACCGCCACGCACGGCGCACCTCGTCTCACCGGATGTCAGTGTTCATTATCAGACGATCGAAAAAGCCATCCCGGCCTGGCTGCGCGCAAGCTCAGCAAAGCGGGTCAATGAATTGCAGCTGCACCGACTGAAACTGCCGGTCTGGTATCAAGAGGTATCGGACGCCGAACACCGGCGTCTGCAACAGCAGATGCAAAATGCCTGGAAAGCACAAAACGAAGTGGACAAGGCCTTGAGCAGTCTGCAAGACGTCTACGCCTTCGCCAAACCGTTATTACAGCAGGCGTTGCGACAGCGCTTCGGCGTCGAGGACGACGTCGAGAACACCTGGCTGCGCCTGTACGCCCCCGTCAACAGCGCGTGGTGGGCCCATGACTTTGCCGGTGCAACCACCAGCCGGACCGTCTCGCTGCTCGACGCAGCATTGCATAATTTCTCCCGCGATGAAGCGTTCAGCCCGGCCTCGGAGTTCATTACCCGCCCCGACGCCAATGGCCACTTCACGGTCAGGCCGCTCAAGCACAAAGTGAGTATCGAGCAGTTCAAGTCACTGTGCCGCGAGCTGAATATCGGCGCCCGATACGAGCAGCATCTCAACGATTTTCTGCGCTCGGGCAACCGTGTGGCCCGCCAGGTTTTGCAGTACCGGGTTATCTTCAGTCAAAAAAGTACATTGAGCGTCTGTGCCCAGTTGGCTCTGGCAAAAAAGGACATTGACCGCGACGCCTACGAGGTCATTCAGGGCATGCTCGATGACCGGCGCAACCTGCGCTGGCGCGGGCGTGCCATCAACTACTACAACCTCGCCATGATGGATACGGCGCTGACCGGTATCACCCTAATAGCCCCTGACGTGGACACCGCCAATGCCCCGGTTCCGGTGATTGCCTATGTGCCCCATGACCCGGAACATCCGCTCAAACAATACCCCTCGGCGCTGGACTTCATGGCGGAACTGACGCGGCAACTGCGCGACCGCGACTCCGCCGGCAGCTATCAGCGGTTTTTCAGCCAGTTCGTCAACCATCAGCAGCGCGGGCATTTTTTTACAGGCTTGAACGCCCGCCTGAGCACCGTGAAATGGCACGTAGTACCACCGGGAACCCACCTGCCCAGTTGGCGCGAAACGCCTGTGGATCACCCCGATCTGCGCTTTCGTCTGACGAAAGTCCAGGACGATCGCGATACCCGTTACACCGGCAGTCTCTGGGCCTACTTCCATCAGCAGAAACTCAACAAGATTTTCAATGACGCCCGGGAGATCGCCATTTCCACCGAGTATGCCGACCGCATGGCCCGCTGGGCCTGGTGGGACAACCTGGGGAAAATCCTCTCGGATATCTTCAACGTGGCGCTGCTGGTGGTGACCCCGCTGGTGCCGGGGCTCGGCGAATTGATGCTGGCCTACACCACGTATCAACTGCTCGACGGCGTCTTTGAAGGCATCGTCGACATGGCCGAAGGGCATTTGGCCGAAGCGGGTGAGCAAGCCATTGGCGTGCTGCAAAGCATCGTCCAGCTCGGCGCCTTCGCCGCTGGCGCCAGCCTGGGACGTGTCGCACGGGTCAAGCTGTCGTCGTTTGTCGAAGGCCTGAAACCGGTGCAGTTGGCCGATGGCCAGACCCGCCTGTGGAATCCGGATCTGGCGCCCTATCGCCTGCCGGAACAGACCCTGCCGAGCCCGGCCCGCCCCGATGCGCACGGCGTTCATACGCTGGGGGACAAACACCTGTTGCGCCTGGATCAACACCTGTTCGAGGTGACCAAGGATCCGGCTTCCGGGAAACACCGCCTGCGCCATCCGCGACGTCCCCGGGCCTACGCACCGACGCTTGCGCACAACGCCGACGGGGCCTGGGTCTGTGAAACGGAAAACCCGCGTCTGTGGGACGGGCGAAAACTGCTGCGACGCATCGGCCATCGCACCGATGGTTTCAGCGACGCGCAACTGGAGCACATGCGCCTGCTGACCGGCACCGACGAGGACATGCTGCGCCGCATGCATGTGGACAACACCCCGCCGCCGCCATTGCTCAGCGATACGCTGGATCGACTTGGCCCGGCGCGGCCGGTGCAGCCCGACGCGCCACTGTCGCCGGCGGCCAGCCAGGTGCTGGTGGATTGTCCACAGTTGACGCCGGTTCTCGCCGAACGGGTGGTGTCTCATGCCCGACCGCTGGAACAGCAGCAAGCCACGGCGCAACGTCGTTTGCCCTTGCGTTTGCGCACGACTGCCCGCGAGGTGCAGTTTGAATTGCAGTCCGTGCGCGCCGCCCAGGGTTTGCAGCAGGAAGCCCTGAGCAATATCGACAGCGAACGGCTGATCCTCGGCGCGCTGCGGCATTACAGCGATACCTTCGGGGCGCTGCGGATTGAAATCCGTGAAGGCACGTTCGATGGCGAGTTGCGCTGCGAAGCCGGTGCCGCGGTCGCCGAGCGCATCCGGGTGCTGGTGCGGGTTGCTGCCGATCGCTATCAAGTGCGCGATGGCGCGGACCTGCCGATCCACCCCGCCAGTGGCCTGTACGAGGCAATCCTGCAGGCGATCAATCACGATGGCCGCAGTGCCCTGGGGTATCGAACCGACGACATCGAACCGTTCAAGCAGTGGATCATCGCCAGAACCCAAGCCCCCAGCGAGCGGCGCACGCTACTCGCCAGTCCGCCGATCCGCCCTATCGCTGAATACAACACCCTGTTTCTGGTGCGCGGCCCGGGCCTGAGCCGCAATGCCGCCACGCTGGAGCAACGCATCCAGGATCTGCATCCGCATTTCAGCCCGAGCGAGGTCGAAGCGTTTGCCAATGCCCTGACCGAACGCGGCGAGCCGCTCAAGGCCATCGAGGCACATGAAGATGAACTCGATGAACTGCGGGTCATCGTCCATCGCTGGCGCTATCAGCAACCGGAGAGCTGGGGGCCGGGCAGTCAGGGGTTCCGTGACGGTGGCGGGCTGCATATCTACGAAAGTCTGCTGAACTGCTTCGAACGCAAGAACGCGCACCTGGGCAACCGCACCGATCCGTCGGCCTATGCGCTGGACCTGTCGCTGGAACTGCTCTCCACGGATCTGGAAACCTGGTGGGCGAAACGTCCGCCGCTGAAGAAATTTCTCGACAAGGTCACGCTGCTCAATCTCGACAACGCGCGGTTTTCCCCCGACGCCAACGGCCTGCTCAAAGACTTTCCGAACGTGGTCGAGCTAAGTGCCAAATACTGCGAGCTGACGCGCTTGCCGGACCGCATCGGGAGCACGATGCCCCGCCTCGAACGTCTGCGTCTGAACAACAACCACATTGTGCTGGACCGTGCCGCCGTCGAGCGGCTGGGCAGCCTGACCTACCTCGAAGTGCTGAGAATGGACGATAACCCGCTGGGGCTGTCGCCTGATCTGTCGCGCATGCCGCGCCTCAAGGTGGTGGCGCTGAAGAACACCGGTCTGACCACCTGGCCGGACGGCATTCTGGCCAAGCCACGGCCACGCGGTCTGCTGCTCGATCTGCGCGGCAACCCGCTGACGGTAATCCCCGACGTGCCGAGCGGTTCCGATGGGCAATGGCTGGTGGCGCGCACGCGTCTGGACGTCGCCGCCCTGTCTGATCTCAACCAGTTGCGTTACCAGGACAGTCGCCGTTCGATGGCACTGCCACCGGAGCCGATCATGCCGGTCGCCATCCCGGGCACCTCGATCATCTCCAACTATGGCGCCGACTACTGGTCCGACGTGCCGGGCTGGGGCATTGATCGCGAAACACCGTGGACAGAGCTGGTGGAAGATCCCATGGCCGCACCGTTCATGGCGACGTTGCTCAGCGTGCGTGAGTTTGCCGATTTCCGTGCTGGTGGAACGGCGCGCGAGCAGTTGATGCAACGCGTCTGGCGCATGCTCGACGCCGTGCACGTCGACAGTCGCTTACGCGAAAAACTGTTCACCATGGTGGTGGCGCCGGTGGACTGTGCCGATGCCGGTACGCAGCTGTTCAACCACATGGGGGTGAACGTGCTGGCCTACGAGGCGCATGCCTATTCGGTCGAGCCGAAGGAACTGGAACAGAAACTGGTGACGCTGGCCAAAGGCGCGGCGCGCCTGGAACAGGTCAACGAAATCGCCCGGGCCGATGTCGCCAGCCGTGGCGGCAACCCCGACGACGTGGAGGTTTATCTGGCCTACCAGACCGGCCTGGCCAAACGTCTCGGCTTGCCCTGGCAGTCCGAGGGCATGCTGTACCGGGCGGTGTCCGGCGTCACTGACGCGATGATCGATCAGGCCTGCGACACGGTACTGGCGCTGGGTGAAGGTGATGGCCTGGTCAACCAGATGCTTGAGCTCGACTTCTGGAAAGAGTACCTGAGCGAGCGCTATCCCGTGCGCCTGGAAAGCAACAAGCGTCTGTTCCAGCACCGCTACGAAGCCCTTGAATCGCTGCGCGAGATCCAGCGCCAGTGGGTGCAATCGACCGTGGCCGAGGAACGCGCAGCCTTGCGCGAACAGCTCAAGACGTTGATGAACGATCTGCCGGCGCCGGCAACCGTGGTGTTCAATGAAGAACCGATCAGCGACACGCTGTTCGAGCGGCTGCTGGTCGATCTGGCGGATGACGAAAAAGAGCTCGCGCGTCGCCTGACCCGTGAAGCCCTGACCCGCGCCGGGCTTTGATAACGGCGCGCCGGTCTGCTCGTTGCACATCGAGCAGACCGGGCAACCTCAGGGCGCCGCCGCATTGAAGATCAGGTGCACGTTGCCATAGTAATTCCCCGGCTTGTAGCCGCCGGCGGGCGTGATCGGCTGGATCTCCAGCGCATAACGCCCGCCGGCCCTGGCCTGCTCTGCAGAAACCACCTGACGCGGCGTCTCGTGAGTCAGCACGGTATCGGCGAAGCTGACGCGCAGATAAATGTTCTGCTCCTCGCGACCATTGGACAGAAACGCTACGTTCTCCAGGCGGGCCTCGATGGCACTGGTGTCGTGCCTGAGGTCGAAGTGTTTGCGCAATCCGCCGAGGCTCTTGGTGCTGATATTCCACGGCAGAATCTGCGCACGATGAATCCAGTCCGTTTCGGCCGGTATTACATAAAAACCCAGCGTCGGAATATCCACCGACACCTCGAACCGGTGCTCTTCACGTGCCGCAAACGATTCCGCGCTGAACAGGGTCAGAACGCCCGCGCACAGAGTCATCAACGATGGCTTGATCATCTCAGGTCACCCCGTGATGAGAGGCCGGCTACACGCAGGGACTTCTTGCTGTCGCCTTCCACCAGATTGAAGCGGTATTCACGTCCGGACTGCTTGTCGAACTCGAAACTGTTGCCTGCGCGGATGTGGTGTTTGGTGGTTGGCTCGCAGGCGGTTTCGTCTTTCAGCGCACAATTGCGAAACTCGTCGATCAGCACCACGGTGTTGCCGTTATTGCGCACTCGATAGCTTGTCGGGGTGTCTTCGATCACGCTGTCGAAACGGCTGTCTTTCGGGCGCACAAAGAACACCGTACCGAAACCGGTCATGACGTTGACCCCGGCCGACAAGGTGGTTTTGTATTGCTCACGCTCCTCGGCGGACACGGCGAATTCGTCTTCCTTTTCCGGGACAACGGGGATGAACCGCACGCGGAAATAGCGCTCCCGGTCACGCTCGCCCATCATCAACAGACGCGTACCCTGCATGCCGTTGGCCGGCACGATCAGCCGCGCGGGGCTGGCCATCAGGCCGTCTCGACTGCTCATGTCGGCCTGGCTCCTGACCTCGATTTCCCGCGAGGTGCCGTCGGCGTCATAGAGGATTTCGAGAATGTTGACCTTGACGAATGCAGTGCTGTCGCCGCTGTTGAATACCCGTTTCAGGTACGTGCTCTTGTCACCGTCGAGATAGTCGTAGACCGTCCCGACATTGATCTGCGGGCCGGCCTGCAGGGCAAAGGGCAGCCCGCTCAAAACCATTGCTAACACCAGACGCTTCATCACCTTGATTCCTTGGTCGTTGAACACAGTGCCGATTCGACTCATCGCTGAATGGCCCATCAGATATCCGAATCCCAGATCACAATGACAGTGCCGGAATAGCTGTCGCTCACGCCGGGCTGCAGCATCTCTGCCATCGAATGCGGCCGAACTTCGAAATGCAGGGTTCCCGGTGCTCGATCCACATAAAAACCGGGCTTGAAATACAGGGCATTCCCGGCGCTGGGCTTCAATGGCATGCGCCGCACCGGCTGGCCGGCAAGATCGGTTATGCCGTTGGGCATGCTGACGCTGACGTACAGCTCGACTCGACGGTAATTATTACTGTCCTGCAATCCGCACTCGGCACCTACTCCGGGACCGCAATTGATCAGCATCTTGAAACGCGATGACGCCGAAATGTTGAAGGTCTGGTCGCGGAACAGCCCGACCGGCCGCCGTCCGGCCTGCAGCCAGCTCTGCCAGCCACCGTTGGGAACCAGGCGGACTTTTTCGCCACCGGGCGGGATGTCGACCTTGAGGGTGTGCTGCACATTCAGATTGAAGTTCAAGGTCAGAGACGAACTCGACGGCAACATCACATCGCCAAAATCGAAATCCGCATTCGGCCCGACGCTGTAGGTCAGCGAACCGCTGTAGTCCCCCGACGACATGCCCAGCGGATCGGGGGTGACCAGTTCATAGGCAAAATCGAGGTGTTCCAGACGCAACCACGGCACATCGAACTTCGCCTGTTTGGTACAGGCAGCAGCCGCTGGCGTTTTCCAGAAAAACGAGTATGAATTGGGGGAGTACCAACCCACACCGCTGTACTGACAGGGCGCCGGAGCATAGACCCAACTTGAGCCCCACAACAGATTGTGGGCGATGCGATCGTCTTCGGCGCCCTCCACCAGTTTCTTCACGTTCTCGGTCACATAGCGCGAACCGATACCGACGATCCGCACCTTGACGATTTGCGGCTCGTGGGTGGTCTCGTGATAGACCGTCAGCTCACGCCACTGCACGGGTACCTGAAACGTTGCCCCTTGCCGCGGCGAAGGATGATTCGCCGCAATCGGCGCACGAGCGTTGAACTGAATCGGCACCTGCAAGCTGAATATTTCGTGCTGCTCGCACTGCGCCGGGTCGTAGGTGCAGTAACCACTGGAGGGCGTGGTGTTGTGGAACTTGTTGCGGTGCGGATAAGACGAGTCCGGCTTGAACTCGGCGGTGATCGACACCTGTTCGGCGTGAGCCGCAGATGCCGTGCCGGCGACCAGCACAACAGCGGCCAGCCCGCGACGCAGGTATGTAGCCAAGGGTGAGACGTTCATGTCTGCAAATCTCCTGAAGCAGGCCGGATCAACCCGCGGTGTGAGCCTTTTGGGTGACGTCGGCCAACGTGTCCGGCGAGCAGCGCAAATCGCCGATCATCAGCACGTTGTTTTCGCTACGGTGTTGGTCGGGGTCGAGCCGGAACTGGCACAGCAGTTGATCGGCGTAGCGCACTTCGAGGGTCGGTGAGCCGGCGTGCATCTCCATCGAGAAAAACCCGTCGACTTCGCTGACCCCGCGACTGGCGTGATTGATCACGTGATGGCCTTTGAGCGGCTGGCCCTGGGGGTCGAGCAGGCGTCCGAGTACGGTGACGGTTTTCATCACCCGCACCTTGCGGTACTCCACGCCGCCCTTGTTCAGGTGATAGCGGGCGCGAGACGGTTCGATGTTGGCGGCCGGAACGTGATTACCTTCGAAATCAAAGCCCACCGAGCTGTTGCGGTACGCCGTGAGCGGGATGAAATTGCGCCCCGGCCGCAGCGCTGAACTGCCGCCGCTGAGGTCGTCGGCGCGCAGGGCGATGTCGGCGATATCCGACTCGACATCGACAATCATCCCGGCGCCACGGCCCTGATGCTGGCTGGTCATGACCAGTTGCTGACCGCCGACGATCACGCTGCTGTCGAGGTTCACGCCACCGGTGAAGTTGCCGTTGTAGGACGAGCGCTGCACGAAGCCGTCGCCATTGACCCAGTCGGTACGAAAGTTGGCCAGACTCGAAAGACCGACGCCGTAGGTGTCGGTCAGCGCCGTGACCGAAACGCTTTGCAGAATGTGATTCTGCAGATCCTTGCGATAGCCGATCGAACCATTGTTGTCGCGCCCGCCATCGCGGGCGGTGCGGCTGCCGATGCTGCCGGAAATCTGCTGCCCCGGCCCGCCCAGCGCCATGTTGATGCTCAGGTCGATCCCGCGATTACGCGCCTCGCCACTGCTGTAGCTGCCCGGCCGGTCGAACAGCGACAGCCGCCAGTTGGCATCGCTGCCAAACAGCTCGGTGCGCTGCGTCCAGCCCACGTCCATGCCCACGCCTTCGACGTTGCCCATGCTGTGCGAAACCCGCGCGCTCAGCGAGTTCTTGCGACTGATGCGATGGTTGAGCGCCAGCGACGAGTTGCTGGTTTCGCCGGTGAACACATTGCGTTGCCGTACGCGAGTGCCGTCGGGCAGCGTGTCGTAACTGTTGCGGGTGTCGAGCCAACTGCGGTTGTGACTGACCACCAGGCTGCCGGCGCCATAGTTGTACAGGCCCTGCACATCGGCGCCGGTGCCGTGGTCTTCGGTCTGATAGAGGTTGGCGAAGAGGCTGATGCTGTCGGCCAGGCTCCAGTCGATCGAGGTGCCGTACTGCAAGGTGTCGCGTACCTGACGCGCCGACAGGCCAAGGATCACCCGCGGGTGCAGCAGGTAGTTGAGGGCGGCGCCGGCAGTGAGATCACCGCTTTGCTGTTCCTCCCAATTGCTCAGCAGTTTGCTCTCCTGCCCGGCGAACACGTTGTAGCGCCAGCGCTGGTCGAGGTTTTGCCAGTTCACCGGTTTGTAGACCAGCTCCTGTGTGGTCGCGGTGGTCTGGCCATCCTCGATCAGGCGCACTTCGACTTCGTAGATGCCACCGGGCAAGGGCCGGGTATCCAGCGTCTGTAAACCGGCCGGCACGGCT
Organism: Pseudomonas sp. MWU318; assembly: GCF_016756945.1. Lineage (NCBI taxonomy): Bacteria > Pseudomonadati > Pseudomonadota > Gammaproteobacteria > Pseudomonadales > Pseudomonadaceae > Pseudomonas > Pseudomonas sp. MWU318. The sequence continues at coordinate 751,608 of NZ_JAESJL010000002.1, forward strand.
TGCGTGTTGATCAGCAGGCCATCGCGATAGATCTCCACCGACGCCTGGCGATTGGCCGTGACGAAAATCGGGTAGACGCTGGGCCGCGGGCTGTCGACCGCCAAGCTGTCGGAGCTGCCATACATCACGCCCACCGCCGTGTCCGGGCTGGTGCCGAACGACCGGGGCTGGCGGGTCAGGCCTTCGGAATTGGGGGTGAAATAGCCAAGGCGGAAAAAACTGCCCTGCAGTTCACGCTGGGTGTAGAGCTCGTGTACCGCGTGATAGGTCTGGGTGTCCGGCCCGCCGAGGCGCGCCAGCTGCATGTTGAAGGACTGGCTCCAGTTGCCGAGGCTGGCACTGGCTTCCAGACCGAAACGGCCACCCAGATCCTGGTTCTGGCCGCCATTGAGGTTCAGCTGATTGCGCAGCATCAGACCGCTGCTGCCACCCTCGGGTTGCTCATGGAAGCGTTGCGTGTGCAGATCGCGCTCGGCGTTTTCGGTGGCGATCGAGAGCAGTGAATTTTCCAGGTTGTAATGCACCGCCAGCAGTTGCTCGGGGCATTGCCCGCTGCAGTTGCCAAGCGCTACGCCGGATTTGAGGAGACTGGCCCAGGTTTCGCGCTCGACGGCACTGATACGGCTGTCACTGGTGTCGGTGAAGTCGAGCAAGGTAATGCGATCATCGCGCGACAATATAATCATTGCCTCGCCCAGCGGTTGTTGATCAAGTTCGACACGAACCGCCAAAGGCACATCAAAGAAATGCTCTTCAAAGTCCGCCGGAAGACCTTTCGCCTGAGCCAGCAAACTTCGCGGGGTATTATCGACTGGAGGCGGCGCCGCCAGTACGCTGCTGCTCAAAAGCAAGGCAAGCGCAGCCGCGATGGGCGTCATCGGATACATGGATTAATACTCTGATTACCGGAAGTAAAAGCCCGGCCTGGCAACTTCAAAGTTGCCGGCCGGTTACGTTACTGGACAAGTAACGTCAGGTATTGCCGTTATGACTCAAACCGAAGGTTCGACGACCAGCATGACCACACCGGTGTAATCGCCAGCGGCCGGCTTGGCACCGGTAGCGCTGATCTTGAAGGGCGCGCGATAACGCGTATTGGACTCGGTATCACCGACCACTTCCTGCGAAGTGGTGGTCAGCGTCTTGCCGTTGAGTTCGACTTTCAGGTCGATGGTGTTGTTACCGCCAATCAGCTTCGGCACCCCTTCCAGACGTGCATGAACCTTGCCGGCCGTGTGCAGCACGTCGAAGTGCCCGTTGACTTCGCGCATCGAATTGGTGGCCGGGTTGTAGCTCATGTCCTGATCCTTGTTGACCAGATCGGCATCCACCGGCACCGCATAGAAGTCGTCAGCCGGTACGTGCGCCACGAGACTGATGGAGTGCTTGGCTTCAGTGGCGGCAAACGCCATCGAGGCGCTCATGGCCAGGACAGTCAGAGGGGCGGCAAAGGCGAGTTTCTTGAGCATCATTGAATACCTGTCTTATATAAATTAGTTGAGTCGTCGAGCAGTCACGGCGAACTGAACAGTCACGAGCAGTCAGTGCTAACCGTTAACTTTCAACGCCGAAGAATGTTCAACCAATTTATCTTTAAAGTAAGCAGGCAACGTCCTGCGACCTTGTAGCCTGGACGCCATTAGATGGGAAAGAAAAAACCGTGAAATTCAGGAAAGTTCCTGTCCAACTGTAAGATACAGACTACAGTGCGCCAGCCGAATGACTGCACGCGCCACAACTTCATAGCAACTTCCGTAAGACATGTACCACACTTTCCCGGAAACAAAGGGCGAAACGGAACATTAGAGAATCAGCACTAATCTGCGCTTTTGCCGGGGGATTTAATACTGCGTTTTCTTGATCATTTTCCGGTTTTTTCGACCGCAGATTCGATCAGTCAGGTGTGCGCCGTTGGTCAGGAACCCTTGTCAACGCCTAAAGATATATCTTAAGTTGTATCTAAACACGACGAGAGAGCATGAAAATGAGAGACCATCATTCCCCCCACCATCACCGCGAACACGGCGACGGCCGTGACGGCTTCGAAAAACGCCCCGGGCGTGAACGCGGCGGACGCGGCCCACGGGTCTTCGCCCCCGGTGATCTGAAATTGTTGCTGCTGGCGCTGATCGCCGAGCAGCCGTGCCACGGTTATGACCTGATCCGCCAGATCGAAGGCATGTTCGACGGCGCCTATAGCCCCAGCCCCGGCGTGATCTACCCGACCCTGACCTTCCTTGAAGAAAGCGATTTGATCAGCGGCGACGCCGAGGCCGGCAAAAAACGCTACAGCGTGACCGACGCCGGTCGTTTGTCCCTAAGCGAGCAAGCGGTAGCGCTGGACGGCGTGCGCATGCGCATCGACGTCAGCAAACGCTCGTTGCGCGGCCATGACCGGCCGCCGGAAATCCACGAGGCAGTGCACAACCTGCGTCACGCCTTGCAACTGCACCACGGACGCTGGAGCGCGGAAGAAATCCAGCGGGTTGCCGCGCTGCTCAACGACACCGCCAAAGCCATCGTCGACGGCCCTGCCGTTCAATCTGCCCCGGAGAAAGCCGAATGACTGCAGTCGATACCCAAACCATTCACCGCGTGATGCACGAAATCAAACGCCGCAAACTTGAAGTCCTGCGCGTGGTCGACCTGACCCCGCGCATGCGCCGCATCACCCTCGGCGGGCCGGAACTGGCGGGGTTCATCAGCCTGGGCACCGACGATCACGTCAAGCTGCTGTTTCCGCAGAATGCCGAACAGGCTGCGGCGCTGGAAACCATGGTGCTCGGCGCCGGCAAGGACAACGGCCCACTGCCCGAGATGCGCGACTACACCCCGCGTCGCTATGACCTGGAAAAACTCGAGCTGGACATCGACTTCGTCCTGCACGGCGACGGCCCTGCCTCGACCTGGGCCGAGCAGGCCCAGCCTGGGCAATTCCTGCACATCGGCGGCCCGCGCGGCTCGATGATCGTGCCGGACATCTTCGACAGCTACCTGCTGATTGGCGATGAAACCGCTCTGCCCGCCATCGCCCGCCGCCTCGAAGATCTGGCGAGCAATCGCAAGGCGCTGGTAGTGATCGAAGTGGAAAACGGTGCCGAGCAACAACTGCTGGAGAGTGCGGCGCAGGTCAATGTGATCTGGGTCCTGCGTGAAGGTGGCAAGGACAACCTGCTGACCACGGTCAAACAGTTGCAGGTGCCCAAGGGCAATCTGTATGCATGGGTGGCGACCGAGACCAAGGTCTCGCGGCAGATCCGTCGGGTGCTGCTGGATGAGCATGGGCTCAATGAACAGTTCATCAAAGCCGTCGGCTACTGGCGCGCGGAAGGTTCCGCAGAAGAGTGATATGCCTTGTAGGAGCTGTCGCAGGCTGCGATCTTTTGATCTTGTTTTTGAACAATCAACGTCAAAAGATCGCAGCCTGCGGCAGCTCCTACAGGTGCTCTAACTTCGTGCAAATCTCCAGCGATCCAGGCCGATCACCAACAACCCAATCACCACAAACCCCACCAATATCCCTCCGGCATTGATGAACACCTGTGCATAACCGAGCATTGCCACATCAATGAACGGATACGCGTAGGCGCCAAGCAGATGCCCGCGCAGCAAGGCGTAAACGAAGTACACCAGCAGATAGATCAGCCACAGCGCCAGATGCTTCAGGCGCAACGTCCCCTTGGGCACACAGAACCACCAATAGCCAAGAAACAGCAGCGGCATCACGTCATGCAGCAATTCATCGGCGACAAACTGCCAGCCTTCGGGGTGCCACAAATGCCGCAGCAAAATGCTGTAGGCCAGCCCCACCACAGCAATGCTCACTGCCACCCCGCTACTGACCCACGGCTGCAGAAACCAGCGCTGAGCAGCGGATTCACGCCGGGTGACCGCGCAGGTCAGCACCGTTGCCACCAGGGTGTTGGTCAACACCGTGAAGTAACTGAAGAAACTCACCAGCCCGCCCAGCAGGCTGGCGTCGACACTCAGCCGCGCAAGGAAAATCAGGTACAGCTGGATACTCAGCCCGGCCCAACCGAGCGTGGCGATGAGCGTGATCAGGCGTCGCCGCGTAACGGCGTCCATCTCAGAGCGGACGCTTGGTGCGCATCAGTTTCACGTACAAGCGCTCGACCTTCTCCCGCGCCCACGGGGTTTTGCGCAGGAAGGTCAGGCTCGACTTGATGCTCGGGTCGCTCTTGAAGCAGCGGATATCGATGCGCTCGGCCAACCCCGACCACTCGTAATGCGCCACCAGCGCATTGAGGATCTGTTCGAGGGTTACGCCATGCAGCGGATCGGGAGTGTGGTCGTTCATGCCAGGCCTTTGGACGGAGTGAAAATGCACAAGCCGCGCACCTTAGCCGAGGGGCTGGCGCGGTGGAAGGGCTTCCTTCAAATGTAGGTCAAGGTCAAAAGATCGCAGCGTTCCGCAGCTCCTACAGATGTAGGCATTTCAATGCAGGAGCTGCCGAGGGCTGCGATCTTTTGCCACTGTTACAGATTGCGAAAAGCTGCATGTCCACAAAACCCCTTTGTCTTTTCGTTACAGATCATTATCCTGCCGCCCTTCAGCTGAATCGCTTCACTGCCTGCGTCAAATTGAAGCGCTCGGTTCACCCCCGAAAAACACCAAAAAAAGACTGACCCATGCCTGATTTTTCCTTCTCCAGAGACAGCGCTATCTCAGCCCTGCGCCTGCTCGGCGGCTGCACCGCGCTCGGCTTCGCCACCTACGCCCAGGCGGCCCCCGCCTTCGACAGCGACTCACCGTGGATGCTCGGTGACTGGAACGGAACGCGTACCGAACTCGCGGAAAAAGGTTACGACTTCAAACTCGATTACACCGGCGAAATGGGCAGCAACCTGCACGGCGGCTACGACCACGATCGCACCGCGCGTTACAGCGACCAGTTCGGTCTGGGCACGCACCTGGACCTGCAAAAAATCCTTGGCTGGGACGACGCCGAGTTTCAGCTGACCATCACCAAGCGCAGCGGCAACAACATCAGCAACGACCGGATCAACGATCCACGTGTGGGCGGCTTCACTTCGGCCCAGGAAGTCTGGGGCCGTGGCCAGACCGCGCGCCTGACGCAGATGTGGTACCAGCAGAAATTCTTCGACCAGAAGCTCGACATCAAGGTCGGCCGCTTCGGTGAAGGCGAAGACTTCAACAGCTTCCCGTGCGACTTCCAGAACCTGGCGTTCTGCGGCTCGCAGGTCGGCAACTGGGTCGGCGGCATCTGGTACAACTGGCCGGTCAGCCAATGGGCGCTGCGGGTCAAATATCACCTGACCCCAGAGTTGTACGCGCAGGTCGGCGCCTACGAGCAGAACCCGTCAAACCTCGATCGCGGCAACGGCTTCAAACTCAGCGGCAGCGGTACCCAAGGCGCGGTGCTGCCAGTCGAACTGGTGTGGACGCCGAAGCTCAACGACCTGCCGGGCGAATACCGCGCCGGTTACTACTACAGCAGCGCCAAGGCCTCTGACGTCTATAAAGACCAGAACGGCCAGCCTGCCGCGCTGAGCGGCGAAGCCTACCGCAGCGCGTCGAGCAAACACGGCGTGTGGTTCGGCGCGCAGCAGCAAGTCACCAGCCTCGCCAGCGATCACTCGCGCGGCTTGAGCGTGTTTGCCAACGCGACGATGCACGACAAGAAAACCAACGCGATCGACAACTACGTGCAGGCCGGCGTCGTCTACAAAGGCCCGTTCGATGCCCGCGCCAAAGACGACATCGGTTTCGCCCTGGCCCGCGTCCACGTCAACCCGGCCTTTCGCAAAAACGCCGAAGCGAGCAATCAGGCGCAGGCGGTCTACGACTACGACGACCCGTCCTTCCTGCCGCCGCAGGACACCGAATACAGCGCCGAACTGTATTACGGCGTGCACCTCGCCAACTGGCTGACCGTGCGCCCGAACCTGCAATACATCCGCCATCCGGGCGGCGTGAACGAGGTCGATGACGCACTGATCGCGGGGATCAAGATCCAGTCGTCGTTCTAAAAAACACTGAAGAAACCTGTGGGAGCTGGCAAGCCAGCTCCCACAGGGGAACACATGAAATTCGTTAGCTAGACAAGTTTTTATCTGAACCATACCTGCGCCCAATCGTCATCTAGAGTGACTAAAGCGCGGGACTAAATAAACGTCACGGAGAATCACACTATGAGCACCGAAAGTGCTTCGAGTCGGGGCCGTCTGTTACCGAGCCTGCTCGGCATTCTGCTTCTACTGATGGGCCTGGCCATGTTGGCCGGGGGAGTCAAGCTGAGCATGCTCGGCGGCTCGCTGTACTACCTGCTGGCCGGTATCGGCATTGCGCTGAGCGGCGTTCTGTTGCTGCTGCGTCGTCGTGCAGCGCTGGGCCTGTACGCCATCGTGCTGTTCGCCAGTACGGTCTGGGCCTTGTGGGAAGTCGGTCTGGACTGGTGGCAACTGGTGCCGCGTCTGGCCCTGTGGTTCGTTCTCGGCATCGTGATGTTGCTGCCGTGGTTCCGTCGTCCGCTGCTGCTCAATGGCCCGGCGCCGATGGGCACTGGCGGTCTGAGTGTGGCCGTGGTTCTGGCCGGCGTCACTGCCCTGGCCAGCCTGTTCACCCACCCGGGCGAAACCTTTGGCGAACTGGGCCGCGACACCGCGGACATGACCAGCACCGCACCGCAAATGCCTGATGGCGACTGGCAGGCCTATGGCCGCACCGAGTTCGGCGACCGCTACTCGCCGCTGAAGCAGATCACCCCGGCCAACGTCGGCAAGCTGCAAGAAGCCTGGCGCATCCAGACCGGCGACCTGCCAACCGCAGATGACCCGGTCGAGCTGACCAACGAAAACACCCCGCTCAAAGCCAACGGCATGCTCTATGCCTGCACCGCACACAGCAAAGTGCTGGCACTGGACCCGGACACCGGCAAGGAACTGTGGCGCTTCGACCCGCAGATCAAGAGCCCGGTGGGCTTCAAGGGCTTCGCCCACATGACCTGCCGTGGCGTGTCGTACTACGACGAAGCCGCTTACGCGAAAGCTGATAACGCCGCCTCGGCCGTTATCTCCGAAGCCGGCAAAGCCGTTGCCCAGGCCTGCCCGCGTCGTCTGTACCTGCCAACTGCCGATGCACGCCTGATCGCACTGAACGCCGACACCGGCAAGATCTGCGAAGGCTTCGGCAAAAACGGCGTGGTCGACCTGACCCAAGGTATCGGCCCATTCACCGCCGGTGGCTACTACTCCACCTCGCCGGCGGCGATTACCCGTGATCTGGTGATCATGGGCGGTCACGTCACTGACAACGAGTCGACCAACGAGCCATCGGGCGTAATCCGCGCTTTCGACGTGCGCGACGGCCACCTCGTGTGGAACTGGGACAGCGACAAGCCGGACGCCACCGAGCCATTGGCCCCGGGCGAAATCTACAGCCGTAACTCGGCGAACATGTGGTCGCTGGCCAGCGTCGATGAAAAACTCGGCATGGTTTACCTGCCACTGGGCAACCAGACTCCGGACCAGTGGGGCGCCGACCGCACCCCAGGCGCCGAGAAATTCAGCGCCGGCATCGTCGCCCTCGACCTGGCCACCGGTAAAGTGCGCTGGAACTACCAGTTCACCCACCACGACCTGTGGGACATGGACGTTGGCAGCCAGCCAACCCTGCTCGACATGAAAACCGCCGACGGCGTGAAACCGGCGCTGATCGCCCCGACCAAACAGGGCAGCCTGTACGTCCTCGACCGTCGTGACGGCACGCCGATCATCCCGATCAAGGAAATCCCGGTTCCGCAAGGCGCCGTGAAAGGCGACCACACCGCACCGACCCAGGCCCGTTCGGACCTCAACCTGCTGGCCCCGGAACTGACCGAAAAAACCATGTGGGGCGCGAGCCCGTTCGACCAGATGCTGTGCCGCATCCAGTTCAAGGAACTGCGCTACGAAGGCCAATACACGCCTCCGTCGGAACAGGGCAGCCTGATCTATCCGGGTAACGTCGGCGTGTTCAACTGGGGCGGCGTCTCGGTCGACCCGGTTCGCCAGATGCTGTTCACCAGCCCGAACTACATGGCCTTCGTCTCGAAAATGGTGCCACGCGAGAAAGTCGCCGCCGGCAGCAAACGCGAGAGCGAAACCGCTGGCGTGCAGCCAAACACCGGCGCGCCATACGCGGTGATCATGCACCCGTTCATGTCGCCACTGGGCGTACCGTGCCAGGCCCCGGCCTGGGGCTACGTCGCCGGTATCGACCTGACCACCGGCAAAGTCGTGTGGAAACGCAAAAACGGCACCAGCCGCGACAGCTCGCCGATCCCGATCGGCTTCACCCTGGGCGTGCCAAGCATGGGCGGCTCGATGGTCACCGCCGGCGGCGTCGGCTTCCTCAGCGGCACCCTCGACCAGTACCTGCGCGCCTACGACGTGAACACCGGTAAAGAACTGTGGAAATCGCGTCTGCCTGCAGGCGGCCAAGCGACCCCGATGACCTACACCGGCAAGGACGGCAAGCAATACGTGCTGCTCGTTGTCGGCGGTCACGGCTCGCTGGGCACCAAGATGGGTGACTACGTGATTGCGTACAAACTGCCGGAATAAGTTTTAGCGGCGGTAAAAAGAAGGCGGCATCCTTGAATGGGATGCCGCCTTTTTTCATTCTTCCCTGTCTCCTAAAGCCACTTTATTGGCCTTTAAAGACGGCCTTACTGTCATTTCTGACAGGTGCCAGGACGTGCCTCGACTGTTCAACTGGTGTTAAAGAGGCATCCGCCTCCTGACAAGGAAACCGATCATGAATCAGAAACAGGCAATCACTGAAGCAGGCACGCTCGACCCGAACTTTGGTCTTGACGGGGTAGTCGGCTGGCCGATCAAGGGACTGACAGGCAATTATCCAGAGTCACTGCTGGAGCTGGCCAATGGCAAATTGCTCGTTGCCGAGATTCCATCGCATGCCGGCTCAGCCGTATTACGACGATTGAACACTGACGGAACACTGGACGAAGCATTTGGCAATGGCGGTTCGGTCGAAATCAGGTTTGAAATTGGTGATCAGTTTTCGATACCTGTGCTGAACTCACATCCCGCCGGAGGATGGGTCCTCACAGGCCAGCTCGTACGGCTGATAGATGGGACGTTCTACGGTTTTGAGGTCTTCGTACGTCAGTTTGAAGATGGCACAGTCGATCCCGACTTTGGCGACAAAGGCATACTATATGTTGATACTCAGAAACTCGTCGATCCCGGTAAGCAAGTTCCAGCCGCCGTTCTGGACAAACGGTTTCAGGATCCAACGCCCCCTGAACAGCAGACCGCCAACGCGGGATCTGCGGCGCGCTCCTGCGCTGTTTTGCTCGACGGAAAAATCGTTTTGATCGATGAGGTCTTCGATTCTGACCTGGCCATGAGGGGAATCGTGGTTCGGCTCAACACGAATGGCTCGTTAGATACATCCTTCAATAGTAAGGGATTTACGCTGATTGAACTCGACCGGAACAAGCATGAGTACGAGGGAGTTCAAGCGCTTGTGGTGCAAGGAGACGGAAAAGTTCTGGTCACCGGTACATACAAACCGTTGGAGGCGCCTGAAACTCAAGGAGTTTATGTAACGCGATATCTGGAAAATGGCCAACTGGATAGCCGATTTGCCACCCAAGGTATCGCCACTATCTCCCTGACTTCCGACGTCGGCCTGAGTTGGGTGGGAGCGATCGCCTTGAGAAAGGATGACGGAGCAATCACCGTTGCGGGGAATCTGAGTCGAGAGGGCAAGCGCAGGGGATGGGTCGCCGTTCTTAACGAAAGTGGCACCGTCAACCTCGTCTTCAATGACGGTAAAACCTTGTATTCCGACATGCTGCCAGAGGGGGTGAACTGGAAACATTGTGAATGGCCGACGCCTGATGCTCTCTTGGTCAGTGGCAGCGGTGGCGGAGCTTTCGTCAATGAGAATTCTTCCATCCTGATCGCTCGTTACCTGGCAAGGGGTGCTCCAGACGCGTTGTTCAACAAACAAGGCTGGGCCACCTACAGAACTGGTAGTCCAACGATGAGCGACTGTGTCGTCTTGAAAAATCAACGAATCATTGTGTGCGGACGTGCGTCACGTCCAGTGGACCATAAGGGTTATGTCCTGTGCTATCACGGTTGACGGAGGGGTTGTAACCGGCGGGCGCAAACACAAGTGATACACGAACGAAAATGCCCACCACTCTCACGCTCCCGGTGGGAGTTGTCGCAGGCTGCGATCTTATGAACCTGGTTCAAGATCGCAGCCTTTGGCAGTTCCTACAGAGCAGTTGTGAATGTCTTACAGCGTCAGCGTTTGGCGGGAGAGTTCCCACAAGTCGCGCCGGTTGTACTTCGGAAGTCGGGTGGACAGGCTCTGGTGGTCGCTGCACATTCAGCGACCGGGCGTCGCGGCCCGTAGTCCATTCGATTTGATGCATAATCGCCAGCCCAAACGGAAGCGCTCAGGTGCTGTTGGAATCCCTCGATTCCAGAAAGCTCCACGACGCCGCCGAGCGTGCGCTGGATCACTACCTGAAACCCTCTGCCGCCGCAGTGAGATTCCACAAACCCAGCAGCATGTTCCAGGTCGCCCCGGATATGGACAACGAAAGCCTGCTGGTTCACGCCTGCGAACCACTGGCCTCGGCGAGCATCATGACCAGCGACATCGCCGCGTACATCGACACCCCGCAGCGCCGGACGATTCTGGCCATTCAGCAAATCATCATGCTCGCCGAACTGGCGGTGAACCGAGTGCTGGATAATGTAGAAGTCAGCCAATCTGCAGCACACAACTGCCCCCTGCTGGAGCAGGTTTACTCGCGAAGCCAAGCCATCACACGATGTAACTGTGTAGGAGCTGCCGAAGGCTGCGATCTTTTGATTTTGAAGATCAAAAGATCGCAGCCTTCGGCAGCTCCTACAGTGGGATTGGGTGCATTCAGTTGGAGATTGTCGGCTCGCAGGCCGCCATCGCTGGCAAGCCTGCTCCCACAAAAGAGCAAAAGCAGAAATAAGATCAGAAGATCGCAGCCTGCGGCAGCTCCTACAGGGAAGATAAGTACAACCCGCACGCGGCGCATGCCGCCCCACTCCAGGATGAGCGCAAGCTCGGCTGCCGCTCTTGATCTTGATCCACGGGCGACGTCGGAAGGCTGAGCGGAGGGATTGCTCCGGGCGTGGGAGCGCAGCGACCGTTTGGCGCAGCCAAACACAGCGAGAGGAGGTGCAGCGAAGCAAACCGGAGGCGCTGCGCCCGGATCGATCCCGGAGCGAAGGAACTCCGAGCCCCAGCGAGCGGGCCGCACGCAGGAGCAAGCCTTTTCGGTTACCTTTTCGGCGTTTGGAAAAGGTGACTCGCCGTAAGGGCGAAACCGCCAGCCGCAACACCCAAAAAAACGGATATACCCCCAAAACCTCAAGAACCTGGTCGGCCCAAAGGCCGCCAAGGTCCAAAGCACCCCCTGTCAAAACCCTGAACACACAAGCAGAAACACCGCCCCCCATTGAAACCACCCAAAGCCTGCCCCATCTAAGACCCATACCCCATTGCGCAGGTGCCCCAATGAGCGACCAGCAAGAATTCCCGGACAACCCAGACGACTACACCGAAGCTGAACACATCGAACACACCTCCTCCGGCAAAGGTCTGGCCCTGCCCGGCCAGAACCTGCCGGACAAGGTCTACGTCATCCCGATCCACAACCGCCCGTTCTTCCCGGCCCAAGTGCTGCCGGTCATCGTCAACGAAGAACCCTGGGCCGAAACCCTCGATCTGGTGAGCAAATCCGACCACCACTCCCTGGCCCTGTTCTTCATGGACACGCCCCAGGAAGACCCGCGCCACTTCAACACCGGCGCCCTTCCAGAATACGGCACGCTGGTGAAGGTGCACCACGCCAGTCGCGAAAACGGCAAACTGCAATTCGTCGCCCAAGGCCTGAGCCGCGTGCGCATCAAGACCTGGCTCAAACACCACCGCCCGCCGTACCTGGTCGAAGTCGAATACCCGCACCAGCCGACCGAGCCGACCGACGAGGTCAAGGCCTACGGCATGGCGCTGATCAACGCGATCAAGGAACTGCTGCCGCTCAACCCGCTGTACAGCGAAGAGCTGAAGAACTACCTCAACCGCTTCAGCCCCAACGATCCGTCGCCGCTGACCGACTTCGCCGCCGCCCTCACTTCGGCGACAGGTAATGAGCTGCAAGAAGTGCTCGACTGCGTGCCGATGCTCAAGCGCATGGAAAAAGTACTGCCGATGCTGCGCAAGGAAGTCGAAGTCGCGCGCCTGCAGAAAGAGATCTCCGCCGAGGTCAATCGCAAGATCGGCGAGCATCAGCGCGAGTTCTTCCTGAAAGAACAACTCAAGGTGATCCAGCAGGAACTCGGCCTGACCAAGGACGACCGCAGCGCCGACCTTGAACAGTTCGAGCAACGCCTGGAAGGCAAAGTGCTGCCGGCACAGGTGCAGAAACGCCTCGAAGAGGAAATGAACAAACTGTCGATCCTCGAGACCGGATCGCCAGAGTATGCGGTCACCCGCAACTACCTCGACTGGGCGACCTCGGTGCCGTGGGGCGTGTACGGCGAGGACAAACTCGACCTCAAGTACGCGCGCAAGGTACTCGACAAACACCACGCCGGCCTCGATGACATCAAGGATCGCATCCTCGAATTCCTCGCCGTCGGTGCCTACAAAGGCGAGATCAGCGGCTCGATCGTGCTGCTGGTCGGCCCGCCGGGCGTGGGTAAAACCAGCGTTGGCAAATCCATCGCCGAATCCCTTGGCCGCCCCTTCTACCGCTTCAGCCTCGGCGGCATGCGTGACGAAGCCGAGATCAAGGGCCACCGCCGCACCTACATCGGCGCGCAACCGGGCAAACTGGTGCAGGCGTTGAAAGACGTCGAAGTGATGAACCCGGTGATCATGCTCGACGAGATCGACAAGATGGGCCAGAGCTACCAGGGCGACCCGGCCTCGGCGCTGCTGGAAACCCTCGACCCGGAACAGAACGTCGAATTCCTCGATCACTATCTCGACCTGCGCATGGACCTGTCGAAAGTCCTGTTCGTGTGCACCGCCAACACCCTGGATTCGATTCCCGGGCCGTTGCTGGACCGCATGGAAGTGATTCGCCTGTCGGGCTACATCACCGAAGAAAAAGTCGCCATCGCCAAGCGCCACCTGTGGCCGAAGCTCCTGGAAAAGGCCGGCGTGTCCAAAGGCAGCCTGAGCATCAGCGACAGCGCGCTCAAGGCCTTGATCGACGGTTACGCCCGTGAGGCCGGGGTGCGTCAGCTGGAAAAACAGATGGGCAAACTGGTGCGCAAAGCGGTGATGAAGCTGATCGACGACCCGAAAGCAGTGATCAAGCTCGGCCCGAAAGACCTCGAAGCCTCGCTGGGCCATCCGGTGTTCCGCAATGAACAAGTGCTGTCCGGCACCGGCGTGATCACCGGTCTGGCGTGGACCAGCATGGGCGGCGCGACCCTGCCGATCGAAGCCACGCGGATTCATACGCTCAATCGCGGTTTCAAACTTACCGGGCAACTGGGCGACGTGATGAAAGAGTCGGCGGAGATCGCCTACAGCTACGTCAGCTCGCACCTCAAACAGTTCGGCGGTGATGCGAAATTCTTCGACGAAGCCTTCGTTCACCTGCACGTGCCGGAAGGCGCCACACCGAAAGACGGCCCGAGCGCCGGCGTGACCATGGCCAGCGCCCTGCTCTCGCTTGCCCGCAATCAGCCGCCGAAAAAAGGCGTGGCAATGACTGGCGAACTGACCCTGACCGGGCATGTACTGCCGATTGGCGGCGTGCGTGAGAAGGTGATCGCGGCGCGGCGGCAGAAGATCTTTGAGTTGATTCTGCCGGAACCGAACCGGGGTAACTTTGAGGAGTTGCCGGATTATCTGAAGGAAGGGATTACGGTGCACTTTGCCAAGCGCTTTGCGGATGTGGCGAAGGTGCTGTTCTGATCATCATGTAGTGTCCTGATATACCGCTTTCGCGAGCAAGCTCGCTCCCACAGGGTTTAGGGTGGACACAGGATTTGTGGACACTGCCGGCCACTGTGGGAGCGAGCTTGCTCGCGAAGGCGTCCGTCCAGACACCTCCACTCCTGACTGTCACACTTTGTCTCATCTTCAGTTATGCTCGCCGTTCGTCGTCAACGCCGGAGCCACTGAGCCTATGTCCGCCACTCGCCTGTTTGTCCCTCTCGCCCTCTCTTTGCTGGCCGCCTGCGCCACGCAGCCAAAACAGAACGTGACCGTGGAAAACCAGAGCGAATGCCCCGTGCAGTTGACCAACGGACAAAACCTGATCGTCATGCTGCCGAGCAACCCGACCACGGGCTATCGCTGGGCAATTCAGGATTCGGCCGGCGGCGTGCTGCGCGCGCTCAGCCCCGAGGTCTACAGCAGCCCGAAAGACTCGGGCATGGTCGGTGCGGGCGGTTTCTCCACCTGGCGCTTTCAGGCCTTCGCCACCGGCACCGGGCGCCTGCGCCTGACCTCGCAGCAACCTTGGGAACCGGAAGTCGAGCCGGCAGAAACCTTCGACTGCGCGATTTCGGTGAACTGATCGTGGGCTGGCTGATTCTGGCGCTGATGGGCGCGGTGACCTTTCTCTATGGCGTGAGCACCCATGCGGCGCTGCTGTGCCTGTTGGTCAAACCGTTGCCGGTGCTGGCGTTGCTCGGCTGGCTGCACGACGCGCCACCCAGCGACTATCGGCGCTGGATCAGCCTGGGACTGATTTTCTCTGTGCTCGGTGATGTGTTGCTGGCGTGGCCGGGTGATTTGTTTGTGTTTGGCCTCGGTGCGTTTCTGGTCGCGCATCTGGCGTACCTGAAGGCTTATCTCAGCGATTGCAAACGGCTGGCGCTTTTGCCGCTGGTGCTCGCGTTCGGCGTCGGCGCGGTGCTGCTGGGAATTTTGATTTCCGGTGGCCTGGGGCCGTTGCTGGTGCCAGTGGTCGTCTATGGCACCGCCATCAGCGCCATGCTCTGGCGCGCCCTCGCCCGCCTCGGCACCGATGTGCCCAAGCGTTCGGCGCTGCTGGCGGCGGCGGGTGCGCTGGCGTTCGTGTTTTCGGACAGTGTGATCGGCATTGATCGTTTCGTATCGCCATTCCACGCGGCGCCGTACGTGATCATCATCAGTTATTGGTTGGGACAGTGGGGTATTACCGCCTCGGCATTTGGTGAAGGCAAAAAGATGCCTTTCCAGGCTTCATAACCAGATTTTCTACTATCGATACCTAAACATTATAAAAACCTGTCAGATCTGACAGTGGTCTCAGTTATCGCCCCTACTTAATATTGCGGTGAAACTAACCACTCACGATTGTGAACAGGAAAAAACCATCATGAAATTTTTCACAAATAAAAAATCGCGCAATACATTAAAAAAATTCGTAAGTGTCAACTGTGAGATCAGAGCCAAGATTTCCAACCGTGTCGGTTTTCAAACTCAAAATATTCAATTCGCAGAAGACGACAATAGTGACCAAATCGTATTCTTGGGTCGCAGCTATGAAAATGGCTTTCAAGATTCCAAAAAAGGCATGTACATTCAATGCACAAGCGAACTTGAATCCAAAACCTACTCACCCAAAGATCCGGACTTCCCGTTCTCAGAATTCTATTATTTTGAATCCGCTGACAATGGTGAGTTTACAACTTTTTATAATTACCCAGCAGAAAGTGGCACCATTGATGTCGAAGTCATTGAGAAAAGCTCCGAAACATTACGATATCTAATCAAGTACAACGTCAAAGGTCGTGATAGCAGGACTGAGGAGCTTCACATCGTAGGCGAGGCAGAATTAAACGTTTTTAAACGTTCTGCCTGATCGCCTTCAAACAGTGAATGACCTAGGTGCTTTTTGACTTGGTCATTCATTGCTTCTCCGAACTCCCACGCAGCCAAACCTCCTTTCCGATTTGATTTGTCCTCGCTTTATCAGACAACCCAAGCATCCCAGCTCCAGTTTGGCTAAAATGCCGGCCTTTTCCACCGACACCGCCGGAACCGCCGTGAGCAAAGAACCCGATCGCATTTTCGCCCAGCCGATGGCCCAGGTGCCTGACTTCGCCTTCAACGAGGACGTGGTGCGGGTGTTCCCGGACATGATCAAGCGCTCGGTGCCGGGTTATCCGACCATCGTCGAAAACCTCGGCGTACTCGCGGCGCAATTTGCTCAACCGAACAGCGTGCTCTACGACCTCGGCGCTTCGCTCGGCGCCGTGACTCAGGCCTTGCGCCGTCACGTGCGCACCGATGGTTGCCGGGTGATCGCGGTGGATAACTCGGCGGCGATGGTCGAACGCTGCCGCGAGTACCTCAACGGTCAGGATTCGATGTTCCAGGAGTTACTGCCGGTCGAAGTGATCGAAGGCGACATTCTCGCGCTCGAATTCAAACCGGCCTCGGTCGTGGCGCTGAACTTCACCCTGCAATTCATCGCCCCGGAGCAGCGCACCGCATTGCTCTCGCGCATCCGCCAGTCGCTGCTGCCCGGCGGTGCGTTGATCTTGTCGGAAAAACTGCGTTTCAACGATGCGCAAGAGCACGCGCTGCTCACCGACCTGCACGTCGCGTTCAAACGCGCCAACGGCTACAGCGAACTGGAAATTGCCCAGAAGCGCAGCGCCATCGAAAACGTCATGAAGCCCGACAGCCTCGAAGAACACCGCGAACGCCTGCTGGCCGCCGGGTTCTCGAAAGTCGTACCGTGGTTCCAGTGTCTTAACTTTGCCTCGTTGATTGCCTTGCCATGATTGATCTGTCCCCCCTCGCCCGCCGTCTGGCCGGCACCCCGCTGGCCGATTGGGCCAACACCCTGCAAGTGCAACTCGACAAGAAAATGGAGAAAGGTCACGGCGATCTGGAGCGCTGGCAGAGTGCGCTGGACGCGCTACCAAAGGTCCAGCCGAGCGAAGTCGATCTGCTCAACGGCCTGAAACTCGATACCGCTTGCGACGACGAAACCCGCGCGCAAATGCGCACCGCGCTGATGGGCCTGTCGCCGTGGCGCAAGGGGCCGTTTGACCTGTTCGGGGTGCACGTCGACACCGAATGGCGCTCGGACTGGAAGTGGTCGCGGGTCGCCCCGCATCTGGACCTGAAGGGCAAACGCATCCTCGATGTCGGTTGCGGCAACGGCTATTACATGTGGCGCATGCTCGGCGCCGGTGCCGACAGCGTGATCGGCGTCGATCCGAACTGGCTGTTTTTCTGCCAGTTCCAGGCCGTGCAGCGTTATCTGTCCGAGCCGAATGCCTGGCACCTGCCGTTCCCGTTCGAAGACCTGCCGCCGAACCTTGAAGGCTTCGACACGGTGTTCT
The DNA here is from genome assembly GCF_016756945.1 of Pseudomonas sp. MWU318. Classification (NCBI taxonomy): domain Bacteria; kingdom Pseudomonadati; phylum Pseudomonadota; class Gammaproteobacteria; order Pseudomonadales; family Pseudomonadaceae; genus Pseudomonas; species Pseudomonas sp. MWU318. Next base: position 768,963 of record NZ_JAESJL010000002.1, read on the forward strand.
CGATGGGTGTGTTCTACCACCGTCGTTCGCCGATCGAGCATTTGCTGGCGCTGAAGGATTGCCTGGTCAAGGGCGGCGAGCTGGTGCTGGAAACGCTGGTGGTTGAAGGCGACAAGCATCAAGTGCTGGTGCCGGAAGATCGCTACGCGCAGATGCGCAACGTGTGGTTCCTGCCATCGGTACCGGCGCTGGAATTGTGGCTGCGCCGTGCAGGCTTCACCGATATTCGTTGCGTGGACGTCAGCACCACCACCGTTGAAGAACAGCGCGGTACCGAGTGGATGAAGTATCAGTCGTTGAGCGACTTCCTTGATCCCGAGGATCACAGCAAGACTATCGAAGGGCTGCCGGCGCCGATGCGTGCGGTCATCGTCGCGAAGAAGTAATCCAACTTTTCAAACACCGCGGTGAACTCCCCCCTCACCCCAGCCCTCTCCCCAGGGAGAGGGAGCCGATCTTGGGGCCCTGAGTTCGACTCGATAACTCAGGTCGGCGGATCTCGCCCATCCAACCCGGTCAGTCCCCTCTCCCTCCGGGAGAGGGTCAGGGTGAGGGGCTTTTTGCTCGGCGGGCGCGGAAGAACTCGGTCAGCACCGCCCCACACTCCTCCGCCAGCACCCCACCTTCATACAACACCCGGTGATTCAAAAAGCCCTGGGTAAAGAACTGCCCCTGACTCTGCACAATCCCGGCCTTCGGCTCCAGCGCGCCATACACCACCCGGGCAATGCGTGAATGCACGATCAGCCCGGCGCACATGCTGCACGGTTCCAGCGTCACGTACAGCGTGCTGCCCGGCAGGCGATAGTTGTTTACGGCCTGGGCAGCAGCGCGGATCGCGACCATTTCCGCGTGGGCGCTCGGGTCGCTGGTGGTGATCGGGCAGTTGTAGCCACGCCCGATGATTTCGCCGTCCTGCACCAGCACCGCGCCCACCGGCACTTCACCGAGGGCTGCGCCCTGGGCGGCGAGGCTCAAGGCTTCACGCATGAAATCGCGGTCACGGCTGCGGTCGATGATCGCGGCGGGGCGAATCTGACGCATCACTTCACCTCGATGGCGGCCATCAGGCCGGTTTCCATGTGGTCGATCACGTGGCAATGGAACATCCATACCCCCGGGTTATCCGCCACCAGCGCCACTTGCGCACGCTCGTTCTTGCCCAGCAGATAAGTGTCGGTGAAGTACGGCGTGATCTTGTGCCGGTTCGACGCAATCACTTTGAAGCTCATGCCGTGCAAGTGAATCGGGTGCTGATACTGAGTCATGTTCTTCAGTTCGAAGATGTAGCTCTGGCCCAGCTTCAGGCTGGCAATCGGCCGATCGGCGCAGGTCTTGTCCGTGATGTCCCAAGCCTTGCCGTTGATCTGCCACAGGCTCGGCGGCTTGCCGTTGTCGACATTCACCGACACTGAACCGACCCATTCGAAATTGAAGTTGAGTTTCTCGGCATTCGCCAGATCCGGCTCGGCCACCGGGTTGGCGGGCAAGGCTTTCGGCCACTCGGTCGGCGCATCGTTATTGGCCACCGAGCGCAGAGTCCCCAGACGCACCGGGCCGTTGCGCAGCGACAACTCTTCACCGGCCGGCGGCGCTTTGATCGCCAGGCAAATGCGCATGCCGGGGCCGAGCCAGTATTCCTTGCCCAGCGGCCGCGGCTCGATCGGGTTGCCGTCCAGCGCATAGATCTGCGCTTCAACGCCGGGGATGTTGATGCGATAGGTCAGGGTGTTGTCGAGGTTGAGCAAACGTACCCGGGTGATCTGCCCCGCCGGCAACTCGATCACCGGCGTTGGCAGGCCGTTGATGGTCGACAAGCGCCCCGCCGTACCGCCACGCGCCGCTTCACGGGGGATGCTGAACTCGACGAAATTGCCTTGCTCGTCGATGTGCCAGTTCTTCAGGCTCAGGGTCTTTTCGTACTTGAAACCGGTCGGCTCGCGCTCTTCGACAATCAACGGCCCGACCAGCCCGCGCCCCAGCTCCTCGCTGCTGCTGACGTGCGGGTGATACCAGTAGCTGCCGGCGTCCGGCACACGGAATTTGTAATCGAAGTATTCACCGGGCAGCACCGGCAATTGCGAGACGTACGGCACACCGTCCATCTCCAGCGGCAAACGGATGCCGTGCCAGTGAATGGTGGTCGCCACCGGCAGGTGGTTGATGAAACGCACCCGCAGCCACTCGCCCTGACGCACACGCAGTTCGGTGCCCGGCGCCGATGGGCCGAAAGCCCACGCCTCGGTCTTGTGCCCTGGCACCAATTCAACGTCCAGTGGCGCCGCGATCAGCTCGTAGTCGTGGCCCGCGTCAGCGTCGGCCATCTTGCCCAGCCAGTAACGCGACGCACCTCCCGCCCCGACACCAACGACAACAAGACCGGCCAGGCCACCGAGGATTTGGCGACGGGTAAAGGACATGAACTCAACTACCTCACGTATCTGCGTCGGGCACCGGGCCCGCAAAAGGCAAATACGATACACCTGCAATTGCGAAACAGTAAGGGCAGCGCGGCGGATGGACGCAGTTGCGCCTCGCGCGTACACGATTTCGATCGATCAAGTGACATAACTATGTAGTGCACATGCAGCGAACAGCCGGGCCATCCTGTGCCACCCGTTTTTTCAAGGACAGAGAGCCTGAACACATGCCCAACCCGATGCCCAACGCCACCGACAAGGCCACGCTCAAGGCGATTGCCGCCACCGTCATCCAGACCTGCCCGAGCCTGCAGGACGCTGCTCGACAGGTCGCCAGCGACTTGTTGATCAAATACCAGGTCCACGGCCTCGACCCGGATCAGGTGTATTTCCACCGCTTCGACGCCTCGCAAAGCAGCTCGAATGCCTTCACCGGCTGGGAGCATGTGCACGCCACGCCCACGTCAAGCATGACCCTGACCCAATTGGTGATTCACCGCTTCCGCGTCGCCGATCAGGACAACGCCGACCTGCTCGACGTTTATGGCGGTTTCTACACTGCCGGTCCCGATGCCCACACCTTCGATGAACGCAATGAAGTGCGCCTGCACGGCAACGATGTGCTCAAAGACTTCTGGAGCATCGACTTCAGCGCACTGTACGACGCTCAACTGAACGCTTTCTGGAATACCAGCGGCAGCGACTTTCGTACCCTGGCCAAGTGCAACTTCCTGATCAAAGCGTTGCAGGCACGGGACAAACGACAGTTGAGTGACGAGGATTTCCTGTTCGTCACGCAAGCGGTGATCGGCTCGCTGACGTGGCCAGTCAGCCTGCCAATGCTGCAGACCAGCCACCCTTGCCCGGACAGTGTGCGCACGCTGGACATTGCCGGTTACGCCGCTACCAACGCCCTGCGTTTCGTCATGCCCCAGGGTCGGCAGATCCTCTACCTGCCCGGCAACAGCGATGCATTCCATGTACTGGAAAGCGCCACCGACCTGCACTTCTGGATCCTGCAGAGGATGAACACACCCGCCGCCCGCGAGACATTCCTTGCGCATTTCTCGCTGGCCGACCGGCAGCAGATCAGCGCCAATCTTGGTGACCTGATGAATCGCCTGGTGGCTACGTGGGGCCGCTACGATCATTCGCTGATCAATCAGGACAACCGCGCGGTCAGTGGCGACGCCTTCACCTGGCTGACTGACTCGACCCGTGCGGCGATGTTTGCCGAGGCCAGCCTGTCCCTGACCTCCAATGGCGACCTGCGCAAGAAGCTGTGGATCGGCTATCTCAGCGCCGGGGTCAAGGTTTTCGGGCCAATGGCCGTGGTCGGCTGGCCAATTGCATTGCCGGTGATCGGCGCCAGCATTGCCAACATGGGGCTGAACATCGATCAGGCGGTCAATGGCAAAACTGCCGCCGAGCGCAAGGCCGGGATTGTCGGCGCGGTGCTCAGCGGCATCGACATGCTGTTCAATCTGCTGGCACTCAAGGGCCCGGGATCATTGGCCGAGGTCGGACCCGAGGTGGATGCCGCCGAAGCGGCGGAGATGAGCGACCTAACCGATAAAGTCGGGACGCCGATGGCTGGGCCTCAGCCGTCGATTGCCACGCCCCTGATTGAACACACCCCGCGACCGGTCATTCCGCCGAGCTGGCAAGCCAATGAGTTGCTCGACGGCATTACGCCGGTGAGCGAGCCCGGAAAATTCCAGGGCATTTATCTGCTCGATTCGAACCCCTCGACCGCCATCCTGATGGATGACACCGCCTATTACGTACGCTACGAAGCCGACATCAATGGCAGCGGACACTGGGCGGTCATCGATCCCGAGCACCCCCACGGTTTTACTCGCTCGATCCCGGTACGCCTGAACCCTGAGAGTGAATGGGAAACCATGCCCCGCGCAGGACTCAGCGGCGGCGGCAAGTTTTCGGGCCTGGCCGGATCAAGCAGCCGCAGCCCGCTGACCGCCCTGCCCGCCTCGCAATACGACTTACCCGCACCGCTCAAGGCGCATCTGGAGGAAGGCGCGGCCGGGCTGAATGACGAGGCCTTGCGCGATTTATACGACAGCCTGAACGAGTTCGATGCCTACCGCGACTTCAAGGTCATCCGCAAACGCCTGTATCACGATGCACTGGATTTTTTCAGCACGCTGCGCCTGCCCGATCGTCCTCCGGTGCCCGCCCTGGCGGCAGACGCGACCGCCGAAGAAATTATCGAGAAAATCCTCGAACATGCCCGGGGCCTGGTCATCGGCGAGAGCCACACGGCCATCGGCAGCAAGCAATGGCTGATCGAGAACATGCAATTGCTCGCCAGCAAACAGGTGAAGAGCCTGTACATGGAGCACCTGCTGACCGACTTCCATCAAGCCGCGCTGGATGAGTTCTTCCGCACCGGCAACATGCCGCAAAAACTCGAGGCCTATCTCAAGGCACTCGACGTCGGCAACATGACCGATCCGCTGGAGCGCTACACGTTCCTGGAATTGGTCAAGGAAGCCAGAAAGCAGGGAATCCATGTACAAGCCATCGATTGCATGGCGAGTTACCGACTCAACGGCATGGACTTGCCTGCGGGCAACAACACCGCGCGGCAGAAAATGATGAATTACTTCGCGCGTCTGATGATCCGTGCCGATCAGTCCGCACGCGGCGCGCACAAATGGGTGGCGCTGATGGGCAACTCTCACTCCAACACTTTTGATGGGGTTGCCGGCGTCAGCGAACTGGAAGAGGCAATCGGCATTCGCGTCGAGGATGTCGCCGAAGGGACTTCACGGGGCATTGAAGTCGATCCCGGGAGAATCCTGCCCCTGGGCGGTACGGCGCACGATCGTTCCGCGCTGGTCAGAGGCGACTTGCGCCTGCAAATCGAAACACCCTGGACCGCGCACACCATGACCGAATTCGAAACCTTGTTACCTCGCCATGGCATGTACTCCCTGAAGCAACAACCCAATCTGACGTTCATCGTGCACCGCAGTCGTTCGCGAGAACTGGTGCGGACCGTCATCGACACAGACGGCAAGCACTTCTACATCGAACGCCCCGGCTGGCCTTCGGTGAGCGGTAAACGCTACCCGAGCATGAAAGCGCTGCTGCAAGCGCTGGACGATTTGGGCATGCAACTGGGCGGATGGTCAAAACCGCTGTAACGCAAAAACAGAAAAGCCGTGTGAAACGAATTTCACACGGCTTTTCGGTTGCAGCGCTCAAGCCTTCACGGCTTGCGCGGGATCACTCCCACTCAATGGTCGCCGGCGGCTTGCTCGACACGTCGTAAGTGACGCGCGAAATACCTTCGATTTCATTGATGATGCGGCCGGAGACGGTTTCCAGCAGTTCGTAAGGCAGGTGTGCCCAACGTGCGGTCATGAAGTCGATGGTTTCCACGGCACGCAAAGCCACGACCCAGGCGTAACGACGGCCGTCGCCGACCACGCCAACCGATTTCACTGGCTGGAACACCACGAAGGCCTGGCTGACTTTGTGGTACCAGTCGGCTTTGCGCAGTTCTTCGATGAAGATATGGTCGGCGCGACGCAGCAGGTCGGCGTATTCCTTCTTCACTTCACCGAGGATGCGTACGCCCAGACCCGGGCCCGGGAACGGGTGACGGTAGACCATGTCGTACGGCAGGCCCAGTTCCAGACCCAGACGACGGACTTCGTCCTTGAACAGTTCGCGCAGTGGCTCGACCAGTTTCAGGTTCATCTCTTCCGGCAGGCCGCCCACGTTGTGGTGCGACTTGATCACGTGCGCCTTGCCGCTTTTCGCGCCAGCCGACTCGATCACGTCCGGGTAGATGGTGCCCTGCGCCAGGTACTTGATGTTGTCCAGCTTGCAGGATTCGGCATCGAACACGTCGATGAAGGTACGGCCGATGATCTTGCGCTTCTTCTCCGGGTCGGCTTCGCCGGCCAGGTTGTTGAGGAACTGGTCTTCAGCGTTGGCACGAATCACCTTGACGCCCATGTTCTCAGCGAACATGGCCATCACTTGCTCGCCTTCGTGCAGACGCAGCAGGCCGTTGTCGACGAAGACGCAGGTCAGTTGGTCGCCGATGGCTTTGTGCAGCAGCGCCGCAACCACCGAGGAGTCAACGCCGCCGGACAGACCCAGCAGCACGTTGTCGGTGCCGACCTGTGCGCGGATGTTGGCGATGGCGTCTTCAGCGATCTTCGACGGAGTCCACAGGGCTTCACAGCCGCAGATGTCGAGCACGAAGCGCGAGAGGATGCGACCGCCCTGCTTGGTGTGGGTCACTTCCGGGTGGAACTGCACGCCGTAGTAAGCGCGCTCGTCGTTGAACATGCCGGCGATCGGGCAGCTTGGGGTGCTGGCCAGGATGTGGAAGTCTTCCGGCATCCTGGTGACCTTGTCACCGTGGCTCATCCACACGTCGAGACCGAACAGGCCGTCGGCGTCGATATGGTCCTCGATGCCGTCGAGCAGGCGGCTCTTGCCGACTACGTCAACGCGGGCGTAACCGAACTCACGCAGCTCGGAACCTTCAACCTTGCCGCCCAGTTGCTCGGCCATGGTCTGCATGCCGTAGCAGATACCGAAGACCGGCACGCCCAGATCGAAGACTGCCTGTGGGCAGCGCGGGCTGTTGGCTTCGTGCACGGACTCGGGGCCGCCGGCGAGGATGACGCCTTTCGGTGCGAATTCGCGGATCGCCTCTTCGTCCATGTCGAACGGGTGCAGCTCGCAATACACACCGATCTCGCGCACGCGGCGGGCAATCAGTTGGGTGTATTGCGAACCGAAGTCGAGGATCAGGATGCGGTGAGCGTGAATGTCGAGGGCCATGATTCAGTCTCGTCTAAGTAATTCAGAAACAGTCGTGATTCAGAAACAACTCGGGGCTGAATAAAACAGCCCCGGTTGCTTAACGATTTGCTTGAAGCATCAACCTACGCGGTAGTTTGGCGCTTCTTTGGTGATCTGCACGTCGTGAACGTGGGATTCGGCCATACCGGCACCGGTGATCCGCACGAACTCAGGCTTGGTGCGCATTTCTTCGATGTTGGCGCTGCCGGTGTAACCCATCGAGGAACGCAGACCACCCATCAATTGGTGAATGATCGCCGTCAGGGTGCCTTTGTACGGCACACGGCCTTCGATCCCTTCCGGAACGAGCTTCTCGGCGCCTGCCGAGGAGTCTTGGAAGTAACGGTCGGAAGAACCTTGCGCCTGAGACATGGCGCCCAGCGAACCCATGCCGCGATAAGCCTTGTAGGAACGGCCCTGGAACAGTTCGATCTCGCCCGGCGCTTCTTCAGTACCGGCGAACATCGAACCCATCATCACGCAGGACGCACCGGCTACGATGGCCTTGGACAGGTCACCGGAGAACCGGATGCCGCCGTCGGCGATCAACGGCACGCCAGTGCCTTCAAGGGCAGCGGCGACGTTGGCGATGGCACTGATTTGCGGCACGCCGACACCGGCGACGATACGGGTGGTGCAGATCGAGCCTGGGCCGATACCGACCTTGACCGCATCGGCACCCGCTTCGGCCAGGGCCTTGGCGGCTGCGCCGGTGGCGATGTTGCCGCCGATCACCTGCACTTCAGGGAAATTCTCTTTGACCCAGCGAACGCGGTCGATCACGCCCTTGGAGTGACCGTGTGCGGTGTCGACCACCACCACGTCCACACCGGCGTTGACCAGCGCGGCAACGCGGTCACCGGTGTCTTTCCCGGTACCGACGGCAGCGCCAACGCGCAGACGACCTTGATCGTCCTTGCTGGCCAGCGGGTAGGCTTTGGCTTTTTCGATGTCTTTGACGGTCATCATGCCTTTGAGGGCAAATTTGTCGTCGACGATCAGGACTTTTTCCAGGCGGTGCTTGTGCAGCAACTCGCGGACTTCGTTCTTGTCGGCGCCTTCACGCACGGTGACCAGACGCTCTTTAGGCGTCATCACTTCACGCACGGTGGCTTCCAGACGGGTTTCGAAGCGGACGTCACGGGAAGTGACGATGCCGACCAGGTCGCCATCGTGCAGCACCGGAACGCCGGAAATGTTGTGCATGCGGGTCAATTCGAACAGGTCACGCACCGTGGCATCAGCCTCGATGGTGATCGGATCCTTGACGACGCCGGCTTCGAACTTCTTGACCTTGCGCACTTCGGCAGCTTGCTGCTCGATGGTCATGTTCTTGTGGATGATACCGATACCACCTTCCTGAGCCATGGCGATTGCCAGACGGGCTTCAGTGACGGTGTCCATGGCGGCAGAAACCAGAGGAATATTCAGCTCGATGCCACGGGTAAGGCGGGTCTTGAGACTGACTTCGTTAGGAAGCACCTCGGAATAACCAGGCACTAGGAGAATGTCGTCGAATGTCAGAGCTTCTTGGCTGATACGCAGCATCGCGGGGGCTCCCGAGCGGGAAAATGGAAGCGCGCCATTATAGTCAGACACCCCCTGCTGTTCAATGTAAAACTCAGCCTAATTGATGTACGGGCCCGCTGTTTTCTGTAGGAGCTGCCGAAGGTTGCGATCTTTTGATCTTGTCTTTAAAAAAACAAGGTCAAAAGATCGCAACCTTCGGCAGCTCCTACAGGGCCGAATGCAGGTCAGAGTTCGACTTTTACCCAGCTGACAGGTTGATCGAGCCAATCGGCGAACTCATCGATAAAACTCTGCTTGAACCCGGCTTCCAGCCAGTTGTTGAAGATGAAGCCGAGGTTGGAAAACGCACATTCCTGCAAGAACAGAAAGCCGTTGATGTCGTCTTCATGCCCGCATTCCGGGCAGGTGAAGTTGTCGGTGCGGCCTGGAAACCAGTCTTCCAGGCTTTCGAACAGCGCTTCGCCGACTTCACGGCGGCACTCGGCGCACCCGGCTTCTTCGAGAAAGCCCTTGGCCGGCGTGTAGATGCAGCGCTTGACGATGATCTCCAGTCCATTGACCGGCTCACCGAAGGGCAGCGCCTCGGGGTGCAGCACCACCGCACGCGCGCCGTCGGCAATCGCATGGGCCATGCGGTTGCCGGTGCGGCCGCAGGTAGTCAGCTGTTCTTCGATGATGTTCTTGCGCACCAGCCAGCGCACGATCGCCCGGGCCCGGGGTTCGTGGACCGGCAGGGTGGAGATTTTCGGGACGATGATGCTTTGCGAATTCATGGAAAGTCCTGCGGTATGGCTTCTGACGCCTTCGCGAGCAAGCCCGCTCCCACATTGAAATGCAATTCCCTGTGGGAGCGGGCTTGCTCGCGAAGGAGCCCTGAAGGCCGGCAGCTTAATCCCTGACGAAATCCGGTCAAGTGCTCACGCCATACTAATAATGTAGCGCCCGATCAACGCAATCCCGCTCGCCAGCACCAGCCAGGTCACCAATCGCACAAACGCCTCGCGCGACAAGCGCATCGTCAACCGCCGCCCGATCCACAGGCCCAGCACCATGGCCGGCAACAGACACAGCGCCAGCATCAACAAGGGTAGCTCGGCATACACCCCGGCGATGGCGAACAGGCTCAAACGCACCACCGTGCTGCAACTGATCAGCGCACTTTGCGTGGCCCGCGCCGCGTCCTTGGGCAGGCGGCTGTTGAGATAGATCGCATATAGAAAGCCGCCACTGCCAAACAGCGCGCCAAACAGCCCGCCTACCGTGCCCATCGGTAGCGCCCATGCGGCAGACAACTGCGTCGGCCGGGTTTTCACCCACAGGCTGTAAACCGCATAAGTGCTGATGAACAACCCCATCAACAGCAACAACAGATCGGATTTGAGGTTAAGCAGGAAAATCACCCCCAACGTGCACCCCACCGCCATGCACGGCAGCAGCCGCAACAACTCGGGCTTGGCCACATCCCGGCGCGAGGGCAGCAGGTTGCCGAACGCCGCGACGAAATCCAGCAGCACCAGCAGCGGCACGATTTTCGACAACGGCATGAACAGAATCAGAATCGGACCCGCGACCAGTGCGGTACCGAACCCGGCAATCCCGAACACGATATAGGCCAGTGCGATGCCCAGCCCGATCACCGCCCAGCCGCCCGCGCCCCACGTCCACTCGCTCAACAACCCCGCCACGCTCATCGGTTCGCTTCCTTTATAAGCCTGTGATGACTTTAGCCAGCGCCAAGCCTTGCGACTAATATGTTCAAAGCCACTCACTCATCTCGAAAAGGAATACCTGGTGCTTTCTACCCGACAACTGCGCTACTTCGTGGAAATCGCCGAGTGCGGCAGCTTCAGTGCTGCGGCTGAACGCCTGTTCATCGCGCAGTCGGCCCTGAGCAGGCAGATCAAGGACATGGAAACCCGCCTGCAAACCGCGCTGTTCGAACGCACCGCACGCCAGCCCCGGCTCACAGCGGCGGGTGAGGCGTTTCTGCCCCGGGCCAGAAACCTGCTCAACGAACTGAGCAAAGCCAGCGCGATGGCGACCGAAGTCGGTAACGGACAACTGGGCACGCTGCGTCTGAGTCATTCCAGCACCGTGTCGATCAACGGGCATTTATTACGTCGGATCAGCACTTATCTCGATCAGCAGCAGGGCGTGTCGCTCGACATCGGCAAGCTGTCCTCCGAGGCGCAGCTTGAGGAACTCGCGGAAGGACGCCTCGACATTGGCCTGTTGCGCCTGCCGGTGTTGCGTCAGCGTGAAGGTATTCAGGTTGTGCCATTGTTCACCGAGCGCCTGCTGCTGGCGGTGCCGAACGATCATCGCCTGGCCGATTCGGCCGCTGTCGAATTGGCGCAACTGAAGGACGAGCCGTTTATCTCGATCCCGCATCCGCAGCGTGGCGGGCTCAGCTATTTGTGTGCCGACCTGTGCATGCGTCAGGGCTTTTTCCCCAAAGCGGCGCGGGTGATGTCGCGAAAGACTACGCAGTTGCAGTTGATCCAGGCTGGATTCGGCATCGCCCTACTGCCCGAATCAATGCAGGAGATTGCTCCAGTCGGCGTACGATTTCTGCCGCTGAGCGATCACGATTGCCAAAGCACCGTCGCCCTCGCCTATCGCCAGAATCCCACGCCACTGATTCAACACTTCATCCAGACCTTCACCCACCCCCTGTAGGAGCTGCCGAAGGCTGCGATCTTTTGATCTTGATCTCAAAAAAACCAGATCAAAAGATCGCAGCCTCGTTTCACTCGACAGCTCCTACAGGGATCGTGCAATGACGGCGACAATGCCTTTAAACTGCGCCCCATGATTAAAGATCCCTTTGCAAGACTTGGCCTGGACCGTGAAGTCCTGACCGTCAGCCAGCTCAACGGCCGCGCGCGGGTGTTGCTCGAAGACGTGTTCAGCAACATTTGGGTCGAAGGCGAAATCTCCAACCTCGCCCGCCCGGCGTCCGGTCACGTGTATTTCACCCTCAAAGACAGCGGGGCGCAGGTGCGTTGCGCGCTGTTCCGCAATAATGCGGCGCGGGTGCGTCAGGCGCTGAAGGACGGTCTGGCCGTGAAGGTGCGCGGCAAGGTCTCGCTGTTCGAAGGCCGTGGCGACTATCAGCTGATTCTCGATACCGTGGAGCCGGCCGGTGACGGCGCGCTACGCCTGGCCTTCGATGCGCTGAAGGAAAAGCTCAGCGCCGAAGGTCTGTTCAGTGCCGAACGCAAAGTGCCGTTGCCGGCGCATCCGCAACGCATTGGCATCATCAGTTCGCCGACCGGCGCGGTGATTCGCGACATCATCAGCGTGTTCCGCCGCCGGGCGCCGCAGGTGCAACTGACGCTGATCCCGACCGCCGTGCAGGGCCGCGAAGCCACGGCGCAAATCGTCCGCGCGCTGAAACTGGCCGACGCCCGTGGTTTCGACGCGCTGATCCTCGCCCGTGGCGGTGGTTCGCTGGAAGACCTCTGGTGCTTCAACGAAGAAGCCGTGGCCCGCGCGGTCGATGCCTGCGTGACGCCGATTGTCAGCGCCGTCGGGCATGAAACCGACGTGTCGATCAGTGACTTCGTGGCTGACGTGCGCGCCCCAACGCCCTCCGCCGCCGCCGAACTGCTGGCCCCGGATTCGAGCCACCTGATCCGTCAGGTCGAAAGTCTGCACCGGCGTTTGGTAATGCGCATGCGCGACCGGCTGATGCGCGATCGTCTGCGCCTGGAAGGCATGGCCCGCCGCCTGCGTCATCCCGGCGAACGCCTGCGTCAGCAAGCGCAACGCCTGGATGACCTGGACATGCGCATGCGCCGGGCTTTCGAGCGCCAGCTCAATACCCGCCGCGAACGCCTGATTCGTCTGGAAACCCGCCTCGCCGGGCAACACCCGGGACGCCAACTGGCGATGCTGCGCCAGCGCCTCGACAGCCTCGCCGAACGTCTGCCGCGAGCCATGCGCGAAGGTCTGAAAAGCCGTCGCCTGCAATTGCACAGCCAGATGCAGACGCTGCATGTGGTCAGTCCGCTGGCGACTCTCGGCCGCGGTTACAGCATTCTGCTCGATGAGCGCGGGCACGCCATTCGCAACGCCGCGCAGACCCACACCGGTCAACGCCTGAAGGCAAAACTGGGCGAAGGCGAACTGCAAGTGCGCGTCGAGGACAACCACCTGACGCCTGTCACCCTTTCTCTACTGGACTGATCCATGCCGCGTTTTTTTGCTCCGTTATTGTTGCTGTGCCTGACCTCCTTCAACGCCCACGCCGACAGCTACATCACCCGTTTGCTGAACAAACCGGTGCCGGGCGGCGTCGCGGTGGTCGATCTGGGCAGCGCTGCGCAGGCACCAAAAGCCACCTATCAGGGCAAACCGGTGCTGGTGGTGAAAGAACAGAACAACTGGCTGGCGATTGTCGGCGTGCCGCTGACGGTCAAACCCGGCAGCCAGCAGATCAGCAGCGGTGGGCGCAATCTGCCGTTCACGGTTGGCAACAAGAAATACCCGGAACAGCACATCACCCTGAAGAACACTCAACAGGTCAATCCGAACCCGGCCAATCTCAAGCGCATCGAGGGCGAACTGGCCGAGCAGATCAAGGCTTACCGCAGCTTCAGCCCGAACACCCCGAGCAACCTGCTGCTGGACAAACCGGTCAACGGGCCGCTGTCGAGCAAGTTCGGTGTGCGCCGCTTCTTCAATGGTGAAGAGCGCAACCCTCATGCCGGCCTCGACTTTGCAGTGCCCGCCGGCACGCCGATCAAGACCCCGGCGGCGGGCAAGGTGATTCTGACCGGCAACTACTTCTTCAACGGCAACACGGTGTTTGTCGATCACGGACAGGGCTTTATCAGCATGTTCTGCCACATGTCGAAAATCGAGGTGAAGGTCGGCGATCAACTGGCCCGGGGCGCGGTGGTGGGCAAGGTCGGCTCGACCGGCCGGGCGACCGGGCCGCACATGCACTGGAACATCAGCCTGAACGATGCGCGGGTGGATCCGGCGATTTTCATTGGGGCATTTCAGCCCTGAATTTGTGTTGAGGCCACTGGCCTCTTCGCGGGCAAGCCCGCTCCCACAGGTTTCTCGGGTGTACATAATATTCGTGAACGACACGGACACTGTGGGAGCGGGCTTGCCCGCGAATGCGGTCTATCCAATCCGAAAATATTGCTGACACCCGATCAACATCAATTGCGCCCCAATCTAACCTCACGCAAACATCAACAAGAAACGCCGACTTACAAGCAATAAAATTCTGCAAAATCCAGTATTTCGAGTATTCCTCTCAATTTTTTTCGACTGCTTGCCATCCTCTCCCCTCGCGGTTAGGGTTGAAGGCATGAAAACCTCTCACACCCTTATTCAGCTTCGCCAGCACCGCAGTTTGTGCCTCGTCAGCGCACGACTGCCGGGCTGAATCGCTGCGCCTCGTCCCAAGCTGTTCCCCGAACATTCGTTCCACCGGCAGGCCGCCTCTTTTCGGCCCAGACAATAAGGATTTTCCCGATGAGCATGCTCAAAGACCCGTCTTCGAAATACCGCGCGTTCCCCGTCATCAATCTGCCGGATCGCACCTGGCCGTCGAAAACCATCGACGCCGCGCCGATCTGGTGCAGCTCCGACCTGCGTGACGGTAACCAGTCGCTGATCGAGCCGATGGACGCGGTGAAGAAGCTGCGCTTCTGGAAAACCCTCGTGCAAGTCGGCGTGAAGGAAATCGAAGCCTCGTTCCCGGCCGCTTCGCAAACCGACTTCGACTTCGTGCGTACCCTGATCGAAGAAGGCCACATCCCGGACGACACCACCATTCAGGTGCTGACCCAGGGCCGTGAAGACTTGATCGAGCGCACCTTCGAATCCCTGCGCGGGGCGAAGAAAGCCATCGTTCACCTGTACAACGCCACCTCGCCGTCTTTCCGTCGCATCGTCTTCAACCAGGACAAGGACGGCATCAAGGCCATCGCGGTCAACGCCGCCAAGCTGTTCGTCAAATACGCGGCGATGCAACCGGACACCGAGTGGACTTTCGAATACTCCCCGGAAACCTTCAGCGCCACCGAGCTGGAGTTTGCCAAGGAAGTCTGTGACGCGGTGATCGAGGTCTGGAACCCGACGCCTGAGCACAAGATGATACTCAACTTGCCGGCCACCGTTGAATGCGCGACCCCGAACGTCTACGCCGACCAGATCGAATGGTTCGGCCGCAACATCAACCGTCGTGACAGCGTGATCATCAGCCTGCACACCCACAACGACCGTGGCACCGGCGTCGCCGCCACCGAGTTGGGCCTGATGGCCGGCGCGGATCGCGTCGAAGGCTGCCTGTTCGGCAACGGCGAGCGCACCGGTAACGTCGACCTCGTTACTGTGGCACTGAACATGTACACCCAGGGCGTTGACCCTGAGCTGGACTTCTCCGACATCGACGGCGTGCGCAAAGTCGTCGAAGAGTGCAACCAGATCCAGGTGCACCCGCGTCACCCGTACGTCGGCGACCTGGTTCACACCGCATTCTCCGGCTCGCACCAGGACGCGATCCGCAAGGGCTTCGCCCAGCAGAAACCGGATACCCTGTGGGAAGTGCCGTACCTGCCGATCGACCCGGCCGACATCGGTCGCAGCTACGAGGCGGTGATTCGTGTGAACAGCCAGTCGGGCAAGGGCGGTATCGCCTACCTGCTGGAGCAGGAATACGGCATCAGCCTGCCGCGTCGCATGCAGATCGAGTTCAGCCAGGTGGTGCAGCGGGAAACCGATCGCCTCGGCCTGGAAATGACCGCCAAGCAGATCCACTCGCTGTTGATCAGCGAATACCTGCAAGCCAACACCCCGTACGCGCTGGTCAGCCATCGCCTGCAGGAAGAAAACGGCAACAGCGCCGTCGAAGTGGAAGTGGCGAGCAAGGGTCAGGGCGAAACCAACCTGCACTGGCGCGGCAAGGGCAACGGCGCGCTGGAAGCACTGGTGGCCGGCCTGCCGATTCCGGTGGAGATCATGGACTACAACGAACACGCGATCGGCGCGGGCACCAACGCCAAGGCAGCCGCGTACATCGAGCTGCGCGTGAACGGTGAGCGTGCGGTGCACGGCGTGGGTATCGATGAAAACATCACCACCGCCAGCTTCAAGGCGCTGTTCAGTGCGCTGAACCGCTCGTTGAGCCAGCCGGAAGCGAAAGCGGCCTAAGCCTTCGCTGAAATGCAAAAGGCCCCGGAGTGTGAACTCTGGGGCCTTTTTGTTTAGATCAAAAGATCGCAGCCTTCGGCAGCTCCTACAGGATGTACGCCGTCCCGATGTAAGAGCTGCCGCAGGCTGCGATCTTTGTTTTTCAGGTGAACTCGAAGGTATCCGCATCCAGATTCGCCGGGAAGCGCTCGCGATACGCCGCCAATGGCGCGGCTTCCAGTACAACCTTGAAAACCCCGTCCGCCTCCCCCGCCGCCAGCAACGTCTCACCCTGGAAATCCAGCACCTGACTGTCGCCGGTATAGGCAAAGCCCTTGCCGTCGGTGCCGATCCGGTTCACTGCCGCCACGTAGCACAGGTTTTCAATCGCCCGCGCCGGCAACAAGCGGTTCCAGTGCAGACGCCGCGCACCCGGCCAGTTGGCGGTGTACAACAGCAGATCGGTGTCCTGCGCGTCGCGACTCCACACCGGGAAGCGCAGGTCGTAGCAAATCAGCGGCCGAATGCGCCAGCCCTTGAGTTCGAACTGCACCTGGCGCTCGCCGGGGGTGTAGTGATTGTGTTCGCCGGCCATGCGGAACAGGTGGCGCTTGTCGTAATGCCAGACTTCGCCGTCCGGGCGCGCCCACAGCAGGCGGTTGCGATGGCTGCCGTCAGCCGCCTGAATGATCACGCTGCCGGTGATCACCGCATTGAGCTTCGCGGCCTGCGCCTTCATCCATTTGCTGGTCGGGCCATGCTCGGCTTCGGCGAGGGTTTCCGATTCCATGGAGAAACCGGTGGTGAACATCTCCGGCAGGATGATCAGATCCGCGCCTCGGGCCTGCTCCAGCAACACGTCGAAGTGCTCGAGGTTGGCCTGACGGTCATGCCAGGCCAGGCTGGTCTGGATCAGCGCCAGATTGAGATCAGGCAATGCACTCAGATCACGCATAGTTTTGCCGCTGCCTCGCGCAGCGTCTCCTCGCGTTTGGCAAAGCACAGGCGCACCAGGCGCTGGCCTTGCGGTGGATTCTGATAGAACACCGAAACTGGAATACTGGCGACGCCGTGTTCGCGGGTCATCCAGATCGCCATGTCGACGTCGTTCAAGTCAGGACGGATCTGCGAGTAGTCGACCAACTGGAAATAGGTGCCGGTGACGCGGGTGAAGGTAAAGCGCGACGGCGCCAGCAAATCGCAGAACAGGTCGCGTTTGGCCTGATAGAAACCCGGCAGCTCTTCGACGTGTTCCGGGTGCTCGGCCATGTAATCGGCCAGGGCGTATTGCAGTGGCGTGACCCCGCAGAAACTGACGTACTGGTGCACCTTGCGCAGCTCGGCGTTCAGCGCCGGCGGTGCAACCACGTAACCGGTTTTCCAGCCCGTCACGTGGTAAGTCTTGCCGAACGAGCTGACCACAAATGCGCGCTGGTACAGCTCTTCGTGGGACAGTACGCTGACATGCGGCACGCCGTCGAACACCAGATGTTCGTACACCTCGTCGCTGATCAGGTAGATGTCACGACCACGGATCAATTCCGCCAGTTGATCGAGCTCGGCACGGCTGATCAGTGCACCGCTCGGGTTGTGCGGGGTGTTGATGACGATCATTTTCGTGCGCGGGCTGAGGGCCGCGGCGAGCTTGTCGAAATCGATGGAGAAATCGTGCGGGTTCAGCTGCACATGCACGCAGCGGCCACCCGCCAACTGCGTCGCCGGGTCATAGCTGTCGTAGCACGGATCGAACACGATGACTTCGTCGCCGCTGTGGATAACCGCCTGAATCGCACAAAAGATCGCCTGGGTCGCACCCGGCGTAACGGTCACTTCGCTGTCGGCACCGACTTTCACGCCATAGCTGCGCGCGATTTTCGCCGCGATCTGCTCGCGCAGCGCCGGCAGGCCGGTCATCGGTGAATACTGGTTATGGCCGCTGGCGATATGCCGACCGACCGCGTCACGCAGAGACTGCGGGCCGTCGAAATCAGGAAAACCCTGGGACAGGTTGATCGCTCCGGTCTGCGCCGCGAGCTGAGACATCTGCGTGAAAATAGTGATGCCGACATTCGGCAGCTTACTGGTGATCATCGAGGGGTTCCCTGCTCTACACCCGGCTCTGACGGCGGCGCGGGAGAGCCCGAGAATAGCCCATCCGGCGCCCATAAAAAAAGGGCGCTCAACTGAGCACCCTCTTTATCGCCGAACCCTGTAGGAGCTGCCGCAGGCTGCGATCTTTTGATCTTGCCTTCAAAGCAAAGTCAAAAGATCGCAGGCTTCGCCAGCTCCTACAGAAGCGGTTGAGCGTTCCCACGCAATTGTGGGAACAATCAACCTTGATCACTTCTTGTCGCGGCGCTTCTTGCTGGCTTTCTTGTTGTGCGACATCAAACGACGCTTCTTGTTGACCTGGCGGTCGGTCAGCGTGTTCTTGTTGCCTTCGTACGGGTTCTCGCCGCCCTTGAACTCGATGCGGATCGGCGTACCGACCAGCTTCAGCACACGGCGGTAAGTGTTCTCCAGATAGCGCACATACGACTTCGGCACTTTCTCGATCTGGTTACCGTGAATCACGATGATCGGCGGGTTCGCGCCACCCAGGTGAGCGTAACGCAGCTTGATCCGGCGGCTGTTGACCATCGGCGGCTGGTGCTCGCTGACCGCGTCTTCGAGAATCTGCGTCAGGCGGCTGGTCGGCCAGCGGGTAACCGCAGACTTGAACGAGTTCTGTACCGAGGCGTAGAGGTTGCCCACGCCCGTGCCGTGCAGCGCCGAGATGAAGTGAATATCGGCGAAGTCGACGAAGAACAGACGACGTTGCAGCTCGACCTTGACGTAGTCGCGCTCGCTCGGGGTCATGCCGTCCCATTTGTTGATCGCGATCACCAGCGCACGGCCAGCTTCGAGGGCAAAGCCCAGCAGGTTGAGGTCGTGATCGACCACGCCTTCGCGGGCGTCCATCACGAAGATCACCACGTTGGCGTCTTTGATCGCCTGCAGGGTTTTGACCACGGAGAATTTTTCGACTTCTTCGTGGATCTTGCCGCGCTTGCGCACACCGGCGGTGTCGATCAGCGTGTACTTCTCGTCGTTACGCTCGAACGGGATGTAGATACTGTCGCGGGTGGTGCCGGGTTGGTCGTAGACGATCACCCGGTCTTCACCGAGCATGCGGTTGACCAGGGTCGACTTGCCGACGTTCGGACGGCCGATGATGGCGATCTTGATCCCGTCTTTTTCGCTCGGGCCAGGAATGCGCTTGGCTTCCTCGCCTTCGGCAACGATCTCTTCCTCTTCGCCTTCCTGCGGCTCGTCTTCGTCACGCGGGAAATCGCTCAGTGCCGCTTCCAGCAGTTGAGTGATACCACGGCCGTGAGCACCGGCGATCGGGATCGCGTGGCCCATGCCCAGCGGGGCAAATTCAGCGCGGGCCATTTCCGGGTCGATGTTGTCGACCTTGTTGGCAACCACGTGGGAACGCTTGTTACGCTTGCGCAAGTGTTCGGCGATCATCTGGTCGGCGGCGGTGAAACCGGCCTTGGCATCTACCAGGAACAGCACAACATCCGCTTCTTCAATGGCCAGCAGCGACTGCTCGGCCATTTTTTCGTCCATACCGTGTTCGTCACCGGAGATACCGCCGGTGTCGATCAGAATGTAGGAACGCCCTTGCCACTTGGCCTCACCGTACTGGCGATCACGGGTCAGACCGGACAAGTCGCCGACGATGGCGTCACGAGTCCTGGTCAGGCGGTTGAACAAGGTGGATTTGCCGACGTTCGGTCGGCCCACCAGGGCGATTACGGGAACCATGCGGCTCTCCACTTCGTTATTTCAGAAAATACAAAAGCCGCTGCGAGGCAGCGGCTGGTGCTCGGGGCAACGCCGGTTAGCGCTGCAAGCCCCGGAAATCCGGGGCCGCTTGGGGGTTAACCCCAAGCATAGTTGTTACTTGATGGTCAGGGCTTCCAGTTTGCCGCTGTTGCCATACACATAGATCGTGTTGCCCACCACCAGCGGACGGGCACGCAGGCCGTCACTGTCGATACGCTCACGACCCACAAAACGACCGTCCACCTGGCTCAACAGGTGCAGGTAACCTTCCAGGTCACCGACGGCTACGTAGCTGGAGAACACTTCCGGAGCCGACAGTTGGCGGCGAGCCAGCGAGTCGTTGCTCCACAGTGCAGTAGTCGAACGCTCGTCAACGCCTTCAACGGTGCCCGAAGACAGGCTCACGTAGACGTTGCCGAAACCTTGAGCGACACCGGCATAGCTCGACGCATCGCGCTGCCAGAGCTGGCGACCGCTTTGCAGGTCGAGTGCCGCGACGCGGCCCTGATAGCTGGCGACGTACAGGGTTTCACCGGACAGCAGCAGACCGCCATCGATGTCGACCACGCGCTCCAGTTCCGAACGACCGGTTGGAATCGCGACCCGTTGTTCCCACACCGGCACGCCGTTGGAAATGTCCAAGGCAACCACTTTACCGGTCGACAGGCCAGCCACCGCGAGGCGGTTGGTCACGACGGGTGCGCTGGTGCCGCGCAGGGTCAGGACCGCAGGGGTGCTGTCATAAGTCCAACGACGGTCGCCGGTAGCAGCGTCCAGACCGATCAGACGATCGTCCTGAGTCTGTACCACGACAACGTCACCGTTGTTGGCCGGCGGAGCGAGGACTTCGCTGGAAACCCGGGCGCGCCACTTCTCTTCGCCGTTGATGGCGTCGAGGGCAACGATTTCACCTTTGAGGGTACCGATCGTGACCAGACCGTAACCTACGCCAACGGCGCCGGAGACAGGCAGTTCAAGATCCTTTTTCCACTTCACGTCGCCATTGCTGCGATCCATGGCCATCAACACGCCGGTCACATCGGCCGCGTAGATGGTGTCACCATCGATCGCCGGCACCAGCATGTTGTAGGTTTCACCCTGACCGTCACCGATCGAACGGCTCCACTGCTTTTGCAGAACCACTTCTTCTTTGAAGTCGGTCAGCTCGGCCGGTGGCAGTTCTTTTTTGCTGTTGCTGCTGCAACCCGCGGCCAGAATGGCCAGAGCCAGCAATGCTGCATGCTTCCAACGGATCACGTCACGCATCCCCTTTGGCCAGGTCGTCGAGCTTGATTTGAAGGCCGCCGACTGCCGCTTCATCCGACAGTGCCGCCTTGGCTTTTTGATACGCGGTGTTCGCCTCGTCGGTACGACCCAGCTGAACCAGCAGATCACCCTTGAGTTCTTCGCGAGTGGCCAGGAACGCCTTGTCGGCATCGCCGTCGAGCAGCTTCAGGGCTTCATCGGCCTTGTTCTGCGCACCCAGCACCTGCGCCAGACGCTGACGGGCGATTTCGCCCAGCGCCGGGTTGGCCGGTTTGGCAACGATGGCTTTGAGTTCAGTCGCAGCGTCGTCCAGCTTGCCGCTGTCGACCGCTACTTTGGCCACGAACAGGCTGCCGTACTGCGCGTACGCGGTGCCGCCGAATTCGCTGTTGAGCTTGCCGGCCAGATCCGCAACGCGGGCAGCGTCAGGCTTGCCGTCCGGGGTCAGCGTGGTTTCCAGCAGTTGCTGATAGAGCACCGAGGCGCCTTGCGACTGGTTGCTCTGATACTTGTGAAAAGCCTGCCAGCCGAACACGATGACCAGCGCCAACAGGCCGCCGGTGACCAGAGGTTTGCCGTTGCGTGTCCACCAGTCCTTCAAATCCGCCAACTGTTCGTCTTCGGTACTCGACACCCCAATACTCCTTAATCGCTAAATCGGCTGTTTAGACAGCTTCAACCCTGCACGACGCAGGTGGCCAGGTGAGCGGCAAGCGCATCCCAGGCAATGCTTTGTTGTTCGCCCTGGCCACGCAGGGGTTTGAAACCTACCACTTGCTGGGCCATTTCGTCGTCACCCAGGATCAGTGCATACAGCGCACCGCTCTTGTCGGCTTTCTTGAACTGGCTTTTGAAGCTGCCGGCGCCGGCATTGACTTGCAGACGCAGGTTTGGAAGCTGGTCACGTACCCGCTCGGCCAGGGCCAGACCGGCCAGTTCGGCCTGCTCGCCAAAGGCACAGAGGTAGACATCGACCTGACGGGAGATTTCTTCCGGGATCTGCTCCAGGGTTTCGAGCATCAACACCAGACGCTCGATGCCCATGGCGAAACCCACGCCGGTAGTCGGCTTGCCGCCCATCTGCTCGACCAGACCGTCGTAACGACCGCCCGCGCAGACAGTGCCCTGGGCGCCGAGCTTGTCGGTGACCCATTCGAATACGGTTTTGCTGTAGTAATCGAGGCCGCGCACCAGTTTCGGGTTAAGCACGTACGGGATGCCAACCGCGTCCAGACGCGCCTTCAGACCTTCGAAGTGCGCACGGGATTCGTCGTCCAGGTAGTCGGCCATCTTCGGCGCATCGACCAGTACCGCCTGAGTGTCGGCATTTTTGGTGTCGAGCACGCGCAGCGGGTTGGTTTTCAGGCGACGCTGGCTGTCTTCGTCGAGCTTGTCGTGGTGCGCCGAGAGGTACTCGACCAGCGCTTCACGATAGCGACCACGGGATTCGCTGGTGCCCAGGCTGTTGAGCTCGAGCTTGACCGCATCACGGATACCCAGCTCGCCCCACAGGCGCCAGGTCATGATGATCAGCTCGGCGTCGATGTCCGGACCGTCGAGGTTGAACACCTCCAGACCGATCTGGTGGAACTGGCGATAACGGCCTTTCTGCGGACGCTCGTGGCGGAACATCGGGCCGATGTACCAGAGTTTCTGCACCTGACCACCGCCGGTGATGCCGTGTTCGAGCACCGCACGCACACACGCCGCTGTGCCTTCCGGGCGCAGGGTCAGAGAGTCGCCGTTGCGATCTTCGAAGGTGTACATCTCTTTTTCGACGATGTCGGTCACTTCACCGATCGAGCGCTTGAACAGCTCGGTGAATTCGACGATCGGCATGCGGATCTGCTTGTAACCGTAGTTATCCAGCAGACGCGCGACAGTGCCCTCGAAATAACGCCACAGCGGGGTCTGTTCGGGCAGGATGTCGTTCATGCCACGAATGGCTTGCAGAGACTTGCTCACTTTAAATCCTTAAATTCATTCGGCTTTCAGTCAGGCTCAGCCGCGCGCGATGACCGCTGCGTCAGCTTCGACCTTCTCGGCCGCTTTCTCGCGGATCAGCTTTTCCAGCTCATCCACCAGATTGTCATTCGTCAGTTTCTGCGACGGCTTGCCGTCGATGTAAATCAGGTTTGGCGTGCCGCCGGTCAAACCGATATGGGCTTCCTTGGCTTCGCCGGGGCCGTTGACCACGCAGCCGATCACCGCGACATCCAGCGGCACCAGCAGGTCTTCAAGGCGCCCTTCCAGCTCGTTCATGGTCTTGACCACATCGAAGTTCTGCCGCGAGCAGCTCGGGCAGGCGATGAAGTTGATGCCACGGGAACGCAGATGCAAAGACTTGAGAATGTCGTAACCGACCTTCACTTCCTCGACCGGATCGGCCGCCAGCGAGATGCGGATAGTATCGCCAATCCCCTCGGCGAGCAGCATACCTAGGCCCACGGCGGATTTCACTGTGCCCGAACGCAAACCACCGGCTTCGGTGATGCCCAGGTGCAGCGGCTGGACGATTTCTTTCGCCAGCAGACGGTAGGCTTCGACGGCCATGAACACGTCGGAGGCTTTCACGCTGACCTTGAAGTCCTGGAAATTCAGGCGCTCGAGGTGCTCGACGTGACGCAGCGCGGACTCGACCAGTGCAGCCGGGGTCGGTTCGCCGTATTTCTTCTGCAGGTCTTTTTCCAGCGAGCCGGCGTTGACGCCGATACGGATCGGAATCCCGCGATCACGGGCGGCATCGACCACGGCACGCACCCGGTCTTCACGACCGATGTTGCCCGGGTTGATGCGCAGGCAGTCCACACCCAGTTCGGCGACGCGCAGAGCGATCTTGTAGTCGAAGTGGATATCGGCAACCAGCGGCACCTTGACCAGTTGCTTGATCCTGCCGAACGCCTCGGCGGCGTCCATGTCCGGTACCGAAACGCGGACGATGTCGACGCCGGCCGCTTCCAGACGATTGATCTGGGCGACGGTGGCAGCCACATCATTGGTGTCGCTGTTGGTCATGCTCTGCACAGCGATGGGCGCATCGCCGCCAACAGGTACGTTACCGACCCAGATCTTGCGCGAAACGCGACGTTTGATTGGAGATTCGCCGTGCATGACTTATTGACCCAACTTCAGGCGAGCAGTCTCGCCACTGGTGAACGGAGCGATATCGACCGGTTGGCCGTTGTAGCTGACCTGTGCGGCGCGAGCCACACCCAGGCGTACCGCCAGTGGCGGCTTGCCGGAAACCGAAACGCTGTCGCCTTTATGTTTCAGACCGCTGAACAGCACTTTGCCACGACCATCGGTGACCTGTGCCCAGCAATCGGCGGTGAACTGCAGTTGCACCTGGCCGTCGCCAGCCGCTGGGACAGCTGCTTCTGCGGTCGGCGCAGGGGTAGCCGCGACCACTGGTGCGGTGACCGTCGGCGCTGGTGTGGCCGGGGCATTCGGTGCCGGAGTCGCCGGAGCCGCCACAACCGGAGCCGGTGTGTGAACCGGTGCGGCTGGCGTGGTTGCAGCCGGGGCGGCGGGTGCGGTGGCCGGAGCAACCGGCTCGGCACCGGTCGATTCAGCGGTGGTTTCCGATTGCGGCAGTGCCAGCGCGGTTGCGCCCTCGGCCTGACCTTCGGCAACGGCCTGGTCTTCCGGCTCGTCGATCGGGTGAATCTGTGTGGTGCCGTCGGCGCCTTCGACTTCAACGTGCTCCGGGGCCAGGCTGGTCACGTCCTTGCTGCGCTGCGAGGTCTGATCCTGCCACCAGACGAAACCGCCGCCGATGACCGCGACCAGCAACAGCAGGCTGACAATACGCAAAATAGTGTGTGAAACCCGCACCGGCTCTTCGATACGACCCAGCGCATGCACGTTGCTGCCCTGTGAGTCGGTGCCGGTGGACTGGTCGAATTGCTGAACCAGAACAGTCTGATCCATCCCGAGCAATTTGGCATAAGCGCGAATGTAACCGCGAGCGAAGGTATGCCCAGGCAGCTTGTCGAAAGCGCCAGCTTCAAGATTGCTCAGGGAAGTCACGGTGAGGTTGAGCTTGAGGGCCACTTCGGCCAGCGACCAGCCATTGCTTTCGCGGGCCTGGCGCAAAGTCTCACCGGGATTAACGCGAGTCGCTGCTACAACTTCGGGATGCGCCGCTTTCATCATTGCTCCGACAGGTATTGCTGATATTCCGGCGTACCGGGATAGAGTCGTTTTAATTGCAGGCCATAACTGGCGGCCTTGTCGCGATCTTCAAACACTTTTGCCAGCCGAACGCCGAGCAATAGACTACGTGCATTTTGCTCGGTTAGCAGGCTGAAACGGTCGTAATAGTCACGCGCGGGCACATAATGCCTGTCTTCGAAGGACAACTCAGCCATTTCCAGCAAAGCGCGCGGTTGTTGACGGTTGAGCCGCAGGGCTTTTTCCAGTTGCTGCTGCGCCAGATCCCGCTGACCGAGTTTCGAGGCGGTCATGCCGAGGTTCTCGAAGACTCGCGAACGCTCAGGATACAGGGTATCGGCGGCTGCCTGCTCAAAACGCTCGTAGGCTTCCTTGTAACGCTGTTCTTCGTAGAGAAAACTGCCGTAGTTATTGAGGATTCGTGCATCGGTGGGACGCGAGGACAGGGCTTTGCGGAAATGTTCGTCGGCCAGCTTCGGCTCCATTTCGGCCTGGAACACCAGGCCGAGGGCAGCGTTGGCATCAGGATCGGAGCCGTCCAGCTCCAGCGCCTTCTTCAGCGGCACCTTGGCGCGCTCGGTCATCCCTTGCTGCAAGTATCCCAGTCCCAGCTGCACGTAGGCGGCACGCGCTTCGTCGCGGCCCTTGCTGGTCTTCATCGGGTTGTAGTCACCCGACAGGACACAACCAGCACACAGGCTGGCCATCAGCAACAGCAGCGCAAAGCGCAGGGACATAGAGATCCTCTCTTAGTTAGTGTTCGCGGCGTTCTGTGCCAGATCGCTGTCGGCGCTCAACTCGCGCACGGCGATGTAACGTTCACTGCGACGGGTGCGATCCAGCACCTGCCCTACCAATTGACCACATGCGGCGTCGATGTCTTCACCACGGGTGGTGCGGACAGTGACGTTAAAGCCGGCCTGATGCAACTGATCCTGGAACCGACGAATGGCGTTGTTGCTCGGCCGTTCGTAACCGGAATGCGGGAACGGGTTGAACGGAATCAGGTTGATCTTGCATGGAATGTCTTTGAGCAGTTCGATCATTTCCACGGCGTGCTCAAGCTTGTCGTTGACGTCCTTGAGCAAGGTGTACTCGATGGTCAGCACACGTTTCTCGCCCAGGGCGGACATGTAGCGCTGGCACGACTCGAGCAGCATCTTAAGCGGATATTTCTTGTTGATCGGCACCAATTGGTTACGCAATGCGTCATTCGGTGCGTGCAGGGACAACGCCAGGGAGACGTCGATGTGCTTGGCCAGCTCATCGATCATCGGCACCACGCCCGAAGTGGACAGGGTCACGCGGCGCTTGGAGATCCCGTAACCGAGATCATCCATCATCAGATGCATGGCGGCCACGACGTTGTCGAAGTTCAGCAGCGGTTCGCCCATGCCCATCATCACCACGTTGGTGATGGCGCGGTCGATGGTGGCGGGAACACTGCCGAAGGATTTGTTGGCAATCCACACCTGACCGATGACTTCGGCGGCGGTGAGGTTGCTGTTGAAGCCTTGCTTGCCGGTGGAGCAGAAACTGCAGTCCAGGGCACAGCCAGCCTGGGACGAAACGCACAGCGTGCCGCGTTTGCCCTGGGGAATGTACACAGTCTCGACACAGCTGCCGGACGCCACGCGCACCACCCACTTACGGGTGCCGTCGCTGGAAATGTCCTCGCTGACCACTTCGGGACCACGGACTTCAGCAATAGCCTTGAGCTTGTCGCGCAAGGCCTTGCTGACGTTCGTCATGGCGTCGAAATCATCGACGCCAAAGTGGTGAATCCATTTCATTACCTGACCGGCACGGAAACGCTTCTCCCCGATTGAGTCGAAGAATTTTTCCATTTCCGGCTGGGTCAGACCCAGCAGGTTTGTTTTAACAGTCGATGTAGTCATGGATTCACCTTCACTCTTAAAGCAATGCTTAGCGAGTGGTTACTTCAGTAGCTGCGAAGAAGTACGAGATTTCGCGAGCAGCAGCGGCTTCGGAGTCCGAACCGTGAACGGCGTTGGCGTCGATCGACTCAGCGAAGTCAGCACGGATGGTGCCGGCAGCAGCTTCTTTAGGGTTGGTAGCGCCCATCAGCTCACGGTTGCGAGCGATAGCGTTTTCGCCTTCCAGAACCTGAACAACCACTGGACCGGAGATCATGAAAGCAACCAGGTCACCGAAGAAACCGCGCTCTTTGTGCTCAGCGTAGAAGCCTTCAGCTTCGGCTTTGGACAGCTGCTTCATTTTCGAAGCAACCACTTTCAGACCAGCCTTTTCGAAACGGGTAACGATTTCGCCGGCAGCGCCTTTTGCAACAGCGTCAGGCTTGATGATGGAGAAAGTACGTTGAACAGCCATGGTGTAACTCCAGAAACAGTAATTTGCGAAAAATTAAACCCGCGAATTATACGCGGGTTCTTGGGTATTGCCTAACCTGCGAGACGATCAGTCCAATTCTGCGGCCCAAAGCTCCTGAACCCTTTCCAACACCTTCTCGCCAACGCGGCCAGAGGTCTTATCGAAGTCAGGCAGCTCCTCGATCATATGCTGCAGACGGACGAAACCTACAGAGTACGGATCGAGCCCCTCATGGGTCTCGGCCAGCTCTTCTGCAATACGTTGAACATCATTCCAACCGTAGCTCATGACAGTCTTACCAGTCAGTGCGGCGCTTCGGCCGCATGGTTAAGCGAATATTTCGGAATCTCGACGGTGATGTCTTCTTCACCAACGATAGCCTGACAGGCCAGACGCGATTGCGCCTCCAGACCCCAGGCGCGATCGAGGAAGTCTTCTTCCAGCTCGTCCGCCTCTTCCAGCGAGTCGAAACCCTCGCGGATGATGCAGTGGCAAGTGGTGCAGGCGCAGACGCCGCCGCAGGCACTTTCCATCTCGATGTGATGTTCGTGAGCCAGATCGAGAATCGAAGTGCCGGGTTCGGCCTCGACCACCATGCCTTCAGGGCAAAACTTCTCGTGGGGCAGAAAAATGACCTGCGGCATCAGATATCCTCGATTTCATTCAGATTGCGCCCCGACAGAGCGGCTTTCACCGTCAGATCCATGCGGCGGGCAGCAAAAGCATCGGTCACTTGCGACAGACGCTTGGTCTGCTGCTCGATAGCATAACCATCAGTGCCTTTCATCAGTTCGGCCAGTTCCTGCATCTGCAGTTCGATGACCATGCGCTCTTCGGCGTCGAGCAAACGCTCGCCATCAGCCTCCAGAGCACCCTGCACCGCTTCAATCAGGCGCTGGGCATCGACTTGCTGCTCGCGCAGAACGCGGGCGACCTTGTCGTCATTGGCGTGCTGGAACGAGTCCTTGAGCATCTTGGCGATTTCGCCGTCGGTCAGTCCGTAGGACGGCTTGACCTGAATGCTCGCCTCAACGCCCGAACCCAGTTCACGGGCAGACACGCTGAGCAGACCGTCGGCATCGACCTGGAAGGTCACGCGAATCTTCGCCGCACCGGCCACCATCGCCGGAATGCCGCGCAGTTCGAAGCGCGCCAGGGAGCGGCAGTCGCTGATCAGCTCGCGCTCACCCTGGAGCACATGGATCGCCATGGCCGACTGGCCGTCTTTATAAGTAGTGAAATCCTGCGCACGGGCGACCGGGATGGTGGTGTTGCGCGGAATCACCTTCTCCATCAGCCCGCCCATGGTTTCCAGCCCAAGGGACAGTGGAATCACGTCGAGCAGCAGCAGTTCGCCGCCATCGCGCTTGTTGCCAGCCAGCGTATCCGCCTGGATCGCGGCCCCGATGGCCACCACTTGATCCGGGTCGATTTCGGTCAGTGGCTGACGACCGAAGGCTTCGGCGACGGCTTCACGAACGCGCGGCACACGAGTTGAACCACCGACCATGACCACGGCATGTACGTCTTCCAGCTCGATACCGGAATCACGCACGGCGCGGCGGCAGGCTTTCAGGCTGCGGGCGACCATCGGCTCGATCAGCGCATCGAAGGCTTCGCGGGTCAGCTGCGCTTTCCAGTCACCGTAGGCGACTTCAACGCTGGCCGCATCGGTCAGGGCTTCTTTGGCCGCACAGGCGGTTTGCAGCAGATTGCGTTGTGCGCCCGGATCGAGATCAGCGGACAGGCCGGCGCTCTCGATAATCCAGCCGGCAATTGCGTGATCGAAGTCATCGCCGCCCAGCGCGCTATCGCCGCCGGTGGCCAGCACTTCGAAAACACCGCCAGTCAGACGCAGAATCGAAATATCGAAGGTTCCGCCGCCCAGGTCATAGATTGCGACCAGACCTTCGGCGTGTTGATCCAGGCCATACGCCACGGCGGCAGCGGTCGGCTCGTTGAGCAGACGCAACACGTTCAGACCGGCAAGTTTCGCCGCGTCTTTGGTGGCCTGGCGCTGAGCATCGTCGAAATACGCCGGAACGGTGATCACCGCACCGACCAGTTCGCCACCCAGGGTCGCTTCAGCACGCTGACGCAGGACCTTGAGGATATCGGCGGAGACTTCGACCGGGCTTTTCGGGCCTTGCACGGTGTCGATGAACGGCATGTGCGATTCGCCACCGACGAAGCGGTATGGCAGTTGCTCGCCCAATTGCTTGACGTCGGACAAGCCACGCCCCATCAGGCGCTTGACCGACAGCACAGTGTTCAAGGGATCGGAGGACGCGGCCAGCTTGGCCGACTCGCCAACCTCGACGCGGTCGGCGTGATAACGCACGGCGGACGGCAGGATGACCTGCCCGTCAGCGTCGGCCAGTGGTTCGGAAAGACCACTGCGCAACGCAGCAACCAGCGAATTGGTAGTACCCAAGTCGATCCCCACAGCCAGACGACGCTGGTGCGGTTGAGGACTTTGGCCGGGTTCGGCGATCTGCAGTAGGGCCATCGTGATCAGGACTTATCTGTATATCAGGCGTGCGACCGGAGCGGCACTGGGTTAATCGTCGAGGCGCTCTTCTAACTGGCGCACTTCGTAGGTGAGCTTGTCGAGGAACTGCATGCGCCGCATCAGGCGTTCGGCCTGTTCGCGTTGCGCCGCATCATCCCAACAGGCTGCGAAGCTTTCGTTGAGTTCTTCCTGAGCCACCTTCAGGCGCCGCTTGAATACCGCGACACCGTCGAGGTCGGCACTGTCCTGAAGGTCTTCGAGTTCTTCGCGCCATTGCATCTGCTGCAGAAGAAACTCGGGATCATGGACCGTGACTTCCATCGGCACTTCATGCCCGCTGATGGTCAGCAGATAGCGTGCACGCTGGGCCGGACTCTTGAGCGTCTGGTATGCGTCATTGAGCCGCGCAGACTGCTCGAGCGCCGACCGCTGCTCGCGCTCGGATGCGTCGGCAAAGCGGTCAGGATGAACGCCACGCGCCAACTCACGGTAGCGCGTGGCCAACTGCTCGAGATCCAGGCGAAAGCTCGGCTGCAGCTCGAATAACGCGAAATGACAAGGAATACCCACGACAAGCCTCAGATGTTGAAGCTTTCGCCGCAGCCACATTCACCGCGTACGTTGGGATTGTTGAACTTGAAGCCTTCGTTCAACCCTTCCTTGACGAAATCGAGCTCGGTGCCGTCCAGGTAGGCCAGGCTTTTCGGGTCGATGATCACTTTCTCGCCGTGACTTTCGAACACTTGATCCTCGGCAACCACCTCGTCGACAAACTCCAGCACGTAGGCAAGGCCGGAACAGCCTGTGGTGCGAACACCCAGACGAATCCCTTCACCTTTGCCGCGCCCGTCGAGGGAGCGTCGCACGTGTCGAGCAGCCGCTTCTGTCATGCTGATAGCCATCGTTGACTCCTTACTCGTCGCGCAATGCTTAGATCAAGCCTTTCTTCTGCTTGTAGTCGCGAACAGCCGCTTTGATAGCGTCTTCAGCGAGTACCGAGCAGTGGATTTTCACTGGCGGCAGGGCCAGTTCTTCGGCCAGCTGAGTGTTCTTGATGGTCTCGGCCTCGTCCAGCGTCTTGCCCTTCATCCACTCAGTGGCCAGGGAGCTGGAAGCGATTGCCGAACCGCAGCCGTAGGTCTTGAACTTGGCGTCTTCGATAACGCCCTGATCGTTGACCTTGATCTGCAGACGCATCACGTCGCCGCACGCCGGGGCGCCGACCATGCCAGTGCCGACATCCGGGTCTTCCGCGTTCATCTTGCCGACGTTGCGCGGGTTTTCGTAGTGGTCGATGACCTTTTCGCTGTAAGCCATGGTGCTTAATCCTCACTCATCAGAGAGTCGCTCTTTAAGCCCTGCAACCTGGGGTCGCAGGGCCGGTTCGCGGCGACTTGAAATCAGTGTGCCGCCCACTCGATTTTCGAAATGTCGACACCGTCTTTGTACATGTCCCACAGCGGCGACAGAGCGCGCAGCTTGGTAACGGCCTCGCAGACTTTCTGCGCGGCGTAGTCGATTTCTTCTTCGGTGGTGAAACGGCCGAAGGTGAAACGGATCGAGCTGTGCGCCAGTTCGTCGTTGCGGCCCAGGGCGCGCAGTACGTACGAAGGCTCCAGGGACGCCGAGGTGCAGGCCGAACCGGACGATACCGCCAGATCCTTGAGCGCCATGATCAGCGACTCGCCTTCAACGTAGTTGAAGCTCAGGTTCAGGTTGTGCGGAACGCGGGCGGTCAGGCTGCCGTTGACGTACAGCTCTTCCAGGTGCTCGACCTGCTTGTAGAAGCGGTCGCTCAGGGCTTTGATGCGCACGTTTTCGGCAGCCATGTCTTCCTTGGCTACACGGAACGCTTCGCCCATGCCGACGATCTGGTGGGTCGCCAGGGTGCCGGAACGCATGCCGCGCTCGTGACCGCCGCCATGCATGGTCGCTTCGATGCGCACACGCGGCTTGCGGCTGACGTACAGCGCGCCGATGCCTTTAGGGCCGTAGGTTTTGTGGGCGGAGAACGACATCATGTCGACTTTCAGCTTCTGCAGGTCAATGTCGACCTTGCCAGTGGACTGAGCCGCGTCAACATGCAGCAGAACGCCCTTGGAGCGGGTCAGTTCGCCGATGGCAGCGATGTCGTTGATGGTGCCGATTTCGTTGTTCACGTGCATCACCGACACCAGAATGGTGTCTTCGCGCAGTGCCGCTTCGATCATCGCAGGGGTGATCAGTCCGTCTTCAGTCGGCTCGAGGTAGGTCACTTCGAAACCTTCACGCTCCAGTTGGCGCATGGTGTCGAGAACGGCCTTGTGTTCGATCTTGCTGGTGATCAGGTGCTTGCCTTTGGAACCATAGAAATGCGCCGCACCCTTGATCGCCAGGTTGTCGGATTCGGTGGCACCGGATGTCCAGACGATTTCACGCGGGTCAGCGTTGACCAGATCGGCCACCTGACGACGGGCGTTTTCGACGGACTCTTCAGCTTTCCAGCCGAACACGTGGGAACGGGACGCCGGGTTACCGAAGTTTCCGTCGACCAGCAGGCATTCACTCATCTTTTGCGCAACGCGCGGATCGACCGGGGTGGTCGCAGAGTAATCAAGGTAAATCGGCAATTTCATGGACTATCTCCTAAATCAGGCTGGCTGGCGTGCCGCTAGCTCTTTGGCTGTCATTCGACGGCGGACGCTTCAATCTTGTCCAGGCGCGGCGCCTTGCCATTGCAACGACGCTGATCCTGACGCTGGGCCACTTCCTGCACCTCACGGCGAGTTACGAGGTCGGCCAAGCTGATACCGCTGAGAAATTCGTGAATCTGCAGGCTCAGGTCGCACCACAGGTGATGAGTCAGGCAGGTGTCGCCGGAATGGCAATCGCCCTGGCCCTGGCACTTTGTAGCGTCGACCGATTCGTTGACCGCATCGATCACCTGAGCCACCTGGATGCCCTGCATGTCGCGTGACAGCTGGTAGCCACCGCCTGGACCGCGAACACTGGAAACCAGGTTACTGCGGCGCAGCTTGGCAAAAAGCTGTTCGAGATAGGACAGGGAGATGCCTTGGCGCTCGGAGATATCGGCCAGGGACACCGGCCCGTGCTGCGCGTGCAACGCCAGGTCAAGCATGGCGGTCACGGCGTATCGGCCTTTTGTAGTCAGTCGCATGGACAATTACCACGGAGTTCGGAATGGGCGGGAGTATGCAATTCCCGAGCATTTAAGTCAACTATAAGACCTAGTGCTTTAGTCGGGTTTACCCGCAAAAGAGCGCGCGAATGATAGCAGGGTCTGCGGCTTAATGGCACACCACCTGCCGGATGCCTGTGTAGGAGCTGCCGAAGGCTGCGATCTTTGCTTTGGCTGTAAATAAGATCAAAAGATCGCAGCCTGCGGCAGCTCCTACAGAAACCTGTCAGCCGGCCTTGGATTCGTCTTTGCCTTTGACGCAGGCGAAATCTTCTTCACGCAGCTCAGGCAGATCTTTCGCACAGTAATTACTGCCCAGATCCTTCAGCGCGCCGCACATCCCCTCCAGTCGTCCGTCCACCGCTTGCAGATGATCGAGCAACTGACCGATGGCACGGGCCACCGGGTCAGGCATGTCTTCGCTGACCCCATAGGCATCGAAGCCGATCTTCTCGGCCATGGCTTTGCGCTTGGCGTCCTGCTCTTCATCGGTCTTGACGATGATCCGCCCTGGAATCCCCACTACTGTAGCGCCCGGCGGCACTTCCTTGGTCACTACGGCGTTGGAGCCGACTTTCGCGCCAGCCCCTACCGTGAACGGCCCAAGCACTTTGGCGCCAGCACCAACCACCACGCCATCACCCAGCGTCGGGTGGCGCTTGCCTTTGTTCCAGCTGGTACCACCAAGGGTTACGCCCTGATAAATCGTCACGTCATCGCCGATCTCGGCGGTTTCACCAATAACGATACCCATGCCGTGATCGATGAAGAAACGTCGTCCGACCTTGGCACCCGGATGAATCTCGATCCCGGTCAACCAGCGACCGAAGTTAGACACCAGGCGCGCCAGCCACTTCAGCTCATTGCGCCACAGCATCCCGGCAAGGCGATGAATCCAGATTGCATGCATGCCGGGGTAGCAGGTCAGGACTTCAAAAGCGTTACGCGCCGCCGGGTCCCGATGGAATACGCTCTGGATATCTTCACGCAAACGCTCAAACATCATTCAGTCCTTCCGCTTAAGAAGCTCACCACGGGCCGCTTTCTGGGTTTCCGTGAGGATGCCACGCAAAATATTCATTTCCGCCCGGCTGACCGAGCTGCGTCCGTACAACCGGCGCAGGCGCGCCATCAAGTGCCGCGGCTTTTCCGGATCAAGAAATTCGATGGCGACCAGCGTCTGCTCCAGATGCTCATAAAAGCGCTCCAGCTCATCCATGGTCGCGAGCTCGGCGCTTTTCACCGAGGCCACTTCTTCTTTCTCGATCTTGGTCGGCTGCCCTTGAGCGGCCAGCCAGGCCATGCGTACTTCATAGCTCAACACCTGCACCGCCGCCCCGAGGTTCAGCGAGCTGAACCCAGGATCGGAGGGGATGTGCACGTGAAAGTGACATCGCTGCAGCTCCTCGTTGGTCAGGCCGGAGTCTTCACGACCGAATACCAAAGCGATTTGCGCGCCCTGCTCCGCCTCTTCGACCACTTTGCTCCCGCATTCGCGGGGATCGAGCAGCGGCCAGGGAATGCGCCGGTCACGAGCGCTGGTGCCGAGCACCAGATTGCAGCCGACCAGGGCGTCTTCCAGCGTGGCGACGACCTGCGCGTTTTCAAGGATGTCACCGGCACCAGAAGCGCGGGCATCGGCTTCGTGGTGCGGAAACAACCGCGGTTCGACCAGCACCAGCCGCGACAGACCCATGTTTTTCATGGCGCGCGCGGCCCCGCCGATGTTGCCGGGGTGGCTGGTATTGACCAGGACGACACGAATGTTCTGCAGCAAGGGAGGCGCTCTCGGACACAGGAAAGGGGTGCAAATCTTACAGAACAGCCTACCGTTAAGCTATGAAAGCGAACAGCGACCTTCACCTGAAGAAAAGTTCTGATAGAATGCGCGGCTTTCTTTAACAACCTTAGGTGACACATCCATGCAGCCCATGCTGAATATCGCGCTGCGCGCCGCCCGCAGCGCCAGTGAACTGATCTTCCGCTCCATCGAGCGCCTGGATACCATCAAGGTCGACGAAAAAGACGCCAAGGATTATGTATCCGAGGTCGATCGCGCCGCCGAACAGAAAATCATCGACGCTCTGCGCAAGGCTTACCCGAATCACTCGATCCAGGGTGAAGAGACCGGCATGCACGTCGGTAACGGCATCGAAGGCGAAGAGTACCTGTGGATCATCGATCCACTGGACGGCACCACCAACTTCCTGCGTGGCATTCCTCACTTTGCTGTCAGCATTGCCTGCAAATACCGTGGTCGCCTGGAACACGCAGTGGTTCTGGACCCGGTTCGCCAGGAAGAATTCACCGCCAGCCGTGGTCGCGGCGCTCAACTGAACGGTCGTCGCCTGCGCGTCAGCGGTCGCACCAGCCTCGAAGGCGCTTTGCTGGGCACTGGCTTCCCGTTCCGTGACGACCAGATGGACAACCTCGACAACTACCTGGGCATGTTCCGCGCCCTGGTTGGCCAGACTGCCGGCATCCGCCGCGCCGGCTCCGCCAGCCTGGACCTGGCCTACGTGGCTGCCGGTCGTTTCGACGCGTTCTGGGAATCGGGCCTGTCCGAGTGGGACATGGCTGCAGGCGCCCTGCTGATTCAAGAAGCCGGCGGCCTGGTGAGCGACTTCACCGGCGGTCACGACTTCCTTGAAAAAGGCCACATCGTTGCCGGCAACACCAAATGCTTCAAGGCAGTGCTGACGGCGATCCAGCCGCACCTGCCGGCTTCGCTGAAGCGCTAAGCTACCCGCGAAAAGCAAAAAGCACCCTTCGGGGTGCTTTTTTTATGCCTGCGATTCAATTCCCCCTCTGTAGGAGCTGCCGAAGGCTGCGATCTTTTGATCTTGCTCTTAAAAAACAAAGTCAAAAGATCGCAGCCTTCGGCAGCTCCTACACAGGCAACAAAAAAGCACCCCGCAGGGTGCTTCTTGTTAAACAGTCGGTCCTTACTGAGCCGGCTGATTCTGCGACAGAATCAACTTGCCTTCCTTGTCGACCGGAATCTGGTTGCCCGGATCGCGATCCATCCGCACTTTGCCTTCCTTGCCATCCAGCGAATAACGCACGTCGTAACCTACGACCTTGTCGCTGATGTCATTCACGGTGTTACAGCGAGTCTGGGTGGTGGTGTAGGTGTCGCGGTTCTGCATGCCTTCCTGCACCTTGTTACCGGCATAACCGCCACCGACCGCGCCAGCGACCGTGGCAATCTTCTTGCCGGTACCGCCGCCGATCTGGTTACCCAGCAAACCACCCGCTACCGCACCAATCGCGGTACCGAGGATCTGGTGTTGATCCTTGACCGGTGCCTGGCGGGTTACCGCAACATCCTTGCACACTTCACGTGGAGTCTTGATCTGTGTCTTGACCGGCTCAACGGCCAGCACTTGCGCATACTCAGGGCCGCTTTTAACCAGGCTGTAGGTGGCAACAGCACCCCCGGCAGTCACACCGACAGCACCCAATACCGCACCAACCAGCAACGACTTGTTCACATGAACCTCCTGACCATCACATGCGGGACGCGCCCGCGCTTCTCCCAGCCTTGGAGCATAAAAAAAGGCGCGAGTTCAACTCGCGCCTTTTTCGGGCTGACAACCGGTGAAGCGATGGCCGTTATGGACGGTCGTCGACTTCCTTCTCGGTGTTGGCCGGAGGAATCAGATCCTCGGTGCTCAGGTTCAGCCAGATCAGCACCACGTTCGCAATGTAAATCGACGAGTAGGTACCCGCCAGAACACCGATGAACAGGGCGATGGAGAAGCCGAACAGGTTGTCGCCACCGAAGAACAGCAGCGCAGCGATCGCCAGCAAGGTGGAGATCGAGGTCGCCATGGTCCGCAGCAGGGTCTGGGTGGTCGAGATGTTGATGTTCTCGATCAGCGAAGCCTTGCGCAGCACACGGAAGTTCTCACGAACCCGGTCGAACACGACGATGGTGTCGTTCAGCGAGTAACCGATGATCGCCAGTACCGCCGCCAGCACCGTCAGGTCGAAGGTGATCTGGAAGAACGACAGGATACCGACAGTCACGATCACGTCGTGAATCAGCGAAACGATCGCGCCGACCGCGAATTTCCACTGAAAGCGGAAAGCCAGGTAGATCAGGATGCCGCCGAGCGCCAGGAGCATGCCGAGGCCGCCCTGGTCGCGCAGTTCTTCACCGACCTGCGGGCCGACGAACTCGACACGCTTGACCGTCGCCGGGTTGTCGCCACCGACTTTCTGCAGCGCGTCTGCTACCTGATGGCCCAATTGCGGGTCTTCACCCGGCATGCGCACCAGCAGGTCGGTGGTCGCACCGAAGTTCTGCACGATGGCTTCGTGGTAACCGGAAGTCGCCAGTTGCTCGCGCACTTTGGTGACGTCAGCCGGACGCTCGTAGGTCAGCTCGATGAGCGTACCGCCGGTGAAGTCCAGACCCCAGTTCATGCCCTTGTGGAAAACGCTGAACAAGGCCAGAACGGTGAGAAACACAGTGACGCCGAACGCAAAGTTGCGAACGCCCATGAAGTTGATTGTACGTAACATGGCAGCCCCTTAAATCCACAACTTCTTGAAGTCACGTCCGCCGAAGATCAGGTTGACCATTGCGCGGGTCACCATGATGGCCGTGAACATCGAGGTAAAGATCCCGAGGGACATGGTCACTGCGAAACCCTTCACCGGGCCGGTGCCCATGGCGAAGAGGATGCCGCCGACCAGCAGAGTGGTCAGGTTGGCGTCGAGAATCGCGGTAAATGCCCGGCCGAAGCCTTCGTTGATTGCACGCTGCACGGTCATGCCGGCGGCGATCTCTTCACGAATCCGCGAGAAGATCAGCACGTTGGCGTCGACCGCCATACCCATGGTCAAGACGATACCGGCGATACCCGGCAGGGTCAGCGTTGCACCCAGCAGCGACATCAGCGCCAGCAGCAGCACCATGTTCACCGCCAGTGCGACCGTGGCGATCACACCGAAGAAGCGGTAGATGGCGATGATGAACAGCGAGACGAACAGCATGCCCCACAGCGATGCATCGATACCTTTGGTGATGTTGTCAGCACCCAGGCTCGGACCGATTGTGCGCTCTTCCGCGAAGTACATCGGGGCGGCCAGACCACCGGCACGCAGCAGCAGCGCCAGCTCGGACGATTCACCCTGGCCGTTCAGGCCGGTGATGCGGAACTGCGCGCCCAGCGGCGACTGAATGGTCGCCAGGCTGATGATCTTCTTCTCTTCCTTGAAGGTCTGTACCGGTACGTCTTTCTCGACGCCGTCGACAACCTGCTTGACGTAGGTGGTCACCGGACGCTGTTCGATGAAGATCACCGCCATGCTGCGACCTACGTTCGAGCGGGTCGCGCGGCTCATCAGCTCGCCACCGTGGCCATCCAGACGGATGTTCACTTCAGGTGTGCCGTGCTCGCCGAAACCGGCCTTGGCGTCGGTCACCTGGTCACCGGTGATGATCAGGCCACGCTCGATCTGCGCAGGAGGACGCTTGCCTTCACGGAACTCGAAGGTTTCGGAAGTGGCTTTCGAAGCCCCCGGCTCTGCAGCCAGACGGAACTCGAGGTTGGCGGTCTTGCCGAGAATACGCTTGGCTTCGGCAGTGTCCTGCACGCCCGGCAGCTCAACCACGATGCGGTTGGCGCCCTGACGCTGAACGATCGGTTCGGCAACACCCAGCTCGTTGACGCGGTTACGTACCGTGGTCAAGTTCTGCTTGATGGAGTATTCACGGATTTCCGCCAGCTTGGCC
Organism: Pseudomonas sp. MWU318; assembly: GCF_016756945.1. Lineage (NCBI taxonomy): Bacteria > Pseudomonadati > Pseudomonadota > Gammaproteobacteria > Pseudomonadales > Pseudomonadaceae > Pseudomonas > Pseudomonas sp. MWU318. The sequence continues at coordinate 807,980 of NZ_JAESJL010000002.1, forward strand.
GGGGTCATCGCCAGACGCAGCACCGGTTGACCGTTGAGGTCGGCCGGAACAATGTCGAAATCGTTGAAGTTCTTGCGGATCAGCGCACGGGCCTGTTCGCGGGAGTCAGCATCGCTGAAGCCCAACTGAATGGCACCGCCCAGTTGTGGCAGGCTGCGATAGCGCAGCTTCTCTTTGCGCAGCAGGCTCTTGACGTCGCCTTCGTAGACTTTCAGGCGGGCGTCGAGGGCTTTGTCCATGTCCACTTCCAGCAGGAAGTGCACACCACCGGACAAGTCCAGACCCAGCTTCATCGGGTGCGCGCCCAGGTTGCGCAGCCATTGCGGGGTGGTCTGTGCCAGGTTCAGTGCGACGACGTAGTCATCACCCAATGCCTTGCGCACAACGTCTTTGGCCGGCAGCTGGTCTTCAGCCTTGGTCAGACGGATCAGACCGCCCTTGCCGTTGGCGGCCAGCGAGGCTGCCTTGACGTTGATCCCGGACTCACGCAGCGCGGTGCTGACGCGATCCAGATCGGCCTGATTGACCTGCAGTGCCGTGCTGGCGCCGCTGATCTGAATGGCCGGGTCATCGGGGTATAGATTCGGAGCGGAATAAATCAGACCGATCGCCAGCACCGCCAGGATCAGAATGTATTTCCACAGAGGATATTTGTTCAGCATCACGCCGCCCGTTATGAACGCGGGGCGCCTTGCGCGCCCCGTCGATTGAGTAGAAGTTGGAACCTTAGATCGCTTTCAGCGTGCCTTTTGGCAGCGTGGCGGCGATGGCGCCCTTCTGGAACTTCATTTCCACGGTGTCGGAAACTTCCAGAACCACGAAGTCATCGGCCACTTTGGTGATCTTGCCGGCGATGCCGCCGGTGGTGACCACTTCGTCACCCTTCGCAAGGCTGCTCAGCAGGTTCTTCTGCTCTTTGGCGCGCTTGGCCTGTGGACGCCAGATCATCAGGTAGAAGATGACCAGGAAGCCGACCAGGAAAATCCACTCGAAGCCGCCGCCCATTGGGCCTGCAGCAGCCGGTGCAGCTGCGTCAGCCATGGCGTTAGAGATAAAAAAGCTCATTTAGCACTCCAGTTGCAAATGTTGAATCTTGGGGTCAGAAAACTCAGTCCAAAGGCGGAACGGGGAGCCCGCGTTTGGCGTAGAAGGCATCGACAAAGGCGGCCAATGTACCCTGTTGAATAGCCTCGCGCAAACCAGCCATCAGCACCTGATAATGGCGCAAGTTATGGATGGTATTGAGCATGCTGCCGAGCATTTCGCCGCACTTGTCCAGGTGATGCAGATAAGCGCGGGAGAAGTTCTGGCAGGTATAGCAATCGCAGGTCGGATCCAGCGGCGAATCATCATGGCGATGGAACGCGTTACGGATCTTCAGCACGCCTGTATCAATGAACAGATGCCCATTGCGGGCATTACGGGTTGGCATCACGCAATCGAACATGTCCACACCGCGGCGCACACCCTCAACCAGATCTTCCGGTTTGCCAACGCCCATAAGGTAACGAGGTTTGTCAGCCGGCATCATGCCCGGCAGATAATCCAGCACCTTGATCATCTCGTGCTTCGGCTCGCCCACCGACAGACCGCCAATGGCCAGGCCATCGAAGCCGATCTTGTCGAGGCCTTCCAGCGAGCGCATGCGCAGATCCTGGTGCATGCCGCCCTGAACGATACCGAACAGGGCCGCGGTGTTGTCGCCATGCGCGTTTTTCGAGCGCTGGGCCCAACGCAGCGACAGCTCCATCGATACGCGGGCGACGTCTTCGTCAGCCGGGTACGGCGTGCACTCGTCGAAGATCATCACGATGTCCGAACCCAGATCGCGCTGCACCTGCATCGATTCTTCCGGGCCCATGAACACTTTCGAGCCGTCGACCGGGGAGGCGAAGGTCACGCCTTCCTCCTTGATCTTGCGCATGGCGCCCAGGCTGAACACCTGGAAACCGCCGGAGTCGGTGAGGATCGGGCCTTTCCACTGCATGAAATCGTGCAGGTCGCCGTGCTCCTTGATCACCTCGGTGCCCGGACGCAGCCACAGGTGGAAGGTGTTGCCCAGAATGATTTCCGCACCAGTGGCGACGATGTCACGCGGCAACATGCCCTTGACCGTGCCATAGGTGCCCACCGGCATGAACGCCGGGGTCTCGACGGTGCCACGCGGGAAGGTCAGCCGACCACGACGAGCCTTGCCATCGGTGGCAAGCAGTTCAAAGGACATGCGACATTCGCGACTCATTCTGTTTCCTCTGGGCCTGTGTGTTCAGGGGCAGTCGGGGCGGGATTACGGGTGATGAACATCGCATCACCGTAGCTGAAAAAGCGGTAACCGTTGTCGACAGCGGCTTTATAAGCGGCCATGGTTTCGGGATAACCGGCGAACGCCGAAACCAGCATCAACAGCGTGGATTCGGGCAAATGAAAATTGGTGACCAAGGCATCGACCACATGGAACGGCCGGCCCGGGTAGATAAAGATGTCGGTGTCACCGCTGAACGGCTTGAGCACGCCATCGCGCGCGGCACTTTCCAGCGAACGCACGCTGGTGGTGCCCACGGCAATCACCCGCCCGCCACGCTTACGGCACGCGGCAACGGCGTCGACCACGTCCTGGCCGACTTCCAGCCACTCGCTGTGCATGTGGTGATCTTCGATCTTGTCGACGCGCACCGGCTGGAACGTCCCCGCACCGACGTGCAGCGTGACGAACGCAGTTTCGACACCCTTGGCGGCAATCGCCTCCATCAGCGGCTGATCGAAATGCAGCCCCGCCGTCGGCGCCGCCACCGCACCGAGACGCTGGGCGTACACGGTCTGATAGCGCTCACGATCCGAGCCTTCGTCCGGGCGGTCTATATAAGGAGGCAACGGCATGTGCCCGACGCGATCAAGCAGCGGCAGCACTTCTTCAGCAAAGCCCAGCTCGAACAGCGCATCGTGGCGTGCGAGCATCTCGGCTTCGCCACCGCCGTCGATGAGGATCTTCGACCCCGGCTTCGGCGACTTGCTGGAGCGCACATGGGCCAGCACGCGATGCGTATCGAGCACGCGTTCGATGAGGATTTCCAGCTTGCCGCCCGAAGCTTTCTGCCCGAACAAACGCGCCGGAATCACCCGGGTATTGTTGAATACCATCAAATCACCTGGGCGCAAATGCTCAAGCAAATCAGTGAATTGACGGTGTGCAAGGGCGCCGCTCGGCCCATCAAGGGTCAGCAGGCGACTACCGCGACGCTCGGCCAAAGGGTGGCGGGCGATCAGCGAATCAGGAAGCTCGAAGGTAAAGTCAGCAACGCGCATGATGGGGTTCGTCTAGCAGGGCCGGAAAGTCTAGCGGAATTATCAAAAATTGACCATGAAACGTGATTGACCAACGGTAATCACCTCTCTATACTTCGCCGCCATTGAGCCCTGATGGCGGAATTGGTAGACGCGGCGGATTCAAAATCCGTTTTCGAAAGGAGTGGGAGTTCGAGTCTCCCTCGGGGCACCAAAATTAAGAAAGGTCTTGCTTAGCAAGGCCTTTTTTTTCGTCTGCAGAAAAGTGAACGCGTGGCGCTGGCCTCGCGCGCCCCGCACCTCCCCGCGATTTGTTTTTTATCAGAAATCCGGCATGTGAACGCTCACAACCTGCGGGCAATTTCCTTCCAGATGTAGCCATAGTTGTATTTGAGCCAGAGAACCAGCGCTTTATCGAATTGCCTGCGTATCCAACTGCGCTCTCTCTCCGCCAGCCTTTCGTTGATCATGCTATTGAGCGACTCGGGGTCGAAACCCGTCCAGACAGAGGGCACGGCAGCCGCAATGTTGGTGAAACACACCGGTGCGACTTCTGAATAAAGGATCTCGTACAGCACACCGGGATCGATGTTCTTTACCTGACTGGCTATGTAGTCGTAATCCACAGGGAAATCGTTGAACGGATCAGAGAGTGCGACCCTTACATTTTTCAGTTCTGTCTCACTCAAAAAATGTCCCAATGCGAAAACTCCTCCAGTTCTTCATCCAGTGAGTCAGCGACCACTCCACCGGCGACACCACCGGCAACCGATCCCACCAAAACAACAGCTATTGCACAAATGGGAGCCCCTGGACCACAGAGTGCGCTAACTCCCATACCCGCAAGAATACCGCCTACGGCACCACCACCAACGATGATGCCTTGGCGTGCCGCTTCTTTCGGCTTGTTTTCGGCATTGAGGATTTGATAAGTCGCGAGGGCGGCAGTCACCAAGACTCCGAGCTTCCCCATGATCAACATTTTTTTAGTGCCCTTCGTAAACTTCACGTCGTCCCGACCGGCAGCTTCCAAAATGGTGTAGTGAACCTTTGACTGCTCTGCTGCAGTAAGGCTGTTGTAAGGTTTTTTGAAAAGTCGCTCCGAGTAGCGGTCAAAAAGAGACTGCAAAGTCCTGCCATCGGCTTTCTTCTTTTGAACAATCGCCAGACCTTGTGCAGACGTGAATTTGCGGTGTTCCATCATGATCTTGTTTCTCATCTCATGACTGAACTGCACGCCTTCTTGCGCCGTAATTTTCCCGGCCTTTACGTCATCCAAGGTTTGCTGAGACATACGTTTGATGTTTTTCAGATAACTCGCCCGGACTTTTTCATCCGAAATGGCGTCCAGCGAAAACCTCAGCGCAGCGCCTTCCATCAGCTCTAAAGCGCGATCAAGGGGAGATTCCTTCAAAGCGTGCTCACGCTGAACAACATAGCTACCGGTAACAATGTACGGTTCGGTCATAGGATGTTCCTTATCCCAGAATTTTGCTCAAAAGGCTGTCAGTGACGGAGGGGCTATCTGTAGGCGGCTCGTCTTCGAACTTGAGCATCAAGCATTTTTTACCTGAGGGGTTGGTAAATTTGACTGCATTGTCTTTATCGAATATGCCGGGGAGCGAAGAGCCGTCCTCAAAATGCGCAGTGCACGATAAGCCCTCATAGCTTTCCTCGGCGGGAATCTTGAATCCAATCCATCTGGCTTGGCCGATTATCGGCTCTGGTGGAACAAAGGCGCACGGTGTGTGCGTGTCACCAATGATGACTGTGCCCGACCCGCCGATGACGATGCTGCCGTGGGTACCGCCCGTGTTGATAGTGGCGGCGTTTTTGCCATTGATGAATACGGTAGAGGACAAACCAGAGGACAACGCACTGCCGCAGGTGCAGGTATCGCCTTGGCGTGCAGCGGCCAAGCCGTCAAAGAACACGTCAGATGAGCCTGTGGCGATGGGGTTGGTGCCGTGCCCTGGCAGTGGGCAGCTAGAGGGATCGCTTTTACGTGCAGCCGGTTTAGCCATGATGACCTCCTGTCAAAATTTCTCGCGTACAGCGAAACCTATCATAAAGTCAGCGCGCCTTCCTTGACTGATAATGATCGGTTGTAGACGGTCGAGAGCATGAAGCGAACGTCGCAAAATAATGAGACTTCAGGAACAGACCACATTTAGAAAAAGGGGTCCCTCCTTTATTGAAGTGGAGAAGCTCGAGGCAGCCATTGCAGAGAGTAACCAGACCTTGAAAGATATTCGACACCAACAGCTACGTGCAGCACGGTTCATGTGGGCCGACCGCCTAGACAAGGCAGCTCAAGAGTTCGCCACCATCGCAGCACACCTGCACGCCACGGAAAAGGCGATGGGACGTTCAAGCTCTCTCATTGACCTTTACGTTCCACTGCATGTGCCGTTCGGACCGATGTCCATCAATGAAGATACGGTCACTGCGAAGGCATGTGCAATTTCCATTGAGCAACTGATCGCCGCTTGATTGCCCGCGTCTCGACTATCAGTCGTGACGCTCCTCCCCCTAAACCGGAGCATCATTCGCGGAACACCAAACGTGTTCCGCGTAACTGGTGTTCCGGTTGTTCGCATTTGGTGTTTCACCTCTGAAAGCCTTTAATTACTTGGCCTCTAGCGTTTCTGGAACACATGGAACACATGGAACACCATGTTATCGCTACCTATGGATTAGCGTTCCCCTCACCCCTTTTCACGGCGTGAACCTTCAGCGCGAGCGGACGCGCCGGTAAGGGGGGCCCCTACACGGGTTATCAGACTCGCAGGTTTCCTCTAGCTGAAAAAAAAGCCTGAATGTCCGTCTTTAATAACTAATCACGCTCTAAGATATTTCTTCGGCAAAGCCCCATCAAAAAGAGAATAAAAGTAATTAATATCTACTGCTTTATCCGTACCAATTTTGATAGACGAAGTGTTCTTATAAAAAAAATCAAAATGGTATCTGGGGTGAATTTCGCCATTTTCATTATCTGGATCATCATCAAATCGAAAGTACCCATGATCATCCGCAATCAAAGCGAGAAACGCATCGTAATACAATAACGCATCGGCAATTTCGAATCCGAAATCTGTAGCTATCGAATAAACTATTTCATCATGACATGGTAATCCCTGCCTAGATGTAAGTATTGCATTACGCATAATAGATATGAAACTACCACTCACCTCGACACCCACGAGATCAAAGTTAAAAGCGACCTTCTCCCCGTCATCAACAATATGGAATGGTATTGCCATAGAAAAAAAACCATCTGACTTTCTTATTAGGGCGCGGCAATAATCCCCAGAAAATATAGCAAAGTCAAAATCCTCATCGTATGCAGACAACTTGCAGTGACCACATGTATTTACCAACTCCGCCAAATGAAGAATATTACTAAGATTATCAAATGAGTTCCTTACGGCAACAAAACCGCCCATGCGATAATCCGGTACCTCCTTGAAAAAAAAAGCCGTCATAGCATCCGATGCCTCTCGTACTCCATATTTAATAACGTATCAAGATATCCATCATCATATTCCGAGTCTCCAATCATAGTATTTATTCTATTAATTAGTTTCGCGACCAAGCGCGGACTTGCGCCTCTCTCGGAACAGAACTGCCTAACTACCTCCTCTACCGTTTGCATCTGATCAAGGACAATAAATTCTTGTTGGTTATTTATTTCTTCCGCAGACGGAACGCGCAAACTCATGCAATTATTTTCTGTCAAATAACTTAAGCCCAAATTGATATTCTGAACCGTTTCAAAGTCAGCTCTGCGTCCGACCACTAAATGGCTTTCCAAGAAAGAACGAGCCATCATAGTATAAAGCGCGTTCCGGAATGACGGCTGCCTATTCAAATTCAATGCGAAACAGATTACAAATGGAAATTCCAGACCTTTGGCATTATTTATATTTGAAACAAAAAACTTTTCAGGATCACTAGTTTTAGTTTCAAAAGAAACGTTAACCTGCCATCCTAACCGTTCTGCCACTACCCCCTTCAGCTGCGTGATAACGTCATAAATATAATTATCTTTATCCAAAAATATTATCGCGACATCACCTTGCTGTGCACTCGGGTGTCGCGCAATGATCGCCATCACTACGTCAACCAACTGCTCCGCTATCGAAGCCCCTTCTCGTAACGTTTGAACAGTAGTGCTTTTGAAGTCTGGTGGAATATCTTCGAACCGACGTAACGGATCACGTGAAACTATAGCGTTACCCTCTTTTTCAGTGTAAAGGTAACCACATGCATCCCATTCTCGAGGTTTTAACCAACGTAATACTGGCTTTTCGAACAACCCCATGCCTAAAGCATGTGAAAACATTAAGTTTTTGGGGTCCGTACGATAGCATTTCTTAAGAACCATATCTGCACGATTGACACCCTCATCGATCGGGCGAAAAATATTCTGAAAAACATCACCAGCAACAAAAACTTTCTTCGCAGTAACCAGCTCACATAGCTCAATAAAGCTAGGCGTAAAATCCTGGCTCTCATCGACAAACACATAATCGAATATAGTTTTTCGATCCCCCGAAAGCGCTTTGATATCAGTTATGGCTCTTTTGCAAAGGAAGTCAAAGCTTCCCGACTGTAGGCTTCCAAAAGGTATTCCGTAACAGTGGCAAATATATCTGTACATGCCAGAGAACGGATCTCTTGAGCTCCCCCAAGAGTGAAAGCAAAAAAGTTTATTACCCCAGTCTATTTGGCGTTCCACCCGCATAAAGTCGAAAAAACTAGGAATCCTGCTTTTCATGGAGGACGACAATATTTTATTAAAGCAAGTAAACGCAATTCTGGCCGTCTGATCCCGAGAGTATATTTCTTTCATTTTATGCAATAAGAGCTCGGTCTTCCCTGATCCTGCAAGTCCTTGAATTACAAATTTCTTGCCGCCACCCGAGCGAAAGACAAAGCTTGTCTGATCAGTATCAAACAGGATAATTTTAGACTTTATTGAGTCAAGCAGATCCCTTGCCTCTAGGTTAACCTTGGAGACATCATTGATACTTCCAACTACCAGAGATGTGATCAAATCCACCAAGCGCCCGCTTGCTGGTGATTCCGCCCTTCTACTCTCAAAATCAATCTCGCTTCCATCGCAAGAATCAAATAGAGTTTCCCAATGTTTCTTCCGGCCTATCTTCTCCCTGTATTTAAACTTCTCAGAAAGAAATGAAATATCCTCAATAAAATCATCCATATATTCCGCAAATAAAACATCATCACCACCCACATTTAGAAAAAATGGACGCATACCTGAGATAAAAACTGCTACAGCGTTTTCATAATCATAAACTGCGTCATCTTTAGACAGTGGCCGGCGCAAAACGTATGTCTGCTTTTTGTTTCGCTCTGCAAATGCTTCGATTTGGTCTTTAACGCCTGCTTTCTCAACGAGCTCTTGCGCATCTGTGGCATAAAAACAGTAATCCGACATAACGTCTTTCCTCGTAATTCCCTATCACGCGCTGGGGCGTATCCTGGATGCTTGGCCTTAGCAAAGCTTTTTCGTAAATCAATCTACTGATAGTAAGTCATTCGCACAGTTTTGCTAGCTTGCGCGTCTGCACCGAGCTAACGGAGCCCTTCCAAGGAAGATTCGGGAATGAGAGTGACTCTCATAACCCACCGCCAGCATTCGTCGCCGGCTTTCGGAATGGCTTAATCCGAGCTCGGTGGTAGCCTCGCCTACCCTCAGCCTCCCTCTCTGACGCTGGCGACCACTATCCCTTTACGACCGACAATCATCAGGATACTGTCGACGTATAGCAAAACGCCATATTTTTGCTACCGCTATGGCGAGCCGTGAGTCGGAACGAACAGGCGCTATATTCAAATAAAACTTGGTAGTAAGTGTTTATCGGAAGGTTTATGGAAGAACTTGATTTTGCTCGTTTCCTTTCTGTCGCTAAGTCTGATCTTGAATCATGCTTAGATGTTATAGAGCACAGCGAAAAGATCGGAGGGATTGCAGCCAATATGCGCATACATCACATGCGTTTTGATGGTAATGGCAGACCGGCAATTAAGCCTTTAGCAGAAGCACTCTACCAATACATTATTGAATACTGTATTTCCTGCAAAAATAGACCAGAACAGCTGAATACCAGACAAGCGGCAAAACTTACTAAAGAAGCTAGGGAGCTTTTCAGGCATCCACCGAACACTTCAAAAACTCCTGACACCAGCGGTGAAGCGGGTGAGGCTTTACTTTTTTTCTTGAATGAAGCCATTCTTGAGGCACCTCAAATAGTTGCAAAAATGGAACTTAAAACAAATCGCAAGGATGAGGTAAAAGGCTCCGACGGCATTCATATAAAATGGTGCGTAGAAGACGACATGATCGATTTTTACTTCGGAGAATCGAAAATGTATCAGGACGTTAATCGCGCAGTGAGTGCTGCACTCGAAAGCGTAGATAGCTTTCACGAAGGAAAAATGTACAAACATGAATTTAACATGGTTACTAAACACTTTAAATATGCTGACGAAAACGTTCGCACAGCCGTAATGGATCTAATAAAGTTTGGCGAACCAGGCCCCGGCGTAAGAATAAACCACGCTTGCTTAATAGGATATGATTGGACTGAATTCAGCAACGACCCAACTGCAAGCCTGAAAAAGAACATAGAAGATTTTCGCTCTCGCCTCCTTCAAGACAGCAGTCGTCTTTCCCAAATACTTAATAACAAGTTCTCGAAATTTGAAAAAAAACATCTAAGATTCGAAGTGTTTTTTATCCCCTTCCCTTCGGTCCAAGAGTTTCGCGATGCATTCAACGAGGCGCTTAACTAATGGAACTTTCTGATGAAGAATTTCACACCCCACTAAAAAAATTATATCGCGGCAGCATCCTTAAATTATTCACCATCAAGAAAGAAACCGCCGATATACTTTCTGACAGCGAATGCAATCGCCTAATTGGATTAGCTTCAGCATTATCTATTTCTGAAGAAAGCGATGAAATCAATCTTTCGTACGAAATAATAACAAGACTCTTAGAAAACTACTCTGACGAATTACCAAAAATAAATGGGGCAGCTGACCTTATTTTTTCAAGGATAGGTAATTTCCCAGGGAGATCCCTTTTAAGATCGCGATACACAAATGGAGCCAGTCCTGACATCCCTCTGACCCTCTCCTTAGAGCGTCTTGCTAGAGAGGCTGAGAATTCCGTAAGCAATGATACATTGCTAACTAATTTCCAATACAAACTGTTCACATCACTAACTGCCGAACGATCTTTAAGCGTCTCCGCGCCCACATCGGCGGGAAAGTCATTTGTTTTAAATATGGACCTATTGAGAAGACTTTCATCGCAGACAGATAAATGCATCGTTTATATTGTTCCTACTCGAGCCTTAATTTCAGAAGTAACTTCCAGAGTTCGTTCCACGGTGCGTCATCAAGGGTTAAGTGATGTAATCATAAGATCTGCTCCATTCCCTCTCGAAAGCCATCTTAAATCCAAAAGTGTTGTCTACGTGTTAACGCAAGAGCGCTTGCTGAGTCTTTTGAAACCCGAAAATGACGTGACTAGGATAGACTCAGTCTTCGTAGATGAGGCTCACGAGATCCATAAGGGTAAAAGAGGCATAGTGCTACAGAACGCTGTAGACCTTACGTTAAAAAAATATCCATCCGCTTCAATTTTTTTTGCAAGCCCATTGATCAAGAACCCCGGATACTTCCTGCATCTATTCAACAGAATGGACAACGGGTATTTTTTCACTGAACAAATTTCACCTGTATCTCAAAACATCATCCTGGTTTCACAAATAACAAGACAACCCAAATTTGCAAACTTCAAATTACATACGCGATTTGGAGTTATTGATGTTGGCAACTATGATCTTGGTATCTCGTTCAGACCTCCAATTTTTCAACGAAGGTCTGCCTTCGCCAAGCTCATAACAAAGCAAAATGAGTCGACAATTATATTTTCGAACGGTCCCGCTGAGGCTGAAGACTTAGCTAGATTCCTAGCCAAGTCATTAGCCGAGCAAGATGTATCTGAAGACGTTAAAGATTTCATATCTTTCATAAAGACTGAAATCCATGAGGAACATCCGCTTGTATTGACACTCCCAAAGGGCGTTGCTTTTCACTATGGCGATTTGCCTTCGATCGTTCGATCAGGCGTAGAGTCATTATTTAAATCCGGCGAGATAAAATATATTTGTAGCACTAGCACACTATTACAAGGCGTGAATCTTCCAGCAAAACATATCGTCATTGAAAATCCTAAAAGTGGCACGACACCTATGCATCGCCCGGACTTCTTAAATCTAGCAGGGCGAGCAGGACGCTTACTGAAAGAGTTTCACGGGAACGTATGGTGTCTGACGCCCGAATCATGGGAGGAGCCGTCCTATACAGGCGATGGACTACAGGAAATCCAATCATCCATGTCTAAAATCATGGCAGACGGGGGCACTTTAATCCAAAACTTAATGAGCGGAAAAGTCGAAGGTGAAAATCAAAAAGAACTTGCAGAAGCCGGCCTCGGACGACTTTTCCATGAAAGCCAGCAAAGCACCATTGACGAAATCACACAAAAATATGAATCAAATTCAAACTCTGAGCACTTAGCTCAAACGCTTGAGATCATTGAGTCATTAGATATTAGTCTGCCAGCCCACATTTTGGATACCCACAGAGTGCTTCGACCGGACCACCTTCAGAATTTATATAACCGTTTCATGGAAGAGATCGACATAAACCAACTTGCGTTAATATCCCCTTATGAGACTGGTGGAAAGGCACGCATGGAAAAAGCCATTGAGCTTATTTGCGAAGCTTTCGACTGGAAACTAACTGAGATGCAGCGTCTTTGGTATGGCGGACTAGCTCACAAATGGGTCACAGGAATCCCTATTAGCCAGCTTATTCGCGATCGAGTAGTAAGGTTGCGCAAGGAGGATCCTATGGCGAAAGCATCACCAATAATTAGAAACATACTCTCCGTTATTGAAAAGAAAGTTAGATTTAGCCTCGTCAAATATTTCAGCGCCTATGAAGACATATTAAGACAAGCGATGATTGATAGACACCACATAGAAAAGAACATAAAAATCGCTCCCTATCACACATTTTTAGAGTTTGGCTCTTGCGACAAAGTGAATCTAAGCTTAATGGCATTAGGGTTTTCTAGATTCACTGCGTTACGGCTGAAAAATAAACTCAATTGGGCTGACTCTTCCGAACCTGAGGACTATCTCGAAATTTTGATGAAATATGATATCTCAAAATTGGGGCTTCCAAAGATGTGTCAGTACGAGATCGAAGACATTCTGGGATTAAAGTGATTTGATTTAAAAAGGCCGCTCAGCCTCAAATCCATGACATGAAAGCAACGAAGAGCCGACGTGATCATCGTGCTGGTAAATGGCGTTTTCGGTATTTTTGCCGCTGCCGAGTCATGAGCCCAAAGGTACACATTATTCCCTGCTGGGCCAGGTACGTTGCGAGGAGGAAAATTATTGCTTCCGCAGGCCATGCATCAAAATTGGTCACAGGAGCTGGTTAGCTGTATCCCAGCTTGTATCCCTACAGTCCCCCTCGGGCACCAAAATAAAGAAAGGTCTTGCTTAGCAAGGCCTTTTTTTCGTCTGTCGGAAAGTGGACGCGCAATGCAGAACGCTCACCACCGCGGGTAGCATGTGACATCGCACGGACTCAGATATCGGAGTCGGTTGCAGACTCAATCTGACCATTTCCCCCAAACAACCGCGCTGCTATCGCCCGCCCCCGCTCCAGCCCCTCCTCCGTCAACCAGACCGACTTGTTCCTGTTCACCGGATTACTAATGAAACCCTGTTCATGCAATCGGTTCATGATCTCGAAGTCGAACCCTTTCCAGGCATTTCCTTTATCGGAACTGAGTGCTGCCAACAGGGCAAGCACGGCGTCTTCCATCAGTTTGTCGTCGTACTCCATGGTCGTCACTCCATTCGTATCCAACAGTTAACGTCGAGAGTCTGAAGGCTCACCATAAGACTCGCCGACCTCCGATCGAAATACCGCTCAACCCCGTGAAGGTTATTGATCGGCTTCCGAGTGCCCAGCCTCGCCTTTGGGCTGCACTTGTTGATCTCACTCCGTATAATCACGCCCCTCTGAAAGTAGTCCACCGCATCGGTGGTTGCATCTACGCATTAACACTCACATTGACGGACGTCGCTAAGGCCCCCCATGGAAACGTCACTGGAAACCGTCGCCCTGTTCTCCCTAAAACTCGCTTACGAGGAGGAAGGCCTGAGCCCTATTCTGCGGGATGACATGGTCATGGGTGACTACCAGAAAGACGTGTTCGAATTGCTGGTGCGCCGGGGTGATGTCGAGACCATCCAGTTCAAGATGAACGAGTGCCTGGGCTTGGCGATGGATGCATTGGGCGGGGTCGAGAAACCGTTGGGGCGGGAGCTGCACAAGCTGTCGGCCGATTTCCGTCAGGCACAATCGCTGGAGCAGCTTGACCAGCCGCTCCTCGCGCTCAAGGGTTATTTGAAGGACATTCTGTAATCAGACGCGCAATCTGTAGAAACAGCCCTTCGGATTACTGCCGCACTTTTACCACTCGAATGTCGACGGGAAACCCACCTGGCCCTTCCAGCGTCTTCCATCCCACGTATTGAAAAATGGCGTCCTGATCGATGGTTTCGCCCCTCTCCACCATCTCTCCGCCAAGCACCGCGACCTCTTTATAGACGGCGCAGTTGCCCTCATCGGGATGGGCGGTGTAGATCACATAGGGTTTGACGTATCTCACGGCGCGGAAATGTCGGCCGCAGCCCCAATCGACCGTGATCATCAACGTCTTCAGATACGCTTCGCCATCCGTTTCCGAATCCTCGGCGAGTTCCTTGAGCTTGCCAAGTCCGCCAACGTCGCTAAAGCCCAGATCGAGGGCACGCTTGTATTCCGGGGACTTCTCGTGCTCGGCCTGCGCCTTGAAGTATTGCTGTTGAAGCTCCGCGACCAGCACCTCCTCTTCCTTGTTCCGGATCACGAACGCTTGAGCAATGACGTTTTCGCAACGGGCATATTCGGGAGAGGTAAGGCTTTCCTGGGAGAGGTGATCGCGATGGACATAAACAGTACGGTTCAAGCTGTCGACGCGGTCCATCGCTTGCCTGGTAGTCATGACCCCGTTTTGAACGTTGCTCACCACTTGCTGAAAACGCCCACAATCGGCGAGGTACTCCTTCCAGGCGACCTCCGGGGTTTCATCCCAGCCGGCAAGCGCCGGGGTCATTACGATGGCGAGAAGGAAAGCGCCAAGCGCGCGCGGTGTAAAAGAAAAAATCGGCATGTGTAGTCCGTTACGTGTTTGAAGAAAGTGGCGCGAAGCTACTATTTTGCTATCTTGCCGTCCACTTTCGCTGGAGGCCTGTCACCGCCTCTGTTATCGCGCACTCGGGAATAAACCAATGGATGCTTTGTTGTGCTTGCTAGTGATGGCCGGAACCTGGTTTTGGGTAGTGAAAGAACGGGGTGAGTGGAGTTTGCTGCTGGGCAACCTTGCTGGTGCCGGAAGTAGCGTGGTAACCGGCATTGTGTTCACGCTGATTTACGACGCAGTCATTGGTACATCGATGGCGGCACCCAACTTGAATCGCAGTCTGGTGGTATTCACCACAAGCGCGGGCGTTCTGGCGGGGGTATGGTTGTGGATTGCCAATCGCCGTCAACCCGAACATCCGATTGCACGTCAATTGCTGGGCGCGGTGTGTGGCTTTGCCGCCGGCATGGTGGCACTGCTGGTGCTTGCTGTGAATTTTTTCCCCAACACATGATCGAGCGGCGTCACTGTTTTGTTATCTTGGCGCCCTTCGTCAGCGCTCACTTCGGTGTGCGTTGATTTCAGCTTTCGAAATTAAGGAAAGGATCGAATGGCGTTTCTGAGTTTTCTGGCATTTATCGCCGCCTGGGGTTTCATGTGGCGCTGGGTGGTGAAAAACCGCGGCAGCTGGAATCTGTTTTACGGCAACATCGTTGGCGCGGCGGGCGGTTTTATCGTCGGTTTGGTGGTGCTGTCGATCCTCCTGTCGCTGTTCCCGTCGGCGCATAAGTCCGAAAAGGCGCCAATCGAAGACGTGATCACACAGAGCGATGTCACCACCAGTCTGTTGCCCGAAGCCGAGTCGGACTCGACGTCTACGGTGCTGGAAAACACGCCGGGCTTTGCCGCGATCGAACCGGATAACCAACCTTCTCCGCCGGATTCCGCACTGCTGCCGAATTACGCCAGCCGGGCACCGAAATCGATATCGGAAAAAACCGTCCTGGATCAGAGCGACGCGCAGGGCCGTAAAGCGCTCACCGCGCTACGCGACAAGCTTGGGCAAAATGCCGACAGCGATAAATCGATGCTCGCGTATGTCATGTGCGGCACGCTGGTCACCAGCACGCTGCGCTTCCCGGCCTCGGAGCGCTTCGCCGACAGCTCAACCATTGTCACCAAGCGCTTCAAGGACCAGGTCTACACCCTCAGCAACAAGGTCACCGCGCGCAACATGAACGGCGAGGACGTCACTTATCGCTTCGACTGCTCGGTGCAGGAGCAACCCGCTTCCGCCGAATGGCGACTGCTCGCGCTAAAGCTGCAGAAGGCTGACTCTTAAGCCTCGTTTAAGGGTTCAAGGCGCTGGCTGCGCTATCATCGCCAGCCTGTGCGCCTTGAGCTTCGCCACCGAATGTCCCCGACACCTGCTGACTTGAACCCGCTGCCTCCCGCCCTGGCCGGCCCACTGCTGCGTCGGCTGGAACCAACGCGCGTGGTGTTGTGGCTGGTCGGCACCCGCGAACTGTCGCTGACCTTGCGCCTGCAGGGTGTAGGAGACATCCCTCTCGATGCCGGGAAGTGCACGGTCATCCCCGTAGGCCGCCACGCGTTCGTCCATTTGATTGACGTTGTGCTGGACAGCGCCCTGCCCTGCGACACGCGCATCGACTATGACCTGCTGATCGACCGCCAGACGCGCATCGTCGAGTGGGCGCCGCATCTGCTGTACGGCAATGACCGCTGTCCGAACCTTGTCGTGCGCTCACGGATTGATCAGTTGCTGCATGGCTCCTGCCGCAAGCCACATCATCCGGCGGCAGACGGTCTGCTGTGCGTCGATCAACTGCTGTCTGGCGAAACCGATCCGCAACAACGCCCAGCGCTGCTGATGATGAGCGGCGACCAGGTTTACGCAGACGACGTTGCCGGCCCGATGCTGCGGGCGATTCATGCGTTGATCGAGCGCCTCGGCCTGTTCGACGAACACCTCGAAGGCGCGGTGGTCAGCGACAGTGCCAAGCTCTACCAACACCCGGCCAGTTACTACCACCGTGCGGATCTGTTACCGGCGCTGGAGAGCAACGAGACATTGCGCGAGCGTTTTTTCGGCGGTGCGCGTAAGCCGATTTTCACCAGCAGCAGTGCTGACAATCATCTGGTGACGTTCGCCGAAGTGATGGCGATGTATTTGCTGGTGTGGTCGCCGGTTGCGTGGACATTGATCGATCCCTCTGTTCCATCACTGACGCCTGAACGTCTGAAGCGCTACACCCTGGAGCAGACCCGCATCGATGGCTTCAAGGCCGGTTTAGGCAACGTCGCCCGAGCCTTGGCGCACCTGCCGAGCCTGATGATTTTCGATGACCACGACATCACCGATGACTGGAATCTTTCCGCGCAATGGGAGGAAACCGCCTACGGCCATCCGTTCTCCAAACGCATCATCGGCAACGCCTTGATCGCGTACATGTTGTGTCAGGGCTGGGGCAATAATCCGGACGCGTTCAAGGATTTGCTGGATGACACCCGACGCCTGAGCGCCAGCGGTGATGATCGCTATCTCGACAGCCCGGTGCAGGACGCGCTGATCGATGATTTGCTGCGCTTTCAGCATTGGCATTTCGTGCTGCCGAGCAGCCCGGCGCTGGTGGTGCTCGACACCCGCACCCGCCGCTGGCGCAGTGAGATGGCACTCAAGCAACCATCGGGGCTTCTCGATTGGGAGGCGTTGAGCGAACTGCAGCAGGAACTGCTCGATCATCCGTCAGCGATCATCGTGTCCCCCGCGCCGATCTTCGGCGTGAAGTTGATCGAAACCGTGCAGAAGGTTTTCAGCTGGTGCGGCTATCCGCTGCTGGTCGACGCGGAAAACTGGATGGCCCATCGCGGCGCCGCTCAGGTGATCCTGAACATTTTCCGACACACCCGCACACCCGGAAACTACGTGGTGCTGTCGGGCGATGTGCATTATTCCTTCGTCTACGAAGTACTTATCCGACACCGCAAGGCCGGGCCACGGATCTGGCAGATCACCAGCAGCGGGATCAAGAACGAGTTTCCGAAAACCCTGCTGGAATGGTTCGACCGCCTCAACCGCTGGCTCTATTCACCGCGCTCGCCGTTGAATTGGTTCACCAAACGCCGACGCATGCGCATCGTGCCCTATACCCCGGAACATGCCGAAGCGGGTGAGCGGCTGTGGAATTCGGCGGGGATCGGGCAGGTATTTTTCAATGCGCAGGGACAGCCGAGCGAGATCATTCAGCACAATTCGAACGGGGCGCTGAAGACGCGGATGCTGGCGCCGGAGTTGGGGGATTATCCGGACTGACGTGCACCTATTCCAATGTAGGAGTGAGCCTGCTCGCGATTGCGGTAGGCCATTCAAAATGTATATCGCCTGATACACCGCTATCGCGAGCAGGCTCACTCCTACAGGGGGTTCGTTTGCGCGTCAGTGCGCGGTTACGGCGTGCCCCACACCTCTGACAATCATCTCCACCTCCCGCTCATCAATCGTCAGCGGCGGCAGCAGCCGTATCGTCTTGCCACGCGTCACGTTGATCAGCAATCCATGATCCCGCGCCGCAATCAGCGTCAGATAGCGAATCGGCTGTTTCAACTCGATGCCGATCATCAAGCCCTGCCCGCGAATCGCCAACACATTGGGGTTGTCTGCCAGTTCGGCGCGCAGGCGGGTCAACAGGCGCTCACCCTGCACCCGGACATTTTCCAGCAAGCCCTGTTCTTCGATGATGTCCAGCACCGTGCAACCGACCCGGCAGGCCAGCGGGTTGCCGCCGAAGGTGCTGCCATGGCTGCCGGGCGTGAACAGGTCCGCCGCCCTGCCCCGCGCCAGACAGGCGCCGATCGGCACGCCGTTGCCAAGGCCTTTGGCCAGGGTCATGACGTCCGGCACGATGCCTTCATGCTGGAACGCAAACCATTGGCCAGTGCGGCCGATGCCGGTCTGGATTTCGTCGAGCATCAGCAGCCAGGCGTGACGATTGCACAGTTCGCGCAGGGCTTTGAGGTACCCGGGCGGCGCCAGTTGCACACCGCTTTCGCCCTGGATCGGCTCGACCAGGATCGCCACGATGCGCTCGCCGTGCTTTTGCTGTAGCTGATCCAGCGCCGCCAGATCACCGAAAGGCACTTTGACGAAATCCCCCGGCAGATCATTGAAGCCCAGGCGCACCGCCGGGCCATCACTCGCCGACAACGTACCGAGCGTGCGGCCATGAAACGCGTTGGCCATGACCACCACCAGTGGCTGTTCGATACCTTTGCTCCAGCCGTACAAACGCGCCAGCTTCAGCGCCGTTTCATTGGCCTCGGCGCCGGAGTTGTTGAAGAACGCCCGGTCCATTCCCGACAGCTGCGTGAGTTTCTGCGCCAGCTGTTGCTGCCAGTCGATGCTGTAAAGGTTGGATGTGTGCAGCAGCATTCCGGCCTGCTCACTGATGGCCGCGACGATCCGTGGATGCGAGTGCCCGACGTTGGTCACCGCAACCCCGGCGACGGCATCCAGGTATTCACGACCGGCCTGATCCCACAGGCGCGTGCCCAGGCCTCTGGTGAAACTCAGGGCCAACGGTTGGTAGGTGTTCATCAGGGCGGCGGTCATGACTTCAAACTCCAGTGAAGGTCGGTGTGTTTGCAGTATGGTTAGCCACCAGAACTGGATAAACTCGGCAAAACTTCATTCATTTAAAAGCTGAGCTTGATAATGGACCTGTTGCAGGCGATGAGCGTGTATGTGAAGGTCGTGGAAGCCGGGAGCATGACGGCAGCTGCGTTGCAGTGCGAAATGTCCACGACCATGGTCGGAAATCACCTGCGCGCACTGGAGCAACGGCTCGGCGTGCAATTGTTGCAGCGCACCACCCGCCGGCAGCGGCTTACCGAGTTCGGCAGCGTTTACTACCAGCGCTGTCTGGACGTTCTGGGTCTGGTGGCCGACTCCGAACGCTTGGCCGAACAGGCCCTAGACGAGCCGCGCGGCCTGTTGCGCATCACCGCGCCGCTGACCTTTGGGGTCGAACGCTTGGCCCCGGCGCTCAGTGAATTTTCCCTGCAATACCCGCAGGTGAAAATGGATGTGGTGCTGACCAACCGCCGCCCGGATCTGCTGGAAAGCGGCCTCGACGTAGCGTTTCGGCTGGGCCATTTCGAGCAGTCGAACCTGATCGCCCGGCCGCTGATCGACTACACCCTGACCGTGTGCGCTTCGCCGGCTTACGTCGCCCGACGCGGCATGCCGATCACCCCGGAAGACCTGCAGCAACACGACTGCCTGTCGTTCGCCTACCCTGCCGGCGATGACTGGCAATCGGTGGAAAAACGCTGGCGCCTCAGCGGCCCGGACGGCGAGATTCTGGTCGACGTCAGCGGCCCGATGCTGATGAACACCTCTGCCGGCCTGCATCAGGCAGCGCGCACCGGCATGGGCATCGTGATGTTGCCGGATGCGCTGGTGGAACAGGATCTGCGTGACGGCAAACTGGTGACGGTGATCCCCGATTACCAGCCCCCGAGCCGCCCTTTGCATCTGTTGTATGCCCCGGATCGTTATCGTTTGCCGAAGCTGCGGCGCTTCGTCGAGTTCGCGATGAAAACCTGGGGCAGATCCTGACTCAATTGCTATCGACTACGCTCCAGTGATTGCCGACAAGGATGCTGTTATCGATGAGAAACGACCTTACCGTACGCGATCTGTTGCCCGACGAAGTGGAGCCAGTTCGGCTGTTTCTCGGCCAACATGGCTGGGGACACCGAACAGGCTCCAGCGACTACTTCACTCAACTGATCGAAAACTCGCAACGCACTGCCGTCGCACTGAGCGGCGAAAAAATCATCGGTTTTGCCCGAGGCATCACCGATGGTTTGTCCAACGGTTATCTGTCGATGGTCGTAGTTGATGGCCAGCATCGGCGCGCCGGCGTCGGGCGCGCACTGGTCGAGCATGTCATGGGGGACAACCCCGAGATCACTTGGGTACTACGCGCCGGGCGCGAAGGTGCGGAGGCGTTTTTTGCCAGTTTGGGGTTTGAAACATCGGTAATTGCCATGGAGCGACCGCGCTTGAAATAACCGCCGCCGAACATGGCAACCGCTATGATTCATCTTCTCTTTCAAGCACGGACGCCAATTGATGCTGATCACTCTGCAAAACACCCCTCTGTGGGTTTATGCGGTTTTCCTGGTACTCGTTTATTTCGGGATCAAGGCTCGCACGCCCAGCCCCAAGAGCCGTTTAGCAATGCTGGTCACGCCACCAGTGTTAATAGCCTGGTCTCTCTTCTCAATAAATCTGACGCTTAACCCAGCCCTGTCCCTCAGCTGCTGGATTGGCGCCCTCTTGCTGGGCGGCGTTACGGCATGGCTAATGTTTTCGGCGCAATACGTGACGCTTGATGATTCGCAAACAAGCCTGATCTTGCCCGGCACTTGGAAAGTGTTGATGTTGTACCTGCTGTTTTTTGCCGTGAATTACTACTTCGGTTATCAGGATGACGTGCATCCGGAGCAAGCCTCTGCTCTGGATACGCTGCTGTTCAAAGCTGCAGCGTCAGGTTTCGTCTGTGGGTTGATTGGCACTCGTTCGCTGAAGTACTACCGGTTGCTGCGCTTGCTTCAAGCGCAACGCCCGGGCTTGACCGCGCAATGAATCAGGAGCCGTTTTTCACCAACACTGGTTTCTCCTGATAACGCTGCGCAAACAACTGCTTCAACTGCGCGACCTTGGGCATGTCGTTGATCACGATGTACGGATAGCTTGGGTGTTCGGTGAGGAAATCCTGGTGATAGTCCTCCGCCGGGTAGAAGCCGTTGTAGGTTTCCAGTTTGGTGACGATCGGTTTGCTGTAGGCATGCGCGGCGTCAAGTTGGGCGATGTAGGCCTGGGCCACCCGTTGTTGATCGGCATTGACCGGGAACAGCGCCGAACGATATTGCGTGCCGCTGTCGGGCCCTTGGCGGTTGAGTTCTGTCGGGTTGTGGGCCACCGAGAAGTAGATCTGCAGCAGGCTGCCGTAGCTGACTTGCGTCGGGTCGAAGGTGACTTGCACTGACTCGGCATGACCGGTGTCGCCTTCGCTGACCCGCTCATATTGCGCCGTGTTCGCCGTACCTCCGGCATAACCGGAGACGGCTTTCTGCACGCCTTTGACGTGCTGGAAAACCCCTTGTACGCCCCAGAAGCAACCACCGGCGAATACCGCCGTTTCACTATGCGCCTGAGTGGTTTCGTCGAGGGCTGGCGGCGGGATGGCCACCGCATCCTCGGCGCCGAAAGAGAACGCCGAGCACTGACCGATCACACCGGCCATGGCGACGCCGAGCAACGCACGTCGCCAGTTGTTTTGAGCTTTCATGTTGCGCACTCCCGATCAGCCGAAGGTGAAGGCGTAAGCCGATACGCCCGGGTCAAGAAATTCGATGGTGAAGGTCCGATCCTTCACCTCGTCCGTTTGCCGCACCAATTGGTACAAGCGCTGCTCGGTCACGCGACCGCTGCCATCCGCGGCAACATCGACACCATGGGCGGCACCCGGCGCCTGACCGTCAATCGACACTTTGAAACGCACCGGTTTGCCATCTGCGCCCGGCCCCAGTACCAAATGCAGATCGCGGGCGTGGAAGCGATAGACGATGCGACTGGCCGGCGCACTGGCGGTGGCGCGCTCGGCGCCGACAGCCCACTGGCCGCCAAGGCTCCAGTCATTCAAAGTCAGGTTGGCCGGTGGGTTATAGGTCGCCACCTTGTCAGCCACCAGTGCGGTTTCCGGTACGAAATGTTCCGCACGCTGGTAGCCGACGTAGGTTTCCGGTGACAGCACCTGATTCATGTCCGGCGCCTGTTGCACGCCTTGGGCGTCAGCGTCGATCAAGCCGTCGGCGACGGTTTTCGCCCCGGCCTCACGCAGCAACTGCTGTATGACCCGTTCCGATTCGGCGTAGTCCCCTTCGCCAAAATGGTGGTATCGAATCCGTCCCTGAGCATCGGCAAAATAATGCGCCGGCCAGTATTCGTTGTTGAAAGCACGCCAGATCTTGTAGTCGTTATCGATGGCGACCGGGTAGTTGATGCCCAGCTCCTTCATGGCTTTAGTGACATTGCCCACGTCGCGCTCGAAAGCGAACTCCGGGGCGTGCACACCGATCACCACCAGGCCTTGATCGCGGTACTTTTCCGCCCAGGCTTTGACGTATGGCAAGGTGCGCAGGCAGTTGATGCAGGAGTAGGTCCAGAAATCCACCAGCACCACTTTGCCCCTCAATGCCTGGGCGTCCAGCGGTGGCGAGTTGAGCCATTGCACGGCGCCGTTAAGCGGCGGCAACTGACCTTCGACCGGCAATGTACCCGGAGCCTTGTCGGCGACTTTCATGGCTGCGCCCGCCGCGGGAATCTGCGCCATCATCGTGCCATTGCCAGCGGGAGATTTGCCGGAGAGTTGGCCCACCAGTGCCTGTTCAATCCCGCCCGTGGACGCCGTCGACAACCGCGCCAGCAACCCGGTGTCGAGGCCCAGGGCAATCGCTGCGACACCCGCGAGCATCGCCGCCCCCAACCCGCGCCGGATCCATTCACCAGTGCCAATCGAGCGCTTCATCAACGCAAACACCTTACCGCCCAGCAGCAATGCCGCCGCCAGTGAAGTCGCGGCGCCCGCCGCGTAGGCGAGCAACAACAGCGTGGTGGCGATGCCTGCCCCTTGCAGCGCGGCGCCGGTCAGAATCAAACCGAGGATAGGCCCGGCGCACGGCGCCCAAAGCAGACCCGTGGCGACGCCGATCAGAAACGAGGCGCCGGGACGCGGACGATTGTCCTGGCCCGCGGCTTCGGACAGCCGACTGCCGGCCGACACCAGCGGCCGCGTCAGGCGCTCGGCGAGGCGCGGCAGCAGCAGCGTCAGCCCGAACAGTGCAACGAACAGCAACGCGAGCCAGCGACCGTACTGATTGACTTGCACCACCCAACCGCCGCCCACCGCCGCCAGCGTGGCGACTAAGGCGAAGGTCAGCGCCATCCCGGCCAATAGCGGCAAGCCACTCTTGATAAACGGCTGCCCGGTGCGAGCGAAGACAAAAGGCAGAACAGGCAGGATGCACGGGCTGACGATCGTCAGCACACCGCCCAGATAAGCGAGAACCAAGAGCCACATGGTGTCGTCCTGTAGAAAGTGAATATCGAAAAATGGCCATGGCTCATGCCGCCACGGCGTTGAACGTCATCGCCAGACCATTCATGCAATAGCGCAGGCCGGTGGGTTTCGGGCCGTCATCGAAGACATGCCCCAAGTGCCCGCCGCAGCGCCGACAGTGCACTTCATTGCGGACCATGCCGAAGGAACGGTCCTGACGCGTGGCCACCGCATGTTCCAACGGTGCCCAGAAACTCGGCCAGCCCGTGCGGCTGTCGAACTTGGTCGCCGATGAAAACAGCGCCAGGTCACAGCCCGCGCAGGCGAATGTGCCGCTGCGATGTTCATTGTTGAGCGGGCTGGTATAGGCCCTTTCGGTGCCCTCTTCGCGCAGGATGGCGTATTGCTCATCCGAGAGCAGCGAGTGCCATTCGCTGTCGCTATGGGTCACCTCAAACGCCTCATCGGCTTGCGCCTGCTCGACCAGCGCGGTGTCCAAGGACAATTTTGGCAATACACCCGCCACCAGGGCTGCAACCCCCAGCCCGCCGCTCGCTACGAGAATCTGTCGCCGTGAAAACATGGCCGTCTCCAAAAATCCCAGGTGCCTGTCATGGAACACAGCCTAGGCTTGGGTTGATCGCCAAATCCTCACGGGAAGTTAACGAATTCGTGATAACTCGCCCCGAGGAAAACCCGCACAATGCGCTCACTGCGCCGAAGGATTGAGCTTGATGGAATTAACCAGACGCATCCTCGTGGTCGAGGATGACCAACACATCGCTGACCTTATTTGCCTGCACCTGCGCGACGAGCACTACGACGTCGTGCACAGTGCCGACGGCGATGAAGGCATGCGCCTGTTGCAGCAAGGGCAATGGGATGCGCTGATTCTCGACCTGATGCTGCCGGGGGTCGACGGCCTGGAAATCTGCCGCCGCGCCCGGGCGATGGCGCGCTATACGCCGATCATCATCACCAGCGCCCGTTCCAGCGAATTGCACCGCATCCTCGGTCTGGAGCTGGGGGCCGACGACTACCTGGCCAAACCGTTCTCGATGCTGGAACTGGTGGCCCGGGTCAAAGCCTTGCTGCGCCGGGTCGACGCCATGGCACGCAACCTGAAGATGGACGCCGGCAGCCTCAGCCTCGATGGCCTGAACATCGACCCGATCACCCGCGACGTCGCCCTCAACGGTACGCGGCTGGACCTCACTCCGCGAGAGTTCGACTTGCTGTATTTCTTCGCCCGACAGCCGGGCAAGGTGTTCTCACGCATGGACCTGCTCAACGCGGTATGGGGTTACAGCCACGAAGGCTACGAGCACACGGTCAACACCCACATCAATCGCTTGCGGGCGAAAATCGAAAGCGATCCGGCGCAACCGACACGCATCCTCACTGTGTGGGGCCGTGGCTATAAATTCGGCACCGAACAACCATGAAACTGACCCTGTCGCAGCGCCTGTCGCTGGTGTTCGCCGTTTTGCTGCTGGTGTGCTGCGGCACCTCGGCATGGCTGCAGGTGCGCTCCAGCAAGATGCATGAACTGGAAGTGGTGCAAGGCCTGTCGCGGGACCTGGCACAGCACATCGCCCATGACACGGTGCTGATGGACAGCAATGGCCTGATGCCCGGCGCCGTGCGCGAACTGTTCAGCAAGCTGATGCTGGTCAACCCGAGTGTCGAGGTGTACCTGCTCGACAGCGAGGGGCGGATTGTCGGCAATGCTGCGCCGGAAGGACATCTGCGCCGGGAGACGGTTGATCTGGCGCCGATCCGCCGGCTGCTCGATGACCAGCCGTTGCCTATTCTCGGCGATGACCCGCGCAGTGCCGACGGGCGCAAGGTCTTCAGTGCCGCGCCGTTACGGGTCAACGGCAAGCCCGCCGGTTATCTCTACGTGGTGTTGCTCAGTGAAGAACACGATCGTTTCGCCGAACGTGGCGCGACCAGTGCCGCGCTCAACACTGCATTGCTGTCGATCGGACTGGTCGCATTGCTATGCCTGATCGCCGGTCTCACGGCGTTCAACCTGATCACCCGGCCACTGCGCCGATTGACCGAAACCGTCAGCCGGTTCGACATTGATGGCGCGCCGCAACCTCTGCCTGCACCTTCAGTGGCTGTGGATAAAAGCGCTGACCCGGATGAAATCGCCGTACTCGATGGCGCCTTCCGGCAGATGCAAAACCGACTGGGTGAACAGTGGCGCTCGTTGACCCGCCAGGATCAGGAGCGCCGCGAACTGGTCGCGAATATCTCCCACGACCTGCGCACACCACTGGCCTCGCTGCACGGCTATCTGGAAACCCTGTCACTCAAGGACGCCACACTCACCGCCGAAGAACGCCGGCGTTATCTGGGCATCGCGCTGGATCAAAGCCGCAAGGTCGGCGGGTTGGCGCAATCGCTGCTGGAGCTGGTGCGCCTGGAGCACGGTTTCGTGCAACCGGTACTGGAACGCTTCTCGCTGATCGATCTGCTGCAGGACATCTTCCAGAAATTCGAACTGGCGGCCGAAGCTCGGCACGTTGAACTCAAGGCCAGCTTCGTGCCCAACCTGCCAACGGTCTGCGCCGACCTCGGGTTGATCGAACGGGTGCTGACCAACCTGGTGGATAACGCCTTGCGCTACACGCCAGCGGGCGGTGAAATCGAGCTGGATTTGAAACCCCTGGGCGCCTTGGTCGAAGTCACCGTCAGCGACACCGGCCCCGGCATCGCTCCCGAGTTGCGCGAAGGTCTGTTCCTGCGTCCGTTCAATATTGGCGGGGCGCGACGTGACGGTGGATTGGGGCTGCGCATCGTCCACCGCATCCTGCAACTGCACGGGCGTGAGATTCAGTTGATCGATGTCGCCGGGCGCGGGGCGACTTTCCGCTTCACGCTGCCGACCGATCAGCAAACCGCTGAACAGTGGATGGTGCGCTCGATGAACCTGAACACGCCGGACAAATAATCCGCACCACCGGACTGTTGTTCCGTGACAACGCCGCCCCGCTCCCCTAAATTAACCGGCCTGAAAAAGACCTCGCGCTTTCTCGTTTCCACTCAAGTTAAAAAAGTAGTGAAATTTCAATGTCCGATTTCAACACCGCTGAATCCGTAGTCACCGAATCGTCCAAAGCGGAATACGAAAACTCCATCAATCTTTCACAACACCTTCCACAAGCCAAAATCATCAGCGAGATGGTGCTGGATGCGTTCCAGTCGACCCGCGAAAGCGACCAGATCCGCGAACTGCGCGCCGCGATCCGTCAGGCGCACGACAGCTTCGATGACGACAAGGCCTACGAGCTGATGGGCCAGCTCAAAGCGCTGAAAGACGCCGAGGCCGCCGACCTCGCCGCCCTTGAAGACCTGAGCAGCAAGTTCTCGATCGGCCGCATCCTGTCCTGCTTCAAGGACGATCCGGCGTTCCAGGAAATCGTTTACGGCCTCGCGCTCAAAGTGCTGAATCAGACCCACCAGGCGATCAGCAACCCGAGCGGCGGCAAGAGCAAGGCTGCCAAGAAGAAAGAACTGGAAATCTTCACCATCAGCAAGGACGGCAGCAGCGTGACCCTGCCGCTGCGCACGCCGCGTTCGCGTCTGAACGTTGACCGTGAAGCGCTGGAGTTCCTCGGTTTCACCTTCGTCGGTGAAGGCGAAGAAGCCGAGTTGGAGGGCGAGACCTTCATCGACAACGCCGGCACCGAACACGCGATCAACCGCAAGAACATCATCACCGCCCTGCAACAGCAGACCGCGTTCGATGGTTACAGCATCGCCGCGCAGTAAATCCGGCGCCGACAAAAAGCCCCGCTCTGAGATTCAGGCGGGGCTTTTTGTTGGGCGGCGCGGTCAGACTTCGGGCTGCACCGCCGCGATCATGTCGACTTCAATCGCGGCGTTCTTCGGCAACTGATAGACACCGACCGTAGTGCGAGTGTGCCGGCCGGCATCACCGAGCACATGGCTGAACACGTCCGATGCACCGTTGGCCACTTCACTCAGGTCAACGAAGTCCGGGGTCGACTTCACATACACCGTGACCCGCAACAACGCCCGGATCTTGTCCAGCGAACCGACCGCATCGACGATCAGCGCCAGGCAGCGCATGGCACTGATGCTCGCGGCTGCCTGGGCGTCCTTGAGTGTCAACTCCAACCCGACGCGACCGGGATACAGAATCCTGCCATTGACCCGCGGCACCATGCCGCTGATGTACAACTCATCGCGATGGCGGATCAGCGGCGCGTAATTGCCGCCGGCGGTGTTTTCGCCATAGATGTCGTAGTTCAGCTCTTGTGCCAGGGCAATGAAACGTTCGTCGCAGGTCATCCTCTCAGTCATTTCGCCCAGCCTCTCGATTGATGCATGAATAACAGTGTCCCTGCGAAGTGGCATGGCGCTATCACCGTTATGGTTGGATCCAAATCTAGGGGGTTTACGCCGATATCGCAACTAAACCCTGTAGGAGCTGCGGCACGCTGCGATCTTTTGATTTTGATTGTATTTTTAAAGATCAGGATCAAAAGATCGCAGCGTGCCGCAGCTCCTACAAATGTATCGCGTCGAAGTGGCCTCTGCTCGCGATTGCCGACGCCTCGATCACCGAAAGCCAGCCAACAAAAAACCCCGCACATCTCTCAATGTGCGGGGTTTTTCGTGAAGACATCCAGCCTTACGGCGCGTACGTCAGCAGCAGCTCGGCCGGCACCTTGAAGTCCAGGGACATCATGACGCTCAGGGCGGTGATGGTGAAGATCGAGAACACGAACAGCTTGCGTGCCCAGACCGTGTCATCCACCGCCTTGTAGCCGGTCCAGGCCATGTACAACCAGTACATGCCCATGGCCGCGGCGACCGCGAGGTAGCTCATGCCGGCGTAACCGCTGAAGGTCAGCATCAAGGTCGCCACGAGGAACGCCAGGATGTAGAGCAGGATGTGCTTCTTGGCCACTTCGATTCCGCGCTTGACGGGCAGCACCGGAATCGATGCGGCCAGGTAGTCGTTGAAGCGGAAGATCGCGATGGCGTAGGAATGCGGCATCTGCCACAGACTGAACATCACCAGCAGGGTCAGTGCGGCCATGTCGAAGCTGTTGGTTACGGCAACGTAACCGATCACTGGCGGCATGGCGCCCGACAGACTGCCCACCAGCGTGCCGTGAACCGACTTGCGCTTGAGGTACAGGCTGTAGAAGCCGACGTAGATGATGAAGCCGATTACCGCGAACAGGGCGGCCAACGGGTTGGCCACCTTGTACAACAAGGCAACGCCGAGAACACCCAGGATGGTCGCGTAGACCAAGGCCAGTTTCAGGGAGATCAAGCCCTGCACCAGCACCCGGTTCTTGGTGCGTTCCATCTTCAGGTCGATGTCGCGGTCGATGCAGTTGTTGAACACGCAACCGGAGGCCACAACCAGGGATGTGCCGATCATGGCGGCCAGGAACACCGCCAGATCTACATGCCCTTTCGAGGCCAGGAAGAACCCGCCTGCCACAGAAAGCACGTTACCGAAAATGATCCCCGGTTTGGTGATTTGGATAAAGTGCTTGAGCGACATCGGGTCTACCTCACTTCGCCATCATGTACGTGTGGATGCTGAACATGATCCACAGCGACAGGCCAACCAGCAGCAGGATCACGATGGCCGTAAAGACAAACGCGATCACGTTGTTACGTTGTGCAATCGAACGGTCCAGGTGCAGGAAGTAGTACAGGTGAACGATCACCTGGATGACTGCGAACAACAGAACGATTGCCAGCGTGGTCGACTTCGGCAAGGTCGGGAACATCACCAGGCCGAACGGGATGGCAGTCAGGATCACCGACAGGATGAAGCCGATGGCGTACGACTTTACGCTGCCGTGGCCAGCATCATGGCTGTCATGGGAGTGTGCATTAGCCATTACAGAGTCCCCATCAGGTAAACAACGGTGAATACGCAGATCCACACCACGTCCAGGAAGTGCCAGAACAGGCTCAGGCAGCTCAGACGGGTCTTGTTGGTCGCCGTCAGGCCGTGCTTGTTGACCTGGTACATCATGATGCCCATCCAGATCAGACCCGCAGATACGTGCAGACCGTGGGTACCGACCAGGGTGAAGAACGCCGACAGGAAGCCCGAACGGCTAGGACCGAAGCCCTCGGAGATCAGCAGGTGGAACTCGTTGATCTCCATGGCGATGAAGCCTGCGCCGAGCAGGAAGGTCATGAACAACCAGCCCAGAACCTGCTGCTTTTTACCTTTGTACAACGCCAGCATGGCGAAGCCGTAGGTGATCGAACTGAACAACAGCAGAGCGGTTTCGCCCAGCACGTATGGCAGTTCGAAAATGTCGTGGCCCGACGGGCCACCGGCGACGTTGTTTACCAGTACTGCGTACACCGCGAAGATCGACGCAAACAGAATGCAGTCGGTCATCAGGTAGAGCCAGAAACCGTATACGGTCATCTCGCCCGAGTCGTGGTGATGGTCATCGTGCCCATGGTCACCATGGGCGTGTCCAACATTGGTCACTAAGTTCGACATGGTTTAAGCCTGTTCCAACGAGGTTACACGGGTGGCATTGGCCGGGATTTTCCCTGCCGCGACCAGACGCTTGTGCTGCTCGGCTTCGATGCGCTCGATCGTTTCAACCGGAACCATGTAGCCCTGGTCGTCACGTGCGGCGTGGATCACGAAGTAGATGACAGTGCCGGCCAAGCTGGCGATCGCCAACCACCAGATGTGCCAGATCATCGCGAAACCGAAGACGGTCAGCAGTGCGCCCATCACCACGCCAGTGGCGGTGTTGTTCGGCATGTGGATCGGCTCGTACTTGGCCGGAGCCTGGTACGCAGTACCGTTTTCCTTGGCTTCGGTGAACGGGTCGATGCAGTCAGCCTTAGGCAGCACAGCGAAGTTGTAGAACGGAGGTGGCGACGAGGTCGACCATTCCAGAGTGTGGGCATTCCACGGGTCACCGTGTTCGCACATGTTCTCTGGCTTGTTGCGGTCACGCACACTGACGTACAGCTGGATCAGTTGGCAGGCGATACCGACAGCGATCATCACCGCACCGAACATGGCCACGTACAGATACGGTACCCACTCAGGGTTGGTGGTGGCGTTCAGACGACGGGTCATGCCCATGAAGCCCAGTGCATAGAGCGGCATGAACGCGACGAAGAAGCCCGAGATCCAGAACCAGAACGCTGCTTTACCCCAGCCTTCGTGCAGCTTGAAGCCGAACGCTTTCGGGAAATAGAAGCCGAAACCTGCGATGTAGCCGAATACCGCGCCGCCGATGATCACGTTGTGGAAGTGCGCGATCACGAACAGGCTGTTGTGCAGAACGAAGTCAGCACCCGGGATGGCCAGCAGTACGCCGGTCATGCCGCCGATGGCGAAGGTCACCATGAAGCCCAGGGTCCACAGAACCTGGCTGGTGAAGCGCAGACGGCCCTGGTAGATGGTGAACAGCCAGTTGAACAGTTTCACACCCGTCGGGATGGAAATCAGCATCGTCGCCAGACCGAAGAAGGCGTTGACGCTGGCACCCGAACCCATGGTGAAGAAGTGGTGCAGCCAAACCATGAAGCCCAGTACCGAGATCGCGCCCGAAGCGTAGATCATCGAGTGGTGGCCGAACAGTTTCTTGCCGGTGAACGCCGAGATCACTTCCGAGAAGATGCCGAATGCCGGCAGGATCAGGATGTAAACCTCAGGGTGGCCCCAGGCCCAGAACAGGTTGACGTACATCATTGGATTGCCACCAAGTTCATTGGTGAAAATGTGGAAATCCATGTAACGGTCGAGGGTCAGCAGTGCCAGGGTAGCGGTCAGGATCGGGAACGAAGCCACGATCAGGACGTTAGCCCAGGTGCAGGTCCAGGTGAAGATCGGCATGTCCATCAGTTTCATGCCAGGGGTACGCATTTTCAGCACGGTGGCCAGGAAGTTGACCCCCGTCAGCGTCGTACCTAACCCGGATAGCTGTAGCGCCCAGATGTAGTAGTCCATCCCCACGCCAGGGCTGTATTGCAGACCCGACAGCGGCGGATAGGCAACCCAGCCAGTCTTGGCGAATTCGCCGACGCCCAGGGACAGGTTGATCAGCACAACGCCGGACACCAGCAGCCAGAAGCTCAGGGAGTTCAGGAACGGGAAGGCAACGTCACGCGCGCCGATCTGCAGCGGCACTGCAAGGTTCATCAGGCCGGTGAAGAATGGCATCGCCATGAAGATGATCATGATCACACCGTGAGCGGTGAAGATCTGGTCATAGTGTTCAGGTGGCAGGTAGCCAGGCGAACCCTCGGTGGCCATGGCCAGCTGGGTACGCATCATGATGGCGTCGGCAAAGCCACGCAGCAGCATGACCATGGCAACGATGATGTACATCACACCGATTTTCTTGTGGTCGACCGACGTCAGCCACTCGGTCCACAAGTAGGTCCACTTCTTGAAGTAGGTGATTGCAGCGAACAACGCCAGACCACCGAGCGCGATCATCGAGATGGTGACCATCACGATCGGCTCGTGGAAAGGGATCGCTTCCCAACTTAATTTACCAAACATCGTTTACTCCTCTGCCCCGGCAGCTGAATGCGAATTCGAGTCCATGTCCGTTGCCGCCACTTCTTTCTCTTTCTTCTCGTGCTTCAGCGGCTTGCCCGGTTTCATGCCTTCGTACTTGTCGACGATGGTCTGGAACAGGTTCGGCGTGACCGAGGAGTAGAGCTCGACTGGATTGTTCTGGCTTGGCTTGGCAAGGGCTGCGTATTCAGCTTGTTCAAGCTGTTTAGGTGCCTTTTTGACTTCACTTACCCAGGCGTCGAAATCTTCCTGAGAAGTTGCGATCGCTTTGAATTTCATACCGGTGAAACCGGCACCGCTGTAGTTGGCGGAGATACCGTCCATTTCAGCGTTGCGGTCAGCGATCAGGTGCAGCTTGGTGGTCATGCCCGCCATCGCGTAGATCTGGCCGCCCAGGCCCGGGATGAAGAACGAGTTCATCACGGCGTCGGAGGTGATCCGGAAGTTCACCGGAGTGTGCGCCGGGAACACGATCTTGTTGACCGTGGCAATGCCTTGCTCCGGGTAGATGAACAGCCACTTCCAGTCCAGCGCAACGACTTCGATGGTCACCGGCTTGACGTCGGATTCAATCGGACGGTACGGGTCCAGTTTGTGGGTCGAAATGTAGGTGATGTAACCCAGGGCGATGATGATCAGAACCGGGATGGTCCAGACCGCCACTTCGATTTTGGTCGAGTGCGACCATTTCGGGGTGTAGACGGCGTCCTTGTTGGAAGCGCGATACTTCCAGGCAAACAGGAAGGTCATGACGATAACCGGCACAACGACCAACAGCATCAGCAGCGTGGCGGTGATGATCAGGTTGCGCTGTTCCAGGCCGACCTGGCCCGTTGGATTGAGCAGGGTCATGTTGCAGCCTCCCAGCAACAACGTGCCGAGCAGCGGCACTAGGCCTAGTAATCTGGGGTACCTGTTTTTACTCATCTCACGACCTCTAAAGCAGCTTGCGCAATGCAGTTGGGTTTTGATCGCCAACACTTCACCCTGCCAAGGGTTGGCATTTTCTTTGGATTGAATAAGGGCCGCCCGTCGCGCGTCAGACGCTCGACAAAACCATGGACAGCGGTCAGTTCTTATTCGAATTCGTGGTCAAAGGCCTTGTTACAGACCAATTCCATTTGGTGCGGAAAGTTGGAAGGCACCGACACCTGGGTGTCGCAAAAGCCTTTCGGCCCGCTCGACACCCGACTTCCTGTCCAGTTCCTTAATAAAGGCTGAACAGTGCCGGGAATTCAGTGCGGGCGATTGTAGATAGGTAGCGCCCTATACACCATGTCTTATCCCGAAATAATTTTTATCGCTCAGAGCAACAATCCATCACCGTTTTTGCAAAAGTTCCGCATGTTATCGAAATCGATTCTCAACAAAAACACCAAAAAATGTAGGCCTATACACCTCAGTTCAGACAGCTCCGAAGGGATTTTCCCAGCGGCGAATCGGCGCAAAGCCCGATATTCAAAGGCCTCTGGCCATCTGCCAGAGCCTGTTAAAACTGCCTGATCTGGCACCTGCGTGCAAAACCAGAAAAACGCCGAAACAGACCAATCCTTTTTTGTAACATTACGCCAATCCGGGTCGCCGAAACGCCCTGCGACAGGGCGCGTGTGACAACATGTCGCACACCTGCCGCACTCTCCATTGCCGTTCGTCACGGTGATTTCACAAACACTCTGAAATGCAAAACGCCCCGAGCGGCTGATACGCAAATCGGGGCGTTTTCTGTATCGGCCAATCTGCCGAAGAGTTGATTCAGCGCAGTGCTTTCCGGTTACGCGAGGTCAGCAGCGGCACCAGAATCACCACCAGCACGAACGCCACCAGCGCCCATTGCGCCAGCGACAGACCGAGGATCGGCGGGTACGGCGTCGAGCAGAAACCGTCGACCTGGAAGCCCAGCGGGAAGATCTTCGCCAGCGGCAGGTCATCGACAATCGGCTGCAACACATCAATGCCGCAGCTCACCGCCGGATAGAACTGGGTGTACACGTGATGCCCGGCAACACCGGCGCCGGCGATCGCGCAGATCACCACCAGCACTTCGAACACCGTGATGCTGCGGCGGGTGCGCATCGCTGCGCCAATAAAGGCGAACAGCGCAATCAGCAGCAACGCATAACGCTGCAGAATGCACAGCGGGCATGGCGCCTCGCCCAGCACGATCTGCATGTACAGCGCGCCACCAATCAATGCCAGACAGATGATGCCCAACAGCACCAGAAAGCGCCGCTCACGTCCCAGTCGAATCGTTTCCTCGCTCATCGCGTTTCCCTTGTATGTCCATGGTTCAGCTGGCTGGCGGCTGCGCTTGCAGTTGCGCCATCAGACTGATGTTGTCTTCGATATGCCAATTGGCCGCGATGCGACCGTTGTCGATCTGATAGATATCGGTTGCCCGGAAGTCTACACGCTGGCCCTGCCCTTTGAGAGTCTTGAACGTCCCACTGAAGTGTCCGCGAAAGTGCAGATGCACCACCACGCGGTCGCCGGCAATGATCATTTGCTCGATCTCGCAGCTCAGGTCCGGCACCGTCGTACGAAAGAACTTCGATGCCAGCAGCGGCCCGCTCGGCCCCTGCACCCGACCTTCGGGCGGGGTCTTGTCGACAAACTGCGGCGACAAGGCTGCCGTGGCCAGGGCTTCTTCCCCACTGTTCCAGAAACTGCCGTAACGCCGCGCCGCCAACTCCATTGCATCGCGCTGAGCCTTGGGCAGGCTCTGATCGACGACCAGGGTCTGTGGTGCGATCAACGCCGATTCGGCTGAAGCAAACGGACTGGCCAGCAAAGCAGCCGACAGGCCAAGCATTGCCAGGCTCGAACGAGAGGAGAAGATGATGTGCGACATGGGGGCGATCCTGATCAGTTAAACGAACGAGCGCCTATCATCAGCATCGGGGAATAAACGATAAACCGGTTAAGAAACGATTAACCTTTAAACACTTTTTAAGAATCAAAATTGCGTAACGGCCATCGCGGGCAAGCCCGCTCCCACAGATTCAGCGTCGTTCACAAACTCTGTGCACGCCACAAATCCTGTGGGAGCGGGCTTGCCCGCGATGCAGCCGACTCGGTGTTGACAATTATTCCAAAGCAGCAGCCGGCCCGAAGAACTCATAACGGCTCTGCTGCTCCGGCACGCCCAACGCTTTCAGATGCCGCTTGATCGCGCCCATGAAGCCCTTCGGCCCGAGGAAGTAAGCATCGACGTCACGTTGCGCCGGCAGCCATTCACCCAATTGCTCTTGGCTGAGGATCCCGACCTTGTCCGCCGCCGGGCTCACGCCGTCGTCTTCGGCGTAGCAATAGAAGCGCTTGAGCTGCGGATGGCGCGCCGCCAGCCCATCGATCCAGTCGCGAAACGCATGCACGCTGCCGTTGCGCGCGCAGTGGATAAAGTGCACCGGGCGCTCGGTTTGCAGCGCTGCTTCGAGCATCGCCAGAGTCGGAGTGATGCCGACCCCGCCACTGATCAGCACCAACGGCTTGTCGCTGGCAGTCAGGGTGAACTCGCCCGATGGCGGGAACAGCTGAATGCTCGCGCCGACGTGCAATTGGTCATGCAAGTGGTTGGACGCACGACCGCCCGGTTCGCGCTTGACGCTGATGCGGTACTGACCTTTATCGGCCAGCGCCGACAGCGAGTAATTGCGACGGACTTCTTCGCCATCAAGAATCAGCTTCATGCCAATGTACTGACCCGGTTCTGCGGCCAGGATCGGGCCTTTGTCCGCCGGCTCGAAGTAGAACGAAATGATTTCCGCGCTCTCCTCGACCTTGTCCACCACGATGAACTCCCGCGCGCCGCGCCAGCCGCCGACCGCTTGTTCTTTCTGGTCGTAGATCGCGGCTTCAGCGCCGATCAGAATCTCGGCCAGTTGCCCGTAGGCCGCGCCCCACGCGCTCATCACTTGCGGAGTGGCGATCTCGTCGCCGAGCACTTCGGAGATGGCGCGCAGCAGGCAGGTGCCGACAATCGGGTAGTGCTCCGGGAGGATTTGCAGGGCGACGTGCTTGTTGATGATCTTCGCCACCAGATCGCCCAACTGGTCGAGCTGATCGATGTGCCGGGCATACATCAACACGCCATTGGCCAGCGCACGAGGCTGGTCGCCACTGGCCTGATGCGCCTGGTTGAACAGTGGGCGCACCTCAGGGTATTCGGAGAGCATCATGCGGTAGAAGTGGGTGATCAGCGCTTCTCCGCCGCTTTCCAGCAGAGGCACAGTGGATTTGACGATGGCACGATCCTGGACGCTAAGCATAAGAATGACTCCTGAGCTTTTTGAGAATTACCTTAGGCTTATCAGTTTTCGTGCCAGATAAATTATCGTTATAAATCAATTGTTTATTTTTTACGTAGTCATTTAGACTCAAAGCGTTTTATAGTCATCGCGACTACATCGAGTCTCTTTGACTACAAGACCATGACCGCCAAATCCCTGCTCACCGCTCTACTGCCACTGGTCTCCGACCTGTCCCGCGAACTGCCCGAGGGCGAGCGCTATCGGCGCCTGCTCGAAGCCATGCGCGCCCTGCTGCCGTGCGATGCCGCCGCGTTGCTGCGCCTGGACGGCGAATGGCTGGTGCCGCTGGCGGTGGATGGTTTGAGTACCGACACCCTCGGCCGGCGCTTCAAGGTCAGCGAACATCCCCGTTTCGAGATCCTGCTGGACGGCGCCGGGCCAACGCGGTTCGCCGCCGACAGCGACTTGCCCGATCCTTACGACGGCTTGGTCGATGGCTTGGGCGATCACCTCGAAGTGCATGACTGTCTCGGCTGTCCGCTATTCGTCGACGAAAAGCTCTGGGGCCTGATCACCCTCGATGCGCTCGATCCGGAGCGTTTCGAGCCGATCGAACTCGACGCCTTGCAAGCGTTCGCCAGTCTCGCCTCGGCCACGGTCAACGCCGCCGAACGCATTGAGCGCCTGGCGCTGCGTGCCGAAGACGAACACCAACGCGCCGAGGTCTACCGCCAGGCGAGCGGTCAGCAGCAGCGTGAAATGATCGGCCAGAGCAAGGCGCACAAACGTCTGGTGGAGGAAATCAATCTGGTCGGCGGCAGCGACCTGACCGTGCTGATCACTGGCGAAACCGGGGTTGGCAAGGAACTGGTGGCGCAAGCGATTCACGCCGCCTCCCCACGCGCCGACAAACCGATCATCAGTCTCAACTGCGCCGCCCTGCCCGATACGTTGGTCGAGAGCGAACTGTTCGGCCACGTGCGCGGCGCCTTTACCGGCGCCACCAGCGACCGCCGCGGCAAGTTCGAACTGGCCAATGGCGGCACGCTGTTTCTCGATGAAGTCGGCGAACTGTCGCTGACCGTACAGGCCAAGTTGCTGCGCGTGCTGCAAAGCGGCCAGTTGCAGCGGCTCGGCTCGGACAAGGAACATCAGGTCGATGTGCGCCTGATCGCCGCGACCAACCGCGATCTGGCCGAAGAAGTGCGCAGCGGCCGCTACCGCGCCGACTTCTATCACCGCCTGAGCGTGTACCCGCTGCGCGTCCCGGCGCTGCGCGATCGCGGCCGCGATGTGTTGCTGCTCAGCGGCTTCTTTCTGGAACAGAACCGCTCGCGCATGGGCCTCAACAGCCTGCGCCTGAGCAGCGACGCCCAGGACGCGTTGCTCGCCTACACTTGGCCGGGCAACGTGCGCGAGCTGGAACATTTGATCGGGCGCAGCGCGCTGAAAGCGCTGGGCAATTGCAAGGTGCGGCCGAAGATTCTCAGTCTGAGCGCGGCGGATCTGGATCTGCCGCGTGAGGTTGTGGATAACTCGGCTGAACCGGTTGCCGAGGTGCCTGCGATGCCGCTGATCAGCGGCGATTTGCGCAGCGCCACCGAACAATATCAGCGGCAGTTGATCAGTGCTGCGCTTGAGCGTAACCAAGATAACTGGGCCAGTGCGGCGCGGGAGTTGGGGCTGGACCGGGCGAATCTTGGGCGGATGGCCAAGCGATTGGGGATGAAATAGAGCAAAGATCGCAGCCTTCGGCAGCTCCTACAGAGTTCACTTGCTCTGTAGGAGCTGCCGCAGGCTGCGATCTTTTGATCTTCTGCCTGCTCAATGGCACTAAAGCCTGCCCCCGACAAGTCGATAACCCGGCATCAATAGTTTCTGGCGATTTGCACCCTCGCCCATCACCTTTTTCCACAGAAGGTTTATATGTCTTCCACCAAAGCCCGCGCAGATTCACTTTCGCTTCTGCTGTTTACCTTGCGCAGCGGCAAGCTGATGGCGATCAACCTGCTGAAAGTCAGTGAAATCATCCCCTGCCCGCCACTGACCAAAATGCCCGAGTCGCATCCGCACATCAAAGGCATCGCCACCCTGCGCGGCGCGTCGCTGTCGGTGATCGACCTCAGCCGTGCCATCGGCGAGCGACCGCTGGAAGACCCGAACGGCGGCTGCCTGATCGTCACCGACGTCAGCCGTTCGAAGCAGGGTCTGCATGTGCAGGCGGTGAGCAAAATCGTCCATTGTCTGACCACCGACATCAAGCCACCACCGTTCGGCTCCGGCGGCTCGCGTGCCTACATCACCGGCGTGACCTCGGTGGACGGCACACTGGTACAAGTGCTCGACATCGAAAAAGTCATTCACAGCATCGCCCCGGCGCAGATCGAAATGGCCCCGACCGACCTGAGCATGGAAGACGCCGAAGTCCTTGGTAACGCACGGATTCTGGTGGTCGACGACAGCCAGGTGGCGTTGCAGCAATCGGTGCACACCCTGCGCAACCTCGGCCTGCAATGCCACACCGCGCGCAGTGCCAAGGAAGCCATCGACTGCCTGCTGGATCTGCAAGGCACCGCGCAACAGATCAACCTGATCGTCTCCGACATCGAAATGTCCGAAATGGACGGCTACGCCTTCACCCGCACCCTGCGCGAGACCCCGGACTTCGCCCACCTCTACGTACTGCTGCACACCTCGCTCGACAGCGCGATGAACAGCGAGAAAGCGCGTCTGGCCGGGGCCAACGCGGTGCTGACCAAGTTCTCGTCGCCGGAGCTGACCCAGCGTTTGATCGAAGCGGCCAAACACGTCGCCGCCAACGGTCACTGAGTCTTGGGCCAGACATACTGCTTTTTGATGCGGCGCGACCTTCGCCAAGGCGTGCCGCCGATCCACTGGCCGGAAGGCATTGAGCTGAGCACCTATCGTCCGGAACTCGCTGCGGCCGTGCATCAATTGATGCAACTCGGCTACCGCGAGGGTGGCGGCCGCGTACCGGCACTGGAGGAATGGCAGCAGCGCTTCGAGAGCGATCCCGAATACGATCCTGAATTGTGCTTCATCGCCCGCGATAACGAAGGCGTAGTCGGCGTAGCGCAATGCTGGACCAGTTCGTATATCAAGAATCTGGTGGTGCACCCACGTGCTCAGGGCCGAGGTTTGGGTCGGGCATTGCTGCTGAATGCATTCAAGGTGTTTCAGCAAAGGCGCGAAGGATTTGTCGATCTGAAGGTGCTGGAAGACAATCTGCGGGCGCAGCGTTTGTATGAGAGCGCCGGGATGTTTGTAGTCCGCCGGGAATTGGTACCAGCCTGAATAAAAGTCAAAAGATCGCAGCCTTCGGCAGCTCCTACAAAGGAACGCATTTCCCTGTAGGAGCTGCCGAAGGCTGCGATCTTTTAGCGGCGCCTCAGGCAACAAAACGCTTTAGGCATACTCCAACCTCTGGACCCTCAAGACCAAGGATGCCGCCCGATGAAAGCCCTCACCCTGAGCCTGCTCTGCCTCACCGCCCTCGCCTCCCAGGCCCACGCCTCCAGCCCCGACGCCTGGGCCGCGTACGACAAATCCGTACTCGCCAGTTGCACCAAGGCCAGCGGGCTGAAAGACGCCAAACCGGTCGGCACACCCGCGCAATTCGATGATCGCGTCGGCTACACCGCCGTGCTGCTGCAAGGCCAATACCCGCAAAAACACATGAAAGGCCAGCAAGGCACTGAGCTGTGCCTGTACAGCAAAAAGTCGAAAACCGCGTTCGTCACCGAATGGGACTCGATCCGCCCGACCGCCAAGCCTTGAGGGCTGGCGCACAACTTGCTTCGATCAGCCTCAGCCTGGCGACTTTACGTCGCCGTTTCACACTCTGATTGAAGATTGATCGTGCAATGAATACGACATTTTCCTGCGTCGGTTGCGGCAAATGCTGCACCGACCACCATGTGCCCCTGACCCTCGCCGAAGCCCGCATGTGGGCGGCGGATGGCGGCCAGGTG
The DNA here is from genome assembly GCF_016756945.1 of Pseudomonas sp. MWU318. NCBI lineage: Bacteria > Pseudomonadati > Pseudomonadota > Gammaproteobacteria > Pseudomonadales > Pseudomonadaceae > Pseudomonas > Pseudomonas sp. MWU318. The sequence continues at coordinate 848,536 of NZ_JAESJL010000002.1, forward strand.
ATCGTGCTGGTGGAGGCCTTTCTCGGCAACGGCCTGGGCCTGCCGGCGCAGCAGCGTGAACACGCCGAACGGCGTTCGCTGGTGGTACGCAGCGGCACGACCGAGGCCCACGTGGCCATCACCTTCGCCGCCTACAACGTCGGTCGCTGCCGGAATCTTGACGAAGAAAATCTGTGCCGTATCTACGAGCGCCGACCGTTGGTGTGCAGGATTTATCCGGCAGAAATCAATCCGCACATCCCGCTCAACCCGGCGGCCAAGGATTGCCCGCCAGAATCGTGGCAACAGGGGCCGCTGCTGATTGTCGGTGGGGAGCTGGTCGATCAGGCACTGCTGGAGCTGATCCAGCGCTCGCGCCAGGCCGATCGCGATGACATCCGCATCAAGGATGCAATCTGCGCGGCGCTGGGGATTCGCACCACGGCGCTCAAGGGCGACGGGTTTACCGCGTATTTGCCGCAGATGGACGCTTTTGCGGCAGTGATCGATCAAGTTTCTGCGCAGCCGCAGAATGAAGCGTCCAGCGAATGGCTGTTTCATTTGTCAGGGGATGATGTGGCCGGGCAGTTGCTTGCCGCCGGGGCGCAGGTGGTGACTGAGCCGGCGCAGACGTATGCGTTTATTTCGCTGCGCGCGGCTTGATCCGTATTTTTCAGAGATCGCAGTGGCCTCATCGCGAGCAGTTGCAGGCCTACAATTGAAACGCGCTCTTCTGTAGGAGTGAGCCTGTTCGCGATAGGCCAGCTTGAACAGCCTCAATCCCGAACCTGCCGCCGCCCCACAACGCCCTTACCAGCAAACACAAATATCCACGCTGCTCTGCGAATGTTCAGCGCTTGCCCATCGAGCGACGGGTGCCCGGCGGGGCCATGCCCGGGGTCTTGGTGTGGCCGTTCTTGGCGCCGTTCTTGTACCACGGCTGATTCGAACCCTTGGCCGCAGCCAGTTCACCCGGTTTGAACGGGAACTTGAAAGCCGGGATCTCGGGTTTGGTTTCGCTGGCGTCAGTCAGTTCGGCCGGGACATCGCTCACGGCGTCGTCAACCGGCGGTTGGGTCGGGGAAGTCATAAAAGCTCCGCAAAGCAAAAAAGTCGGGCCCGAACAGTGAGCCGCGAAGGCGCGCAGTATACCTGCGCGCCCGGACTCGGCACCTGAAGATTTGCAGCGTACGCCGAACGGTTCGGAGGTAGATGATGGTGCAATGTTTCCCAAATTGGGAATGATCGGTCCCTTTTGGGAACCGGCTAACAACAATAGCCGGCAGAGGTGCGTCGCCCGCACAGACGTCTTCGCGAGCAAGCTCGCTCCCACAGGTGGAGTGCGCTTCTATGTGGGAGCGAGCCTGCTCGCGATGAACGATGACGCGGTGCTCGGACGGATCAAGTGCGTGGATCAACCCGATCCAGCGCCCGGTTCACCGCCAGTTCGGCGAGCATGACGATCTGCTGGATCGCCAAGGCAGTGCTGCGTTGCGGGCCGCCGAGTTCATTGGCGAAATTGCTGGCCATGGCACTGGCAGAGGCCAACGATTCGTAAGCGTGGGCGAGCAGGGTCTCGGTGTCGATGCCTGGGTTGACCAGAAACATGGTGCTTGGCTGTCGCGGCTGGACGGGTTGCGGACTGAGGTAAAAGTCGAGCGCGCGTTTGATGGCTTCGCGGTTTTTGGCGAGGTCTTCTGCGCGGATGGCTTCGGCGAGCGGGGTTGTGGTTTCTACGGGAGGATCGGGTACGGGTTTCGACATTGAATTGATCTCTAATCATCTGATTAAAGCCATCTCTGTCGTTTCTCACGCGACGAAGAGGTGGCAGCTATGTGCGGAGTGAGAAACCGGTAAGAGATCAACCCGGCCGAACCGAAGTCCGCCCGCACACAGCCGCCATAGAAGCTCGTCGGCAGCAAATAAGCTGGCGGCGATTATGGTGCGGCTGGCGCTTGATTAAAACCTCTTAGTGGGTTCTCACACCCGATCACCGATTTGCGGTGACAACCAAAGACTAGAGACCGCATGTCCGACGGACAACCTGAAAACCTTGTGGGAAGGTTCTGGTTATTTGGAACAGAATTAAACAGCTCAACGTAATCGGCTGACTGGACAGACCTCTTCGCGAGCAAGCCCGCTCCCACAGTTGAACCGAGTACACCTGCCAGAGATTGGTCGGCTGTCAGGCCGCCATCGCTGGCAAGCCAGCTCCCACAAAAGAGCAAAAGCAAAAGCAAGATCAAAAGATCGCAGCCTGCGGCAGCTCCTACAGGGAAGATAAGTACAACCCGCACGCGGCGCATGCCGCCCCACTCCGGGATGAGCGCAAGCTCGGCTGCAGCTCTTGATCTTGATCTTGATCCACGGGCGACGTCGGAAGGCTGAGTGGAGGGATTGATCCGGGGGTGGGAGCGCAGCGACCGTTTGGCGCAGCCAAACACAGCGAGAGGAGGTGCAGCGAAGCAAACCGGAGGCGCTGCGCCCGGATCGATCCCGGAGCGAAGGGACCCCGAGCCCCAGCGAGCGGGCCGAACGCAGGAGCAAGCGTTTTTGGTTACTTTTTAGGCGTTTGTAAAAAGTGACCCGCCGTAAGGGCGGAACCGTAATCAGCAACACCCGCAGATACGGATATACACCCCGGCGAAACTGACAGCGCTGACAGCCAGCCGTCACCCTCCTGACCCCCAAACAAGTTTATAAATACCCAACCTGCCCAAACTCCAGCCCTTGGCGCCCCATTTCATGCGAATCAAGAAAAACCAAGCCCTGCTAGCCCTAGTGATCGCCCTGGCCGCCGCAGGCGCATGGTGGGCAATGAAACCCGCCCCGACCAAACTGGCCACCCCGACCGCCATCCCGGTTCGCGTCGTCACTGTCAGCGAAAAAGACGTCCCCCGCTACACCAGCGGCATCGGCTCCGTACTCTCATTACACAGCGTCGTAGTACGCCCACAAGTCGACGGCATCCTCATCAAAATCCTCGTCAAGGAAGGCCAACTCGTCAAAGCCGGCGACCTGCTCGCCACCATCGACGACCGCTCGATCCGCGCCAGTCTCGACCAGGCCCGCGCACAACTGGGCGAAAGCCAGGCACAACTGCAAGTCGCCCTGGTCAACCTCAAGCGCTACAAACTGCTCAGCGTCGACGACGGCGTCTCCAAACAGACCTACGACCAGCAACAGGCACTGGTCAACCAATTGAAAGCCACCGCACAAGGCAACCAGGCCGCAATCGACGCGGCGCAAGTACAACTTTCCTACACGCAGATCCGCTCCCCGGTCACCGGCCGCGTCGGTATTCGTACAGTCGATGAAGGCAACTTCCTGCGCATGACCGACACCGCCGGCCTGTTCACCGTGACCCAGATCGACCCGATCGCCGTGGAATTCTCGCTGCCGCAGCAAATGCTGCCCACCCTGCAAGGCCTGATCAACGATCCGCAGCACGCACAGGTCAAGGCCTACATCGGTGCCGACACCGACGGCGAAACCGGCAACCTGCTCGGCGAAGGTCACCTGACCCTGATCGACAACCAGATCAACGCCAACACCGGCACCATCCGCGCCAAGGCCGAATTCGACAATGCCAGCCAGAAGCTCTGGCCGGGCCTGCTGGTGACGGTAAAAATTCAGACGGCACTGGATAAGAATGCGCTGGTGGTGCCGCCCACCGTCGTACAGCGCGGTCTCGATCAACACTTCGTCTATCGCGTAAATGGCGACAAGGTCGAAGCAGTGCAAGTGCAGATGGTTTATCAGGGCAGCGGGCAGGACATCATCAAAGGTGTGAAGGCCGGTGACGTGCTGGTGACCGACGGCCAGTCGCGGCTCAAACCCGGTTCGACCGTGCAGGTCATGAGTGAACCGCCACAGGTGGTGCAAGCGGAGCCGAAACCATGAAGGAGCACAAAGGCGTCTCCACCTGGTGCATCGATCACCCGGTCGCGACGATTCTGCTGACCATCGCATTGGTGCTGGTCGGCGTGATTGCCTTCCCGCGCCTGCCGATCGCCCCACTGCCGGAAGCGGAATTTCCGACAATTCAGGTCTCGGCGCAGTTACCCGGTGCGAGCCCCGACACCATGGCCTCGTCCGTGGCCACGCCGCTGGAGGTGCAATTCAGCGCCATCCCCGGCATGACCCAGATGACCTCCAGCAGTGCGCTCGGCTCCAGCCTGCTGACCCTGCAATTCACTCTCGACAAGAGCATCGACACCGCCGCTCAGGAAGTCCAGGCCGCGATCAATACCGCCGCCGGCAAGCTGCCCAAGGACATGCCGACCCTGCCGACCTGGAAGAAGGTCAACCCGGCCGACAGCCCGGTGCTGATCCTCAGCGTCAGCTCGACGCAAATGCCCGGCACTGAACTCAGCGATCTGGTGGAAACCCTGCTCTCGCGTCAGATCAGTCAGATCGACGGCGTAGGCCAGATCAACATCACCGGTCAGCAACGTCCGGCGATCCGCGTGCAAGCCTCGGCCGACAAACTGGCGGCCATCGGCCTGACCCTGGCCGACATTCGTCTGGCGATCCAGCAGACCAGCCTCAACCTCGCCAAAGGTGCGTTGTACGGCGAATCGAGCATCTCGACGCTGTCGACCAACGACCAGTTGTTCAAACCCGAGGACTACAGCCAACTCATCGTTTCCTACAAGGACGGCGCCCCGGTTCACCTGCGCGATGTCGCCAAAGTCGTCAACGGTTCGGAAGATGCCTACGTGCAGGCCTGGGCCGGTGATCAACCGGGGGTGAACCTGGTGATTTCGCGCCAGCCCGGCGCGAACATCGTCGAAACCGTCGACCGCATTCAAGCCGCCCTGCCCGGCCTCGAAGCCATGCTCCCGGCCTCGGTGCAGGTGAAAACCCTGATCGACCGCACCCAGACCATCCGCGCCTCGCTGCATGAAGTCGAGATCACGCTGTTGATCGCGATCCTGCTGGTAGTAGCGGTGATGGCGCTGTTCCTGCGCCAGTTGTCGGCGACCATGATCGTCTCGGCGGTGCTAGGTGTATCGCTGACCGCCAGTTTCGCCCTGATGTACCTGCTGGGATTCAGCCTGAACAACCTGACGCTGGTGGCGATCGTCGTCGCGGTCGGGTTTGTCGTGGACGATGCGATTGTGGTGGTGGAGAACATCCACCGGCATCTGGAGGCCGGCGACAGCATGCGCGAAGCGGCGGTCAAAGGTGCCGGCGAGATCGGTTTTACCGTGGTGTCGATCAGTTTCTCGCTGGTGGCGGCGTTCATTCCGCTGCTGTTCATGGGCGGCGTGGTCGGGCGGTTGTTCAAGGAATTCGCCCTGACGGCGACCTCGACCATTCTGATTTCGGTGGTGGTGTCGTTGACCCTCGCGCCGACGCTGGCAGCGCTGTTCATGCGCAAACCGGTGCATCACGCCCACGACAAACCGGGCTTCAGCGAACGCCTGCTCGGCTGGTACGAAAAAGGTCTGCGCCGCGCCCTCGCCCACCAGAAACTGATGATCGGCGTGTTCGGTTTGTCCCTCGCTTTGGCCATCGCCGGTTACATCTTTATCCCCAAAGGTTTCTTCCCGGTGCAGGACACCGGTTTCGTCCTCGGCACCACCGAAGCCGCTGCCGATATTTCCTACGGCGACATGGTGAAAAAACACTTGGCGATGGCCGAAATCGTTGCCGCCGATCCGGCCGTTCAGGCGTTCTCGCACTCGGTCGGTGTGTCCGGCAGCAACCAGACCATTGCCAATGGCCGCTTCTGGATTGCTCTGAAAAAACGCGGCGACCGCGACGTCTCGGCCAGCCAGTTCATCGACCGCATTCGTCCGCAACTGATGAAGGTTCCGGGCATCGTCCTGTACCTGCGCGCCGGCCAGGACATCAACCTCAGCTCCGGGCCGAGCCGCGCGCAGTACCAATACGTACTCAAGAGCAATGACGGCGCAACCCTCGCCACCTGGACCCAGCGTCTGACCGAAAAGCTGCGCAGCAACCCGGCGTTCCGCGATATTTCCAACGACCTGCAATTGGGCGGCAGCATCACTCACATCAGCATCGACCGCAGCGCCGCCGCGCGCTTCGGCCTGACTGCCAGTGACGTGGACGAGGCGCTGTACGACGCCTTTGGTCAGCGCCAGATCAACGAGTTCCAGACCCAGGTCAACCAGTACAACGTGATTCTGGAACTGGATACTAAACAGCGCGGCAAGGCCGAAAGCCTCAACTATTTCTATCTGCGTTCGCCGCTGAGTGGCGAGATGGTGCCGCTGTCGGCGCTGGCCAAATTCGATGCGCCGACCATCGGCCCGCTGTCGATTGCCCATGACGGCATGTTCCCCGCCGCCAACCTGTCGTTCAACCTGGCGCCCGGCGTGGCGTTGGGCGACGCGGTGATCCTGCTCAATCAAGCCAAGGCCGAGATCGGCATGCCGACCGCGATCAGCGGCAATTTCCAGGGCGCAGCGCAGGCGTTCCAGAGTTCGCTGGCCAGTCAGCCGTGGCTGATTCTGGCGGCGCTGGTGGCGGTGTACATCATTCTCGGCGTGCTTTACGAGAGCTTCGTGCATCCGCTGACGATCATTTCGACCCTGCCGGCGGCGGGCCTCGGTGCGGTGATCATGCTGTGGATCTGCGGTCAGGACTTTTCGATCATGGCGCTGATCGGGCTGGTGCTGCTGATCGGCATCGTCAAGAAGAACGGCATCCTGATGATCGACTTTGCGCTGGAAGCCCAGCGCAATCGCGGACTGGCGCCGCAGGATGCGATTTTCGAAGCGTGCCTGACGCGGTTCCGGCCGATCATCATGACCACCCTCGCCGCCCTGCTCGGCGCCCTGCCGCTGATGCTCGGCTACGGCACCGGCGCCGAGCTGCGCCAACCGCTGGGGATTGCGGTAGTGGGTGGTTTGCTGGTCAGCCAGATGCTGACGCTGTTTACCACTCCGGTCATATACTTGTGGCTTGAGCGGCTGTTCCACAGGCCCAAACCAATGCCCGCTACGGCACTGGCGACTACAGACTGAGGCGGTCATGCGCGTTCTGATTATCGAAGACGAGGAAAAAACCGCGGACTATCTGCACCGCGGTCTGACGGAACAGGGTTACACCGTGGACCTGGCCCGCGACGGCGTCGAAGGCCTGCACCTGGCGCTGGAAAGCGACTACGCGGTGATCGTTCTCGACGTGATGTTGCCGGGCCTGGATGGCTTTGGCGTGCTGCGCGCATTACGTGCGCGCAAGCAGACTCCGGTGATCATGCTCACCGCCCGCGAGCGCGTCGAGGATCGGATCAAGGGCCTGCGCGACGGCGCCGACGATTACCTCGGCAAGCCGTTTTCCTTCCTTGAACTGGTAGCTCGCCTGCAAGCGCTGACCCGGCGCAGCGGTGGCCATGAACCGGTGCAAGTGAGCATCGCCGACCTGTGGATCGATCTGATCAGCCGCAAGGCCACCCGCGCCGGCACGCGGCTGGATCTGACCGCGAAAGAGTTCTCGTTGCTCAGTGTTCTGGCGCGCCGGCAAGGTGAAATCCTCTCGAAAACCGCGATTGCCGAGATGGTCTGGGACATCAATTTCGACAGCGACGCGAATGTCGTCGAAGTCGCGATCAAGCGCCTGCGAGCCAAACTCGACGGGCCGTTCGACGAGAAACTGCTGCACACGATTCGTGGCATGGGTTATGTGCTGGAGAGCCGTGGTGTCCAGTAATTCCATCGCACTGCGCCTCAGCGGCATGTTCACGCTGGTGGCGCTGTTGGTGTTTCTGTTGATCGGCGGCGCACTGTATCAGCAGGTCGACAAGGGCTTGGGTCTGCTGCCGGAAGCCGAGCTGGACGCGCGTTACAGCGTGCTGGAGTCGGCGCTCAATCGTTATGGCACGCCTGAGCATTGGGCGAAGATCAACGCCAAGCTCAAGCTGCTCGGCGAGGAAGACAAGCGCATTCGTTTCTGGGTGGTCAGCGGTGATCCCGGTTACGAGTACGGCGAGCCGGACGCGCAAATCCGCGCCTTCGCCAAAGGCCCAACCGGCATGCATGACCTGCAGTTGCCCGAGCATCCTTATCCGCTGAAAGTGCTGCTGACCGAGTTACCCGCCAAGGATCAACGCCCGCCGCTGCGCTTCATGATCGGCATCGATACCGAGACTTTCCACGAGACTCAGCATAGCCTGCTGATCGCCTTGGTCAGCCTGGCGATTATCGGCGTGCTGCTGGCCTCGGCGCTGGGTTACTGGGTGGCGCGGATCGGCCTCAAGCCGTTGATCAAACTGTCCCACGAGGCCCAGCGCCTGGCGCCGCCACTGCGGGCCGGACGCCTGCGGATGTCACCGTTGCCGCCGGAGCTGGAGCAGTTTGTCGACTCGTTCAACTCGACGCTGGAGCGAGTCGAACAGGCCTACTCACGCCTGGAATCGTTCAACGCCGACGTCGCCCATGAACTGCGCTCGCCACTGACCAACCTGATCGGCCAGACCCAGGTCGCACTGACGCGCGGACGCTCGGCCGAACATTATTTCGAAGTGCTGCAATCCAATCTTGAAGAGCTGGAACGCCTGCGCTCGATCATCAACGACATGCTGTTTCTGGCAAGCGCCGACCAGGGCAGCAAGGCCACCAAGCTCACCGAAACTTCGCTGGCTGATGAAGTCGCGACCACGCTCGAGTACCTGGATTTCATCCTCGAAGACGCGCAAGTGCAGGTCCACGTCAGTGGCGATGCACAGGTGAGCATCGAGATCGCGCATCTGCGCCGGGCATTGATCAATCTGCTGAGCAACGCCGTGCAGCACACCGAGCCAGGCAAGGTGATCGAAGTGCGGATTGAGGTTGAAGACCACCAGGTCAGCATTGGTGTGGCCAACCCGGGATCGCCGATTGCCAGCGAGCACTTGCCGCGTCTGTTCGAACGTTTCTACCGGGTCGATGCCTCGCGCAGCAACAGCGGCAACAACCATGGATTGGGGCTGGCGATCGTCAAGGCGATTGCGCTGATGCATGGTGGGGATGTGTTTGTGCGAAGTGATCGGGGGATGAATACGTTCGGCATCCATCTGCCGGTTTGAAGCAGATCAAAAGATCGCAGCCTTCGGCAGCTCCTACAGGTGTTCACTTTTCCCCTGTAGGAGCTGCCGAAGGCTGCGATCTTTGCCTTTGCTGTAACAGTCATTTATGAAAATCACGCTGTTTCCCGGCGCCCGGCGACCTTATCTTTGCCCGCACCAAACAGCACTTGCCAAGCAAGAAGGTTTTCAAGATGTCCAACAGTATGGGTATTGCCAGCGCTTTCGTTTTGTCCTCATTGATCCTGTCGCCGATGGCGATGGCTGAAGAATCGCAGTCGTTCGTAGCGCAGAATGCCGCTCGCGCTCACGCCTTCGAGCAATCTCAGGCAGAAGTGATGGCCAAGTCGCAGGACGCCTCGCAAGCCCCTCAAGCCGCCACTTCCCAGGCTCAAGCGGCCGAGAAAGACAGCTGAGTCGCGCACCGCGAAACATTTCCCTCGACGCGGTTGTTTGGCTCTTCCCGTTCAACCGTCGTCCTTCCAGGCCGCTGTCTTTCAGCGGCCTTTTTTCGTTGTGGTCTGAAAGCCGTTTGGTTCGTCTGTAAAAAACAAGAAACATCCCGCACCTCAAGACATTGAAGTGTCAGTTGACCCAAGGAGCTCCATCGCAAGTGCGTTACCCAGTCCGCTTCACCCCGCTGTTCATTGCAATTGCCGCAACGATTGCCCCCACAGCCCAAGCCGAGGAGTCTGCCAATCAAGGCTTCATCGAAGGTTCGAGCCTCAACCTCAACGCTCGCAACTACTACATGAATCGCAACCGTCTGCAGCAGACGGACGACAACATCGAGTGGGGCCAGGGTTTTCTCGGGATTTTCCAGTCGGGCTACACCGAAGGCACGGTCGGCTTCGGCATCGATGCCCACGCCATGCTCGGGCTGAAGCTCGACGGCGGTGGTGGTACCGATGGCTCGAGCATCCTGCCGATCAGCGATGGCAACGGCAAAGCGCCGGGCTCGTTCTCGAGCGCAGGTGGCACGTTGAAAATGCGCGCGTTCGATACCGAGTTGAAGGCCGGTGATCTGTTCCTCACCAACCCGGTGATTGCCGGCGGTGATTCGCGCATGCTGCCGCAGACCTTCCGTGGCGTCAGTCTGACCAATCACAGTTTCGACGGCTGGATGTTCGAAGGTGGCCAGGCCAGTTTCACCAAGCCGTACAACCAGAGCGGTCGCCAGCGAATCGGCACTTCCTACGGCAAACTCGCCGAGGGCGACGAAAGCCGACACCTGAACTGGGCCGGCGTGTCCTGGAGCGGTGTCGAAGGGCTGACCAGCAACCTGTACGCCGCCGAGCTGAAGGACATCTGGAACCAGTACTACTACGACCTGGATTACGCCTGGCAGTTGAACGATCTAGTCAGCCTCAACCCGGGTCTGCACTTCTATCACACGCAGGACACCGGCGACGCGCTGCTGGGCAACATCGACAACAACACCTACAGCCTGCATTTCACTGTCGGCATCGGCAGCCACAGCGTCACCGCTGCGTACCAGCGCGTGAACGGCAACACGCCATTCGACTACATCAGCCAGGGCGACAGCGTTTACCTCGACAACTCGCAACAGTATTCGGACTTCAACGGCCCGAACGAGCGCTCGTGGAAGCTCAAGTACGCCTATGACTTCGCCGGACTCGGCGTGCCGGGCCTGACTTCGGCAGTTTCCTATTCGCGCGGCACCGTGGACCTGACCAAGGTCGATCCGGACAGCAAAGGCTATGCCTCGTGGTACAGCGCCGACGGCCGCAACGCCAAACACTGGGAGCGTGACCTCGATTTGAAATACGTGGTGCAGAGCGGTCAGGCGAAAGACCTCGCGGTCCGCCTGCAATGGGCGACCAACCGAGGTGGCAACGGCTACGGCGCGATTGATACCGATACCGATGAATACCGGGTGATTGTCGACTACCCGATCAACGTCTTCTAAGATCACCTCTAGCTCAGTAACAACTGATCCTTTTTTTGAATGGAATAGATTTTGTGGCGAGGGGATTTATCCCCGATGGGCTGCGCAGCAGACCCTTTTTTGGGGCCGCTTCGCAGCCGATCGGAGATAAATCCCCTCTCCACAGTAGATCTGTTTTAGTGTTATCCCCCGCAGTGTTTGTGCAACTACGCTTATAAGATCCCCCAACTGATAACCCCATCATGATCGCGAGCCGTACCCCACCTCTGGCGGGCAAGACCGGACGCCCCGAATTGCTGCTGATCTGCGGCAGTTCGCTGACCGTGATCGCGATTCTGTGCATCGTCACTTTTCTGCTGATTCGTGAGCACGCCAACGCTCAGGAAGCGGCCACCCGCAGCGCCACCACCATCGCCCAGTTGATCGACGCCGATGTCCTGCGCACGGTCGAGTTGTACGACCTGACCTTGCAAGGCCTGATCGCCGCCGCCCAGCGCGACGACTTGCGCGACGTCACCCCGCAGATCCGCCATCTGGCACTGTTCGACCGCTCGACCACCGCGCGCTTCAAGGGCGACATCCTGCTGCTCGACAAGCACGGCGATGTGGTCGCCGACTCATCACGCATCGAACCCAAACCGGGCAACTTCGCCGACCGCGATTATTTCCTCGCCCATGCCTTCAACCGCGACATGGGCATGTTCATCAGCCGCCCGTTCAAAACCCGCTGCGATTGCGACGAAGCCAATCAATGGCGGATCAGCTTCAGCCGGCGGATCTCCTCGGACACCGGTGAGTTCGCCGGCGTGGCGGTGGCGTCGATGAAACTCGACTACTTCGATCAGTTGTTCAACAGCCTCGACATCGGCAAAGACAGCACCCTGAACATCATCAACAGCGACGGCGTGCTGCTGGCGCAAAAGCCGCATCTGCAAAGCGACTCCATCGGCAAGAGTTTCGGTAACCGGCCCAACGTGGTGCGGATTCTCGGCGACAAGGATGGCAGTGGCAGTTTCACCAGCACCTCGAGCATGGATCATCAGCAACGGCTCTACACCTATTCGCGAGTCGGCAATCTGCCGTTGACGGTGATGGTCGCGCTCTCCAGTGATGAGGTGTTTGGCACCTGGCGCCGCACCGCGCTGTTGATCAGCGGCGCCACCGGCGTGCTGTGCGCCGGGCTGCTGTGGCTGACCTGGCTACTTGCCCGCGAACTGCGTTTGCGCCAGCGCGCCGAACGTGAACTGGCGCAACTGGCCGCCACCGATGCGCTGACCGGCGTGGCCAACCGGCGGATGCTCGATCAGTCGCTGCGCCACGAATGGTTCCGCGCCCAGCGTTCGGGCAAGCCGCTGTCGGTGATGATGATCGACGCCGACCACTTCAAGGCCTTCAACGACCGGCATGGGCATCAGGCGGGTGATCAGGCGCTGCGTGAGCTGGCGAAGGTGATCACGGCGAACGTGCGACGACCAGGGGATCTGGTCGCTCGTTACGGTGGCGAAGAGTTCTCGGTGATCCTCGCCGAAACCGACAGCAGCGGCGCACGGCAGATTGCCGAGCATATCCGCCAGGCGGTCGAACAGATGCCGAGGGTCCAGGGCGCGGACGTGGCGATGACCGTCAGTATCGGTATCAGCACCTGGACGACTGCAGTCGAGATGTCGTTGGAGCAACTGCTGCTTGCGGCGGACAAGGCGCTGTATCAGGCCAAGGAGAGCGGTCGCAATCGCGTAGTCAGTTCGTAAGATCAAAAGATCGCAGCCTTCGGCAGCTCCTACAGTTGGACTAACTTTCCCTGTAGGAACTGCCGAAGGCTGTGATCTTTTGCTTTGAATAAAGGCATAAAAAAAGGCCATCCGGGGATGGCCTTCAAAAAACTAGAGAGGTTTTTTACTTACACCGCCGCAACCGGGCGCATGTAAGAGATCGGTGCAGTGCTGGCGTCTTCGAACGTCACGACTTCCCACGCATCTGTCTGCTCAATCAACTTGCGCAGCAGCTGGTTGTTCAGTGCATGACCGGACTTGAAGCCTTTGAACTCACCAATCAGGCTGTTACCCAGCAGGTACAGGTCGCCAATCGCATCGAGGATCTTGTGCTTCACGAATTCGTCTTCGTAGCGAAGGCCGTCTTCGTTCAGTACACCATCGGAATCCACCACGATCGCGTTTTCAACGCTGCCGCCGAGTGCGAGGTTGTGCTTGCGCAGGTACTCGATGTCACTCATGAAACCGAAAGTACGGGCGCGGCTGACTTCTTTTACGAACGAAGTGCTGGAAAAATCCACGCTTGCACTTTGGGTGCGGTCCCGGAAAACCGGGTGATCGAAATCGATCTCGAAGCTCACCTTGAACCCTTCGAAAGGGACGAAAGTGGCGCGCTTGTCGCCGTCTTCCACTGTCACTTCACGCAGGATGCGGATGAATTTCTTGGCGGCGTCCTGCTCTTCCAGGCCAGCCGATTGAATCAGGAATACGAACGGTCCAGCGCTGCCATCCATGATCGGGACTTCGGACGCGGAGAGCTCGACGTAGGCGTTATCGATGCCCAGGCCAGCCATGGCCGAGAGCAAGTGCTCTACCGTGTCCACTTTGACGTCGCCGTTGATCAGCGTCGTCGACATAGTGGTTTCACCGACGTTTTCCGCGCGGGCAGGAATCTGCACCACAGGGTCGAGGTCAGCGCGACAAAACACAATGCCAGTGTCGACAGGCGCAGGCTTGAGGGTCAGGTAGACCTTCTCCCCGGAATGCAGGCCTACACCTGTGGCACGGATAATATTTTTCAGTGTGCGTTGTTTAATCATGGCTTGGGCCGCTTCAGCGCAAATTGCGAACTGGTATCAACAAAGGCTGGCGATAATAGCAGACCGAGCCTTTGCTGAACACCAATCACCGTCATAGCCCTGATACATTCCATCAATCGGCCTGACGACGCAGGAATGCCGGGATGTCCAGGTAATCCAGATCGTCCTGCGGGTTCATCTTCGCGGCAGTCGCAGCACCGGCCTGAGCCTGGTTGCGCATGACGGTCGGACGGTCAAGGTCACGGTAGTTCACCGCCGGAGCTTCCTGACGCGCAGGAGCCGGTTGTTGAACCTGAGCGGCAGCCATGGAGGTGTGAACGGTGTTGTCGATGACCTTCACAGGCTTCTCGATTTTCGCGCCCAGACCGGTGGCAACCACGGTGACGTGCAGTTCGTCGCGCATGTCCGGATCGATAACAGTACCGACCTTGACCATTGCGTGCTCGGAAGCGAAGGCTTCGATGATGCTACCCACGTCGGAGTACTCACCCAGGGACAGGTCAGGACCGGCGGTGATGTTCACCAGGATGCCGCGTGCGCCTTGCAGGTTCACGTCTTCCAGCAGCGGGTTGCGGATGGCCGCTTCGGTCGCTTCACGTGCACGGTTCGGACCGCTGGCGCAGCCAGTGCCCATCATCGCCATGCCCATTTCGCTCATCACGGTACGCACGTCGGCGAAGTCGACGTTGATCATGCCCGGACGCTTGATGATGTCGGAGATACCGCGAACGGCACCGGCCAGTACGTCGTCAGCCTTGGCGAAAGCCGACAAGAGGCTTGCGTCTTTACCGAGGATGGTCAGCAGCTTCTCGTTAGGGATGGTGATCAACGAGTCGACGCTTTCGGAGAGCATGCGGATGCCTTCGTCGGCGATCTGCATACGCTTGCGGCCTTCGAACGGGAACGGACGGGTCACGACCGCAACAGTCAGGATGCCCATTTCCTTGGCCACTTCGGCGATGATCGGTGCAGCACCGGTACCGGTACCGCCGCCCATGCCAGTGGTGATGAACACCATGTTGGTGCCCTGCAGGACTTCGGCAATACGCTCACGGTCTTCGAGAGCGGCCTGACGACCTACTTCAGGGTTGGCGCCAGCGCCGAGACCTTTGGTCACGCCGGTGCCCAGTTGCAGGATGGTGCGCGCGCCGATGTTTTTCAGCGCTTGAGCATCAGTGTTGGCGCAGATGAATTCGACGCCTTCGATGTTGCTCTTGACCATGTGGTTGACAGCGTTGCCGCCGCCACCGCCAACACCGATAACTTTGATTACCGGGCTTGCGGGGATGTTGTCTACGAGTTCGAACATTTTCCCTCTCCTTACATTCTCTAGTTTTTTCGCCTACTGCATTTTTGTAGCGGTGTTGCGGTAAAGCGTTAGAAGTTGCCTTGAACCCACTTCTTCAATCGGTCCAGCAACGGCGCCTGTGGCTCATCGTTGCTGTAGCTGTCGCGGCTGCCGATGCCCGAGAACGAGATCCCGTCGGACTGCTTTTGCAGGCCGTACATCAACAAGCCAACGCCAGTGGAATAAATCGGGTTGCGCACCACGTCATCCAGGCCCTTCACGCCATGCGGCACGCCCAGGCGCACCGGCATGTGGAAGATTTCTTCAGCCAGTTCGGTGGCACCTTCCATCTTCGACGTACCGCCGGTCAGGACGATGCCCGCCGGGATCAGGTCTTCGTAGCCGCTGCGACGCAGCTCGGCCTGGATCAGGGTGAACAGTTCGTCGTAACGCGGCTCGACCACTTCGGCCAGGGCCTGACGCGACAGTTCGCGCGGTGGACGGTCGCCAACGCTCGGCACCTTGATGGTTTCGCCGGCACCGGCCAGTTTGGCCAGGGCGCAGGCGTAGCGGATCTTGATCTCTTCGGCATACTGGGTCGGGGTGCGCAACGCCATGGCGATGTCGTTGGTCACCTGATCACCGGCAATCGGGATCACCGCGGTGTGGCGGATCGCGCCTTCGGTGAAGATCGCGATGTCGGTGGTGCCGCCGCCGATGTCGACCAGGCACACGCCCAGCTCTTTTTCGTCGTCGGTCAGTACCGAGTAGGCCGAGGCCAGTTGCTCGAGAATGATGTCGTCGATTTCCAGACCGCAGCGACGCACGCATTTTTCAATGTTCTGGGCAGCATTGACGGCGCAAGTGACCACGTGAACCTTGGCTTCCAGACGGACGCCGGACATGCCCAGAGGCTCGCGGACGCCTTCCTGGTTATCGATCACGTAATCCTGCGGCAGGGTGTGCAGCACGCGCTGGTCAGCCGGGATCGCCACGGCCTGGGCGGCGTCGAGTACGCGCTCCAGGTCAGCCGAGCTCACTTCACGATCACGAATCGCCACGATGCCGTGGGAGTTCAGGCTGCGGATGTGATTGCCGGCCACGCCGACGAAAGCCGAGTGAATGCGGCAGCCCGCCATCAGTTGGGCTTCTTCGATCGCGCGCTGGATCGATTGCACGGTGGACTCGATGTTCACCACCACGCCCTTCTTCAGGCCGCGGGACGGGTGAGTACCGATACCGACGATTTCCAGCGTGCCGTCGTCTGCGACCTCGCCTACCAGCGCCACCACCTTGGAGGTGCCGATATCCAGACCGACGATCATTTTGCCGCTTTGCACGTTTGCCATGGGTCCTGCCTCTTCTTAATTCTTTGCGACAGCGGGTTGGGCTGTCGTCGGCGCTACTGGTTCCCGCCAGCCAACAGCGAGGCCGTTGGCGTAGCGCAGATCGATGCGCGCAATGTTCGTAATCTGGTCTTTAAGCGTCTTGTCATAGATGGCAATGAAGCGGCGCATCTTTTCCACCAGGTTGCCGCGTCCCAGCAGCAACTCGATGCCGGGGCCGGAGCTGCCGGCACCAGTGGTCAGGAACCAGCTGCCACGTTCACGCAGTTCCAGGCGCGCGATCGAGAAGCCCAGCGGCCGGAGCATCTGGCTCAGCACCTGATACTGCTGCATCACTTGCTGCTGGGCCCGTTGTGGGCCGAACAGCTGTGGCAGGTGTTCGTAGTTCGCCAACTCCTTTGGCGTGAAGGCCTGACCCTGGTTGTTGAGCAGCGACTCGTCGCCCCAACGGGCCACGGGCAGTTGCTCTTCGAGGCGGATCACCACCTGATCCGGCCACACCCGGCGTACTTCGGCGTGGGCGATCCATGGCATCTGCTCAAGCTCGGTACGCATACTGGCCAGATCAATGGTGAAGAAGCTCGACGCCACGTACGGGGCGATTCGCTGCTGCACCGCTTGCTGACTGATGTAGCTCAGGTCGCCCTGCACGGCGATCTTGGTGATCGGCCGGTCGGCGTACGGCAGCAAACGCTGCGCGCCTTCGTAGGTACCGAACCCGAGCGCCACCAGCAGCACCGGCCAGAACAGGCTTTTCAGAAAGCCGAAATTGGCTTTCGGCAGGCGCGCGGACATCGGCTCTTTGGCCACCATTCGGCTGGCACCCCGCGGCACCGGCTTGCGGCCGGGTGCGGGTGGCTGATGTCTGAGATGAGCGCCTTGCATGGTCTTAACCTCGCGCCTCTGTGTTACCGGAGACTTCAACACTGGCGGCCAGAATGGCCAGAACCAGTTGCTGGAAGTCCAGACCGGCAGCACGGGCCGCCATCGGCACCAGACTGTGATCGGTCATGCCCGGTGCGGTGTTCACTTCCAGGAACCAGAACTGCCCGTCGGCGTCCTGCATCACGTCCGCCCTGCCCCAACCGGCAATCCCCAGCGCCTCACAGGCCTTGGCCGTGAGATCCATGAGTTCCTGCTCCTTGGCGGCATCCAGCCCGCACGGAATGCGGTACTGGGTATCGTTGGCGATGTACTTGGCGTCGTAGTCGTAGAAAGTGTGCGGTGTACCCAGGGCGATAGGAGGCAACACCTGGTCACGCAGGGTGGCGATGGTGAACTCCGGACCTTGAATCCATTGTTCAACCAAGACTTGCGAATCGTAGGTACTGGCCGCTTTCCATGCGTCGATCAACTCGGACGCAGAACTCACTTTGGCCATCCCGATACTTGAACCTTCATGCGCCGGTTTGACGATCAAAGGGAAGCCCAGTTCCGTCGCCGCGGAAATACAATCGGCTTCGCTGCACAGCACGGCGTGACGCGGCGTCGGAATCCCGAGGCTGTGCCAGACCTGCTTGGTGCGCAGCTTGTCCATCGCCAGTGCCGAGGCGAGGATGCCGCTGCCGGTGTACGGAATGCCCGCGCATTCGAGCAGGCCCTGCATCGAGCCGTCTTCACCGCCACGACCGTGGAGAATGATGAACGCGCGGTCGATCTTTTCATTCAGCAGACGCTGCAGAAAATCCTCGCCGACGTCGATCCCGAACGCGTCCACGCCCGCGCTTTGCAGCGCGTCGAGCACAGCGTTACCGGATTTCAGCGAAACCTCACGCTCGGCACTCATGCCACCGAACAGCACGGCGACACGCCCGAAATCTTTCGGCGCGATGGTGGAGAACAGGTTGGCGTAGGCAGCAGTCATTTCAACTTCCCCTCGACCGACGCAGCCACGGCGCCGGCGAACAATTCACTTTTCAACAGCTTCGGCGCGAGACCGCCGATATCCCCGGCGCCCTGGCACAGCAGAATGTCGCCGGCACGCAGCAGCGGCTTGACCAGCGGCGCCAGATCGACACCACGCTCGATGTAGATCGGGTCGAGCTGACCACGCTGACGGATGCTGTTGCACAGCTTGCGGCTGTCCGCGCCCGGGATTGGCTCTTCGCCCGCCGGATAGACTTCCATCAGCAGCAGCACATTGGCATCGGCCAGTACATTGACGAAATCGTCGTACAGGTCACGGGTGCGGCTGTAACGGTGCGGCTGGTAGACCATCACCAGACGGCGCTCCGGCCAGCCACCGCGCACGGCTTTGATCACGGCCGCGACTTCGGTCGGGTGGTGACCGTAGTCGTCGACCAGCATCACGTTGCCGCCGTCCACCGGCAGTTCGCCATAGACCTGGAAGCGTCGGCCAACGCCCTGGAACCCGGAAAGGCCCTGGACGATGGCTTCGTCGCTGACCCCTTCGTCGCTGGCGATGCAGATGGTCGCCAGCGAGTTGAGCACGTTGTGGTTGCCTGGCATGTTCACGGACACGTCCAGCGGCTCGCGATCCGGGCGCAGCACGGTGAAGAAGGTCTGCATGCCCTGCTGACGCACATTGATGGCACGCACGTCGGCGTCTTCGCTGAAGCCGTAGGTCACGGTCGGACGTTTGACCAGCGGCAGGATTTCACGCACCACCGGATCGTCCAGGCACATCACCGCCAAACCGTAGAACGGCAGGTTGTGCAGGAACTCGACGAAGGTTTTCTTCAGTTTGTTGAAGTCACCGTCGTAGGTCGCCATGTGGTCGGCGTCGATGTTGGTGACCACGGCCACCAGCGGTTGCAGGTGCAGGAAACTCGCGTCGCTTTCGTCGGCTTCGGCGATCAGGTAGCGGCTGGTGCCGAGCTGGGCATTGGTGCCCGCGGCATTCAGACGGCCACCGATCACGAAGGTCGGGTCCAGGCCACCGGCCGCGAACACCGAAGCGATCAGGCTGGTGGTGGTGGTTTTGCCATGAGTACCGGCGACGGCGATGCCGTGGCGATAGCGCATCAGCTCGGCGAGCATCTCGGCACGCGGTACCACCGGGATGCGGCGCTCAAGGGCGGTCGCCACTTCCGGGTTGGAGGTGTTGACGGCGCTGGAAACCACCAGCACATCGGCGGTGGCAGCGTTCTCGGCACGGTGGCCGATATAGATGTGCGCGCCGAACGATTCCAGACGCTCGGTCACCGGCGAAGCCTTCAGGTCGGAACCGGACACTTCGTAGCCCAGGTTCAGCAACACTTCAGCAATCCCGCACATGCCCACGCCGCCGATACCGACGAAGTGGATGCGACGGATGCGGCGCATTTCCGGTTGAGGCATGGCTTTCTGATTCTCAACCATGGGCCACCTCCAGGCAGGTATCGACCACGCTACGGGTGGCATCGGGTTTGGCCAGACGGCGGGCCGCTTGGGCCATTTCTTCGAGTCGTTGCGGTTGCATCAAGACCTCTGTCAGGCGCGCGGCAAGGTCCGCGGCACCAGTCGTTCTTTGCGGCATCACGAAGGCAGCGCCTTCACGGGCCAAATAATCGGCGTTGCGGGTCTGGTGATCGTCGATCGCGTGGGGCAAAGGCACCAGCATCGAGGGCAGACCAACGGCAGCCAGCTCACTGATGGTCAGCGCGCCAGCGCGGCACACCACCAGGTCAGCCCAGCCATAGGCTTGGGCCATGTCTTTGATAAAGGGCTGCACCTGCGCATCGACGCCGGCGGCGCGGTAGCGCTCTGCAGTCACTTCATCGTGGTTTTTGCCGGCCTGATGAAACACTTCCGGGCGCAAATCGGCAGGGACTTGCGCCAGGGCTTCAGGCAGCAACTTGTTCAACGGTTCTGCGCCAAGGCTTCCGCCGAGGATCAGCAAACGCGCTTTGCGACCGGCCAGGGCCGGTCGCGATGTTTCGAGGAACAGCTCGCTGCGCACCGGGTTTCCGGTGGTACGGCGGGTGTCCGACAGAGTAAAGGTGTCGGGGAACGCTTCACACACCCGGGCGGCGAACGGCACCAGCAACCGATTGGCGGTGCCGGCCACGGCGTTCTGCTCGTGAACGATCACCGGCACACCGGCCAGTTTCGCGGCAATCCCGCCAGGCCCGGTCACATAACCACCGAAGCCGACCACGCAGACTGGACGCAGCTTGCGAATCACCGCCCGCGCCTGCCACACCGACTTGAGCAACATGAACGGTGCCTTGAGCAGCGACAGCTTGCCCTTGCCACGTAACCCCGTGGCATTGATGCGATGCAGTTCAAGACCTGCAGCCGGCACCAGTTCGTTTTCGATCCCGCGTGGCGTGCCGAGCCAGTGCACGGTGTAGCCGCGCGCCTGGAATTCACGGGCACAGGACAGCGCGGGGAACACGTGGCCGCCGGTGCCGCCGGCCATGATCAATACGTTAGCGCCCATGATTCGGCTCCTCGGCGAAGTCGCTCTCATGGAACTCCATCTCTTCACTGCCCAGGTGGGTCCGACTCTCCCACTCGATCCTCAGCAACAAGCCGAGGCAGGCGCAGCAGATCACCAGGGAACTGCCGCCATAACTGAGGAACGGCAGGGTCAAACCCTTGGTCGGCAGCAGACCGACGTTCACGCCGATGTTGATCAGGAACTGACCGATCCACAGGAACGACAGACCGTAGGCCACATAAGCGGCGAAGAACTGCTTGGCTTTCTCGGCCCACAGACCGATGTACATGCCGCGAATACACACGAAGACGAACAGCGCGACGGTGCACAGCGAACCGACGGCGCCCAGCTCTTCGGCCAGCACCGAGAACACGAAGTCGGTGTGCGCTTCAGGCAGGTAGAACTGTTTCTGCACGCTGTTGCCGAGGCCAACACCCAGCCATTCACCGCGACCGAAGGCGATCAACGCCTGCGACAACTGATAACCCGCGCCGAACTGGTCGGCCCACGGGTCGGCGAAGTTGGTCAGACGCGCCATCCGGTACGGCTGCATCTGAATCAGCAAGACCACGGCCCCGACTGCCAGCACCACCATCAGCGAGAAGCGGAACAGCCCGACCCCGCCAAGGAACAGCATCGCCGCAGCAGCCCCCATCATTACCACGGTGGCACCGAAGTCCGGCTCCATCAGCAACAGGCCCGCCATCGGCAGCAGCACGATGAACGGCTTGAAAAAGCCCATCCAGCTCTCGCGCACTTCTTTTTGCCGACGCACCAGATAACCGGCGAGGTAGATCACCACAAACACCTTGGCAATCTCGGACGGCTGCACGTTGAAGAAGCTGAAACCGATCCAGCGCATCGACCCGTTCACTTCACGGCCGATCCCCGGGACGATCACCATCACCAGCAGACCGAATGCGCCGATCAGCATCATCCAGCCAAGACGCTGCCAGGTGGCAATCGGAATCATCATGGTGATGATGCAGGCACCCAGGCCCAGTGCCACGTAGATCAGGTGGCGAATCATGTAATACAGCGCGCTGCCCGACTGCGCCGCCGCCACTTCGGTGGAGGCCGAGGCGATCATGATCAGGCCCAGGCCCAGCAGTGCCAGGCAACCGGCGAGCATCGGGAAGTCGAGGTCGATGCCACGCCCGGTGATGATCGGCGACGGGTACGGCTTGATGATATTGCGCAGGCTCATGCCAGATCCTCCACGGCGCGGACGAACTGGTGACCACGGTCTTCGTAATTCTTGAACATGTCGAAACTGGCGCAGGCGGGCGACAGCAGCACCACGTCACCCGGCTGGGCGACTGCGCGGCACTGCGCGACGGCGTCGACCAGCGAGGTCGCGCGAATCAGTGGCACGGCATCGCCGATAGCCTCGCCGATCTTGTCCGAGTCGCGGCCCATCAGGATCACGGCGCGGCAGTTGGCCGCCACCGGATCACGCAGATCCTTGAACTCGGCGCCCTTGCCGTCGCCACCGGCGATCAGCACGACCTTGCCGTCGATATCCGCACCCAGGCCTTCGATGGCGGCCAGTGCGGCGCCGACGTTGGTGGCTTTGGAATCGTTGTAGTAACCGACGCCGTCGAGATCACGCAGCCACTGGCAGCGGTGTTCGAGACCGGCGAAATTGCGCAGGGCTGACAGCATGGCGTCGAATGGCAGGCCGACCGCATGCCCCAGTGCCAGTGCCGCGAGGGCATTGGCCTGGTTATGCGCGCCGCGCACTTTCAGTTCGCGCACTGGCATCAGGTTCTGGAATTCGAAGGCCAGGTATTTCTCGCCGTCTTCTTCGCGCAGGCCGAAGGCCTTGAAATCCGGTTTGTTCAGGCCGAAGGTCCAGCATGGCTGGCCCTCGCCGATCAGCGGACGGCTGAGTGCATCCTGACGGTTGACCACGAATTGCTTCGCACCACGGAAGATCCGGTGCTTGGCCAGGTGATACGCCGGCAGGCCGCTGTAGCGGTCCATGTGGTCTTCGCTGATGTTGAGCACGGTGGCCACTTCAGCGTTGAGCTGGTCGGTGGTTTCCAGCTGGAAGCTCGACAGCTCCATCACATACAGCTCGACGTCGTCGCTGAGCAATTCCAGTGCTGGCGTACCGAGGTTGCCGCCCACCGCGACGCGTTTGCCGGCCGCAGCCGCCATCTCACCGACCAGAGTGGTGACGGTGCTTTTCGCGTTGGAACCGGTGATGGCCACAATCGGCGCCCGCGCGTTACGCGCGAACAGCTCGATGTCGCCGGCCATTTTCACGCCACGGGCGGCAGCGGCTTGCAGGGCCGGGGTCGCCAGCGCCAGGCCGGGGCTCACGTAGAGCTCGTCGGCACGGCACAGGAATTCGACGTCCAGCTCGCCACAACGCACTTCCACGTGCGGATAGTCACGCTTGAGCGTGGCCAGTTCCGGTGGATTGTCCCGCGTATCGGCGACGGCAAACGACACGCCCCGGTTCGCCAGAAAGCGAACCAGGGACATGCCGCTCTTGCCGAGGCCGACAACGATGCGGAAGTGGTCAGAAGCGATCAGAGACACTCGTTCTACCTCAGCTTCAGGGTGGCAAGGCCGATCAGCACGAGAATCACGGTGATGATCCAGAAACGGACGATCACGCGTGGCTCGGGCCAGCCCTTGAGTTCAAAGTGGTGATGAATCGGTGCCATGCGGAACACTCGGCGACCGGTCAGCTTGAAAGAGGCAACCTGGATAACCACCGACAGGGTTTCCATCACGAACACACCGCCCATGATGAACAGCACGATTTCCTGCCGCACGATCACCGCGATAGTGCCCAGTGCCGCGCCAAGTGCCAGAGCACCGACGTCGCCCATGAACACTTGCGCCGGGTAGGTGTTGAACCAGAGGAATCCGAGGCCGGCACCGATCAGTGCGCCGCAGAACACGATCAGTTCGCCCGCGCCCGGTACGTAAGGGATCAACAGGTATTCGGCGAATTTCACGTTACCCGACAGGTAGCAGAAAATGCCCAGGCCGCCGCCGACCATAACGGTTGGCATGATCGCCAGACCGTCGAGGCCGTCGGTGAGGTTGACCGCGTTGCTCGAACCGACGATCACGAAGTAGGTCAGCACGATGAAACCGGCGCCCAGCGGAATGCTGTAGTCCTTGAGCATCGGCAGGATCAGCGTGGTTTCGACCGGAGTGGTGGCGGTCATATAAAGGAAGATTGCCGCGCCCAGGCCGAACACCGACTGCCAGAAATACTTCCAGCGGCTCGGCAAGCCACGGGAGTTCTTTTCGATGACCTTGCGGTAGTCGTCGACCCAGCCGATGGCGCCGAACAGCAGCGTCACCAGCAGCACGACCCAGACGTAGCGGTTGCTCAGGTCAGCCCACAGCAGGGTGCTGACACCGATGGAAGACAGAATCAGTGCGCCACCCATGGTCGGCGTACCCGACTTGGACAGGTGCGATTGCGGGCCGTCATTACGCACGGACTGGCCGATCTGACGGTTCTGCAGAGTGCGGATCATCCACGGGCCATAGCACAGCGACAAAACCAGCGCGGTCAGCACACCGAGGATCCCGCGCAGGGTCAGGTACTGGAAGACCGCGAAGCCTTTGTAGAACTGTTGCAGATACTCCGCTAGCAGCAGCAGCATTAATGTTTCTCCAGACTGGACCCGCACAGAGCCGCAACGATGTTTTCCATCGCTGCACTGCGCGAACCCTTGATCAAAATGGTGGTGTTTGTGTCCTGCTCGGCGTCGAGGGCCTGGATCAGTTCGGCTTGCGTGCCGAAGTGATGCGCCTCTTTGCCGAATGCGTTCACGGCGTGGACCATGTTCGGTCCGACCGCGTAAAGCGCGGAAACCTTGCCCCGGGCATATTCGCCCACGTCGCGGTGCCCCTGCTCCGCCCAGTCGCCCAACTCGCCGATATCTCCAAGCACCAGGACGGTGCGGCCGGAAAAGCCGGCGAGTATATCAACGGCCGCGCACATGGAGGTGGGGTTTGCGTTGTAAGTGTCATCGATCACGCGCATGCCGTTCTTCGCCAGTTGCGCGACGGTGCGACCCTTGACCGGTTGTACCGCGCCAAGCCCGGTGGCAATGCCGAACAGCGACACGCCCAAGGCGTGAGCGGCAGCGGCGGCAGCCATGGCGTTGGCGACGTTATGGGTGCCGAGCAGGTTCAACTGAACGTGCTCCACACCTTCAGGTGTATGCAGGTTGAAGGCCGGGCAACCCCGGGCATCGGTGCTCAGGTCGCTGGCGTAGAAGTCTGCCTGAGGATTGTTCAGGGAGAAGGTCAGCACTTTGCGTGCGCCGGCGCGGAGCTTCCAGATACCAAAGGCCTTGTCATCGAGATTGAGCACAGCGATGCCATCCGCTGCCAGCCCGTCGATGATCTCGCCTTTGGCTTCGACGATTTTTTCCGGCCCGCCGAACTCGCCAACGTGGGCGGTACCGGCGTTGTTGAGAATCGCCACGTGTGGCTTGGTCAGCCCGACGGTGTAGGCGATTTCACCCAGACGCGAAGCGCCCAGTTCGATCACGGCGGCGGTGTGTTCCGGGGCCAGTTCGAGCAGGGTCAGCGGTGCGCCGAGATCATTGTTCAGATTGCCGCGCGTCGCCAGCACCGGACCGCGGGTACGCAGGATGCTCGCGAGCATTTCCTTGACCGTGGTCTTGCCGCTGGAGCCAGTGATGGCCGCGACTGGCTGGGTGAATGCGGCACGGTTCAACGCACCCAACTGGCCGAGGGCCTGGCGGGTATCTTTGACCAGCAGTTGCGGCAAGGTGCTGTCGACGACTTCGCGCTCGACCAGTGCCGCCACCGCGCCTTTGCCGGCGACGTCATTCAGATAGTCGTGACCATCGAAGCGCGGGCCAGTCAGGGCAATAAACAGTTGGCCAGCGGTGATCGCACGGCTGTCGATGCTGACGCCATCAAAACTGGCATCGCTGCTGATCAGACGGGCGTCGAGCACGTTGGTCAGTTCGCTCAATGTCAGGGCCTTAAGCATGGGCCACCTCCCACGCGGTGAGGGCGTGATCGGCCTCGACCAGATCGGAGAAAGCGTGCCGCTCGCCGTTGATTTCCTGATAGTCCTCGTGACCTTTACCGGCCAGCACGATCACGTCATCCGCCGAAGCACCGGCGATCAGCTGGGCGATCGCCTGACCACGGCCGGCGACGAAGGTCACTTTATCCACAGCGCTGAAACCGGCGCGGATGTCGTCGAAAATCTGTGCCGGATCTTCCGTACGCGGGTTGTCATCGGTGACCAGCACGCGATCAGCCAGACGCTCGACCACTTCGGCCATCAGCGGACGCTTGCCGCGATCACGATCACCGCCACAGCCGAACAGGCACAGCAACTGGCCTTTGACGTGCGGGCGCAATGCAGTCAGAACTTTTTCCAGGGCATCCGGGGTGTGGGCGTAGTCGACCACCACCAGCGGCTGAGTGCCGCCACCCAGACGCTGCATGCGTCCGGCCGGGCCTTCGAGTTTCGGCAGCACCTTGAGAATTTCGTCGAGGGCGTAATCCAGACCGAGCAAGGCGCCGACTGCCGCCAGTACATTGCTCAGGTTGAAACGACCGAGCAGCGTGCTGCGCAGGTGATGCTCGCCCTGCGGCGTGACCAGCGTGGCGCGCACGCCGTGGTCATCGAACTGCGCTTCACGGCAGAACAGGTAGGCGCTGCTGTCGAGCAGGCTGTAAGTGATCAGGCGCGAATCGCGTTTATCGGCGGCCAGTTGCCGGCCGAAATCGTCGTCGAGGTTGACCACGCGGCACTTCAGGTCATTCCAGGCGAACAGCTTGGCCTTGGCCTCGGCATACGCCTCCATGGTGCCGTGGTAATCCAGGTGATCGCGGGACAGGTTGGTCATCACCGCCACATCAAATGCCAATGCGGTGACCCGACCCTGATCCAGACCGTGAGACGACACTTCCATGGCCACGGCTTTAGCCCCGGCCTTCTTCAGGTCGCCAAGGGTCGCTTGCACGGCGATCGGATTCGGCGTGGTGTGCAGGCCGCTTTCCAGCGCGCCATAGAAGCCGGAGCCCAGCGTACCGACGATGCCGCAGTGCTGACCGAGCAGATCCAGAGCCTGCGCAACTAGTTGGGTCACGCTGGTTTTGCCGTTGGTGCCGGTGACGCCGATCAGGTTCAAGTGATGGCTTGGCTCACCATAAAAGCGCCCGGCGATATCGGACAGCTGCGCCGCCAGGCCTTTGACCGGAATCAACGGCACTTCGGTGATCGGCAGCACCGTGGCGCCTTCCACTTCATAGGCAACTGCCGCCGCGCCACGCTGCAAGGCATCGGCGATGTGCGCACGGCCATCGAACTTGCCGCCCGGCACGGCGAGGAACAGGTCACCCGCGCGTACGTTGCGGCTGTCCAGCGCCAACTCACGGATCAGCAGATCGTGACCGGCGTGGCGGAATATCTTGTTCAGACTCAGAGACATCAGCCGCGCCCTCCATTGGCTTTCAGCGGAACGACCGGGGTAGCGTTGGCCTGTTGGGTGGTCGGCAGGTTGTCCGGGGTCACGTTCATCAGACGCAGGGTGCCGGACATCACGCGGCTGAACACCGGTGCCGACACCAGACCACCGAAGTAACCGGCCTTGGACGGTTCATCGATCACCACCACGATGGCGTAACGCGGATCGCTCATCGGGCCGAAACCGGCGAACAACGAACGGTACGAGTTTTCGGCGTAGCCCTTGGTGCCCACCGACGTTTTACGTGCAGTACCCGACTTGCCGGCCACGTGATACGCCGGCACCTGCGCACGGAACACGCCGCGCGGTGCTTCAATCACTTGCTGCAGCATGCCTTGCATGGTTTTCGCGACCGCTTCCGGCAGTACCTGGGTGGTCTGCGGCGGCTTGTCGGTTTTGATCAGGGTCAGCGGTGCGAGACGACCGTTGTTGGCCAGCGCCGAGAACGCGTGCACCAGCTGGATCGCGGTCACGGAAATACCGTAGCCGTAAGACAGCGTCGCAGTTTCGGCCTTGCGCCATTCGCGGTAGTTCGGCAGGTTGCCGACGCGCTCGCCCGGGAAGCCGAGGCCGGTGTCCTGGCCGAGGCCGACTTTCTGCGCGAGGCGGAAAATGGTTTCGCCACCAATATCGAACGCGACCTTACTCATGCCGACGTTACTGGAGTTGATCAGAATGCCGGTCAGGTCGAGTACCGGACCTTCGGTCTTCGACACGTCCTTGATGGTGTACTTGCCGATCTGCAGGGAGCCTGGGTACACCTCGACGGTGTCGCTCGGTTTCCAGCGGCCGGTTTCGATCGCGGCACTCATCGAGATCGCTTTCATGGTCGAACCCGGTTCGAACACGTCGATCATCGCGCGGTTACGCATCATCGCCGGCTGCAGGTTGCGCCGGTTGTTCGGGTTGTAGGTCGGCTGGTTGACCATGGCGAGAATCTCGCCGGTCTTCACGTCCATGATCACCAGGCTGCCGGCCTTGGCGCCGTTCTCGATGATCGCGTTGCGCAGCTCGCGGTTGGCCAGGTATTGCAGACGCAGGTCAATCGACAACGCCAAGGGCTTGCCGGCCTTGGCGTTCTTGGTGACCTGGACATCCTTGATCAGCCGACCGCGCCGATCCTTGATGACCTGCCGTTTGCCCGGGACACCGGCCAGCCACTCGTCGTAGGCCAGCTCGACGCCTTCACGCCCGTGATCGTCAATGTCGGTAAAGCCGACCATGTGCGCGGTAACTTCACCGGCCGGATAGAAGCGGCGGAATTCTTCGATGCCGTAAACGCCCGGCACTTTCAGATCGAGCACAGCCTGGCCCTGCTCGGGGGTCAGCCCGCGCACCAGATAAATGAATTCTTTGTTGGCCTGGGCTTCGAGACGTTCGGCCAGGGCTTTCGGATCCTGCCCCAGCGCAGCGGCCAGCGCCGGCCACTTCTCTTTGGCGGTCTGCATTTCCTTGGCGTTGGCCCACAGGGTCGTCACCGGGGTACTCACGGCCAACGGCTCGCCGTTACGGTCGGTGATCAGACCACGGTGAGCAGGAATCGGAATATGACGCAGGCTGCGCGCATCGCCCTGACCTTTGAGGAAGTCACGGTCAACCACTTGCAGGTCGATGATGCGCCAGCAGATCGCCGCGACCATCACGCCGAGCAGTGCCACCATCAGGCGGAAGCGCCACGGGAAGAGTGCCCCTTCGAGTTTCATCATGGCGCCACCATCTTCACGTCAGCCGCGCCAGGGATGTGCATTTTCAGTTGTTCGGTGGCCAGCACTTCGATGCGGCTGTGCGCAGTCCAGGTGCTTTGCTCGAGAATCAGGCGCCCCCACTCGGCCTGCGCCTTGTCGCGCACGCTGAGTTCATTATAAAGATTGTTGAGCAACTGCCGGTTCCAGTGCGCGCTGTAAGACACGCCGATGGCCGACACGAGCACGCCGATAAACAGCAGCAGCATGATAAAGCTGCCGCCTGGCAGGGGCTTGGCGAAAAGCTTGCTCACCGCAACTTCTCCGCGACACGCATGACAGCGCTACGGGAACGTGGGTTGGCTTTGAGTTCGGCGTCGGAGGCCGTCTGCGCTTTGCCGTGGATTTTGATTTTCGGTTCGAACGCCACGTGGCGCACGGGCAGGTTGCGTGGCAGGTTGTCGGCTTCGCCTTTGACCAGTTTGCGCATGAACAGTTTGACGATGCGGTCTTCCAGCGAGTGGAAGCTGATGACTACCAGACGGCCACCGATCTCCAGAGCATCCAGTGCGGCTTCGAGGCCGGCTTCCAGATCGCCCAGTTCGTTGTTGACGTGAATGCGCAACCCCTGGAATGCACGAGTCGCCGGGTTCTTGCCCTTCTCCCACGCGGGGTTGGCGACTTTCAAGACTTCGGCAAGATCAGCGGTGCGCTCGAACGGCTTGATGTCGCGGCGCTCTGCCACGGCACGGGCCATGCGCCCGGAGAAACGTTCTTCGCCGTATTCCTTGAACACCCGGGCGATTTCTTCCACCGGCGCGGTGTTGACGAACTCGGCGGCGCTGATGCCACGGGACGGATCCATGCGCATGTCCAGTGGGCCGTCATTGAGGAAACTGAAGCCGCGCTCGGCGTCATCCAGCTGCGGCGACGACACGCCGAGATCGAGCAGGATACCGCTGACCTTGCCGCTCAGACCTCGCTCGGCAACCACCGAACCCAGCTCGGCAAAGCTGCGCTGCACAACGACAAAGCGGCCGTCTTCGGCCGCTAGCGTTTGCCCGGTGGCAATCGCTTGTGGATCCTTGTCGAACCCGATGAGCCGACCGTCCGTCCCGAGCTGGCTGAGGATCAGCCGACTGTGCCCGCCGCGCCCGAACGTACCGTCCAGATAGCAGCCATCAGGACGTACGGCGAGAGCCTCGACGGCTTCGTCAAGCAGTACGGTGATGTGGTTAAAGCCGCTATCAATAGTCACAGGATCAAATCACGCAGTTCGTCAGGCATGGCGCCCGGTTGTTGAATAGCAGCAAGGTCAGCGGCAGACACCGCGTTCCATGCATCCTCGTCCCACAATTGGAACTTGTTCAGTTGGCCCACCAGCATCGCTTTCTTATCAAGCTTTGCGTATTCGCGCAGACGCGGCGGAACCAGAAAACGACCACTGCCGTCGAGTTCGAGGTCGACGGCATTACCAATCAATAAACGCTGCAGGCGACGGTTCTCTTCGCGAAGCGAAGGAAGTGCGCGCAACTTGGTTTCAATGATTTCCCACTCGTCGAGCGGGTAGACACACAGGCACGGATCAACGGCATCAATGGTCACGATCAATTGGCCGGAACTACGCGAAACGAGCTCGTCACGGTACCGGCTCGGCATGGCGAGACGGCCCTTTGCATCGAGACTGATAGCGTTAGCTCCGCGAAACACGTCAGCGTTTCTCCAATTTTTATCGTTTTAAGCTCAAAAAACCCACTTCATGCCACTTTCCGCCACTTGCGCACACTATAGGAATGCGCCCACCACACCGTCAAGGCGCGGATCAAAGGAAAACCCTTACAGAACGGAGATTTAGGAGCTTAAAAGGAGGGGTAACGACAAATTGGCGGACACTTTTGACCAATAACTTGATGCAGCACTGAAAGCTGCGCTCGGAAGTTAAAGTAATTTGTTAAGAGTAAGATTTTTTCGGTATTACAAAAGCGCTTCTGCTGTTGATTGAAGCAAGGTGGGAAATGGCTATTACTGCATTTGCCGCTGCCGGACTTTAGCGCAGGCCTGCCGATAATAACCAGCCCTGATGCCATTGATTCAAGCAGGGAAAGAAAAAGGTGGAGAGTCGATCTGTAAGCCGGGTTCTGTCTTGAACAGTCATTCGTCTACGATGGCCATCACTGGACATCTTTAGCAACCTACCCGGTCCCAGCGCGGGCCACGCCTTGGGACCCTATTTGGTCTTGCTCCAAGTGGGGTTTACCTAGCCACGAACTGTTGCCAGACGTGCGGTGCGCTCTTACCGCACCTTTTCACCCTTACCGGCGCCGAAGCGCTTAGGCGGTTATTTTCTGTGGCACTTTCCGTAGGCTCACGCCTCCCAGGCATTACCTGGCACTTCGCCCTATGGAGCCCGGACTTTCCTCCCCCCCCTAATTTTCATAGAGGGCAGCGACTGTCCGATCGACTCTCCGCCGCGCAGGTTAACGGCAGAGCGCCCGAAGAACAAGCGCTAATAGCCGTGAAACCCGTCTGCGCGACGGGTTACCCGCCCTTCTGCTGCTCCAGTGCGACCTGATACAGGACGTTTTTGCGCTCGCCGGTGATTTGCGCGGCCAGGGCGGCAGCGCGCTTGAGCGGCATCTCTTCGAGCAGCAGATTGAGCACGCGCATCGCCTCGCTGCTGACCGCATCTTCAGACTCCGGTGCAGACCAGCCCGCCACCAGCACCACGCACTCGCCGCGCTGCTGATTGCTGTCGGACTCGACAAATGCACGCAACTCAGTCAGCGGCAGGCCTTTGAGGGTCTCGAAGGTTTTGGTGATTTCCCGGGCCAGCAACGCCTGACGCTCGCCACCGAACACCGCTTCCATGTCCTGCAGGCATTCGAGAATACGATGCGGGGCCTCGTAGAAAATCAGCGTGCGCGGCTCTTCCTTGACCGCTTCCAGGCGCGCCTTGCGCCCTGCCGACTTGGCCGGCAGGAAGCCTTCGAAGATGAACCGGTCGGAGGGCAGGCCCGCCGCCGACAGCGCCGCGATCAAAGCACAGGCACCCGGCACCGGCACCACATTGATCCCTGCCGCCCGCGCCTGACGCACCAGGTGGTAACCCGGATCGGAAATCAGTGGCGTCCCGGCATCGGAAATCAGCGCGACGTTATCGCCCGCCAGCAAACGGGTAATAAAGCGGCTACCTTCATCACGTTCGTTGTGTTCGTGGCAGGCGGCCAACGGTGTAGAGATGCCGAAGTGCTGCATCAGCCGCGCCGAGTGCCGCGTGTCTTCGGCGGCGATCAGTGCAACCTCGCGAAGGATTTTCAGAGCCCGGGCGCTGATGTCGTCCAGGTTGCCGATGGGCGTCGCCACCACATAAAGCGAGCCAGCAGCGGAATTCAATGGACCTGGAGAAGTCAAAGCGCACACCTCGTGTTCGGTAAAAGCCGGCATTGTAACGCGTCACGAGGCTTGCGAACCGTATGCGCCGAGCGCGGTTCTGCACGCCGTTGGGCGCCGCCGCAACATTTACTCCAGCTAAATTGATTGATTCACGCCAGTAACATCGCGCCCCGGCCAGTGCTTGGGTACAATTCCACGCTAATTTGATCGAGTATCAGGAACACTTACATGATCGCTTGCCTGCGGCTGTTCACTGCCCTCTGCCTCGCTGCCTTGCTGGCGGCTTGCGCCAGCTCCCCTTCCTCCAGCCTTGGCGAACTTCCACGGACCCCGGACGCCAGCATCGAGCAACTGCTCGAACAGGCGACCCAGGCCAAGACGCCGGAAAAAGCCGCCTTGTTGCGCCTGAGCGCAGCCGATCTGGCTTATCGCCAGGGCAACGCCGGCCAGTCCGCGCAGATCCTGCAACAAGTGCCGATGGAGCAGTTGAAGCCGGGCCAGCAGATCTTCGCCAGCACCCTGTCCGCTGAACTGGCGATGACCCGCAATCAGCCTAAAGCTGCGCTGACCGCCCTGAGTCATCCGAGCCTGCAGCACCTGAGCGAAATGCCGGAAGATCAGCAAGTGCGCACCGGCACCGTGCACGCCCGCGCACTGGAAGCCGACGGCCAGACCCTGGCTGCCGCTCGCGAGCGCATCTTCATCGCACCGATGCTCAAAGGCGAAGTCGCAAGCAAGAACCACGAAGCGATCTGGACCCTGATCGCTTCGCTGCCGACCGATCAGCTGCAACCCAACACCTCCGACGATCTCGGCGGCTGGATGGGTCTGGCCCTGGCCGTGAAAACCGCCGGCACCCTGGAACAGCAGCAAGCGGCGATCGATGCCTGGCGCGCGCAGAATCCAAAACACCCGGCTGCGATCAACCTGCCGCTGCCACTGACCAAACTCAAGGAACTGGCCAGCCAGCCCCTGAGCAAGATTGCCCTGCTGCTGCCGCAAGACGGCCCACTGGCCTCGGTCGGCAAGGCCCTGCGTGAAGGCTTCATGGCGGCGCACTATCAAGCGCAACAGGCCGGCCAGAAGCCGCCTGCCATCGAGTTCTATGACAGCTCCAAGCTGACCTCGATGGACGAGTTCTACCGCAAGGCCCAGGCTGATGGCGTGCAACTGGTGGTCGGTCCGCTGGAAAAGCCGCTGGTCAAACAACTGAGCACCCGTCCGCAACTGCCAATCACCACCCTCGCACTGAACTACAGCGAAGGTGATCAGGGTCCGGCGCAACTGTTCCAGTTCGGTCTGGCGGCTGAAGACGAAGCCCGCGAAGTCTCGCGTCGTGCCCGCGCCGACGGCCTGCATCGCGCGGCGATCATGGTGCCGAAAGGTGAATGGGGCGACCGCGTACTGCGTGCGTTCAGCCAGGACTGGCAAGCCAATGGCGGCAGCATCGTGGCCACCGAACGTGTTGATCAGCCGGTGCAACTGGCCCAGCAGATCGCCGACATGTTCCAGCTGCGTCAGAGCGAAGCCCGCGCCAAGAGCCTGCAGAACGCCGCTGGCACCAACGTAGCCGCGCAGCCGTCGCGTCGTCAGGACATCGAGCTCATCTTCCTCGCAGCCACCCCGCAACAGGCGCAGCAGATCAAGCCGACCCTGAACTTCCAGTACGCCGGTGACGTTCCGGTGTACGCAACGTCCCACGTCTACAGCGCCAGCGGCGATGTGAACCAGTACAACGACATGAACGGCGTGCGCTTCTGCGAAACTCCATGGTTGCTGGAAGCCAACGACCCGCTGCGCCAGCAAGTCACCGCACAATGGCCACAAGCGGCCGGCAGCCTCGGCCGCCTGTACGCCATGGGCGTCGATGCCTACCGCCTGGCACCGCGCCTGGGTCAGTTGAAGGCGCTGCCGGACAGCCGCATCGAAGGTCAGTCGGGAAGCCTGGGCATGACCCAGACCCAACGCGTCGTACGTCAGCTGCCATGGGCGCAGTTCGTCAACGGTCAGGTTCAACGCCTGCCGGACACCCCGCGCTGATGCCCGACGGCTCGCACCTGCAAAGCGGCAAGGATGCCGAGCGCCAGGCGCTCGAGCATCTGCAACACCAGGGTCTGCGCCTGCTGGCGCAGAACTGGTCATGCAAACGGGGCGAGCTTGATCTGGTCATGCTTGATGGCGATACAGTAGTATTCGTCGAAGTCCGCTACAGAAAAAACACTCAATGGGGTGGCGCGCTCGCTAGCATCGATGAGCGCAAACGGCAGAAACTGATTTTCGCCGCGCAGTATTTTCTTCAGCGTGAGTCACGCTGGGCTGATTCCCCTTGCCGCTTCGACGTGGTGGCCATCGACAGGCACCCGGATCAGTTGAACTGGTTGCAGAATGCGTTCGATGGTTGATTCTCTGCACACCACCCCGGACACTTTCACCGACAATTTTTGCTCTTTGCTTTGCGGGCTGCACATTCACGTGCCGAACAGCCGCGCCACTTAAGGTCACACAGATGGACATGCAATCCCGAATTCGCCAGCTTTTCCAGGCCAGTATCGACACCAAGCAACAGGCGATGGACGTACTTGCACCGCACATCGAGCAAGCCAGCCAGATCATGGTCAACGCCCTGCTCAACGAAGGCAAAATGCTTTCGTGCGGCAACGGCGGCTCTGCCGGCGACGCCCAGCACTTCTCCTCGGAGCTGCTCAACCGCTTCGAACGCGAACGCCCAAGCCTGCCGGCCATCGCCCTGACCACCGACAGCTCGACGATCACCTCGATCGCCAACGACTACAGCTACAACGAAGTGTTCTCCAAGCAGATCCGCGCACTGGGTCAACCAGGCGACGTATTGCTGGCGATTTCGACCAGCGGTAACTCGGCCAACATTATTCAGGCGATCCAGGCCGCACATGATCGCGAAATGATTGTCGTAGCATTGACTGGCCGCGATGGCGGCGGCATGGCTTCGCTGCTGCTGCCTGAAGATGTCGAGATTCGCGTACCGGCCCATGTCACTGCACGTATTCAGGAAGTCCATCTGCTGGCGATCCATTGCCTCTGCGATCTGATCGACAGCCAACTGTTCGGGAGTGAAGAATGACCCCTAATCGCCTTGGCCTTCTGGCCTTGACCCTGTGCCTCGGCATCAGCGGCTGCACCTCGGTGGTGAATGCCAGCCGTGAGGCACCGATTGAAGACGACCGCGGCACCCGAACCTTCGGCAGCAAAATCGATGACTCGCTGATCGAGACCAAAGTCGGCGTCAACGTGGCCAAGGCCGACCCAGGCCTGGACAAGGACTCGCATATCGTCGTCACCAGCTTCAACGGCGTGGTGCTGCTCGCCGGCCAGACGCCGCGCGAAGACCTCAAGGCCAAGGCTGAACAGGCCGCCGCCAACGTCCAGCGCGTGAAGAAGGTGCACAACGAGCTGCAAGTGATTGCGCCGTCCAGCTTCCTCGCCCGCCAGAACGACGCTTGGCTGACCACCAAGATCAAGACCCAGATGCTGACCGATGCCAGCATTCCCGGCTCGCGCATCAAGGTCGTGACCGAGAACGGCATCGTCTATCTGCTGGGCCTGCTGACCAAGCAGGAAGCCCAACAGGCGACCAACCTGGTGCAGAGCGTTTCCGGTGTGCAGAAAATCGTGAAGCTGTTCGAATACATCGACTGACCGATACCCATGTAGGAGCTGCCGCAGGCTGCGATCTTTAGATCTTGATCTTGATCTTGATCTTGATCTTGGTCTTGGTCTTGGTCTTGGTCTTGGTCTTGGTCTTGGTCTTGGTCTTGAAAAACAAGATCAAAAGATCGCAGCCTGCGGCAGCTCCTACGTAATAAAAAAGGCGACCCTTTCGGGTCGCCTTTTTTATTACTTCACCACTTTCAAGCTTGGCCGGCCGCTTGGTCGCGGCGGCTCGCTGCCCGGTGGCGGCAAGTCGTCATCGGGCTCGATATCGTCTTCGTCATCCATCGGCGACTCGAGATCGAACACCATGCCCTGCCCGTTCTCCCGGGCGTAGATGCCCAGAATCGCGCTGATTGGCACATACAGACTGTGCGGAACGCCACCGAAGCGACCCTCGAAGGTCACCACGTCGTTGTCCATGTGCAAGTGCCGCACTGCGCTGGGCGAAATGTTCAGAACAATCTGCCCGTCACTGGCGAAACCCTGCGGCACCTGGACTGCCGGGTATTCGGAATTGACCAACATGTGCGGGGTGCAATCGTTATCCACAATCCACTCGTAGAGCGCGCGGACCAGATAAGGTCGACTGGAGTTCATAGCGGCTCCTTAAGCCTTAGCGCATATCGCGTTCGACGCCAGACAGACTCGCCTGGAAAGCCTCACGCGCAAACTGGCGCTCCATATAATCAAGCAGCGGCTTGGCCGGCCGCGGCAGTTCAATACCCAGAATCGGCAAACGCCAGAGTATTGGCAATAGGCAGCAATCCACCAGACTTTGTTCCTCACTGAGGAAAAACGGCTTGTCGGCAAACAGCGGCGACACGCCCGTCAGGCTTTCACGCAATTCCTTACGCGCCACGACACGCGCGGCCTCCTTGGACTTGGGATCAAGAATCAGATCCACCAGACCACACCAGTCGCGCTGAATACGGTGAATCAGCAGACGACTGTTGGCACGCGCCACCGGATAAACCGGCATCAGCGGCGGATGCGGGTAACGCTCATCCAGATATTCCATCACCACGGTCGACTCCCACAACGCCAGGTCGCGATCGACCAGTGTCGGGAGACTGCCGTAAGGGTTCACCTCAATCAGTTTAGGCGGCTGGCGACCAGCTTCCACGTAAATGATTTCGGCGCTGACACCCTTCTCTGCAAGCACGATGCGCACTCGGTGGGAATAGTGGTCGGCGGGGTCGGAGTAACAGGCCAACCGATTGGTCACGCCCATGGCGATCCTCCTCGCTTGTTGAAATGATTGGAACCGGAAAAACGCGCGCGCCCAGAGGGCGCCTCCCGCAACGCCTGGCGAACCAGGTGTCGCGTTATCGGAGGCGCCCTTGGGCGCGCGCGATTAACAGCAATGCTTGAAGCGTATCAGTGCACGTCTTTCCAGTATTCACGCTTGAGCAGGTAGGCGAACACAAAGAAGAACGCCAGGTACAGCAAGACGTAAGTACCGATGCGCTGATGTTGCAGCTTAACCGGGTTAGCCGAGTAAGCCAGGAAGGTTACCAGATTCTTGACCTTCTCATCGAACTGCTCTTCGTTCAGAGCACCGGATTTCGGCACGATGGTCAACTGATCGCACGCTTCATGTGTCAGCGGCGTACCGGTCAGCGGATCGTATTGCTTCTTGCCGTCCTCGACGATCTGCACCTGCTTGCAGCCCACCACCTGACGCCCTTGCAGGCCGACCAGCACGTTAGGCATGCCGACGTTCGGGAAGACCTTGTTGTTCACGCCCCATGGGCGCGCCGGATCTTCGTAGAACGAGCGCAGGTAACCGTAGAGCCAGTCGGTGCCACGTACGCGAGCCACCAGGGTCAGGTCCGGCGGAGCAGCACCGAACCAGGTCTTGGCGTCCGTAGGTTGCATGCCGATGTTCATGTGGTCGCCGATCTTGGCGCCGGTGAACACCAGCTTCTCGAGCATCATTTCGTGGGGAATGCCGAGGTCATCCGCCACTCGCTCGTAACGCTGGAACTTGGCACTGTGGCAACCCATGCAATAGTTGGCGAAGGTCCGCGCACCATCTTGCAGGGCAGCCTTGTCGGACAGGTCGATATCGACTTTTTCCAGCTCGGGACCACCGTGTTCAGCGGCGAAAGACAGCACAGGCAGAGCAGCAAAAATCAGAGCAAAAAATAACTTTTTCATCAGCCAGTCACCCTTTCCGGAACCGGTTTGGTCTTCTCGAGCCTGGTGTAGAACGGCATCAGAATGAAGTAGGCGAAGTACAGGAAGGTGCAGATCTGCGACACCAGCGTGCGCTCCGGCGTCGGGGCCAGTACGCCCAGAATGCCGAGGATCACGAAGGAAATGCAGAACACCACCAGCCAGATCTTGCTCATCCAGCCCTTGTAACGCATCGATTTGACCGGGCTGCGATCCAGCCACGGCAGCACGAACAGCATGGCAATCGAGGCGCCCATGGCGATCACGCCCATGAGCTTGTCCGGGATCGCACGCAAGATCGCGTAGAACGGCGTGAAGTACCAGACCGGTGCAATGTGCTCAGGCGTCTTGAACGGGTTGGCTTGCTCGAAGTTTGGTTTTTCGAGGAAGTAGCCGCCCATTTCCGGGAAGAAGAACACGATAAAGCAGAAGATAAACAGGAACACCACCACACCGACAATGTCTTTCACGGTGTAGTACGGATGGAAGGCAATGCCATCCAGCGGGATACCGTTTTCGTCTTTGTGCTTCTTGATGTCGACGCCATCAGGGTTGTTCGAACCCACTTCGTGCAGCGCCAGAATGTGCAGCACCACCAGACCGAGAATCACGATCGGCAGCGCTACGACGTGCAGGGCGAAGAAGCGGTTCAGGGTGATTCCGGAGATCAGGTAGTCACCACGAATCCACTGGGTCAGGTCGTTACCGATCACCGGAATCGCACCGAACAGCGAGATGATCACCTGGGCACCCCAGTAGGACATCTGGCCCCACGGCAGCAGATAACCCATGAAGGCCTCGGCCATCAGCGCCAGGTAGATCAGCATGCCGAACACCCAGACGAGTTCGCGTGGTTTCTGATACGAACCGTAGAGCAGGCCACGGAACATGTGCAGATAGACCACGATGAAGAACGCCGACGCGCCGGTCGAGTGCAGCAGACGCAGGATCGAGCCGTACTCGACATCGCGCATGATGTATTCGACAGAGGCGAACGCCTCTTCTGCCGACGGGGTGTAGCTCATCGTCAGCCAGACACCGGTGACGATCTGGTTGACCAGCACCAGCAGCGCCAGGGAGCCGAAGAAATAGAAGAAGTTGAAGTTTTTTGGCGCGTAATACTTGCTGAGATGGTCTTCCCACATTTTGGTCGCGGGGAAGCGCGCATCCACCCAATCCATGAACTTGCTCATCACGCTTTCTCCGTATCGACGCCAATGACAATCAGGTCATCGGTCTCATAGGAATGCGGGGGAACTGGCAGGTTCAAAGGCGCAGGTTGCGACTTGTAGACGCGGCCAGCCAGATCGTAGTGGGAACCGTGGCAAGGGCAGAAATAGCCACCGACCCAGTCTTTACCCAGATCCGCAGGTGCCACTTCGGGACGGAAGGTTGGTGAGCAACCCAGGTGCGTGCAGATCCCGATCAGCAGCAGAATTTCCGGCTTGATCGAACGCACTTCAGGATCGACATAGGTAGGTTGCGTGGAGTTTTTGGAAGTCGGATCGGAGAGCTGGCCCTCGATCTTCTTGAGATTCCCCAGGATTTCCGCAGTACGGCGGACAATGAACACCGGCTGGCCGCGCCACTCGGCAATCATCTGCTGTCCTGGCTCGATCTTGCTGACATTCACTTTCACCGGTGCACCGGCGGCTTTCGCCTTGGCACTGGGAAACCATGACCCCACGAACGGGACCGCAGCCCCCACCGCTCCTGCAGCACCCACCACGGATGTGGCTGCTACCAAGAAGCGACGCCGGCCTGCATTCACGCCGTCATTGCTCATTCAGTCCTCTCCCATCAGCTTTGTGGCCTGTTAAATCAGGCATCTACTAAATAAATCAATGTTACTTATAAAAATTTTGCCGAGATGGTAATGAAAAGCCCCAATTCTGACAAGGGAATTACCCGGAGCTCATACCCTCAAGCCTTGCAGTATAGGGGGTCTACGAATGTGGCAAGTTGTCACAGCGCAATTCTTTTGATAAATCGCGGGCATAAAAAAACGCCCGGTTCCGTGAGGAATCGGGCGTTCTTTTTTGAACGTGGAAACGAATTAACGCTTCGAGTACTGCGGACGCTTACGCGCTTTACGCAGACCAACTTTCTTACGTTCAACTTCACGGGCGTCGCGAGTAACGAAGCCAGCTTTGCGCAGAGCGCTACGCAGGGTTTCGTCGTAGTCCATCAGAGCGCGAGTGATGCCGTGGCGGATTGCGCCAGCTTGACCACTTACACCACCGCCGATCACGGTGACGTAGATGTCGAATTTCTCGACAGTCTCGGTCAGCTCCAGCGGCTGACGAACTACCATGCGGGCAGTTTCGCGGCCGAAGAAGTTATCCAGCGAACGGTTGTTGATGGAGATGTTACCAGTACCCGGACGCAGGAAAACGCGTGCGGTTGCGGTCTTGCGACGGCCAGTGCCGTAATTTTGAGTCGCCGACATAATGAACTATTCCGTTAAATCTTCAGTTCTTGGGGCTGCTGAGCAGTATGAGGGTGTGCAGCGCCCGCATAGACTTTCAGCTTACGGTACATGTCACGACCCAGCGGGTTCTTAGGCAGCATGCCTTTAACCGCGGTCTCGATCACGCGCTCAGGGGCTTTGGCGATCAGCTTTTCAAAGTTGATCGACTTGATGCCGCCCGGGAAACCGGAGTGGGAGTAGTACATTTTGTCAGTGGTTTTAGCGCCGGTAACACGGATCTGCTCGGCGTTGATTACGACGATGTAGTCGCCGGTGTCAACGTGAGGAGTGTACTCAGGCTTGTGCTTGCCACGCAGACGGCTCGCGATTTCGGTGGCCAGACGACCCAGGGTCTGACCAGCAGCGTCGACGACAAACCAGTCGCGCTTTACTGTTTCCGGTTTAGCAGTAAAAGTTTTCATTCTTTATAGCCTCAGGGGCCGCCTGTAAATAAGACGGCGGATCTTACTGAATAGTGCGTACTTTGACAAGTCAAAGGCAGCCGGATACAGACGCTTTCGGGGGCTCGGGTCGGCGCGTCCGTTCAACGGCAAGATTCTTCGGCGGCGGCGCATCACTTCCACTGCAGAAAGAGGTCGGCAATTATGCAGATTGCGAAAAATTTTTCAACCTGCTTTTATGATTGTTTTGCCCAAGGAGCACCCGATGGACTATCGCCAGCTAGGCCGTACCGACCTGAACGTGAGTGCAATCTGCCTCGGCACCATGACCTGGGGCGAGCAAAACACCGAAGCCGAAGCCTTCGCCCAGATCGAGCGAGCCAAGGAAGCCGGGATCAATTTCATCGACACCGCCGAGATGTACCCGGTGCCGCCGAAAGCCGAAACCTACGCCACCACCGAGCGCTACATCGGCAACTACTTCAAGCGTCGCGGCGATCGCGCCGACTGGATCCTCGCCAGCAAGATCGCCGGCCCCGGCAACACCATCGACTACATCCGTGACAAAAACCTGCGCCACAACCGCCAGCACATCACCGCCGCGGTGGATGCCAGCCTTGAGCGCCTGCAGACTGATTACATCGACCTGTATCAATTGCACTGGCCGGAGCGCAGCACCAATTTTTTCGGACAGCTGGGCTACAAGCACAAGATCGAAGCCAACCTGACACCGCTCGAAGACACCCTCGAAGCCCTCGACGAGCAGGTCAAGGCCGGCAAGATCCGCCACATCGGTCTGTCCAACGAGACGCCGTGGGGCACCATGCGCTTCCTTGCCCTGGCCGAAGCCCGTGGCTGGCCGCGTGCGGTGTCGATCCAGAACCCGTACAACCTGCTCAACCGCAGCTTCGAAATCGGCCTGGCGGAAATCGCCATCCGTGAACAGTGCGGCCTGCTCGCCTACTCGCCGCTGGCGTTCGGTTTCCTGTCCGGCAAGTACGAAGGTGGCGCTCGTCCACCGAAAGGTCGCCTGAGCCTCTACAGCCGCTTCAGCCGCTATTTCAACGCGCAATCGGAAGCAGCCTGCAGCCGTTACGTGGCGCTGGCCCGTGAACACGGCCTGGATCCGGCGCAGATGGCGCTGGCGTTCGTCACCCAGCAACCGTTCGTCACCAGCAACATCATTGGCGCGACGACGCTTGCGCAACTGGACAGCAACATTGCCAGTTTTGATCTGAAACTTTCCGATGAAGTGCTGGCGGGGATCGAGGCGATTCACAAGGATCATCCGAATCCGGCGCCGTAAGTAAAAAGATCGCAGCCTTCGGCAGCTCCTACAGGGTTCACACCGATCCTGTGTTGGAGCTGCCGCAGGCTGCGATCTTTTCAGCCTTTCACAGCGACCGCGCAATGATCTCCTTCATGATCTCATTGGTGCCGGCATAGATGCGCTGCACGCGCGCATCCGCCCACGCCCGGGCCACCGGGTATTCCCACATGAAGCCGTAGCCACCATGCAACTGCACGCACTCGTCGAGCACCTTGCATTGCAGGTCGGTGCCCCAGTATTTGGCCATTGCCGCTGTCGGAACGTCGAGCTTGCCTTGCAGGTGCAGTTCCAGGCACTTGTCGACAAATACTCGGCCGATCTGAATCTCCGTCGCCATTTCCGCCAGTTTGAAGCGGGTGTTCTGGAAGTCGGCGATCGCCTTGCCGAACGCCTTGCGATCACGGGTGTAATCCAGCGTCCACTTCAGCGCCGCTTCGGCTGAGGCCAGACCACCGATCGCCACCGTGAGACGTTCCTGCGGCAATTCCTGCATCAGGTAGGCAAACCCTGCCCCGGCCTGACCCAACAGGTTTTCTTTCGGTACACGCACGTCCTGGAAGAATAATTCCGACGTGTCCTGGGCCTTCATTCCGACCTTCTCCAGGCGTTTGCCCTTCTCGAAGCCCGGCGTATTCGCCTCTACCACAAACAGGCTGGTGCCCTTGGCGCCGGCCTTCGGATCGGTCTTGGCGACCACGATCACCAAATCAGCGAGGAAGCCGTTGGTAATGAAGGTCTTGGAGCCGTTGATCACGTACTCGTCACCATCCAACACTGCCGTGGTCTTGACCCCTTGCAGGTCGGAACCGGCACCCGGCTCGGTCATGGCAATCGCGCTGACCATCTCGCCCGAGACCAGTTTCGGCAGGTATTTGTGCTTCAGCGCTTCACTGCCGTAATGCAGGATGTACGGCGCGACGATGTCCGAGTGCAGCGAGAAACCGATACCGGTCAGACCCAAGCGACCGACCTCTTCGATCACCACCGCGCTGTACAGAAAGTCCGCGCCCAGGCCGCCGTATTCTTCCGGCAGGTGCGAGCAGAGCATCCCCGCCTCCCCGGCCTTGTTCCACAGCTTGCGGTCGATATGGCCTTGTTTCTCCCATTGCGCATGGAACGGCACGGCCTCTTTTTCGAGGAAGGTTCGTACGCTGTCGCGGAACAATTCGTGCTCGGAGCTGAACAAGGTTCTGGGGATCATGCGGCACCTTTCATTCTTGTTGGAGGGATATGACCTTCAGAGACTAAGCCTCACCTCCGACACAGGACACTGGACACATCCGACAAAAAATAAGACGATCCAGCCGTCTGGTGACCACTTTCCCTTATAAAAACAAAACAAAAGTTGAATTATGTCCAAGCAAGTCTCCACGCCCTTGCGGCGCGTCAGCATCCTGGCAATCGACCGGGTTTTCGCATCCACTCTCATGCAGGCCAAGGATTTCTTCCATCTGGCCAGCCTGCGTTATGGCAAACAACTGGGCCACGGCCTGACACCGGCGTTCGAAACCCGCCTGGTCAGCCCCGACGGCAAACCGGTGAACAGCTTCAGTGACGTGATGATGCCAGTGGACGGCGGCCTGGAAAACGCCGATGTCATCATCCTCCCGGCGTTCTGGGACGATTTCGAAACCCTTTGCGGCCGTTATCCGCAGATCTTGCCATGGTTGCGCGAGCAGCATGCCCGCGGTGCCGTGCTCTGCGGCGAAGCCACCGGTGTGTTCTGGCTGGCCGAGGCCGGATTGCTCAACGGCAAGGAAGCGACCACCTACTGGCGTTTCTTCAATGCCTTCGCCGAACGCTTCCCCAAGGTGTACCTCAATCAGGACAAGCACCTGACCGACGCCGACAATCTGTATTGCGCCGGCGGCACCACTTCGGCCTGCGACCTCTATATTTACCTGATCGAACGCTTCTGCGGCGCCAACGTGGCGCAAGCCGTGGCCCGCGACATTTTGTATGAAGTGCAGCGCAGCTATTCGCCGGGACGTATCGGGTTCGGTGGGCAGAAGTTGCACCAGGACGTGATCATCCTGCAGATCCAGCACTGGCTCGAAGAGCATTTCGCCGACAAGTTCCGCTTCGAAGACGTGGCCCGCGAGCACGGCATGAGCATCCGCAACTTCATGCGCCGCTTCCAGACCGCGACCGGCGACAAACCGCTGCACTACCTGCAACGCCTGCGCATCGAGACCGCCAAGGGCTTGCTGTCCGGCAGCCGCAAGAGCATCAAGACCATCAGTTATGAGGTCGGCTACGACGATGCGAGTTTCTTTGCGCGGCTGTTTCGCCAGCATACGGAGCTGTCGCCGAACCAGTATCGGCAGCAGTTTCAGCAGGCCGCCTAAAAGCAAAAGATCGCAGCCTGCGGCAGCTCCTACAGATTGGGATGCACCTGTAGGAGCTGGCGAAGCCT
Organism: Pseudomonas sp. MWU318; assembly: GCF_016756945.1. Classification (NCBI taxonomy): domain Bacteria; kingdom Pseudomonadati; phylum Pseudomonadota; class Gammaproteobacteria; order Pseudomonadales; family Pseudomonadaceae; genus Pseudomonas; species Pseudomonas sp. MWU318. The sequence goes on from NZ_JAESJL010000002.1 coordinate 893,345, forward strand.
GCGATCTTTTGATTGTTCCGCGCACAAAAAAGGGCCTGCAATTGCAGGCCCTTTTTTGTATGCCGAATCTGTTTAAGGCTTATGCGCCCGGGACAGGAATTCGTGCGATTGCATCTCCAGCAGACGGCTGAGCGTACGCTGGAATTCGAATGTCAGGCGTCCGCCGGTGTACAGGTCTTTCAATTCGACTTCGGCAGAAATGATCAGCTTGACGTTACGATCGTAGAACTCGTCGACCATGTTGATGAAACGCCGGGCGATGTCGTCGGTGGTGACGCTCATCTGCTCGACGCCGCTGAGCAGCACGGCGTGGAAGATCTTGCCCAGCTCGATGTAATCGTTCTGGCTGCGCGGGCCGTCGCACAGTTCGCGGAAGTCGAACCAGGCCACGTCGTCGCAGGTGCGCAGGGCACGGATTTCGCGGTTCTCGATGATCAGCACATCGTTTTCCACCGCTGCGGTGCATTCCGGTGTCAGGGCCTTGAAACTCTTGCGCAGGCTTTCGTGCGCGGCTTCGTCCAGCGGATAGTGGAACAGCTCCGCTTGTTCGAGGTGGCGCAGACGGTAGTCGACGCCGCTGTCGACGTTGACGATTTCGGTGTTCTGCTTGATCAGTGCAATGGCCGGCAGGAACCGCGCGCGCTGCAGACCGTCCTTGTACAAGCCGTCCGGGACGATGTTCGAGGTCGCGACCAGGGTCACGCCGTTCTTGAACAGCTCTTCCATCAGCGTGCCGAGGATCATCGCGTCGGTGATGTCCGAGACGAAGAATTCATCGAAGCAGATCACTCGTGACTCGGTCGCAAAGCGCTTGGCGATGATGGTCAGCGGGTTTTTCTCGCCGCCGAGGGTTTTCATCTCTTCGTGCACGCGCTTCATGAAGCGGTGGAAGTGGGTGCGGGTCTTTTCCTTGAACGGCAGCGCTTCGAAGAAGGTGTCGACCAGGTAAGTCTTGCCGCGACCCACGCCGCCCCAGAAGTACAGGCCCTTGACCGGCGTCTGATCCTTCTTGCCAAACAGCTTGCCCAGCAAACCCGGCTTGTTCTGCTCGGCCGCGATCAGATCGTCGTACAGGCGCTGCAGATGACGCACGGCAGTTTCCTGCGCGGCGTCATGGAAGAAGTCCGGGCGTTTCAGATCAGCTTGATATCGTTCTAGGGGCGTCATAATTCGTTAGCAAGGCAACAAAAACGGGCCGTCACTGTAGCGACGGCCCGTAGGAATGGCAATCAGCCCTTGGTCGGGCCGCGCCGCGGATTAGTCCTGAACCGGGGTCAGTGCAACGCGCAGAGCTTCGACAGCCGCGTCCCGCGCAGCAGCATCGGCGAACGCCGGGCTGTCGCCAACGCACTCACCTTCCAACCACACGCTGAAGCTCAGGTCTTGATTGCGGATGTCCAGCGCCTGACCGGCCTGCAGTTGCTTGGTCACCTGGCCGGCGGTTTTGCCGTCGGCAAAGTTGCGCGACAGCAGCAGTTGCTCGCCATCGGCCGCCAGCAGACGGAAGCGGAAGCTGCCGTCGTCTTCACGGAAGCTGACGAAACGTGCAGCTTTCACGGCTTTCTTCTTGGTAGTCGCCGCGACTTGCACCTGATTGACGAACGAACGCAGGCCGACCGCTTCACGCAGTTCGTTGAGGAACGGCGTCGCCACCGCACGGGCTTTTTTCGCGCCGTGTTGCAAGATGTCTTCCAGATCCGCAGGGCGCTCGATCAGTTGGTGATAGCGCTCGCGGGACTCGCCCAGTTCATTGTCGAGCAACTGGAACAGACGACTCTTCGCCTCGCCCCAACCCAGACCGCCGAGCAGTTCGCTACGGAACTCGTCCGCCTGCGCCGGTGTGGCGAACGCCTGAAACAGAGTGAACAGGTGCGAGTTGTCCGGATCTTTGGCCTCGCCCGGCGCCTTGGAGTCGGTGACGATCCGCGAGATCGCGTCCTTCATCTCTTTGGCACTGGTGAACAGCGGGATGGTGTTGTCGTAGCTCTTCGACATCTTGCGCCCGTCGAGGCCCGGCAAGGTCGCCACGCTTTCCTCGATCAGCGCTTCAGGCATAGTGAAGAACTCCTTGCCCTGGCCGAACAGGTGGTTGAAGCGCTGACCGATGTCACGGGCCATTTCCACGTGCTGGATCTGGTCGCGACCGACCGGCACCTTGTGCGCGTTGAACATCAGGATGTCCGCCGCCATCAGCACCGGGTAGCTGTAGAGCCCCATGGTGATCCCGGCATCCGGGTCTTCACCGCTCTCGACGTTCTTGTCCACCGAGGCCTTGTAGGCATGCGCACGGTTGAGCAGGCCCTTGGCGGCGACGCAGGTCAGCAGCCAGGTCAGCTCGGGGATTTCCGGGATGTCGGACTGGCGATAGAAGGTCACACGGTCGACATCCAGGCCACCGGCCAGCCAGGTCGCGGCGATTTCCAGACGCGAGCGCTGGATGCGCAGCGGGTCATCGCATTTGATCAGGGCGTGGTAGTCGGCCAGGAAGTAGAACGAATCGGCATTGCTGTCGCGGCTGGCGAGGATCGCCGGGCGGATGGCGCCGGCGTAGTTGCCCAGGTGCGGCGTGCCGGTGGTGGTGATGCCGGTGAGGATACGGGTACGGTTCGTCATGGGTAATCGCTTGTCAGACTGCAATCAATTCGAGAGACGCGGCAGGATCAGATCCTTGAGATCGGTCAGCTTGCCATGAAAAAAGTGTCCGCATTCTGCCACTTTCAGCAGCTCATGGGGGCGCTGGAGTTTTTCCGACCAGTCGTAGACCAACTGCGGATCGATCACTTCGTCGGTTTCCGGCTGGATCACGGTCAGCTCGCCGTGCTGTGGCAGTTGATCCTGATCGCTCAGGCGCATCACCGCCGGCGCGACCATAAACAACTGCTTGAGCTGCACGCCCTGGGCTTCGAGACGACCGCCGAGACTTGCTGCAACAAATCCGCCGAAGGAGAAACCGAACAGGGTCAGCGGCAGCTCCGGATGCTTTTCCAGTAGCCATGCTGCGGCAGCCTGAGCGTCGTCGACTTCACCGCTGCCCATGTCGTGGGAGCCTTCGCTGGCACCGACGCCGCGATAGTTGAAGCGCAAGGTGATCAAACCTGCGTCGCGCGCAGTGCGCTGCAGGGTCGAGACGACCTTGTTGAGCATGGTGCCGCCCTGCACCGGGTTTGGATGGCATATCAGCGCGATGCCGACTGGCTGCTCGTTATCGAGGTACAGCGCTTCGATTTGGCCGACTGGGCCATCAATCACTACAGGGGTTTCACGCATCAGCAAGGAAGGAACTCCGTGACCTCGAATCGGGTCGACTCGTCTAGCAAATTGTCTGTGCCAATCTATTGCGAGTGAATCGCGGTATACAGCGCAGGTTCGAGCCGTTAACGTAAAGCAAAGCCGTTTATAGAGGAAGGACTCGTGGAACACTCGCTCTTAGTTTGGTTGTTACCGACTCTTGCCCTGGTTGTGGGTGTCGCCATTGGATTCCTGATCGCTCGCGTCGCACCGAATGCCGCGCCGAGCCGCACGCAGCGTCAACTGGATGATATCCAGGAGCGTTTCGACAGCTATCAAAACGAGGTGGTCACCCACTTCAACAGCACCGCGACGCTGGTCAAGAAGCTGACCCAGAGCTATCAGGAAGTACAGGATCATCTCGCCGAGGGCGCCAACCGCCTGGCCCTGGACGAGCAGACCCGTCAACGCCTGATCGCCGCTTTGCACGCCGATGCCGCGCAGGCACCGCGCGAACGTCTGACGCCACCGCGCGATCAGGAGCCGCCACGCGACTACGCACCGAAAGCCCCGAACTCGCCTGGCATGCTCGATGAGCATTATGGTTTGAAGAAGTAATCAGTCTTCGCTGCAAGCAAATAGCCCCCGGACAATTCGGTTGTCCGGGGGCTTTTTTTGTATCTGATGATTTGAGGGTGTTTGTCCGGCCCCTTCGCGAGCAAGCCCGCTCCCACAGGGTCATGTGGTGAACGCAGATTCTTTGAACAACACCCATCCCTGTGGGAGCGGGCTTGCTCGCGAAAGGGCCAGCACGGGCAAACCAAAAAAAATGCCCGGTCACAAGACCGGGCATTTCTTCACTCAAGCATTCACTTACGGATACTGCTGAACCGTCCCCGGCTGTTGCTGCTGACCACCATACTGCTGACCCGGAATCGCTTTCAGGTTGACCTCGACGCGGCGGTTCTGCGCGCGGCCATTGACGTCACCGTTGCTGGCAATCGGGTTATCCGGGCCGGCGCCACGGGCCGACAGGTTGGCACCGCTGACACCTTGAGAAGTCAGGTAGGTCGCCACGCTCTGCGCACGACGCTGGGACAGGTCCATGTTGTGCTGGCGGCTGCCGGTGCTGTCGGTGTAGCCGACGATTTCGATCTGGTTCTGGTTGAACTCTTTCAGCGAGTTCGCCAGGTTGTTCAGCGGCTGGTAGAAGCTTGGGGCGATGTTCGCCGAATCGGTGGCGAAGGTGATGTTGCCCGGCATGATCAGTTTGATCTGATCGCCCTGGCGCTGCACTTCAACCCCGGTATTGGCCATGCTGGCGCGCAGCTTTTTCTCTTGCTGGTCGGCGTAGTAACCGTAACCCGCGGCCGATGCACCGACCACCGCCGCGCCAATCAGGGCGCCCTTGCCACGGTTGTTGTGATCGATGGCGGCACCCGCCAGGGCACCGGCCAGAGCGCCGAGGCCACCGTACTTGGCGGTTTTGCTCATGCCTTGCGAGCCACCGTCGGCCTGCCCCTGATTGTCATACGGGTTGGGCGAGGCGCAGCCGGCCAACATGGCTACAGCGGTAGCAACAATAATCAAACGAGGCGTGGTGAACATGAAGAGCTCCTGGTTTTCGCATTCTGTGTGGCAGCGGCCCTAGGCAATAGACCTGTGCGGGCGTTGGATCATGACAATGCCGAAAAATTCCGCCGCACACTCGTGACAAAATGTTTAGGCGCGCACGAACGGGTTTTCGCGCATTTCATCTCCAAGACGCGTGTCCGGACCATGCCCGGTAACCACGATTGCGTCTTCGTCGAGGGTGTACAGCCGCTGCTTGATCGATCGCACGATGGTCGCCTGATCGCCGCCCCACAAATCCGTGCGCCCTACCCCGCGACGAAACAACGTGTCGCCGGCAATCAACAGCTTAGCCTCGGAAAACCAAAAGCTCATTGAACCGGGTGTATGTCCCGGGGTATGCAGCGCCACGCCGCAGCCGCAGGCCAGTTCTTCATCGTCGCTCAACCAGCGATCCGGCGACGGTACCGGGGTGTAAGGCACGCCGAACATCTGGCATTGCATCTCGAGGTTATCCCACAGGAACTGGTCTTCCTTGTGCAGGTGCAGGGTCGCGCCGGTTTTCTCTTTCATCTGCCCGGAGGCGAGGAAGTGATCGAGATGCGCGTGGGTGTGGATGATGCTGACGACTTTCAGACCGTGAGCATCGAGGCGCGCCATGATCAGGTCAGGATTGCCGCCCGGGTCGACGACGATGGCTTTTTTAGTGAGCGGGTCGCCGATGATCGTGCAGTTGCACTGGAGCGGGCCGACGGGGAAGGTTTCGCGGATGAGTGTAGAGCTGAGAGCAGTCATGAAAATTCCTGGACGAACGGTCGTGTGGCTTATTTCAGAATTCTACTGCACATGCCGATACAGATCGCCCGGTCAGTTATTTGACGCCACCAATCCGAAAAATGATGGCTCAATGATGTCAAATGTATTGTTTCTGGTGCAAAATCGCATTTTTTTGTAGCGGTCGCATTCAGGAAGGGCCGCAGCGCACTCAGGAAATCCCCGCATGCCTACGCCCTTGACGTACTCCTTCACGTTTCCCGCTTCACTGACTGGCAATGCGCTCGTCGACAGCCTTATTGCCGGTAAATTCTGGCTCGGATCCGACTGGAATCCGTTCGGGGCGACCAACCTCAGCTATAGCTTCATGGCTCCGGGGACTTCGTATTTCGCCACCAATTACAGCCCTAAGAATGAATACAACGCACTGTATGAACTGACGACCGCGCAGAAGACTTCGATTATCGGGGCCCTGGGGGCGTGGAGCGCCGTTGCCAACATCAATTTCACCCTCACCAGCGATAACCTGGGCACTGTGGGTGATCTGCGCTTCGGTGGCTATCGGTTGATGGACAACAAAACGGCGGCGTGGGCTTACTTTCCTGACAACCTGCCCGCTGCGGGCGATGTATGGGTCGGGATGGCTACCGATGATCCGAATCCGGTCAAGGGCACCTACGATTACCTGACGTTTGTGCATGAAATCGGACATGCCCTGGGCCTCAAGCATCCTTTCGATACAAGTGCAGCCAACAAACAATTGCTCGATCCGTCGTTTGATGACGTTCACTTCACCGTGATGAGTTACAACAGCAACTACTCCTATCAGCCAACGACGCCAATGGTGCTGGACATCATTGCGATGCAAAGCCTGTATGGCGCCAACATGCTTTGGCAAACCGGCGACAACGTTTACAAATGGGATGCCAACCAGTCCGTCTTCGAGACGATCTGGGATGCAGGTGGCAATGACACCATTGATGGCAGCAACCAGCTCGCAGCCGTCAACATCAATTTGAATGAGGGCGCCTACAGTCAGATCGGCAAAGCCTTCACCGACCTCACCAACAACACCTTGGTCAATGACGGACTCGGGATCGCGATTGGTGCCAAGATCGAGAACGCCATTGGCTCGGCTTTCAACGACAAGCTGACCGGCAACGATCTGAATAATACCCTCAACGGTATGGCCGGCGCCGATACCATGATCGGCGGTGCCGGCAACGACACTTACTACGTCGACAACATCGGTGACGTGGTTGTCGAGACCGGCACCTCGCTGACCGAAA
>NZ_JAESJL010000020.1:0-15435 GCF_016756945.1 Pseudomonas sp. MWU318
GATGGTGCCAACGTTGACGTGCGGTAGGGAACGATCAAATTTTTCTTTAGCCACGACAATTAACTCCTAGCCTAAAGGGGCTGAATCAGCCTTGTTTTTTGGTTACGGATTCGACGATGTGCGACGGAGCCGTATCGTATTTTTTGAATTCCATAGAGTAGCTTGCGCGACCCTGGGACATGGAACGAACGTCGGTCGCATAACCGAACATCTCACCCAGTGGAACCTCGGCACGGATAACCTTGCCGGACACTGTGTCTTCCATACCCTGGATCATGCCGCGACGACGGTTAAGGTCGCCCATTACATCACCCATATAGTCTTCAGGCGTAACAACCTCTACCGCCATGATCGGCTCGAGCAACTCACCACCGCCCTTCTGGGCCAGTTGCTTGGTCGCCATGGAAGCAGCCACCTTGAACGCCATCTCGTTGGAGTCGACGTCGTGGTAAGAACCATCGAACACGGTAGCCTTCAGGCCGATCAGCGGATAGCCGGCAACAACGCCGTTCTTCATCTGCTCTTCGATACCCTTCTGGATAGCCGGGATGTATTCCTTAGGAACCACACCACCTACTACTTCGTTCAGGAATTGCAGACCTTCCTGACCTTCGTCAGCAGGAGCAAAACGGATCCAGCAATGACCGAACTGGCCACGACCGCCGGACTGACGAACGAACTTGCCTTCGATTTCGCAGCTCTTCGTGATGCGCTCACGGTACGAAACCTGAGGCTTGCCGATGTTGGCTTCGACGTTGAACTCACGGCGCATCCGGTCAACCAGGATGTCCAGGTGCAGCTCGCCCATGCCGGAGATGATCGTTTGACCAGTCTCTTCATCAGTTTTAACGCGGAAAGACGGGTCTTCCTGAGCCAGCTTGCCCAGTGCGATACCCATTTTTTCCTGGTCATCCTTGGTCTTAGGCTCTACGGCAACCGAAATAACCGGCTCCGGGAAGTCCATGCGAACCAGGATGATTGGCTTGTCAGCGTTGCAGAGGGTTTCACCAGTGGTGACGTCCTTCATGCCGATCAGGGCCGCGATGTCGCCAGCGCGTACTTCCTTGATCTCTTCACGGGCGTTTGCGTGCATTTGCACCATACGACCCACGCGCTCTTTCTTGCCTTTAACCGAGTTGATCACGCCGTCGCCGGAGTTCAACACGCCCGAGTAAACACGGACGAAGGTCAAAGTACCCACGAATGGGTCGGTAGCGATTTTGAACGCCAGTGCCGCGAACGGCTCGTCGTCACTTGCGTGACGCTCCATTTCCTCTTCCTCGTTATCAGGGTTGGAGCCCTTGATCGCAGGAATGTCGGTTGGAGCAGGCAGGAAGTCGATAACGGCGTCGAGGACCAGGGGAACGCCCTTGTTCTTGAACGACGAACCGCACACAGCCAGAACGATTTCGCCAGCGATAGTACGCTGACGCAGAGCAGCCTTGATCTCTTCGATCGACAGCTCTTCGCCTTCCAGGTACTTGTTCATCAGCTCTTCGCTGGCTTCGGCCGCAGCCTCAACCATGTTGCTGCGCCATTCGGTGGCGAGCTCGAGCATGTCCGCAGGGATTTCCTTGCGAACAGGAACCATACCCTTGTCAGAGTCGTTCCAGTAAACAGCCTGCATGTTGATCAGGTCGATCTGGCCCTGGAAGTTGTCTTCCGAACCGATAGCCAGCTGAATCGGCACCGGAGTGTGACCCAGACGCTGTTTGATCTGACCGATCACGCGCAGGAAGTTGGCACCAGCACGATCCATCTTGTTTACGTAAACAAGACGTGGAACGCCGTATTTGTTGGCTTGACGCCATACGGTTTCCGACTGCGGCTCAACACCCGAAGTACCGCAGAATACAACGACAGCGCCGTCGAGTACGCGCAGGGAACGTTCAACTTCAATAGTGAAGTCTACGTGGCCCGGGGTATCGATGACGTTGAAACGGTGCTCGTGCGGGTACTGCTTCTCGGAACCTTTCCAGAAGGCGGTAATGGCAGCAGAAGTAATGGTAATACCACGCTCCTGCTCCTGAACCATCCAGTCCGTGGTCGCGGCGCCGTCATGCACCTCGCCCATTTTGTGACTTTTGCCAGTGTAAAAAAGGACGCGCTCGGTGGTGGTAGTTTTACCAGCATCCACGTGAGCGACGATACCGATGTTACGGTAGCGACTAATCGGAGTAGTACGAGCCATAAAGCCCTCGCAAAATTAGTGAAGCTAAAATTAGAAGCGGTAGTGCGAGAAAGCTTTGTTGGCTTCGGCCATACGGTGCACGTCTTCACGCTTCTTAACAGCAGCACCTTTACCTTCAGCAGCATCCAGCAGTTCGCCAGCCAAGCGCAGAGCCATAGACTTCTCGCCACGCTTACGGGCGAAGTCTACCAACCAGCGCATTGCCAGAGCGTTACGGCGGGAAGGACGAACCTCGACCGGAACCTGGTAAGTAGCACCACCAACGCGGCGCGACTTCACTTCGACCAGCGGAGCGATGGCGTCGAGTGCTTTTTCGAAGAGTTCCAGGGGATCGGTGCCGGCCTTACGAGCCTTCACGGTTTCCAGGGCACCATAAACGATACGCTCGGCAACGGCTTTCTTGCCGCTTTCCATAACGTGGTTCATGAATTTGGCGAGGATCTGGCTTCCGTATTTCGGATCGTCCAGAATCTCACGCTTTGCTGCTACGCGACGTCTTGGCATGATAAGCCCTCAAGCGGTCTTCAGGTTAGTTCGGGACAGATCCAGTGGATGCAAGCCCGACCTTACTCTTATCGACTCAATAAAATGAAAATCTGCAAAACGGCCGATTACTTCGGACGCTTGGTACCGTACTTCGAACGACCCTGGTTACGGCCTTTAACGCCGGAAGTATCCAAGGAGCCGCGAACGGTGTGGTAACGAACACCTGGCAAGTCTTTTACACGACCGCCGCGGATCAGTACCACGCTGTGCTCTTGCAGGTTGTGGCCTTCACCACCGATGTACGAGGAAACCTCGAAACCGTTGGTCAGACGCACACGGCATACTTTACGCAGTGCCGAGTTAGGTTTTTTCGGCGTAGTGGTGTACACACGGGTGCACACGCCACGACGTTGCGGGCAGTTCTGCAGCGCAGGTACGTCGGATTTCTCGACGATACGCTTACGCGGCTGACGTACCAGCTGGTTGATAGTTGCCATCTACTAGCTCCACTGTTGTCTTGCGACGCTATTGTCTTGCAAGAAAAGCAAAATGGCAGGAACGGATTCCCGCCAAATTTAGGGGATCAAGAGTCTAAAGAGGATCTTGTCCCCAGTCAAGGCAAGGCCCCGACCTCCCCGCCCATCGAACCTTGACAATTTGTCTCGATTCGACGAACGGAGCGATCAGGGCCTCAGCTCATTTATCGCAGAACTCAGTTACCGCTCGAGTTCAGCGCTTCGGTCAGTGCAGCTTCCACTTCACTGGCGCTTACGCGCAACGGTTTGTCAGCATCACGGCGACGCTTGCGCTCGCTGTGATATGCCAGACCGGTACCGGCCGGGATCAGACGACCCACAACCACGTTTTCTTTCAGGCCGCGCAGGTAATCGCGCTTGCCGGTGACTGCCGCTTCGGTCAGTACGCGAGTGGTTTCCTGGAAGGAAGCCGCCGAGATGAACGATTCGGTGGACAACGACGCCTTGGTGATACCCAGCAGAACGCGGGTGAACTTGGAGACAAACTTGTCTTCCGCGCTCAGACGCTCGTTCTCTACCAGAACGTGAGTCAGTTCCATCTGGTCGCCCTTGATGAAGCTGGAATCGCCGGACTCGGAGATCTCAACTTTACGCAGCATCTGACGCAGGATGGTCTCGATGTGCTTGTCGTTGATCTTCACGCCTTGCAGACGGTAAACGTCCTGGATCTCGTTCACGATGTACTTGGCCAGCGCGCTCACACCCAGCAGACGCAGGATGTCGTGCGGATCGCTTGGACCGTCGGAGATAACTTCGCCGCGGTTTACCTGTTCGCCTTCGAACACGTTCAGGTGACGCCACTTCGGAATCAGCTCTTCGTACGGATCGCTACCGTCGTTCGGAGTAATGACCAGACGGCGCTTGCCCTTGGTCTCTTTACCGAACGCGATGGTGCCGCTGACTTCAGCCAGAATCGACGCTTCTTTCGGACGACGAGCCTCGAACAAGTCAGCAACACGCGGCAGACCACCGGTGATGTCACGAGTCTTCGAAGTTTCTTGCGGGATACGAGCGATAACATCACCGATCGCGATCTTCGCACCGTCCGCCACACCGACCAGGGCGTTGGCTGGCAGGAAGTACTGAGCGATAACGTCAGTGCCTGGCAGCAACAGATCCTTGCCGTTGTCGTCGACCATCTTCACTGCTGGACGGATTTCTTTGCCCGCAGCTGGACGATCTTTCGCGTCGAGTACTTCAATGTTGGTCATACCGGTCAATTCGTCAGTCTGACGCTTGATCGTGATGCCTTCTTCCATGCCCACGTAGGTCACGGTACCTTTCATTTCGGTAACGATCGGGTGAGTATGCGGATCCCACTTGGCCACGATTGCGCCAGCGTCGACCTTGTCACCTTCTTTAACCGAAATCACGGCACCGTACGGCAGCTTGTAACGCTCGCGCTCACGACCGAAGTCATCAGCGATTGCCAGCTCACCGGAACGGGACACAGCAACCAGGTGGCCATCCACACGCTCAACGTGTTTCAGGTTGTGCAGACGGACGGTACCGCCATTCTTCACCTGAACGCTGTCGGCTGCGGAAGTACGGCTTGCCGCACCACCGATGTGGAACGTACGCATCGTCAGCTGGGTACCCGGCTCACCGATGGACTGGGCAGCGATAACGCCGACCGCTTCACCGATGTTCACCTGGTGACCACGCGCCAGATCACGGCCGTAGCACTTGGCGCAAATGCCATAGCGGGTTTCGCAGCTGATCGGCGAACGCACGATCACTTCGTCGATGCTGTTCAGCTCGATGAACTCGACCCACTTCTCGTCTACCAGAGTACCGGCAGGAACGATGACGTCCTCGGTGCCTGGCTTGAATACGTCACGGGCAATAACACGACCCAATACGCGCTCACCCAACGGCTCTACAACGTCACCGCCTTCAATGTGCGGAGTCATCAGCAGACCGTGTTCGGTGCCGCAATCGATCTCGGTTACAACCAGATCCTGCGCCACGTCTACCAGACGACGAGTCAGGTAACCGGAGTTCGCAGTTTTCAACGCGGTATCCGCCAGACCTTTACGAGCACCGTGAGTCGAGATGAAGTACTGGAGTACGCTCAGACCTTCACGGAAGTTCGCAGTAATCGGCGTTTCAATGATGGAACCGTCCGGCTTGGCCATCAGACCACGCATACCGGCCAGCTGACGAATCTGTGCTGCGGAACCCCGCGCACCCGAGTCGGCCATCATGTACATCGAGTTGAAGGACTCTTGATCGACTTCGTCGCCGTGACGGTCGATGACTTTCTCTTTCGAGAGGTTGGCCATCATCGCCTTGGAAACTTCGTCGTTCGCCTTCGACCAAAGGTCGATCACTTTGTTGTACTTCTCGCCCTGGGTTACCAGGCCGGAAGCGTACTGGCTCTCGATCTCTTTCACTTCGTCGGTGGCTGCACCGATGATGCGGGCTTTTTCATCCGGGATAACGAAGTCGTTAACACCGATGGAAACGCCGGAGATGGTCGAGTAAGCGAAACCGGTGTACATCAACTGGTCAGCGAAGATCACGGTCTCTTTCAGACCAACCACGCGGTAGCACTGGTTGATCAGCTTGGAGATCGCCTTTTTCTTCATCGGCAGGTTGACGACATCGTACGACAGACCTTTTGGCACAACCTGGAACAGCAGCGCACGGCCGACAGTGGTGTCGACGATACGGGTACCGCTCACGCTGTTGCCGTCACGGTCGTTGACGGTTTCGTTGATACGAACCTTGACCTTGGCGTGCAGTGCGGCTTCGCCGGCACGGAACACACGGTCAACTTCCTGCAGATCCGCGAATACTCGACCTTCGCCCTTGGCGTTGATCGCTTCACGAGTCATGTAGTACAGACCCAATACAACGTCCTGCGACGGAACGATGATTGGCTCACCGTTGGCTGGCGACAGAATGTTGTTGGTCGACATCATCAACGCACGCGCTTCGAGCTGGGCTTCCAGCGTCAGCGGTACGTGCACCGCCATTTGGTCGCCGTCGAAGTCGGCGTTGTACGCGGCGCAGACCAGAGGGTGCAGCTGGATAGCCTTACCTTCGATCAGTACCGGTTCAAACGCCTGGATACCCAGACGGTGAAGGGTCGGTGCACGGTTGAGAAGAACGGGGTGTTCGCGAATCACTTCAGCGAGAACGTCCCAAACCTCTGGCAGTTCGCGCTCGACCATTTTCTTGGCCGCTTTGATGGTGGTCGCGAGACCACGCATTTCCAGCTTGCCGAAAATGAACGGTTTGAACAGCTCGAGAGCCATCTTCTTCGGCAGACCGCACTGGTGCAGACGCAGGGTCGGACCTACGGTAATTACCGAACGACCGGAGTAGTCAACACGCTTACCGAGCAAGTTCTGACGGAAACGACCTTGCTTACCCTTGATCATGTCAGCCAGGGATTTCAGAGGACGCTTGTTCGAACCGGTGATAGCGCGGCCACGACGACCGTTGTCGAGCAGTGCATCGACAGCTTCCTGCAACATACGCTTTTCGTTGCGCACGATGATGTCCGGAGCGGACAGATCCAGCAGGCGCTTCAAACGGTTGTTACGGTTGATCACTCGACGATACAGATCGTTGAGGTCGGAAGTCGCGAAGCGACCGCCATCCAGCGGGACCAGTGGACGCAGATCTGGCGGCAGAACCGGCAGAACGGTCAGCACCATCCACTCTGGCAGGTTGCCGGAACCCTGGAAGGCTTCCATCAACTTCAGACGCTTGGACAGCTTCTTGATCTTGGTTTCCGAGTTGGTTTGCGGAATTTCTTCGCGCAGACGGCCAATCTCGTGCTCCAGGTCGATAGCGTGCAGCAGTTCACGGACAGCTTCTGCACCCATGCGGGCGTCGAAGTCATCACCGAACTCTTCCAGCGCTTCGAAGTACTGCTCGTCGTTCAGCAGCTGACCTTTTTCAAGGGTGGTCATGCCCGGATCGATAACGACATAGCTCTCGAAGTAGAGAACGCGTTCGATATCACGCAGGGTCATGTCCATCAGCAAGCCGATACGGGACGGCAGCGATTTCAGGAACCAGATGTGAGCAACCGGCGAAGCCAGTTCGATGTGCGCCATGCGCTCACGACGAACCTTTGCCAGTGCAACTTCAACACCGCACTTCTCGCAGATCACACCACGGTGCTTCAAGCGCTTGTACTTACCGCACAGGCACTCGTAATCCTTTACCGGGCCAAAGATCTTGGCGCAGAACAGACCGTCACGCTCAGGTTTGAACGTACGGTAGTTGATGGTTTCCGGCTTTTTAACTTCACCGAACGACCACGAGCGGATCATCTCAGGCGAGGCCAATCCGATACGGATGGCGTCGAACTCTTCGACTTGACCCTGGTTTTTCAGCAAATTCAGTAGGTCTTTCAAGGCCTTTCCTCCTGGCGGAGCAGAGAGCGGGCAATCCTGCCCCGCTCTCGATCGCGTCACGTGTTATTCGGTTTCCAGATCGATATCGATGCCGAGGGAACGAATTTCCTTGATCAACACGTTGAAGGACTCGGGCATGCCCGGCTCCATACGGTGATCGCCATCCACGATGTTTTTGTACATCTTGGTACGGCCGTTCACATCGTCCGACTTCACTGTGAGCATTTCTTGCAGAGTGTATGCAGCACCGTATGCTTCCAGTGCCCAGACCTCCATCTCCCCGAAACGCTGACCACCGAACTGCGCCTTACCACCCAGCGGCTGCTGGGTAACCAGGCTGTACGAACCGGTAGAACGCGCGTGCATCTTGTCGTCTACCAAGTGGTTCAGCTTCAGCATGTACATGTAGCCAACGGTAACTGGACGCTCGAACTTGTTGCCGGTACGGCCGTCAGTCAGCTGCATCTGGCCGCTTTCCGGCAGGTCTGCCAGTTTCAGCATGGCCTTGATTTCGCTTTCCTTGGCGCCGTCGAACACTGGAGTGGCCATTGGAACGCCGCCACGCAGGTTCTTCGCCAGATCCAGGATTTCCTGATCGGAGAAGCTGTCCAGATCTTCGTTACGACCGCCGATCTGGTTGTAGATCTCGTCGAGGAAGGTACGCAGTTCAGCGACTTTACGCTGCTCTTCGACCATCCGGTTGATCTTCTCGCCCAGACCTTTGGCCGCGAGGCCCAGGTGGGTTTCAAGGATCTGACCAACGTTCATACGCGAAGGTACGCCCAACGGGTTGAGGACGACGTCGACCGGGGTGCCATTGGCATCGTGCGGCATGTCTTCAACCGGCATGATCACGGAGACCACACCTTTGTTACCGTGACGACCGGCCATCTTGTCGCCCGGCTGGATGCGACGACGGATTGCCAGGTAAACCTTGACGATTTTCAGCACGCCTGGAGCCAGGTCATCGCCCTGCTGCAGTTTGCGCTTCTTGTCTTCGAACTTGTCGTCCAGCAGACGGCGGCGATCAACGATGTAGGCCTGAGCCTTCTCGAGCTGCTCGTTCAGAGCATCTTCAGCCATGCGCAGTTTGAACCACTGACCATGCTCAAGACCGTCGAGAACTTCGTCGGTGATGTCCTGACCTTTCTTCAGACCGGCGCCGCCTTCAGCCTTGTGGCCTACCAGAGCGGAGCGCAGACGTTCGAAGGTCGCGCCTTCTACGATACGGAACTCTTCGTTCAGATCCTTGCGGATCTCGTCCAGCTGGGACTTCTCGATCGACAGAGCACGAGCATCACGCTCAACGCCGTCGCGGGTGAAGACCTGTACGTCGATGACAGTACCTTTGGTACCGGTAGGTACACGCAGGGAGGTGTCTTTAACGTCGCTGGCTTTTTCACCGAAGATCGCACGCAGCAGTTTTTCTTCCGGAGTCAGTTGGGTCTCGCCTTTCGGAGTGACCTTACCGACCAGGATGTCGCCTGCGCCTACTTCAGCACCTACGTAAACGATACCGGCTTCGTCCAGCTTGTTCAGTGCAGCTTCACCCACGTTCGGGATGTCCGCAGTGATTTCCTCTGGGCCAAGCTTGGTGTCACGGGCCACACAGGTCAGTTCCTGAATGTGGATCGTGGTGAAACGGTCTTCCTGAACCACACGCTCGGACAGGCAGATGGAGTCTTCGAAGTTGAAGCCGTTCCATGCCATGAACGCGATGCGCATGTTCTGACCCAGTGCCAGTTCACCCATGTCGGTGGACGGGCCGTCGGCCATGATGTCGCTACGCTGAACGCGATCACCCTTGCTCACCAGCGGACGCTGGTTGATGCAGGTGTTCTGGTTCGAGCGGGTGTATTTGGTCAGGTTGTAGATGTCGACACCAGCTTCGCCGGTTTCAACTTCGTCATCGGCAACACGAACCACGATACGGCTGGCATCAACGGAGTCGATCACGCCGCCACGACGAGCCACGACGCAAACGCCGGAGTCGCGAGCCACGTTACGCTCCATGCCGGTACCTACCAGCGGCTTGTCAGCGCGCAGGGTTGGTACAGCTTGACGCTGCATGTTCGAACCCATCAACGCACGGTTGGCGTCGTCGTGCTCGAGGAACGGAATCAGCGACGCTGCGACCGAAACTACCTGCTTCGGCGAAACGTCCATCAGGGTGACGTCTTCCGGCGCCTTGACGGTGAATTCGTTCAGGTGACGTACGGCTACCAGTTCGTCGATCAGGACTTTCTGGTCGTTCATGGTCGCCGAAGCCTGCGCGATCACGTGATCGGCTTCTTCAATGGCGGACAGGAACACGATCTCGTCGGTGACTACACCCTCTTTCACCACACGGTACGGGCTTTCCAGGAAGCCGTACTGGTTGGTACGGGCATAAGCAGCCAGGGAGTTGATCAGACCGATGTTCGGACCTTCCGGCGTTTCAATCGGGCAGACACGACCATAGTGAGTCGGGTGTACGTCACGGACTTCAAAGCCTGCGCGCTCACGAGTCAGACCGCCAGGGCCGAGTGCAGAGACACGACGCTTGTGGGTGATCTCGGACAGCGGGTTGTTCTGGTCCATGAACTGCGAGAGCTGGCTGGAACCGAAGAACTCCTTCACCGCCGCAGCCACTGGCTTGGCGTTGATCAGGTCTTGCGGCATCAGGCCTTCGCTTTCAGCCATCGACAGACGCTCTTTGACCGCACGCTCAACACGTACCAGGCCAACGCGGAACTGGTTCTCGGCCATTTCGCCTACGCAGCGAACACGACGGTTACCCAGGTGGTCGATGTCATCGACGATGCCTTTACCGTTACGGATGTCGACCAGAGTCTTCAGTACCGCGACGATATCTTCCTTGCACAGCACGCCCGAACCTTCGATCTCGGTACGACCGATACGACGGTTGAACTTCATCCGGCCGACCGCAGACAGGTCATAGCGCTCAGGGCTGAAGAACAGGTTGTTGAACAGGGTCTCGGCAGCGTCTTTGGTCGGCGGCTCGCCTGGACGCATCATGCGATAGATCTCGACCAGTGCTTCCAATTGGTTGCTGGTGGAGTCGATCTTCAGCGTGTCGGAGATGAACGGACCGCAGTCGATGTCGTTGGTGTACAGAGTTTCGATGCGAACAACGCCGGCCTTGGCGATTTTCGCCAGGACTTCGGTCGACAGTTCGGTGTTGCACTCTGCCAGGATTTCGCCGGTAGCCGGATGCACGATGACCTTGGCGGTGGTGCGACCCAGGACGTAGTCCAGAGGCACGTCCAGCTCTTTGATCCCGGCCTTTTCCAGCTGGTTGATGTGGCGGGCAGTAATACGACGGCCCTGCTCGACAATAACCTTGCCTTTATCGTCCTGGATATCGAGGACAGCCACTTCACCGCGCAGACGCTGAGGCACCAGTTCCAGGCTCAGGCCTTCGCCTTTAACGTGGAATACGTTGGTGGTGTAGAACGCGTCCAGCACTTCTTCGGTGGTGTAGCCGAGCGCGCGCAGCAGTACCGAGGCCGGCAGCTTGCGACGACGGTCGATACGCACGAATACGCAGTCCTTCGGGTCGAACTCGAAGTCCAGCCACGAACCGCGGTAAGGAATGATCCGCGCGGAGTACAGCAGTTTACCGGAGCTGTGCGTCTTGCCGCGGTCGTGGTCGAAGAACACGCCCGGGGAACGGTGCAGCTGGGAAACGATAACACGCTCGGTACCGTTGATTACGAAGGTACCGTTCTCAGTCATCAATGGGATTTCGCCCATGTAGACTTCTTGCTCTTTGATGTCCTTGATCGCTTTGTTCGACGATTCTTTGTCGAAAATGATCAGGCGCACTTTTACCCGCAAAGGTACGGCGAAAGTTACACCGCGCAATACGCATTCTTTGACATCAAATGCCGGTTCGCCCAGGCGATAACCGACGTACTCCAGCGCAGCATTGCCGGAGTAGCTGATGATCGGGAAAACGGATTTGAAGGCCGCATGCAGGCCCACGTCGCGGAACTGATCTTTAGTCGCTCCCGCTTGCAAGAATTCACGATACGAATCCAGCTGGATGGCCAGGAGGTACGGCACATCCATGACGTCCGGCAACTTGCTAAAGTCCTTGCGGATACGTTTTTTCTCAGTATATGAGTAAGCCATCAGCGTTCCCCAGCTTGGTCACCTGCTTGTTTGGCGCCTCCCGACGGGAGCAGCCAGAAAATCGTGCAAACCCCATGGTTTGCGCCACCGCATCGGGTGGTTACAGCGCCTTTATCAGCACCGACCCAGTCGGCTGCCAATAACGGAAAAAGGCCGGTGGCAAGAGCCACCAGCCATCAGCCTGTCGCTTGACGCTCGGGCTGGAGGAGCAAAGTCGATACTTATTTCAGCTCGACTTTAGCGCCTGCTTCTTCCAGCTTCTTCTTGGCGTCTTCAGCAGCTTCTTTCGAAACGCCTTCAGCTACAACCTGAGGAGCGCCGTCTACTTTCTCTTTGGCTTCTTTCAGGCCCAGACCGGTCAGCTCACGAACTGCCTTGATCACGTTAACCTTCTTCTCGCCAGCTTCCAGCAGAACAACGTTGAACTCGGTTTGCTCTTCAACAGCAGCAGCAGCTACAGCTGGGCCAGCCGAAGCGGCAGCAGCGGTAACACCGAAGGTTTCTTCCATCGCTTTGATCAGCTCAACGATTTCCACTACGGATTTCTGGCCGATTGCTTCGATGATTTGTTCGTTAGTCAGAGACATGACTCAATTCCTGAATTGGGGGACGGCCTACGCGACCATCGAAATAAACAAAAAACGCGAGAAGTTGACGAGCCTTAGGCTGCGGCAGCTTCTTTCTGGTCGCGAATTGCCGCCAGAGTACGAGCCAACTTGCTGGTAGCGCCTTGAATCACGCTCATCAGCTGAGAAATTGCTTCGTCACGGGTCGGCAGAGTTGCCAGTACGTCGATCTGATTAGCTGCGAGGAACTTGCCCTCGAACGCAGCTGCCTTGATCTCGAACTTGTCCTGACCCTTGGCAAACTCTTTGAAGATGCGGGCAGCAGCGCCCGGATGTTCGTTCGAGAATGCAATCAGGGTCGGGCCGGTGAACACGTCGTTGAGAACACTGTATTCAGTGTCAGCAACAGCGCGCTTGAGCAGGGTGTTACGTACAACACGTACGTAAACGCCAGCTTCACGAGCCTCTTTACGGAGTCCGGTCATTGCGCCTACTGTTACGCCACGGGCATCAACCACGACAGCGGACAGAGCGACTTTGGCAGCCTCGTTGACTTCAGCGACGATGGCCTTCTTGTCTTCGAGATTAATTGCCACGGGTTTAACTCCTGCTTGTTACCGTTTCACTCGGTCGGAACCGAATGTCGTTTTGGTGTCTGATTCGGTAAGGAACCGGGAGCACCATCTGCGTAGGCTTGTGGTTTAAGGCTTGCGCCGCCTACGGTCTTGGATAGCCCCCGCCAGGCAGGGACCCCAATCTTTCAATTGGCGCGAATAATCGCACCAACCTTTGTCTTACGCGTCCAGCGAGCTCTGGTCGATAACCAGACCTGGGCCCATAGTGGTGCTCAGGGTAACGCGCTTGACGTAGATACCTTTCGAAGAAGCTGGCTTGATACGCTTCAGATCAGCGATCAGGGCTTCAACGTTTTCCTTCAGCTTGACGGCATCGAAACCGATCTTGCCAACGGAAGTGTGGATGATGCCGTTTTTGTCGGTGCGATAACGAACCTGACCAGCCTTGGCGTTTTTAACCGCGGTAGCTACGTCTGGAGTTACGGTGCCGACTTTCGGGTTAGGCATCAGGCCACGTGGACCGAGGATCTGACCCAGTTGACCTACAACGCGCATGGCATCCGGGGATGCGATCACTACGTCATAGTTCAGGTCGCCGCCTTTCATTTCGGCAGCCAGGTCGTCCATACCTACACGGTCAGCGCCGGCAGCCAGAGCGGCCTCAGCAGCTGGACCCTGGGTGAACACAGCAACGCGAACGGTCTTGCCAGTGCCGTGTGGCAGCACAGTAGCGCTACGAACAACCTGGTCGGATTTACGCGGGTCTACACCCAGGTTTACAGCAACGTCGAACGACTCGCTGAACTTGACAGTCGACAGCTCAGCCAGCAGAGCAGCAGCGTCTACAATGTTGTAGGCCTTGCCTGCTTCGATTTTGCCGGCGATAGCCTTTTGACGCTTGGTCAGCTTAGCCATTACACACCCTCCACGTTAAGGCCCATGCTACGAGCAGAACCGGCGATAGTACGCACGGCTGCATCCATATCAGCTGCAGTCAGATCCGCGTTTTTGGTTTTCGCGATTTCTTCCAGCTGAGCACGGGTAACAGTGCCAACCTTAACGGTGTTCGGACGAGCGGAACCGCTGGTCAGACCGGCCGCCTTCTTCAGCAGAACCGAAGCAGGGGTGGATTTGGTTTCGAAAGTGAAGCTACGGTCGCTGTAGACAGTGATGATCACTGGAGTCGGCAGACCTGCTTCAAGACCCTGAGTACGGGCGTTGAAAGCCTTGCAGAATTCCATGATGTTCACGCCGTGCTGACCCAGAGCAGGACCAACAGGTGGGCTTGGGTTAGCCTGAGCGGCCTTCACTTGCAGCTTGATGTAAGCGGTAATCTTCTTGGCCATGAGGCACTCCAATTACGGGTTCGAACGCCTCGAAAGGCTCCCCGGTTACTTGCGCGTTTATCCCAGTGACGACAAAACCCCACAGCCTAGGGCTGCGGGGTTGGGATGCTTGTTCAGTTAGACCTTTTCGACCTGACTGAACTCCAACTCTACCGGGGTAGAGCGACCGAAAATAAGCACTGCCACCTGGACACGGCTCTTTTCGTAGTTAACTTCTTCGACGGTGCCGTTAAAGTCAGCGAATGGACCGTCAGTAACACGAACAACCTCACCCGGCTCAAACAGAGTCTTCGGCTTCGGCTTATCGCTACCATCAGCAACGCGACGCAAAATGGCTTCCGCCTCTTTGTCGGTGATTGGAGCCGGCTTGTCGGCGGTACCGCCAATAAAACCCATCACCCGAGGAGTATCCTTGACCAAGTGCCAAGTACCCTCGTTCATATCCATCTGTACCAGCACATAACCTGGGAAGAACTTGCGTTCGCTTTTGCGCTTCTGGCCATTACGCATTTCAACCACTTCTTCAGTGGGAACCAGAATTTCGCCGAAGCCATCTTCCATGCCAGCCAGCTTTACGCGCTCAATCAGCGAGCGCATGACATGCTTCTCGTAACCCGAGTAAGCATGCACAACGTACCAACGCTTAGCCACGGGACACCCTTAGCCGACAATCAAGGAAACAAGCCAGCCGAGCAGGGAATCAACACCCCACAACAGCAACGCCATAACGATAACCACAGCAACAACGATCAACGTTGTCTGCGTGGTTTCCTGGCGAGTTGGCCATACGACTTTACGAATCTCGGTGCGCGCTTCCTTAACCAGTACAAAGAACGACTTGCCCTTTGCAGTCTGCAGGCCCACAAAGGCAGCTACAGCAGCAATTACGAGCAAAGCGAGTACACGGTACAGGATCGGCGAAGCAGCGTAATACTGATTGCCAACAACGCCAACAACCACCAAAGCAACTACTACAAGCCACTTGAGCAGATCGAAGCGAGAGCCTTGAGCTTCAGCCTTAGGAGTCATCTATGAAGATCCTGTGAAAAGAAAGCCAGACACACCGAGTGAATCTGGCAGGTCAGGAGGGAATCGAACCCCCAACCTACGGTTTTGGAGACCGTCGCTCTGCCAATTGAGCTACTGACCTAAAACAAAATCAGGCCGACCATTATGCCGGCCCGAAAAATACATTACAACCGCTTATTCGATGATTTTGGCC
>NZ_JAESJL010000021.1:0-5893 GCF_016756945.1 Pseudomonas sp. MWU318
TGGCCGGTGTAACCCTGTAGGAGCTGCCGAAGGCTGCGATCTTTTGATCTTGCTGTTCAATCAACGATTGCGAACCCGCAGGCAGCGCCACAACGCCGCCACCATCAACCCGCTGACCAGCGCCCAGCCCCACGCCTGCTGATTCAACAATCCTTCCTCATACAACTGCGGCGCAATGCCGGCGCCGATGATAAAGGTCAGCAGGGCGATTTCCCGGCGTGGCACGCTGACCGGACGGCACACATACACCAGCGCCGGCAGGATGAATGCCATGCTGGCAAAACTGCGATAGCGTGCGTCGAAGACCATCTCCAGCATCATCACCGCCGCTGCAAAACCTGCTGCCGCAACCAGCCAGCCAGCGCGGCGTTCCAGCAAATTGAACGCGCGTTCACGCCAACCCTGACGGTTGCTCAAGGTCAGCGCGGCATGCGCCAGCACCAACAGATTCAGCGCCGTCAGCAAGCCGACCCACAGCCATTCGCTGGCAAACCGCGTGGTCACTCGCGCCAGATCGCCCCAGGCGCCGATCGAGCAGGCTGCAACTGCCGCAAGCAGGGGCAGAACCAACGCCGATTGCGTGGTGCGAACCCGGCCGCCGAGTAGCAGCGTGCCGAGGAAAATCAGCCCACCGACGCCCAGCCATTCCTTCCAGTACGGCACATTGGTCACTGGCCCGGCGAGCACGCCCTTGTCCTGGCGATCGGCGTCGAACAGGCCCCAGTAACCGCCGACCGCACCTTCGCTGCCCCGTTTCCATGGCTGGTCGAACGCTTCGATCAGGTTGTAATGCCAGCCTTCCTTCTCGGCCATCGCGACAAAACCGCGAATGAACCTGGCCTCGTTGACCCGGCTCGGTAGGGCGGTCTCACGCTGGCGGCCTTCGCTGGGCCAGCCGGTCTCGCCGATCATCACGTCTTTGGGCGCGAATTTGTTGCCGAACACCTGACGCACATCCGCCACATGTTGCAGAGCGACGTCAATGTTCGACGGATCATCTTCCCAATACGGCAGCAAGTGAATGGTCAAGAAATCCACCGCCGGCGCGACTTCCGGGTGCTTGAGCCAGAACTCCCAGACATCGGCATAAGTGACCGGTTGCTTGACCTGGCTTTTGACCTTGTTGATCAGCTTCGCCAGTTGCGCGCCGGTGACTTCCTTGCGCAGCAACGCTTCGTTGCCGACGATCACCGCGCTGACCACATCCGGGTTGGCGTTGGCCGAAGCAATCAGCAGGTCGACTTCTTTCTCGGTGTCCACCGGGTTGCTGTTGACCCAGGCGCCGATCATCAACTTCAGACCGTGCTTGCGCGCCAGTTGCGGCAGGGCTTCGAGGCCGGTCATCGAGTAGGTGCGGATGCATTCGAAGCGCGTCGCCAGCAGGGCGAGGTCGGCGTCCATGCGCTCCGGGCGCAGCTTGAACGGCACGTCGAACGGCGACTGGTCCTTGTCGAATGGCGTGTAGGAGGCGCATTGCAACTTGTGCGTCGGGGTCGCGGCGTCCGGCAGGATCACCGGTTTGCCGAGGCCGTACCAGAAGCCGCCAAGGGCAAAAAGGCCGAGCAGGCAGGCGAAGAGATAAGGAACAAACGGGAAGCGGGAAGTCGCGGACATGGTCAGGCCGAGTGGCTGCAAAGCGACGCATGTTACCTGCATTTATCCGCGGGTTGGTGGCCTGCATGATTTGCACATGCAAAGTTCGGGCGGATTGTCTGGCGCCAATTATTCAGAGGCGATTAATGGCCTTCTGATGTCGTTTCTCGCTGTATTGAGGTCGCTGACAGAGCAGGTCGCTACGGGCGTCAGGCCGATGATCGAAAGCGTCAGTACTCCACTGGCATTCGAGCGAGTTTGCGGTCAGGCGTGATGGGGGCGCTGTGCACCATAACAATACGTTGACGATGCCCGGCATCCGTCGGGCGCAGCATTTCGGGGAAGTAAACGATGAAGATGCGACGACTTTTAGGCGCAGGTGCCGCTCTGGTACTTGCGATGAGTTCCACATTCGCCAGCGCTGAAAAACAGACCCTGAACATCGGTTACGTTGACGGCTGGTCCGACAGCGTCGCGACCACCCACGTGGCGGCCGAGGTGATCAAGCAGAAACTCGGTTACGACGTGAAGCTGCAAGCCGTCGCCACCGGGATCATGTGGCAGGGCGTGGCCACCGGCAAACTCGACGCGATGCTCTCGGCATGGCTGCCGGTGACCCATGGCGAGTACTGGACGAAGAACAAGGATCTGGTCGTCGATTACGGCCCGAACTTCAAGGACGCGAAAATCGGCCTGATCGTGCCGGAGTACGTCAAGGCGAAATCGATCGAAGACCTCAAGACCGATGACACCTTCAAGAACCGTATCGTCGGCATCGACGCCGGTTCAGGCGTGATGCTCAAAACCGATCAGGCGATCAAGGATTACGGCCTGGACAAATACACCCTCAAGGCCAGTTCCGGCGCCGGCATGATTGCCGAGCTGACCCGTGCCGAGAAGAAGAACGAATCGATTGCCGTCACCGGTTGGGTGCCGCACTGGATGTTCGCCAAGTGGAAACTGCGCTTCCTCGACGACCCGAAAGGCGTGTATGGCGCGGCTGAAACCGTGAACAGCATCGGCAGCAAAGAGCTCGCGACCAAGGCTCCGGAAGTCGCCAAGTTCTTGAAAAACTTCCAGTGGGCGTCGAAAGACGAGATCGGCGAAGTCATGCTGGCCATCCAGGACGGCGCCAAGCCTGAAGCGGCGGCCAAGGATTGGGTCGCCAAGCACCCGGATCGCGTGGCTGACTGGACCAAATAAAAGTACCAACAACGCCTGACCCCTGTGGGAGCGAGCTTGCTCGCGAAAGCGGTGTAACAGTTGACAGAAATGTTGGCTGACACGACGCCTTCGCGAGCAAGCTCGCTCCCACATTTGTTTCCAGCGACAAGTCCCGTCTTGCAGGGTTTACGGCTGTTTCAAAGCCTCTTTCCAATTCTTTCGGCTAATTAGCGTCCGAAAATTGGCGAAAACGTCATGTCGTTCTAATACTAAGGTCGTCTGGAACCCGTTCCGCAGCCGCATACAGTGGATACGTTCCAACAATAATCTGTGCTGCGAGGATAAAAACAATGAACGACAGCATTTACCTCTCGATTCAAAACAGCCCGCGCTTCAAGGAGCTGGTGCGAAAAAGAGAAAAATTCGCCTGGATACTCTCGGCGATCATGCTCGGGCTGTACTCCGGATTCATCTTGCTGATCGCATACGGGCCGCAAGTGCTCGGGGCGAAACTCAGTCCCGGGTCGTCGATTACCTGGGGCATTCCGATTGGTGTCGGCCTGATTGTCTCGGCCTTCATCCTGACTGCGATCTATGTACGGCGCGCCAACGGCGAGTTTGACGACCTGAACAATGCGATTCTCAAGGAGGCTCAGCAATGATCCGGCGTCTACTGGCTCTTTTGATCATCGCAGCGTTCGCGCCAGCCGTCTGGGCCGCTGACGCCTTGACCGGCGAAGTCCACAAACAACCGCTCAACGTTTCCGCGATCGCCATGTTCGTGGTGTTCGTCGGTGCCACCCTGTGCATCACCTACTGGGCCTCGAAACGCAACAAGTCGGCCGCAGACTACTACGCAGCGGGCGGCAAGATCACCGGTTTCCAGAACGGTCTGGCGATTGCCGGTGACTACATGTCAGCGGCGTCCTTCCTGGGGATTTCCGCGCTGGTGTTCACCTCCGGCTACGACGGCCTGATCTATTCGATCGGCTTCCTGGTGGGCTGGCCGATCATTCTGTTCCTGATCGCCGAGCGCTTGCGTAACCTGGGTAAATACACCTTTGCCGACGTGGCGTCCTACCGCCTCGGGCAAACCCAGATCCGCACCCTGTCTGCCTGCGGTTCGCTGGTGGTGGTGGCGTTCTACCTGATCGCGCAAATGGTCGGTGCCGGCAAGCTGATCCAGTTGCTGTTCGGTCTCGACTACTACGTCGCGGTAATTCTGGTCGGTATCCTGATGTGCATGTACGTGCTGTTCGGCGGCATGCTGGCGACCACCTGGGTGCAGATCATCAAGGCGGTGCTGTTGCTGTCCGGTGCCTCGTTCATGGCGCTGATGGTGATGAAGCACGTCAACTTCGACTTCAACATGCTGTTCTCCGAGGCGATCAAGGTTCACCCGAAAGGTGAGGCGATCATGAGCCCGGGCGGTTTGGTGAAAGATCCGATTTCGGCGTTCTCCCTCGGCCTGGCCCTGATGTTCGGTACTGCCGGCCTGCCACACATCCTGATGCGCTTCTTCACCGTGAGTGATGCGAAAGAAGCGCGCAAGAGTGTGCTGTACGCAACCGGCTTCATTGGTTACTTCTACATTCTGACCTTCATCATCGGCTTCGGCGCGATCCTGCTGGTCAGCACCAACCCGGCCTTCAAGGATGCGGCGGGCGCTCTGCTCGGCGGCAACAACATGGCGGCGGTGCACCTGGCTGACGCGGTGGGTGGCAGCATCTTCCTCGGCTTCATCTCGGCGGTGGCGTTCGCGACCATTCTGGCGGTGGTGGCCGGTCTGACCCTGGCCGGTGCTTCGGCGGTGTCGCACGACCTGTATGCCAGCGTGATCAAGAAGGGCAAGGCCAACGACAAGGATGAGATTCGCGTGTCGAAGATCACCACCATCGCCCTGGGCGTGCTGGCGATCGGTCTGGGCATCCTGTTCGAGAGCCAGAACATCGCGTTCATGGTCGGCCTGGCGTTCTCCATCGCGGCGAGCTGCAACTTCCCGGTGCTGTTGCTTTCGATGTACTGGAAGAAGCTGACCACCCGCGGTGCGATGGTCGGTGGCTGGCTGGGGCTGGTGAGTGCGGTGGGGCTGATGATCCTTGGCCCGACCATCTGGGTGCAGATTCTGCATCATGAGAAGGCGATCTTCCCGTACGAGTATCCGGCGTTGTTCTCGATGGTGATCGCGTTCATCGGGATCTGGTTCTTCTCGATTACCGACAAGTCCGCAGCAGCCGAGAACGAGCGGGCGCTGTTCTTCCCGCAGTTTGTGCGTTCGCAGACTGGCCTTGGAGCGAGCGGGGCGGTTTCGCACTAAGTTCTGGTTACGTGGTTTGAGTGAAATGCCCTGGTTGAGAGATCGGGGCATTTTTTTTGTGGGCGGTTATCGGACTGGAATTGGGTACATATCCTTTGCTGCGGTAACGGCTGCTTAGGGTTTCGCCCTCACGGCGACTCACTTTTTTTACAAACGCCTAAAAAAAGTAAGCAAAAAAACGCTTGCTCCTACGTTCGGCCCGCTCGCTAAGGCTCGGGGTTCCTTCGCTGCGGGATCGATCCGGGCGCAGCGCCTCCGGTTTGCTTCGCTGCACCTCCTCTCGCTGTGTTTGGCTTTGCCAAACGGTCGCTGCGCTCCCACCCCCGAATCAATCCCTCCACTCAGCCTTCCGACGTCGCCCGTGGATCAAGATCAAAAGCTGCAGCCGAGCTTGCGCTCATCCTGTTGAGTGGTGGAAAAGCATGCGGTCGGCTTGTGTTCTGTGTTGGATCTACCCCTCACCCCAGCCCTCTCCCGAGGGAGAGGGTGCCGATTTTTGAGCCTTTCAGAACCTGAGTTCGACTGGGTGTTTCACGTCGGCGTAACTCTCCCAAACACCGCGATCAGTCCCCTCTCCCTCTGGGAGAGGGCTAGGGTGAGGGGCTCTTGATCTGGTTTTTGATCTGGCTTTGGCTTTTGATCTTCAGCCCCTTCGGCAGGCCGAGCGTAGGTGTCCATCAGGGGGTTAGGCGCGCAGCGCCATGCGGCGAAGCCGCATACATCGAGAGGAGGTGCAGCGAAGCAAACCGTAGGCGATGCCCCCTGATGGGCACCGTAGCGAGGGAACACTGAGCCTCAGCGAAGTGCCGTACGCCGGGG
>NZ_JAESJL010000022.1:0-4448 GCF_016756945.1 Pseudomonas sp. MWU318
CAGTTTGACCGTGGTGGTATCAATGGTGTCGGTGACGTTGGTGACTGCAGGAGCAGTGCTCGGTACCAGGTTCTCGAAGTTGCCACCGGTAGCAGTCGAAATGGTCGCTTCGACTTTGCCAGCGTCCTTGTACACGTCATCGGCGGGGGCCGGAACGGTAACGGTGCCAGTGGTTTTGCCTGCTTCGATGGTGATCACGGCGCCGTTGCTCAACGTCACGGTGACTGGCGAGCCAGCGGCGTTGGTCAGGGTCGCGGTGTAAACGATCGAGCCACCTTCAGCCACGGTACCGGTCGCGGACAGCGACAGGTTGGTGGTGTCGACGGTGTCGGTGACGTTAGTGCTGACCGGGGTTTTGTCAGCCACGAGGTTTTCGTAATTGCCGCCAGTCACACCTGTGATCGAGTTGGTCAGAGGCGCATGACCGGTCAGCGCGTCGTTAGGCGCGGTGCTGGTGACGGTGCCAGTGGTCTTGCCGACTTCGATGGTGATGTTCTGACCGTTGGCCAGGGTCACCACGACCGGCGAACCGGTGACTGGTGCGCCAACAGTGGCGGTATAGGTGACGGTGCCGCCTTCGGCTACCGAGGTATCGGCGGTCAGTTTGACGGTCGAGGTGTCGATCGTGTCGGTGACTTCGGTGACAGCCGGCACGGTACTTGGCACCAGGTTTTCGAAGTTGCCACCGGTGGCGGTTGAAATGGTTGCTTCGACTTTGCCTGCGTCTTTGTAAACGTCGTCCGCCGGAGCTGGAACAGTTACGGTGCCGGTGGTTTTACCCGCGTCGATGGTGATCACCGCGCCGTTGGACAGGGTCACGGTGACTGGCGAACCAGCGGCATTGGTCAGAGTTGCGGTGTAAACGATCGAGCCGCCTTCAGCGACGGTGCCTGTGGCACTGAGCGAAAGGTTAGTGGTGTCGACGGTATCGGTCACGGTGGTGCTGACCGGAGTCTTGTCAGCCACCAGGTTCTCGTAGTTGCCGCCGCTGACGTTAGTGATGGCATTGGTCAGCGGTGCATGACCGGTCAGCGCATCGTTCGGTGCGGTGGTGGTGACCGTACCGGTGGTCTTGCCGACTTCGATGGTGATGTTCTGACCGTTAGCCAGGGTCACGACCACAGGCGAACCGGTTACCGGAGCACCGACAGTCGCGGTGTAGGTGACGGTGCCACCTTCCGCAGCCGATTCGGTCGCGGTCAGTTTGACCGTGGTGGTGTCGATGGTATCGGTAACGTTGGTGACGGCCGGAACGGTACTCGGCACCAGGTTCTCGAAGTTGCCACCGGTAGCGCTGGAAATGGTTGCTTCGACTTTACCGGCGTCCTTGTACACGTCATCGGCTGGCGCCGGAACGGTCACGGTGCCAGAGGTTTTACCGGCCTCGATGGTGATCACCGCGCCGTTGGACAGGGTCACGGTGACTGGCGAACCAGCGGCGTTGGTCAGGGTTGCGGTGTAGACGATCGAGCCACCCTCGGCCACGGTGCCGGTCGCACTGAGCGACAGATTGGTGGTGTCGACGGTGTCGGTGACATTGGTCGAAACCGGCGTTTTATCCGCCACGAGGTTTTCGTAGTTACCGCCGCTCACATCGGTGATGGCGTTGGTCAGCGGCGCATGGCCGGTCAACGCATCGTTCGGCGCAGTGGTAGTCACGGTGCCAGTGGTTTTACCCACTTCGATGGTGATGTTCTGACCATTGGCCAAGGTCACCACGACCGGCGAGCCAGTCACCGGCGCACCGACAGTCGCGGTGTAAGTGACGGTGCCACCTTCAGCAGCAGACTCGGTCGCGGTCAGTTTGACCGTGGTGGTGTCGATGGTGTCGGTCACGTTGGTGACGGCCGGAACAGTGCTCGGCACCAGGTTTTCGAAGTTGCCACCGGTGGCAGTCGAAATGGTTGCTTCGACTTTACCGGCGTCTTTGTAAACGTCATCAGCCGGAGCTGGAACGGTCACGGTGCCCGACGTTTTACCGGCTTCGATGGTGATCACCGCGCCGTTGGACAGGGTCACGGTGACTGGCGAACCAGCCGCGTTGGTCAGGGTCGCGGTGTAAACAATCGAACCACCCTCGGCCACCGAGTCGCTGGCGGTCAGGTTCAGGTTGGTGGTGTCGACAGTGTCCGACACCGAGGTGTTCGCCGGTGTCTTGTCGGCCACCAGGTTTTCATAATTGCCGCCGGCAACCTTGTCGATGGCGACGCTCAGCGAGCTGCCGCCGGCCAACGGGCTGTTCGGCGCGACGAAGTTTACGCTGCCGGTGGTTTCACCGACGGCGATGGTGATGGTCTGGCCATTGGACAGAGTGACCACAACTGGCGAGCCGGTTACCGGTGCGGTGACGCTCGCGGTGTAAACCACGGTTTCGCCTTCGGCGACGTTGGCGGTGGCAGTCAGCGACACGGTGGAGGTGTCGATGGTGTCGTTGACGGTGGTCACCGCCGGCGTGTTGCTGGTCACCAGGTTTTCGAAGTCGCCACCGGTCGCGCCCTTGATGGTCGCTTCAACGGTGCCGGCGTCCTTGTAGACATCATCCTTCGGTGCATCAACGGTCACGGTGCCGGAAGTTTTGCCGGCCTCGATGGTGATCACTGCGCCATTGCTCAACGTCACGGTCACCGGGGTGCCGGCGGCGTTGGTCAGGGTGGCGGTGTAGGTGATCTGGCCGCCTTCGTTCACCGCCGGGGTCGCGCTCAGCGACAGGTTGGTGGTGTCGACGGTGTCGGTCACGGTGGTGCTGACCGGCGTTTTGTCGGCGACGAGGTTTTCGTAGTTGCCGCCGCTGACATTGGTGATCGAGTTGTTCAGCGGCTCATGACCGTTCAGCGCATCGTTCGGAGCGGTGGTCGTCACGGTGCCGGTGGTCTTGCCGATGTCGATGGTGATGGTCTGACCGTTGGCCAGGGTCACAACAACAGGTGCGCCAGTCACTGGAGCGCCAACAGTCGCGGTGTAGGTGACAGTGCCGCCTTCAGCCACCGAAGTATCGGCGCTCAGCTTCACGGTCGAGGTATCGATGGTGTCGGTGACTTCGGTGACGGCCGGAACGGTGCTCGGCACCAGGTTCTCGAAGTTGCCGCCCGCAGCATCCTTGATGGTCACTTCAACCTTGCCGGCGTCCTTGTAGACGTCATCGGCTGGCGCTGGAACGGTCACGGTGCCGGTGGTTTTGCCCGCGTCGATGGTGATCACGGCGCCGTTGGACAAAGTCACGGTTACCGGCGTACCGGCCGGGTTGGTCAAGGTTGCGGTGTAGACGATCGAACCGCCTTCAGCGACGGTGCCGGTCGCGGCCAGCGACAGGTTGGTGGTGTCGACGGTATCGGTCACGGTGGTGCTGACCGGGGTTTTGTCGGCAACCAGATTCTCGTAGTTGCCGCCGCTCACGTCGGTGATGGCGTTAGTCAACGGCGCATGACCGTTCAGCGCATCGTTCGGCGCGGTGGTGGTCACGGTGCCAGTGGTTTTGCCGACTTCGATGGTGATGTTCTGACCATTGGCCAGGGTCACCACGACTGGCGAACCGGTAACAGGTGCGCCAACGGTGGCGGTGTAGGTGACGGTGCCACCTTCAGCAGCGGACTCGGTTGCGGTCAGCTTCACCGACGTGGTGTCGATGGTATCGGTGACTTCGGTCACGGCCGGAACAGTGCTCGGAACGAGGTTCTCGAAGTTGCCGCCGGTTGCACCGTTGATGGTGACTTCGACCTTGCCGGCATCTTTGTAGACGTCATCGGCAGGCGCCGGAACGGTCACGGTGCCAGTGGTCTTGCCGGCCTCGATGGTAATCACCGAACCGTTGGACAGGGTCACGGTGACTGGCGAGCCAGCAGCGTTGGTCAGGGTCGCGGTGTAGGTGATTGAACCACCCTCGGCGACCGAGTTGGTGGCGCTGAGCGACAGATTCGTCGTGTCCACGGTGTCAGTGACGGTGGTGCTGACCGGGGTTTTGTCAGCGACCAGATTTTCGTAGTTACCACCGATGACGCCGGTAATCGAGTTGGTCAGCGGTTCGTGACCGTTCAGCGCATCGTTCGGTGCGGTGGTGGTCACGGTGCCGGTGGTCTTGCCGACTTCGATGGTGATGTTCTGACCATTGGCCAGGGTCACCACGACTGGCGAACCGGTAACAGGTGCGCCAACGGTGGCGGTGTAGGTGACGGTGCCACCTTCAGCAGCGGACTCGGTCGCGGTCAGCTTCACCGACGTGGTGTCGATGGTGTCAGTGACTTCAGTCACTGCCGGAACGGTGCTCGGCACTAGGTTCTCGAAATTGCCGCCTGCGGCGTCTTTGATCGTGACTTCAACCTTGCCAGCGTCTTTGTAAACGTCATCGGCTGGGGCGGGAACGGTCACGGTGCCGGTAGTTTTACCAGCTTCGATAGTGATCACCGAGCCGTTGCTCAGGGTCACGGTGACTGGTGTGCCCGCTGGGTTGGTCA
>NZ_JAESJL010000023.1:0-3225 GCF_016756945.1 Pseudomonas sp. MWU318
TGATTTCTAGTCTTTTGATTAGATCGTTCTTTAAAAATTTGGGTATGTGATAGAAAGATAGACTGAACGTTACTTTCACTGGTAACGGATCAGGCTAAGGTAAAATTTGTGAGTGACTCTTAAGAGTTTTGCGAATTTTCGGCGAATGTCGTCTTCACAGTATAACCAGATTGCTTGGGGTTATATGGTCAAGTGAAGAAGCGCATACGGTGGATGCCTTGGCAGTCAGAGGCGATGAAAGACGTGGTAGCCTGCGAAAAGCTTCGGGGAGTCGGCAAACAGACTTTGATCCGGAGATGTCTGAATGGGGGAACCCAGCCATCATAAGATGGTTATCTTGTACTGAATACATAGGTGCAAGAGGCGAACCAGGGGAACTGAAACATCTAAGTACCCTGAGGAAAAGAAATCAACCGAGATTCCCTTAGTAGTGGCGAGCGAACGGGGACTAGCCCTTAAGTGGCTTTGAGATTAGCGGAACGCTCTGGAAAGTGCGGCCATAGTGGGTGATAGCCCTGTACGCGAAAGTCTCTTAGTCATGAAATCGAGTAGGACGGAGCACGAGAAACTTTGTCTGAATATGGGGGGACCATCCTCCAAGGCTAAATACTACTGACTGACCGATAGTGAACTAGTACCGTGAGGGAAAGGCGAAAAGAACCCCGGAGAGGGGAGTGAAATAGATCCTGAAACCGTATGCGTACAAGCAGTGGGAGCCCACTTTGTTGGGTGACTGCGTACCTTTTGTATAATGGGTCAGCGACTTATTTTCAGTGGCGAGCTTAACCGAATAGGGGAGGCGTAGCGAAAGCGAGTCTTAATAGGGCGTCTAGTCGCTGGGAATAGACCCGAAACCGGGCGATCTATCCATGGGCAGGTTGAAGGTTAGGTAACACTGACTGGAGGACCGAACCGACTACCGTTGAAAAGTTAGCGGATGACCTGTGGATCGGAGTGAAAGGCTAATCAAGCTCGGAGATAGCTGGTTCTCCTCGAAAGCTATTTAGGTAGCGCCTCATGTATCACTGTAGGGGGTAGAGCACTGTTTCGGCTAGGGGGTCATCCCGACTTACCAAACCGATGCAAACTCCGAATACCTACAAGTGCCGAGCATGGGAGACACACGGCGGGTGCTAACGTCCGTCGTGAAAAGGGAAACAACCCAGACCGTCAGCTAAGGTCCCAAAGTTATGGTTAAGTGGGAAACGATGTGGGAAGGCTTAGACAGCTAGGAGGTTGGCTTAGAAGCAGCCACCCTTTAAAGAAAGCGTAATAGCTCACTAGTCGAGTCGGCCTGCGCGGAAGATGTAACGGGGCTCAAACCATACACCGAAGCTACGGGTATCACGCAAGTGATGCGGTAGAGGAGCGTTCTGTAAGCCTGTGAAGGTGAGTTGAGAAGCTTGCTGGAGGTATCAGAAGTGCGAATGCTGACATGAGTAACGACAATGGGTGTGAAAAACACCCACGCCGAAAGACCAAGGTTTCCTGCGCAACGTTAATCGACGCAGGGTTAGTCGGTCCCTAAGGCGAGGCTGAAAAGCGTAGTCGATGGAAAACAGGTTAATATTCCTGTACTTCTGGTTATTGCGATGGAGGGACGGAGAAGGCTAGGCCAGCTTGGCGTTGGTTGTCCAAGTTTAAGGTGGTAGGCTGAGATCTTAGGTAAATCCGGGATCTTAAGGCCGAGAGCTGATGACGAGTTACCCTTTGGGTGACGAAGTGGTTGATGCCATGCTTCCAAGAAAAGCTTCTAAGCTTCAGATAACCAGGAACCGTACCCCAAACCGACACAGGTGGTTGGGTAGAGAATACCAAGGCGCTTGAGAGAACTCGGGTGAAGGAACTAGGCAAAATGGCACCGTAACTTCGGGAGAAGGTGCGCCGGTGAGGGTGAAGGACTTGCTCCGTAAGCTCATGCCGGTCGAAGATACCAGGCCGCTGCGACTGTTTATTAAAAACACAGCACTCTGCAAACACGAAAGTGGACGTATAGGGTGTGACGCCTGCCCGGTGCCGGAAGGTTAATTGATGGGGTTAGCTAACGCGAAGCTCTTGATCGAAGCCCCGGTAAACGGCGGCCGTAACTATAACGGTCCTAAGGTAGCGAAATTCCTTGTCGGGTAAGTTCCGACCTGCACGAATGGCGTAACGATGGCGGCGCTGTCTCCACCCGAGACTCAGTGAAATTGAAATCGCTGTGAAGATGCAGTGTATCCGCGGCTAGACGGAAAGACCCCGTGAACCTTTACTATAGCTTTGCACTGGACTTTGAATTTGCTTGTGTAGGATAGGTGGGAGGCTTTGAAGCGTGGACGCCAGTTCGCGTGGAGCCATCCTTGAAATACCACCCTGGCAACTTTGAGGTTCTAACTCAGGTCCGTTATCCGGATCGAGGACAGTGTATGGTGGGTAGTTTGACTGGGGCGGTCTCCTCCTAAAGAGTAACGGAGGAGTACGAAGGTGCGCTCAGACCGGTCGGAAATCGGTCGTAGAGTATAAAGGCAAAAGCGCGCTTGACTGCGAGACAGACACGTCGAGCAGGTACGAAAGTAGGTCTTAGTGATCCGGTGGTTCTGTATGGAAGGGCCATCGCTCAACGGATAAAAGGTACTCCGGGGATAACAGGCTGATACCGCCCAAGAGTTCATATCGACGGCGGTGTTTGGCACCTCGATGTCGGCTCATCACATCCTGGGGCTGAAGCCGGTCCCAAGGGTATGGCTGTTCGCCATTTAAAGTGGTACGCGAGCTGGGTTTAGAACGTCGTGAGACAGTTCGGTCCCTATCTGCCGTGGACGTTTGAGATTTGAGAGGGGCTGCTCCTAGTACGAGAGGACCGGAGTGGACGAACCTCTGGTGTTCCGGTTGTCACGCCAGTGGCATTGCCGGGTAGCTATGTTCGGGAAAGATAACCGCTGAAAGCATCTAAGCGGGAAACTTGCCTCAAGATGAGATCTCACTGGAACCTTGAGTTCCCTGAAGGGCCGTCGAAGACTACGACGTTGATAGGTTGGGTGTGTAAGCGCTGTGAGGCGTTGAGCTAACCAATACTAATTGCCCGTGAGGCTTGACCATATAACACCCAAGCAATCTGCATGCTCGAAAGAGACCAGATTGCGGTGTGTGAAGACGCAATGAACCGAAAGTTCGCGCTGCTCACAAACACCTGTATCACATACCCGATTTGCTGAAGCGAGGCCAACCGGTCACGAGTCAGTACCC